>CAIUPO010000090.1 GCA_903901055.1 uncultured Bacteroidota bacterium
GCGGGCGAAGCCCGCCGCAACAACCCATCCCTCCTATTCGAGAAACCTTGTCCGTTTTGAACGGAGCAATGCGTAGCGAAGAATCTCAATGATGTAATTAATATTTTTTATTACATTTGGCCTCTCAATTCATACTCAACTCATGAAAAACAAACTTATCGCTTTCGCCATTTTAGCAATTACATTTTTAGTGCCATTCCGTTATGCAGTGCTCGATGTAAAGTGGGATACGCATGGGTTAAGCACTTTTGGTGTTTTCTTTACAGGAGTCGGTTTTATTGCAGGTTTCTACTTTCTTGTTAAGGACGACCTGAAAAAAGAACACGGAGAAGGCAATTCTCACTAAGTATCTTTTAGTAGTAATACACTATTCCGAAATTTATCTTCCCTGAACCAAAGTTCAGCGGATTTCCTTTTGCATTACCCAATGCATAGGCAAGGGAAAATATTCCTGCTTTAGTCTGGAAGTCCATACCCGCACCAAATCCGGCAGGTGTATCGGTATAAAATGCAAGGTTCGAAGCAAGGCTTTCCTTCACCCATCCCTGATCATAAAACACAAATAAGAAAGAATTTTGCTCCAGTAAATAATGGAACTCTACAGTACCCACCGCATATTGCGAAGCATAGATAGATTGCTCATTAAAACCTCTTAATACCTGGAATCCACCTATCCGGAAAAGATCATTGAGTAAAAGTGACGGTGCCTGAATATAGCCTCCGTTTACACCAAACTTAACAGCCGCCCGTGTAGCAACAGGGACATAACAATCGGCACTCAAACTTCCACGGTATTCTATTGAATTGAGCTGCAACCCCTCATATACCGATGGATTAACATTCGCATTTTCATGTATGCTTTTTCGGCCTACTGCCGCCGAACCCAACAACTCATAACCTCTGCGCGGATTATATATGTAATCAAGGTGGCGAACCTTATACTCAAGTCCATATAAATCAGTCGTAGCATCAGCATAAGGGGGAAGCACCGTTAAATATTGCAAAGCAGTGGTTGACAAAAGGCTGGTAACTATGCTTTGGTAAAACACCTCTAAATAATTACCCCCGATGAATAGATATTTCAGCCCGATTTTATTATCCAATTGCAGGTAGGTAGTATCTTGTTTATACAACTTGAAATTTTCATCAAGGCCAATAGGTGTTTGGAAAAGGTAGGGATAGCTGAAATTAATAGTCAGGTTTTCGGTGAGTGGTTGCAGATGCTGCCAGTGGAAACCTAACTCATCACCACGATGAAAAGCATTTTGAAGTTGCAGGTTTATATCTCCGGTTAGTATTACTTTCCCCGTATTATTAGGCAATATTCCGATTATTCCGTTGATTTGGTTTGCGCTTTTCTTTGTGAGATAAAGTAATATTTTTGCTTTATCATGAATAAACACAACCTGCAAGGGTTTGCTTACTGACACAAATGGCAAAGCCCGCAAACGCGCATTCATTGCAGCCACTTTCGATTCATCATACAAGTCTCCGGGTTTAATACCCAAATACCCGAAAAGATATTGCTGCGATATCTTAACATTACCCTTTATAACAATACTATCTATTGTTTCCACTGATTTTTTATCCACTTTCAGGGCAGCAGAAATAGTATTGTTTTTAATTCCTATGCTGTCTAATTTTATTGTAGCAAACGGGTATCCGTGGTTTTCATAAAACGATAAAATCCGGTTCATCAGTTTGGCTGCCGTTTTAAAATAAAAGGGTTTACCCCGGAATATTTTATCACGGAAACCGGATAAACTTAAGGCAGCATCTTCCGTATTCCCCTTCCTTAAATAGGCCCATTGATAGGGGCTTCCCGAATGGAGGAATGCAGTTAGGTTGGTGCTATCCTGTACCATGCTATCCACGGTAGCTGTGAGATAGGATTTATCATAAAGCGCTTCCACTAATTTCTGCAATTCCTGTTTGCGTTCTGTTGGTGAAACAAAAACCCTAACATAATCGGGCAGATTGAAACCTTTGATAGAGCTAGAATCCAGATTAACCACTTTCAGAAATAGTTTTTTCTGAATCGCCGAAGGAATATTTTGTGCTTTTACTACAGAGTCTTTTTTAACAGGCGTTTGGCTTTTTTTAATCTGCAAAGAATCTTTTTGTGCCTGTAATTGAATAAAACAGGATAGCAATAAAATTACCGTCAGACGTGTATGTTTCAATGTAAGCACTTGCTGGTTTATCTATGTATAACGCAGAAAGTATAAAATTATTAAAATATAAGCAGATATGGGGATATGTTGGTGATCCAAGCCTTAAATAGGGCTACCAAATACCCCTTAGGGTTCAGGTAACTGGTTACTTCAATTTCGGATTCCTTTTGTGCCTTGTCTTATCCCGCTTATCTTTTTTCTCAATATTTTTTAGAAATGCTTTTTCCAGGTTAATGCCTGTTTGATTCGCAATGCAAATAAGAACAAACATAACATCTGCTAATTCTTCACCCAGGTCTTTTCCTTTATCCGATTTTTTAAAGGACTGTTCACCATGTGTCCGGGCAATTACACGGGCAACCTCACCAACTTCTTCAGTAAGCATGGCCATATTGGTAAGCACATTAAAATAACGTACTCCATGCTTATTTATCCAGTTATCTACAAATTTTTGAGCTTCGGTTATGGTCATGTTTTTCATTTTAGTTAAGATTTGTTCGTTTCCAAAAATCACCATTCTGCAATTTATAAGCAAGTACACCATATTTATTTACCCAATAAATATCAGCAATGTCTAAGGGGTGATAGTTAGGATTCGGATTCTTTACAATTACCTTCATTGTACCTGTGTATTCGGTGGTATAATAATTCGCCGGTTCCGGTTGAGCAAATATATCCAGATATTTAGCGAATAAAACGGAATCAAGCTTTAACGAATCTGCTTTTGTAAGAGTATCGCTTGCATTGAGTGTAGAAATACCCCGGAAACATGAAAAGGAAATTTCCTTACTATATTTATATTTTTCAATTCGAATAGTCATCCCATCTAATATACAATCGTCTTTATAATATTGCAGCTTATATTTTGAAGATTCTGTAAAATGTATTTCAATGAATTTATACGGTTCGTGAGCTAAGAATCCTGCTTGAGGTGGGTAAAATACGGAATCAATATGTACTAGAATTGTATCCCGTTTTCCGTTTGAATTTTCAAAAACCCAACTGGTATTTGGTTTATAGAATGCCAGAAAATTGCGAGCTTTTTGATCGATGGGAAAATCATTTTCATAATTATAATAATGCTGCCGAATTGCAAGTATGCCATCTACTATTATCAAACAAAGTATGCCTATTAATAGCTTCTTTCTCATGAAAAGGGATTTACTATTCCTTATTTTTGGAATCAATAATAATCGTCACCGGCCCGTCATTTACAAGGCTTACCTCCATGTGTGCACCAAATTCACCGGTTGTAACAGGCCTTTCTGATTCTTTTTTTAGCATCTCTACAAATGTATTGAAAAGTGGAAGGGCTTTCTCAGGGCGGGCTGCAAGTATGTAGGAGGGGCGGTTGCCTTTTTTAGTGCTTGCATGTAAAGTAAATTGACTAACAACGAGCATTTCGCCGTTTACATCTTTTAATGAGAGATTCATTTTATCCTCAGAGTCATTAAAGATTCTAAGATTTACAATTTTCGCGCTTAGCCATGCTGCGTCTTCTTCAGCATCTAAATCCTCGATGCCTGCAAGGATAAGCAAGCCATTGGCACAACTGCCAATTACTTTTTTATCGACTGAAACACTGGCGGAAGAAACGCGCTGGATGACTACTCTCATGCGATATTAAATCTCTATAATTTTTTCCAAACCTACATTCATTCAATACTAGTTATTATTCAAACAAAGATAATTGTTCCTTGCCTTTACTCTTAAAAATAGATAAGTCATAAGAAAATTTAGGGGAGTCCCCTATGAACCTTTTTACCGATAATTTAAATAATTGGTGTATTGATTCTGCAATTTTTCCTTCGCCTCTCATTCGGGTCCCAAAACGGGAGTCATTCACTTGCCCTCCATGACAGGATTCAATATGATGCCAGACTTTTTCAGCTCGGTCAGGGAAGTTTTTCTGCAGCCAGTCTTTAAAAATAACAGCCACTTGTCCGTTTAAGCGCACAATTGTCATGCCGGCTTTTGTGGCTCCATTATTAGCTGCGGCTGAAATTACATCAGGTATGTGAGAACTATTAATGGTTGGGATAATAGGAGCCACCATCACACCACAGGGTATTCCATTTGCCGATAACTGATTCAATACTTTCAACCTGTTTTTATATGTTACGGTGCGGGGTTCCATTATCATTCTAAGGTCTTCATCCAAAGAAGTTATTGTCATCATTACATGCACAAGTTTCAGTTTTGCCATTTCTGTCAGAATATCCAAATCTCGCAGTATAAGCGCGTTCTTTGTTATCATCCCGACAGGGTGGCGATATTTCAAGCATACTTCCAACATTTGTCGGGTAATTTGCATTTTCCTTTCTATAGGTTGGTAACAATCTGTGTTACCCGAAAACATGATTGGATGAGGCGCCCACTTTGGTTTTTGAAAGAGTTCTTCAAGCAGTTGCGGAGCATTTTTCTTTACTAATATTTTCTGCTCAAATTCCATACCTGCACTATAACCCCAGTATTCATGGGTGTTTCGGGCATAGCAATAGAGGCAGCCATGTTCACATCCCTGGTACGGGTTCATAGAATATTCCCCTAAATCGGGACTGTCTACTTTGTTTACAATGGTCTTCGGAAATACCTCAATATATTGTGTGTGCTTGTTTTCGGTTAAAGTATCTTCATCAATACCTTCCCAATGTTCCTGCACATAAGATGTTTTCAAAAATCGGTTGGCAGGGTTTACCTGTGCACCTCTTCCCGCGAAATATTCTTTGGAACCTGATGAACTGACTGAATTCTCAATCATAGCGAACCTCCTCCTCGCCTTCATTAAGTAACATGCTTAAATAACTCTCATATCTTGAGAGTGCAATTTCTCCATTATCTACAGCTTCCATTACGGCACATCCGGGTTCGTTGGTATGCATACAACTGTTGAATTTGCAATTGTTGCGAACCAAATTCATCTCACGAAAATATTGGGACAATTCGTATTTATTTATATCTGCCAAGCCAAACTCCTGTATGCCGGGAGTATCAATAATGAAGCCTCCTCCGGGTAATGGTATCATCTCCGAAAAGGTTGTCATGTGAGTTCCTTTTTTATGTGCTTTGGAAATAATTCCGGTCTTTCTGTTTATACCCGGAACAAGATAATTTATGAGTGTGGATTTTCCGGTGCCAGACATTCCACACAAAAGGGACACCTTATTTGCAAACATTTTTTTTAAGTCTGAAACCTGTTTATCGTCGAGCAATGAAACAGAATGGCAGGGATAACCAATAGTGGTATACGTTTCTATTCTTTCCTCGGCATCTGCCTTATTTTTTTCGGTATACAAATCCGTTTTATTAAAAATCAAATGCGCATCTATTTGGTAAGCCTCGGCAGTTGTAAGAATGCGGTCAATAAAAGAATTTTGTGTTTTGGGATGTGTAATAGTCACCAAAACAAAAACCTGATCTATGTTTGAAGCAATTATCTGAAACTGTTTCGAAAGTTTTTTTGAGCGGCGGATAATGTAGTTTCTGCGCGGGGCAACATCTGTAATTACGTATTCATTTGGTGCTGTTTCGTCAATAGTAACAGTATCTCCAACTACAGCGGGGTTGGTAGTTGTTATTGTTTTCATTCGTAAATTACCTTTCAGGGTACAACTTACCACACCACTGCTTTTTGTAAGCACCTCATAAAGTTGGCCTAAAGATTTTAAAACTATCCCCTCTTGCATTATTACAAAACTAAGAAAATGAAAGGCACATTGGGGCTACAATATGTAGATAAAAGAAACAGTTACCCAACCTGGCTAAGCTTAATCATATTGGCACGGCCTCTGTCCTTAATTGGTGTACTTGCAATGTTGATTACAAAATCTCCTTTTTTAACAAGGCCTTCCTTCAGAAGCAAGTCCTGAATATCTTGAATAGTATCGTCGGTACTTTGATACTTGTCGTAATAGAAACCATAAACGCCCCAAAGCAGGCTTAACGTTGTTAGAAGTGTGGGGTTATCAGTGAATGTAAATATGTTTGCTTTCGGGCGGTGGCTTGATAATTTAAATGCAGTATATCCTGAATTTGTCATCGTTGAAATAGCTGTAACATTGGCATGTTTGGCCATTACACAAGAATTGTAGCAAATGGAATCTGAAATAAAAGTAACATCGTGCGGCTCCGGGTGATGCTCGCGGAAATAAATTCCTCGTTCATGTTCTTCGATATAACGGACAATCCGTTGCATGTGCTGCACTGTCTTTACGGGATATAATCCAACAGAGGTTTCTTCGCTTAGCATTACAGCATCAGCGCCATCTAAAACTGCATTTGCAACGTCATTTACTTCTGCCCTAGTTGGAGATTGATTGGTAAGCATACTCTCCATCATTTGTGTAGCGATAATTATTGGGCGCGATTGCTGAATGCATTTGCGCACCAGCATTTTTTGAATGGTAGGTACTTGTTCCAATGGTAATTCTACACCAAGGTCACCGCGGGCTACCATCACAGCGTCTGTGGCGTGGATAATGGCATCAATCTCAGTCAAAGCTTCGGGTTTTTCAATTTTCGCGACAATTCTTGCGGATGAACCTGCTGCCCTGATGCGCGTTCTCAAATCTATAATATCATTTACCGAACGCACAAATGAAAGACCAATCCACTCAACGCTATTTTTTATGGCAAAGTCCAAATCATTAATGTCTTTTTCGGTAAGACAAGGAAGTGAAATTTTTGTGTTAGGAAGGTTTACTCCTTTGCGCGAACTTAGTGTTCCGCCTTGAACAACCACTGCTTTTACTTCCGTATTATTGTCTGATTCAAGAACAGTGAGAATAATCTTTCCATCATCAATCAATACGTTTTCTCCCACAATTACATCTTTCGGAAATTCCGGATAGGTAATATATATTCGTTCAGAAGTGCTGATTGCTTTTACTGTAGTAATAGTCACCTGATTGCCTGGGATTAATTCAACACCGTTATCTTTTACTTCCCCAATGCGCAATTTAGGTCCTTGCAAGTCGGCAAGAACACCAACATACGTTTCCATTTCAACATTCAGTTCGCGTAAGTTGAGAATGGTTTCCGCAACTGTATCATAATTGCCGTGCGAAAAATTGATACGGCAAATGTTCATTCCTGAAAGAATCATTTCTCTCAACACTTCTTTGGATGTAGAGGCAGGGCCTATTGTAGCAACTATCTTGGTTTTGTTTCCGGTTTTCATTTTTTAAAATATCAGGTTATGTTTTGATTTCAGAGATTCAGCATCTATCAGATAAGAGGCGGAAACACTGTTAAGTTTTTTTATCTGTTCAGCAAAGTACTTCTTTTCCTCGTCTGTAATTTCTCCCTTAATAATGATAAAGTAATCGGTGTGCTGATGCTCTTCCAAAAGCAATTTTCCGGAATCTGCTTTATTAACAATCAGGTAATATTCCTGCATTGTATTTTCATCATTATAAGAATAAAGGGAATGATTCCCTGCAGCCGATTCGTGGTCTTCGGTCTTTGCAAACTTCTGTCCCAATTGATTATTCAGCATCCAGCAAAAACGGAAATCCTTCTCAGAACTTACAATTCCAATCAGGCAAAAATCATAATCGTATTCTATCTTCAACTTTGTTTTCGCCATGGCTCAATCCTTTTGCACCTGCTGATTAATGGAGCCCCATGCTTTTTCAGCAGCCATTTGTTCGGCACGCTTTTTGGAGTGATGACTGGCTTCTGCAATCAATGAATTACCCACCATTACGCCTACATGATAACCCTTATCCTTTGATTGACGGGGTTCCTGCAAAACCTTAAATTCCAATCCCTGCTTTTCCTTCTGCGACCATTCTGTAAGCCTGCTCTTAAAGTCAGTTTCTATAGTTTCCAGTTCATGCAAATCAACATATAAACCAAAGAAGCGGGTTAAAATAAATTCTTTTGTTTTTTTGTAGCCGTAGTCGAGATATATACTGCCAATAAGGGCTTCCAATGCATTTCCATAAATAGAACTTCCGGCAAAATTCGCCTCATTCATATTCATTATTTGAGGAATTCCCATCCTGCGGGCAATTGTGTTCAGGTGATGCCTGCTCACAACTTTCGAGCGCATTTTGGTAAGGAATCCTTCATCTTTATAGGGGAAAGTAGAGAATAAATGCTCTGCAACAATTGCGCCTAAAAAGGCGTCACCTAAATATTCAAGGCGTTCATTGCTTTCATTTATTTCGTCAGGAGATTCTTGCGTGGCTGATTTGTGGCGGAAAGCCATACGGTAAAGAGCAATGTTATGAGGATAAAATCCCAACAGGCTTTTTAAGGTGCCTGAAAATTTTCGGTCAGACGAAATCCAATGACGTATTACTGCTCTCAATCAGGTATCATTTGCATGATACAAAAGTACGAAAAACAAAGACCCGTAAACATCTGATATTGTTCATTAATCAACAGAGCTTTGTGATTCATTCCATTAATGAGTATATTTGTATGTAAACATATAATTGAAAGCCGCCATGGAATCATATACTACACTTGTTGAAGCTATTAACGGGTTGAAAAAACAAGGATATACAGAAGATTTTAACCTGAAAGAAAACTGTATTGATTGCCGTAATGGTCAATTTCAGTTATCGCCTGATGATTTTAATGTAGATAAGGTTTTTCGTTTTGAAGGCGAAAGCGATCCCGAGGACCAATCGGTATTATATGCCATATCTTCTGAAAGGTACAATATTAAAGGGGTACTAGTAAATGCTTATGGAATTTATAGCGATGGGGGTGCGAATGAAATAATTAAGAAGTTGAAGGTACACGAAGCGCAATAATTCTTCACTCTTTATTCTTAAATCTTAGCTTATTAAGCCCCCACATCCTTCCCAATATCCCTTCTGAAATATTTCTTTTCAAAATCAAGTTTTGCAATGCTTTCGTAAGAGGTCGCGACTGCTTCTTTTAGGGTATTTCCATAGGATGTTACAGATAGAACTCTCCCTCCATTACTCACAACATTGTCTCCATCTTGTTTTGTTCCTGCGTGAAAAACGATGCTTTCAGTCACCTCATCTAAACCGGAGATTACTTTGCCTTTTTCATATTTATCAGGGTATCCTCCCGAGACAATCATCACAGTTGCTGCGGCTCGTTCATCAAATTCCATTTCATTTTCATCCAATGTTTGGCTTGCAACTCCTAATAAAAGTTCTATTAAATCAGATTTAATTCGTGGCAACACAACCTCTGTTTCAGGGTCACCCATGCGGACATTATATTCTATCACCTTAGGGTCTCCATCGCAATTCATCAACCCGACGAAAATAAAACCTTTGTAATCTATATTATCTTTTTTTAATCCTTCGATGGTTGGAATTACAATCTGCTGTTTAACCTTTTCCAGAAATTCCGCATCTGCAAACGGTACCGGTGAAATTGCTCCCATACCGCCTGTGTTAAGGCCTGTATCACCTTCGCCAATACGTTTATAATCTTTCGCTTCCGGCAGAATATGGAAATTTATTCCGTCTGTAAGCACGAATACGGAAAGTTCTATTCCACTCAAAAATTCCTCGATAACTACTTTGCTGCTTGCTGCTCCGAATTTTTCATCAAGCAACATTTCACGCAAGGTTGATTCTGCCTCTGCTAATGTATGTGGAATTACAACACCTTTGCCTGCGGCTAAGCCATCGGCTTTCAAAACGTAAGGCGCCGACAAAGTTTTTAAAAATGCAATTCCATCCTCAACAGTTTCCTTTGTGAATGTTTCATAACGGGCAGTCGGGATATGATTTTTTATCATGAACTGCTTGGCAAAATCCTTACTTCCTTCCAGTTCAGCACCCCTTTTCGATGGGCCAATAAGCGGAATTGAGGCCAGTTCTTTATCTGCTTTAAAGAAATCGTAGATGCCTCTTACCAAAGGTTCTTCCGGTCCCACCAAAACCAAATCGATTTTTTCTTCTAAAACTAATTTTTTTACAGCCTCAAAATCAAGGATATCAATATTCACATTCTGGCCATAATCCGCTGTACCAGCGTTTCCCGGGGCAATAACCAGGGCATCTAACAGCGGGCTTTGGTCCAATTTCCATGCCAAAGCATGCTCCCTTCCTCCGCTTCCAAGCAATAATAGATTCATTTGTCAGTTTAATTTGGGCAAAGATATGTAACCATATTTAATTATGATTTGGACTTTTAAAGTAAAGTTAAAAAGCTATTTGTGGGATTGATGAAAATGAAACCAGTTTGGAAAGATTATTTAATTTCATGGGGGATATGCTTGTTAATTTTAGGAGGTATTTTTCTTACTGATGGATGGAATAACCATTGCTCCAAACAAGAGGTTTCACACTTTTGGCACACCAGCAAAAGCATTGAGGAAAGCAAAAGTTTGGGAAAATATTTTGGTAAATATGTTTATGACTCGCTCCTTTCCGAAAGCAAAAGGAAAGACACCATCGATAAGGAATTATGGTTTGAAAAAGTAGCTTATGATTATTATAAGCTTGGAGAGAATGGTGAGGTAATCAACTTTGCTGATTCCGTTTTTAAAGATACGGTATTCTGTTTGCCTGCTCATTTAACGCATGTTTTTGAAAGCGAAGGATGTTCATTGACATGGATAGATAAGCATAAGGGAGATACAATATTCTTCAGCTATCCGGGGTATATAAATACTTTAAAACACTATCCCGATACCCTTCTTATTATTGCCAAAAAAGACGAACCTGTTTATAAAGGAAAAATATGTATCGTAAAAGAATAGTACGTATTACATTATTTGTCATTTTAAACTTGGCAATTCTCTTTGGGCTTGGGGTGTTGATTGCTATGCTAACTATGAAGGGTGACTGCGTTGGCTGTTATCATTTGGTAAGTAGTGGCTCACCCGATGAGGCGAAGAAAAACGGAACTTGGGTTTCCTCATATCATATAATAAGTTCAGATTTTGTTTCTTCAGATAGTAATCTAAAAAATACAATATTGAAAACAAAATTTTGGGTGGAACACCTAAAAATGGTTCCTAATGATGGCGGAACTGAATATAAATACGTATGGATGATATGGAGTAAAAAAAATAGAGATATCAAATTTAAGAGGTTTTCTGACTCGAGCCTTTCAGATGATGTGAATTATTGGAACGCTGAAAAAACCCTGCCGGACACTATTACCATTGAGGTATTCCATAGGGAACCTGTTATACAAGGTAAATTTGCATTCATAAAAAAAAATAACTAAAGAAATCTACTAATCTATTCGAATCCTATCTTTACCGTTAATTAATTGAATTGTTTACAACCACTGAATCATTAACTGATACCGCATCATTGCGCTCGCAGATTCACCGCTATATCTTTTTAGCAGGTTTGATAGGCGTTTGCATAGGTATGCCATTATCCAATGGCATCAACAGTATATGCCAGGCAGCGCTTGCAATAAACTGGCTGGTTGAAGGAAATTATGCTGCAAAATTCAAGTCCTTATTTCGCAATAAGATTGTTTGGGTATTATGTTCATTTTATGTTATGCATCTACTTGGGTTGCTTCATACAACCGATTTTGGTTATGGTTTTGAAGACCTGAATAAAAAACTTCCGCTCTTTTTGTTTCCCATTGTTTTTTCTACAACAAGGCCACTGTTAGAAAAAGAAAAGAGACTTGTGATTATTATTTTTATGCTGGCAGTTACCTGTGCAACCTTCAATGGAATGTATATTCTTATACATGATAAAATAGCCGACATACATGATATTTCTGAATTCATTGCCCCTGTCCGCCTTGCTATGATGATTGTGCTTTCCATATTTATTTTGGCGCGTTATGCCTTTTCAAAAAAGTTTTCATGGCAAGTATTATTAGCTTCCGCATGGATTGGATGGTTCCTTTATTTCCTTCTCATTATGCAATCGTTAACTGCTGTAGTAATATTAATTATTATATGCCTGGTCTTATTGATTTACGCAGCCATTAGGGCAATCCGGAGGAAAAAAATTCTGATTGGTTTATCGGTCATTATTCTTTTTGCCGCCGGGTTGATTGGATCACCTGTTTATGTAATTCATTTCTATCATTCATACTTTCCAAAGACAGATAAAGTGGACTTTTCTAAACTGGAAAAAAAGACAGTAAACGGGAATTTATACATGGATGATTTTTGGAAGGGTGAATACACCGAGAACGGCCACTACTGGGTGGAATATGTTTGCTGGAAAGAGATGAAACATGAATGGAATAAGCGGAGTAAAATTCCATACGACAGTATGGATTTGAAAGGCAATCCAATTCAATCTACCATGCTCAGATATATTACTTCGCTGGGATTAAGGAAGGATTCCGTGGGAGTGTGGCAGCTTAACTCAAAAGATATTACTGCAATTGAAATGGGAATTCCCAACTATCGTTTCAATTCATTAAGCAGTATGCAATATCGGTTGTACCAGGTATTTTGGGAGATGAAAGATTACCAACGCGGTGGTGACATTAACGGACACTCCCTTACTATGAGGTTCGAGTATTGGAACGCAGCTCTGAATATTATTAGTAAAAACCCTGTAATTGGTGTTGGAACGGGAGATGTCACAAAATCTTTTAACGACTATTACAATGCCACACATTCCAAACTTAAAGAGAACTGGCGACTGCGTGCCCATGACCAATTCCTTGAAATAGGAGTAGGGTTTGGATTGATTGGAATTGCATGGTTCATCTTTTCAATTCTTTATCCGGGGATAAAATCAAAAAAAATAGTTACCTATATGTATTTTATTTTCTGGATGATTTTTATGCTTTCCCTGTTTACTGAAGATACCCTGGAAACCGAAGCGGGGTCTACATTTTACGCGTTCTTTAATTCTTTTTTCCTGTTTCTTTAGTAGCTTCGTCTTCTTCAGGATCATCATCCAGACGATCAAACTCAACCTCTATTAACGATTTCATTTCTTCCTTGCGGTTTATTCTTTTCTCAAGGGAAAGAAGGAAGGAAGGCAACACAATAAGATTAGAAGAATATGCCATCAGTAGTGTAACAGATACAAGCAATCCCAAAGCCCGTGTTCCGCCAAAGCCGGAGAAAATAAAGATCATGAATCCGCAGGCTAATATCATTGCTGTGTAAATCATACTCACTCCGGTTTCCTTTATCACCAGCGAAACTATTTCAGAAATACTAAGTTTATACTTTTTGAGATCCTGCTTGTATTTGGTAAGGAAATACATTGTACCGTCTGATGAAATACCGAAAGCAATACTGAAAATTAAAATGGTGCTTGGTTTAAGATGCACATTGAAAAAGCCCATCAATCCTAACGTAATCACCAACGGAATAAGACTGGGAATAGTTGCAATAATCACCATTCGTACCGACATAAACAATAAATACATAACCAGCGACACTAGCAGGATAGCCAGAAGCAAACTCTCAATAAGGTTCTTCACGAGGTAGTCATTTCCTTTGGAAAAAATTACACAGGTTCCGGTGAAGGTTAATTTATAGCGTTTGTCAGCAGGAAGCCACGTTTTAGTTGCTGCCGAATAATTGAAAATACTATCTGCCCTCGGCTGAATCGAAGTCAGCACCTCCTTCAATTTTGCAGAGCCTATGTCCTGCATGAATAAATCGATACACGTATATTGTTTGCTTGTATCTAAAAATGCTTTATATAAATTTTGTTTGCCACTATCTACGCTAATGTATTGCGAAATGGCCTGCAAATCGCCTTGTGTAGGCATAATGTAGTATTTAGAATCTCCGCCATGGTAAGCTTGATTTGCAAATTTTATAGCCTCGGCAACTGATAAAGGCCTTGAAAAAATAGGATAGCTTTTCAGCATTCTCTGTAAGCGCTCCATTTTGTAAAGTGTTTTTCCACCTTCAGCAAAAACGCCTTTGGGCTGACGTGTATCTACTTTAATTTCCATAGGCATCACGCCGCCAAAGCAATTTTCAAAATAGTGCATATCTGTGTAAATAGGATCGTTCTGCGGGAGGTCATCTACTACAAATCCTATTGCTTTTATGCGGGAAATTCCATAACATGAAATAATAAGCCCAACAATAACTACACCGTAAATAATCTTCCGGTCCTTATGAACAATTTTGTCAATCTTATTCAGGATTGCAATTGTATTTTTTCGGTCTAAATGCTTTGTCTGTTTTAACTTTGGAGGAGGCAGCGAACTGAAAATAATGGGGATAAGAAAAAGTGAAATAAGAAAAGTGCACATAACCCCGATTGAAGATACTAACCCAAACTGCACAAGTGCCGCACTATGCGTGGAACAGAATACGGCGAACCCGATTGCAGTTGTAACATTCGCAAGGAAAAGCGAAATTCCAATTTTGCCAATCATCCGTTGAAGCGCTTTTATTTTGTTGCCATGCAAGCGGTATTCGGTGTGGTATTTATTCAAAAGCAAAATGCAGTTGGGCACACCAATCACCATGATGAGGGGAGGTATAAGTGCAGTTAAAACCGTTATTTGATAACCGCAAATATTTATAAAAGCCCCAGCCCAAATTACACCCACCATAACAACCAATAGCGGGAATACAACCATATAAAAAGAACGGAAAAGCAACAAAAGAATTAGTGCGGTAATAAGAATGGAGAGCACAATAAACATGGACATCTCTTTCTGAATTTTGCGCGAAATAGTAGTCCGTATGTAAGGCATTCCGGAATAATGCATAGTGAGGTTATACTTCTTGCCGAAGGCCTCCATCTGCTCTTTCACCGAATCTACAATTGCAATTCTGCGTATCGTATTAACATCCTTTTCTTTGAATGTTATCAGCATCAAAGTGGAACTTGTATGCTTGCTGTAAATGAAGTTTTCGAAAATGGGCAATCTGTAAATTGCTTTTTTTATGCTGTCGAGTTGGAGCCTAGTGGTTGGTTTTTTTGTAATTAATGTGTCCACCACAATTTTATTGAGGCTGTCATTTTTCACAGCAGTATAAAGTGATGCAACCGATATTACATCTTTAATTCCTGCGGTATGTTTAATAGCATGGTCAAGCGCATACCAGTCATTAAAAAGGGAAACGTTTGTAAACAAGCTATCGGCCTGCATGCCGGCAATCATTACAGTGCCATCAGGGCCAAACATCTGCTGGTATTTTTGATAATCTACCCAGGTGCTGTCATCATCCGGAAGCAGCTGAATGTAATTATAAGCAATCTTATCCTGCTTGGCCTGATAGCCCATAAACACAGTGATGCCGGCTATTATAATCAATAACAGCAACCTGTTTTTTAAAATAAGTTTAGCAAGCCAGTTCCACATTCTGATGAACAAGTATTAAGTGCGATAGTGGAAACAAAGGTACATATTATCAGTGGTCAGTAATAATTGACCACTGATAACTAAGCACTCTTTAATCAATATATAATAATCTTCTTTACTGTCCTAGAATTATCGCCAACCAGTGAAAGGAAATAAATTCCTTTGCCATAGCCGGAAAGATTCAGTTGGGTTGTAAATGCACCGTTAATTGTAAGGTTGTGTGCGTAAACTGTCTGCCCCAGAACATCTGTAACCGTTAAGTTGTAAACTCCATTCTCAGGTAAGTTAAGTGCCACCTCCACATTACCAGATGAAGGATTAGGGAAAATACTTACGAACCTGTCGAGCGAAATTTCATTAATGCCAACCAGTGTTATATTATGGGTTGCAGATAGCGAGCAGCCTGCACTATCGGTAATGGTTACTTTGTAATTGCCTTTAGTTGTTACCGGATAATATTGATATGAATTAGCTCCCGGAATCATAGCGTTGCTTAAAAACCACTGGTAATAGGGCATGTTCGAAGGAGTGCATGTCAGCGTATCGTGGTTAGATGATTGGGTTATTGCAGGTGCCGCAGGCAGTGCATTTACAGTAATGTAGTTATTGTAAGTATTGCTGTCTTTTCCAACTGCATTTGATGCAACCAATTTAACAGAATATTTACCGGCGGTTGAATATTGCACGTTCGGGTTTTGTGCAGTTGAAGTGGCAGGATTACCTCCGGCAAATGTCCAGGTCCATGCAGTTGGTGAGTTTGCTGATGAATCAAAAAACTGAACTACATACGATGCGCAAATGGTTGTTGGATAACCCCTGAAGTTGACTACAGGTTTTACTGCAGGCGAAGTATATAATGGTGTTTGCCAGTCTCCTCTTCCGTAAGTTGCGGCTCTTAACAAATTACCCGGAGCGTAAATTTTTAAATCGGCTATCATAACATCAGGCAAGCCTGTATTGTAACTTACCCATGTACCTTTTGTATCTGTCGTGTCTCTGAAATAAACACCCACATCTGTTCCTGCATACATTGCATCGGCAGCACCACCTGTCTGATAAACGAGGCAATTAACAGGCAGGTTTGGAAGTCCTGCTGAAATATTTTTCCAGGAAGTTCCTCCTGTTACTGTCTGGTAAATTTTAACTCCGCTGTTATATCCGGAGAAAGAAACCCATACTCTTAAAGGATTGGCAGGATCAACTATTACATCGGTAATATATCCGGAACTTGTTGGCAATCCGCTGCTAATGCTGGTCCATGTGGTTCCTCCATTCGTGGTAGTATATAGTCCTGCATTTTGAGCTGCATAAATATATTTATCATTCGATGGTGCAACTGCCATTGAAACCAATGCTGCACCGGCAGTTCCAAACGAACTTATTTTACTCCAGTTAGTTCCTCGGTTTGTTGTCTTCCAAACATTTTCAAAACCTGCATAAAGCGTTTGTGAATTTGATGGGTCCTGAACAAATGGAGGAACCCAGTTTTCTGTTTCAGTGGTAGTTATTCCTATTGATTTAAAAGAATTACCTCCGTTTGAAGAAATCTGAAAATCTCCATCGGAAGTGCCATACATGTAATTGTTGTTTGAATAATCAACAAAGCAGGTCATTCCATCTCCGCCGATAACTCCGTCGAAAGTTCCAGCATTGTCTCGTATGGTTCCATTATCCTGCCATCCTGTTAACCAAATGTTAGCGTTGCTGGCAGAAAGCCCGATGCTATATTGTTGGGAAATCTCAAGATTACTACTGATATCTCCCCAGTTTGGCCCGGTATTAGTTGTTTTAAAAACACCTCCGTCACAGGCAGCCAGAATAGCATTTGAACTGGTTGGATAAAATAAAATATGGTGAATATCGGAATGTACATAAGCGGCACGGGTGCCGGTCCAGTCAGCATTTAATGTCCAGGAAACCCCTGCGTTGGTAGAACGCCAGATTTGTACCCCGCCCACCATTACATTACTTGCGTTGGTTGGGTCAACAGCGATAGCAAGGTCATACCATTGCTGGCCTGAATTATCTGAACCATTCGATTTCCATCCCAGCAAATTAGGTGAACTGGATTGTAATGCGAAAGTTGCGCCCTGATCGGTTGATAGCCAAACCCCGGAATAAGCATTCGTGGTTTTATCACCACCCAAAACATAAACATAATTGGCATTAGCAGGCGAAACACCTATTTGCAATCTGCCGGTGGATGTTGAAGATGGTAAAGTAACCTGTGAAAAATTTTGTCCTCCGTCTGTTGAGCGGTAAAACTGATCGCTTGCAGTTGCTGCATAAGCAATAGATGAGTTTCCGGGTGCAAATTCTATACTTTTAAAATTTCCCGATAAAACGAGGTACCATGATAAACCGCCATCGCGAGTATAATACAAGCCAATAGAAGCGGCTGCCATTAAAATGGATGGATTTGTCGGATCAATTATGAGTTGGTTTACTGTTATGTAAGAAGGACCACTTGTTTGAAGTGTATAATAAAGGCTGGTAGGATTCCATGTATTTCCTCCATCGGTAGATTTCAGAACGCCCATTGTGGTAGGGGCACCATAATAGGAAAGCACTCCGTCTCCATCGCCTGTGGCGAGATACATAATATTTGTATTGGTAGGATCAATAGCAACATCGCTTGTTCCCAGAGCCAACAATTTATCTGTTTTGGTTGACCATGAGGTTCCTCCATTGGTTGATTTCCATAATCCGCCACTGGCTGCACAAGCATAAATTGTATTGCTGTTTGTCGGGTCAAAACGCACACGGTTTACCCTGCCAACATTGGTATTTGATGGGGCAGATGTATTTCCGATATAACTCCAGTTGGAAGATGCGGTTATCTGATGCACCGTTTTACTTTCGGCAGCGTGTGTATTCAGAAATGCCTTGTATTCATTAGCCAATGATTGCTGGTTTGGCAGTTTGCCTGAAGGATAAACACGGGGAGCCATATACCATTCCCATCGTTTGAATAATAAATAATTTCCATTTTCTTCTTCATCCTCACCGGCCGTCATTTCAGGGTGTGGTTGGGTGGCATACCAGTTGTTAAATGCATTCTGAACATCATAGAAATTTGAATTACCATCCTTCATGAGGCTTATCCAGTCAGTTGTAGAGCCCTGCATTTTTGCAGCAGGAGCCTGAGCCAATATATTGGAACAAATAAAAATCAGGGAGAGGGGAAGAATAGAAAAAATTTTCTTCATGGGTTAAGTTTGTACAAAGTTAGATATTAATTAAGGTATAAAGGTTGGGTGGACAGGGAATGCACCTTATTAAATACGAGGTTGCAAAGTAAATGGATTTATGTCAACAAAAAGATGAGGAATTACTGAGGTTATTGACTTTTTAAGAAAACACTATTTGGTGATGTACCTTTGTAATATGAATCAAAAAATGAAAATATGGCAAGCCTTTTTAGGGAAATTGTTCCCGTTTTTTCATTGCAAATTATTGCATTTTGCAATGATATTGTTTATAATATGCTCATTTTCAATATGCTAAAAAATAGACCCCGTTGCTAATTCATTGCTAATTCCGTGCTTTTTCGTTGCAAACTCATTGCTAATTCCTTGCTTTTTTTAGCTTGTTTTTGCAATCAAAAGTGGCTAAATCCTAATTACTATTTTTATAAGAGGGAAGAAATCAGCAATTAAAAGAAGAAGAATCCTATTTCTTTTTCTTCAGCACATTGATGTTAAAGCCCAGCCCGAAGTTCACGCTTATTTCGCTTATGTTGGTCAAATCACCGGTGGTAAGGTGTTCGCCAATAGTGTAGCGGATATTAAATTGAAAGTGGAACCATTTTTCGGCATAAAAATTAAAGCCTCCCATAAAGGAAGTAAGCGGGCAAATGGTAGTTTCGGCATCTGCACTTAATCCACTATTGGGAATGGAAATTTGTGTATGGCTTATCCCCGGCTGGATGCCAAACAACGGGTCGAAATGTTTATTGGGCATAAAATGGTAAAATGCCCCAAAATAAATAATGTCGTTATCCTGTAAAATGCTGTTTTTGGTGAGCGAATTGAGGAATAAGTAACTTTCACCTCGTATGGAAATGTGGGAACTGGCATAGTATTCCAGGTTGCCGGTAAGATAAGCATTGGTAATACTTAGTTGGGGCATATCGCCTAAGGCAAAGTTGGCTGTACCACGAAGTATGCCTTTATAATTAAAACTGGAAACTATTCCACCTGAATGGTCACCATAATCACCTTGAGTTCCACCAGTAACGGTCTTAAGAACTGTCTTAAGGCTATCTATTTGTGATGCTCGAACCGGTTGTTGGGCATATAATCCACTTGCAAAAAGGAAACTAATTAAGGTGTATGCTACTTTCTTCCCCATAATTTTCCTAATTGATAGTTAACACTAAGGGTGGTAAGCAAGTGTCCTTCCAGCGAAAAGCCAGATTGCCGGGTAATATTCATATAAGTATATCCGGTAGCAGGGTCGGTTTCTATACTCGAATTAATATCGGTACCAAGGTGGACCATATATTGCTAGAGAAGGGAAACATCGAAAAACTGGGTAAGGTTATAATGTATGCCAAAACCGCATTGTACAGCGCTGCTCCATCTAACTCCGGTTTGCACTCCGGGCCATTCTGAAACTACCTGGGTATAATCGAAACAATGTCCGGCTAAAAAATAGGGGGTAACCTTTCCTTTTGTAAGCGGGTTGTGGCTGAAATAAAACAACACCGACCAGCCAATATGCACATCATGGCGGTAGCCATAGCCTTGTATATCGGTAGCAATATAATCGGCAAACCATTCGGTGTTTATCTGTTTGGCCAGCCTGATTCGGGCTTGGCCACCTGCTCCCATACCAATACTTTTAGCATCGGTAAAGGAACTTAGGGTATTCCGCACTCCAAATGAAAACTGGCCTCCATAATTGGAGTCTTGTTGAGATTGAGCACTTAAGGTTAAAGTAAAAAGTAGAAAGTTAATAAAGATAAAAACAAGTTTTAACCTTTTCACTTTATGAACTTTATAAACTTTTCCCTTCATTATACTCTTTCTAAGTTCGAAAAGAAGAAGTTGCCTTCAATTGCTGCATTTTCATCACTATCTGAACCATGAACTGCATTAGCACCCATCGATTTTGCATATAATTTACGGATAGTTCCTTCATCTGCCTTGGCAGGATCGGTAGCGCCTATCAATTTGCGGAAATCAACTACTGCATTATCCTTTTCAAGGATAGCTGCAATAATTGGCCCGGATGACATAAATTCTACTAACTCTCCATAAAAAGGGCGTTCCTTGTGAACTTCGTAAAAAGCACCCGCAGTTTGAGGGGTTAACCTCGTAATTTTCATTGCTATAAGTTTAAAACCTGCTTTCTCAATCATACTTAAAATTGCACCTGAATTACCGGCTGAAAAAGCGTCCGGTTTAACCATTGTAAATGTCCTGTTTGTTGCCATAAAATACCGTTATTTTTTTGTGAGGGCGCAAAGATAAGGAAAGCTATGACACTCCCTTGAATTGCAACTTGAATTATCATTTATAGAGGCATATTAGTAGTATATCGTCAGAATCCTGCTAAATTTGCACTATAAACATCCTTTTTGTGCTAACCGACAAACAAATTTCCAAGTTAAAAGAAATACTTGGTACACCAATTAAGATAGCCATTATTATGCATAAATCGCCCGATGGCGATGCTGTTGGCTCATCACTGGGAATGAAAAGCTACCTTGAAAAATTTGGACATAAAGTAAGTGTGCTTTCGCCTAATGCTTATCCCGAATTTTTAAAATGGATGCCAGGAACCAAATCAGTGATCGACTTTGAAAAGACTGCTACCATTGCCAATCAGGCGATATTAAAGGCAGAACTTATTATATTCCTCGATTTCAATTCGCTGAAACGTATAGGAGATTTGGAAATCGCCGTTAAAAAATCAAAAGCTTACAGACTGGTTATCGACCATCACCCGCAACCTGAAAATTTTGCAGAATATGCCTACCATAACGCAGGGGCATCATCTACTGCCGAACTGGTTTATGATTTTATAACCCTTTTAGGCGACAATAAAAAAATTCACAAAGACATTGCCAATTGCCTTTATGCAGGCATAATGACCGATACAGGATCTTTCCGTTTTTCCAGCACTACTGCTCATACCCATGAGGTAGTCGCTGAATTAATGAGGCATGGTGCAGAGACTGCAAAAATACACCGCTTCATCGACGATAATAACCGGGACATTCGCTTGCGATTGTTAGGATATGCCGTAACAGAGAAAATGAAAATCCTTCCCGATTTTGCAACCGGATTTATTACGCTCACGCAAAGCGAACTAAAAAGATTTGACTACAAAGATGGCGACACAGAAGGACTGGTTAACGAACCAACATCTGTTAAGGGTATCGTTTTCTCGGCACTCTTTACTGAATTAAAAGATGGAGAAATAAAAATTTCATTCCGCTCGAAAGACAATTTTGATGTAAATCAGTTCGCTCGAAATCACTTTAATGGTGGTGGCCACAGAAATGCTGCCGGAGGAAAAAGTGATTTATCAATGGATGAAACTATTATTCGTTTTCTCACATTACTTTCAGATTATAAAAAAGAGTTAAAGGGATAAAAGCCTTATCAATGCAGCGCATTCTTTTTCTTTTATTGGTTTCTTTTTTTTGCAGTTGCCACAATGAGCAGCAGCAAGGCAATAATACCATCCCGCTGCCTGATTCGAAGCAGGTAAACAAGCAACTTATCCCGTCACAGATAAAATATATCCGTCAGGAAACGGATGAGATTAACCAGTATATACAGGTGCATAAATTTTCAATGCAAACCACTACAACGGGTATCCACTATATGATTTATGAACACGGCAACGGAGATCTTGCTAAGGTTGGCGACTATATTCAAATTGCTTATACCATTAGCCTACTAAGCGACACCGTATGCTACGATTCAAAAAATGATGGTCCAAGAGAATTCCGTGTCGGTAAAGATGATGTGGAAAGCGGTGTACACCAGGCTGTGCAATTAATGCACAAAGGAGATAAAGGACTTTTTATTATCCCATCCTATCTTGCACAAGGCATTGCAGGAGACAAGGATAAAATACCACCCAGCTCCGTAGTTATTTATGATATTACCTTGTTGAAAGTTCAGGATAAACCCTGATAAATGCTAAATTCTAAATGGCGAATTGTAAATTAACGCTTGCCTGTATTATTTGCTTGCTTCTTACTAGTATAGCCTATTCTCAAAGTGATACAGTAGTTGATTTGAATAAAAAAATTATAAGAATCAAAGAACAAAATGGATTAGTAAAATATTACGATACACTTGGTAATTGCTATACTAATCCAATTGTGAAAAAGAGTTTTGGTAAAAAGAAAGACGATAAAATAATAGATGATATTTCGAGATATGCAATAGAGTTTTCAGATGGAGATGATAATTATTTTGAAGCAAACGATACTGACTTCTTATACTTTTACATTTTTGTAATGGTATCAAAAAACAAAATTCAGTCTATATCAGTTCATGGTGTAAATTACCTTAAGCCTTATTATGGTAGAATAATAAATGTCATTTATAATGACTTATTTGCACTCAAAAATTTAGGTGAAAGCAAGACAGTGTATGAAGATACACTCATTATATCTTGCATAAGAACACTTAGGGTAGAAAAAAAACCCATATATCTTAGACGGGACAGTATTCCAAAGTAGTTTAATCCCGATCTTTTTCGTATCCCTCATCAACATGTAATCTACCCGATTGTGCTGCGGCCACAGCCAATACATCACAACGTTCATTCTCCACATTCGCAGCATGGCCTTTCACCCAATGGAATTTTATTTTTTGGGTTGGATATATTAATAGAAAGCGTTTCCAGAGGTCCGCATTTTTTTTCTTGTGGAAGTTTTTTTTAGCCCATCCGAACACCCAGCCTTTGCTTACCGAATCAACCACATATTTAGAATCACTGAAAATATTGATTTCCATTTGGGGTTGCTTTAGGGCTTCCAGAGCCACAATCACGCTTAGCAATTCCATACGGTTGTTGGTAGTAAGGCGGAATCCCTGAGAAATTTCTTTGCGTTTGGTTCCTGATAGCATCACCACACCAAAGCCACCCGGGCCGGGATTGCCTTGCGATGCACCATCTGTATATATGATTACTTTGGTCACTTAATTTGATAAAGTGCGTAAAGGTATAAATGAAAAGTTTATAGAAAGAACTTTATTAACTTTACAATCTTAATGAACTTACTATGGAAGAACCTGAGGTACCTACCGAACATTTGCACGAAAGCATACACGAGAGAATTGAAGAGGCGGGACATAAATTAAAGAAAAAGGGCTGGACGCTTTACCTTGCAGTTTCAACAGCAATTATGGCTGTATTGGCTGCCGTTAGCAGCTTGCAGGCAGGGCATCACTCCAACGAAGCAATGATTTCGCAAATTGCATCAACCGACCAATGGGCGCATTACCAGGCTAAGGCAATTAAGTATGACATTGTAGAAAATATGTTACTAAGTAAAACTGCCGACTCTATTAAGCTGAAAGAGAAGCTTGTTAAATATAAAGAAGAGGAGGCGGAAATTTTTAAGGAAGCTACCGAATCAGAAAAGGAGTCGAAAGCTGATTTGGAAATCTATAAAACGCTGGCCATGTCCGTCACTTTTTTCCAGATTGCCATTGCCATTTCGGCTATTTCTATGCTTACCGATAAACGATTCTTGTGGTACGGTGCAATAATCTTAAGCATGGTTGGCGTATGGCAGTTTATTATGGGAATGATGGGATAAGCGAAAATATTGGACGCAGTATATTCACTTTGCCAAATTTTTTATTGCCTTCTCCACACTGATTTCTTTTTTGTAATACCTTGGCTTTTGCTTGCTGTTACTAAGCCTTTCGGTAATTCTTTCCATTAGAAGTTCTACTGCTTCGCTGGTTTCTTTATAGTCCCTATGGTGTTTCGGATGCTGTTTATATACCTCCCAATTCAGGCTATAATTGCTGATTTCAAAACCGCGTTTAATGCATTCTGCATAAATTAATTTGTACCGCTTCAATGTGTATTTTCCTTTATCTAAAAAGAATTTTACATGACCAGTGCCCAATGTGAACTCCTTTGGAATGCCCCTTGGATTCGGGTTTTTGGCAAACACAGCCGGTAATCTTTTTATCTCCCTATGTTCTGCTAACAAGTGCTGGTCAGTTAAGGCTGCCGGTGGAATACCTGCATTTATACGGGTCATGCGAGTTTCATTTTATTGAATTTCTCCAAACTCAATTCCCAAAGTTTCACGGGTTGTTCAAAGTTTAAATACCCCGGAGTAGTAATATGTTCTTTTACAAAATCAAAACCGAGTTTCTCTAAAGTCCTATTGGGCGGAGGATTCAGAGCATAGGGTTCACAAAATAATTTCTTCAGTTTCATGTTTTTGAAAAAGTAGGGAATGGTAAGTTTTACCAATTCAGAACCGATTCCTTTTTTCCTGCTATCCGGATTCCATAAATGCAAATGCATATAGGCTTCTTCCCCAAAAACAACCCGGCTTACATTGGAATGCCCGATGGGTTTACCATCCAATTGCCAAATTATACAATACGATTGTTTCTGTTCGTATGGTTGGCTCAACTGCTTTGAGAGCAATATTCTCCAGGCTTTTTCATCAGGCATCTTAGCCATGTCTACTCCCATCCTTGCCATATGTTCAGCACCTGAATGCACCCAATAGTTAATCAGTAAATCTATATCTGACTTTTGTATTTCGCGGACGGAGAGGGTGGCTTGAGACATCAAAATAAATGTTTATTTCGTACTAGTTCTTTTTCTGTCTTTCTATTACTCTATTAGAATCATAAGTATCTTTAATCTCAACATATGCAAAATCATATTTATTTAGATTAGAAGCACTATCAATTATAAAGTTTGACCAAAAAAGATTTCCAACTGAACCATCTTTGGACGAGAAAATAGCAAAACTATCCTTTGGTTCATTACCTGTCCAATGGCATTTTAATTCTCCGCTTTCGTGAATACTATCTCCATAATAAAATTTGATATTTGCTAATAGAATATCACCTTTATTAACGTCAAATTGCGTCTTCAATATTCCTTTATTATTAATTCGATAAATCCTAAAACTATTTTTATTGTATTCTTTTGGAGTTCCATCTTTTTGATTATAAAATATAAATACATATCCTTTGTACCCCTTTGGTATAAGATATATTTCGCCTTCCCCGAATGGTTTTAATGAACAGGAGAAAGTGGAAAATATAATTAGAAATATTGCAATAAATCTTAACATTCAAATTACTTCTTCATCCCCTCCGCCACCAATTCCGCTACATCCAATACTTTAACTTCACCTTCTTTGTTAAAGTGTTTTATGCCGTCGGTCATCATGGTCATGCAAAAGGGGCAGGCAGTGGCAATCACCTCAGGCGAGGTGGTGAGGGCTTCCTCTGTACGTTCTATATTTACTTCTTTATTTCCTTTTTCAGCTTCTTTAAACATTTGTGCTCCCCCTGCACCGCAACAAAAACTTTTTTCTTTGCTGCGTTTCATTTCGGCTAGCATGGTATCTAGTTTCAAAATTACTTCGCGGGGAGCTTCATAGATGTCATTACCACGGCCCAAATAACAAGGGTCATGAAAAACTATTTTTTTGCCTTTGAATGAACCACCTTCAATTTTTATTCTTCCTGTATCGAGCAGGTTGCGGATAAATTCAGTATGGTGCATTACCTCGTAGGTTCCGCCCAGGGATGGGTATTCGTTCTTAATGGTATTGAAGCAATGAGGACATCCGGTCACAATTTTTTTTACGTTGTAGCCATTCAGAATAGTAATATTATTTATAGCCTGCATCTGAAATAGGAACTCGTTTCCGGCTCTCTTGGCAGGGTCGCCTGTGCAAGATTCTTCTGTGCCAAGTACAGCAAATTTTATTCCGGCTTTGTGCAGTATGCGCACAATAGAAGTGGTGATTTTTTTCGCACGGTCATCAAAACTACCTGAGCAACCTACCCAAAACAACACCTCCGGAGATTCTCCTTTGGCAGTCATTTCAGCCATGGTCTGCACTACTATTTTTTCTTCTTCTGCCATATTTAATATCTAATACAGTAACCGCAAAGTTCGCAAAGAAAGTTTACGCAAAGAGCGCAAAGTTATATTACGGTAATTAATTTTTCACCTTCCTTACATTTTCTTAATTCTCCAATTGGTTCCAAATGTCTTTCCAATCCTGCCTTTTCCATTAAATGCTCCAGCTCCTTTTTTGACTTGGGGGATACTGCAATAAGCAAGCCTCCACTAGTCTGTGGGTCACATAAAATGGCTTTTTGTGTTTCATCCTTCAGGTTAATGAACGAGCCATAGCTATCCCAGTTACGCATTGTTCCACCAGGTATAGAACCTTGAGAAATATATTCCGAAAGGTTTGCAATCTGTTTTACTTTATCGAAATGCACAGTTGCGCAAAGTCCGCTACCCTCAGACATTTCACGTAGGTGGCCCATCAATCCGAAACCGGTTACATCCGTCATGGCATGAACACCTTCTATCGGACCTATATCCTTGCCAAGTCGGTTTACCATCATCATTATAGATGCGGCCAATCCTTCATCTTCCTTCCTTAAGATGCCTTTTTTCTCTGCAGTAGTTAATATACCAATACCTATGGGTTTTGTAAGATATAGTAAATCACCTTCCTGAGCGGTATCATTCCGTTTTAAATTCTTTAAATCTACCATACCGGTAACTGCGAGGCCAAAAATCGGTTCGGGTGCATCAATACTGTGTCCTCCTGCTAACGGTATGTTAACTTCTTTACACATGCTTCTGGCGCCTTCCATTACTTGCTGGGCTGCTTCAAGGGGCACTTTATTGATGGGCCAACCCAGTATTGCAATTGCCATCATTGGAGTTCCGCCCATAGCGAATATATCGCTGATGGCATTGGCTGAAGCAATCTTCCCGAAAGTAAATGGATCGTCAACAATGGGCATAAAAAAATCGGTAGTGCTGATGATTCCTTTCCCTCCACCAATATCATATACGGCTGCGTCATCTTTGCTTTCGTTTCCAACAATCAGATTTTTATAGGCCGTTTTAGGTAGCGAAGAGTGTAAAATATTATCGAGTATTTTAGGGGATATTTTACAGCCACAGCCAGCGCCATGACTGTATTGCGTGAGTTTTATAGGTTCGGTCATATATAGTTAATGTGTGGGTTTCCGTGTAGTTTGTTAATTTTGTCTTTCAGACCGCAAAGATATATACTGTCAGAACTATCAGCTTTTGACTTTATGAACTTTATAAACTTTATGAACTTTTAACTGATTATGGCAAACATAAGCACAGAAGACGCACTTGAATATCACTCGATGGGAAGACCCGGAAAAATTGAGGTAATCCCTACCAAACCGCATAGTTCTCAACGCGACCTTTCACTAGCCTATTCGCCGGGGGTGGCAGAACCTTGTTTAAGGATAGCCGAAAATAAGGACGATGTTTATAAATACACCATTAAAGGTAATCTGGTAGCGGTTATTAGTAATGGCACCGCAGTATTAGGATTAGGGAACATTGGTCCCGAAGCATCGAAACCTGTGATGGAAGGAAAAGGAATTTTATTCAAAATATTTGCTGATATTGATGTGTTCGATATTGAAGTAGATGCCACCGATCCGGAAAAATTTATTGCCGCAGTAAAAGCTATTGCTCCCACATTTGGTGGAATAAACCTGGAGGATATCAAATCGCCGGAGTGTTTTGAAATTGAACGCAGGCTCCGCGATGAATTGGATATTCCTGTAATGCACGATGACCAACACGGAACTGCCATTATTTCAGCCGCAGCCCTGCTTAATGCCGTCGAAATTGCTGGTAAAAAACTGGATGAAGTAAAGATTGTAATTAATGGCGCAGGGGCTTCAGCAATATCATGTGCACACCTTTATATTGCTGTTGGAGCGAAGCGCGAGAACATTATGATGTTCGATAGCAAAGGCTTGATAGATAAGGACCGCAAAGATTTGACAGAAGAAAAAATATTTTTCATTTCCGATAAAAAAGCCAAAGATTTAAAAGCCGGAATGAAAGGTGCTGATGTATTTATTGGTCTCTCGAAAGGAAATGTCGTAACTGCCGATATGCTCAAGGGTATGGCTGATAACCCGATTGTTTTTGCACTCGCCAATCCAACCCCTGAAATTTCATACCCCGAAGCTACAGCAGCGCGCAAGGACGTAATTATGGCAACAGGACGTTCCGATTATCCTAACCAGGTTAATAACGTTTTGGGATTCCCTTTTATTTTTAGAGGTGCGCTTGATGTGCGTGCTAAACGTATTAATGAAGCCATGAAGATGGCAGCTGTTTATGCTATTGCCGGACTTGCGAAAGAACCCGTGCCGGAATCAGTAAATCTTGCTTATGGCTCGCGTCATTTGACTTTCGGGCCGGATTATATTATTCCAAAACCAATTGACCCAAGGCTTATAACAACCGTACCGCCTGCTGTTGCCAAAGCAGCAATCGACTCAGGTGTTGCACGTATAAACATATTAGATTGGGAAGAATACAGTCATGAATTAACCAAACGTCTCGGGCTTGATAATGACTTGTTGAAAGGGCTAACATCAAAAGCAAAAGAAAACCCCAAACGAGTTGTATTTGCTGAAGCTGACCATTATAAAATTCTGAAAGCTGCTGAGCAGGTAAGGGATGAGGGCATAGCAAAACCAATTCTTTTAGGGGATAAAAACAAAATTACATCTTTGATAAAAGAGTACAACCTGAACCTTGAAGATGTTCCAATTATTGACCCTCGCAGCGATGAGGAAAAAGACAGGCGCCATCATTTCGGACAGGCTTTCTGGGAAAAAAGAAAGAGAAAGGGATATACGTTGTTTGAGGCGAAAAAGATTATGCGTGACCGGAATTATTTTGGAGGCATGATGATTGAAACGGATGTAGCAGATGCCATGATTTCAGGAATCACACGCAAATATGCTGATCCAATTCGTGCAGCACTGGAAACTATTGGCACACGCCAGGACGTGAAACGTGTGGCCGGTATGTATATGTTGCTTACCCGCAAAGGCCCGTTCTTCCTTGCTGATACTACTATGAACATTGACCCGTCAGCAGAAGATTTGGCTGAAATAACTGTATTAACAGCTAATTGTGTGAAGCAATTTAATATTGTCCCGCGGATTGCCTTGTTGTCTTACTCCAACTTCGGTTCGGTGAAGGGTGATATACCTAATAAAGTTTCGAAAGCAGTTTCTATATTGCATGACCAATACCCCGGGATGATTGTGGATGGAGACATTCAGGCCAACTTTGCCTTGAACAATGATTTACTGAAAGAACAATTTCCATTCTCAGAACTGGTAAATAAGAGTGTGAATACACTCATTTTCCCGAATTTAGTTTCCGGAAATATTGCCTATAAAATGATGCAGGAAATTGCAGACGTGGAAGCCATAGGTCCAATATTATTAGGTATGAAAAAACCTGCACATATTTTACAATTAGGTTGCTCCGTAAGGGAAATTGTAAACATGGTGACCATTGCTGTGGTTGATGCACAATCAAGAGGCAAATGATGAGTGATAAGTGATGAGAGATGAGCCGAAAAGCAAAATACTTATCACTTATCGTTTATCTCTTAGCTCTGTTTTTTATTTCCTGTGCCAGCCATAAGATTCATAAAATGCATTACAGGGATAAGTATGCGCCGAGGAGGTATTTATAAGAACGATGAGTTAAACTAAATCTCTTTACTCTTCTCCGAGCCTTTAAAGCCCTTTGAAATTTCTTTAAGCATATCTTTATACCAAAATGCTGCGGTTAAAACATTAAGGTAGCCAAGCATGAATACAGTAATAAAGAACCAACTTGCAACATCATGCCGAGCTGGCGAGGCTAGGGTTTCACAGGTGAAAAATAGAATAAAGAAAGGTGCGAAAATAAAAATGAGGCCTAAGGAGAATTCAAAAGTGAGGGTACCATCATAAAAAGTGAAAATACCTTTGTTAATTGGCCTGAATATATCACCAGGGGTGCTCCAGGAATTTCTTCCAACCGTTAAGGCATTAGAGGTTACTTCAATAACCCTCCCGTTATTGTTTTTTACATACGAAGTGATGTATTCAAACAGTTTTTCTGTATTTATTTTCTCCCCCTGATTATCGAGTCTGATTTTATATTTTATTGTAAAAGGAAACATACTTTCTATTTCCTCCTCATCCAAAACGAACCCGGCTCATACTCCCCTGTAGTTTTAAGAACTGGGCATTTGGCTGAGAATTGTTCATAATAGTGATGCATTAAAAAGTTGGTGGCACCAATAATTTCAAAGTCTTTATTATTGCTTAAAAAGGCTTCCAGCAGATATTGTTCATTCCATAATTGGGCTTTGTTAACCCAGGCATCCAGATAATCTTTAGGGGTAAAAATATCATGGACATGCACCAATACACCCGAATTTAAAATGGGCAATATTTCAAGGTATTCAAAAAGCACATCGCCCTGAGGGCGGATTATGTGAGAGGAATCAATAAACAGGATGTCGTTTTTTTCTAATGTTTTAAAAATTTGTTTGTCCGTATTCTCCACCAAACTTCTTACCACATTTACATTGCACTCTTTTAACCATTGATGTTCGAAAGGTTCAATACAAGTATGTTCGCAAAGGTAGTTGGGGTCTTCCTCCTTGTTTTTCCGTAGGGCATTAATTGCCATAAGGGTAGAGGAGCCACAACCAATTTCAATAATTTTTCCGGGCTTGAAAAGCCGAATCAAATTGTAGAGATATTCGGAATCGCCGGGACCAAACGGGCCATGGTTGTAACAATATTGAATTTTATTATCTACTTTCTCAAAAGGAAATTTTACCAGTTCTTCGTTGTAATTAAATTTTTCAAGAATCCCTAATTGGGTAGGAATATTGAAATCAATTCCGGGTAAATCCCGGTCATCCCTTAAGGAGCGTTTTAAATGTTTAGGATTAAAAAGTGGTTCGTAATAGTGGTCTCTTATAGGGTAGACACCAATCTTAAGCAACATAGCCTTTGTTAAAGGAAGATTTTTGAAAACCCGTTTCCTTGATGCTTTAAAGAAGAAAGCATAGAGGATTGTTAAAGGGAGTAAAATTATATCGAGGACTTGAAAAAAGAAACCCAAAATTCCATCATATATCTTTTTGATAGCCAGAAGATGCTCGCGCTTAAAATGTTTTTTGAGAAAGTCTATCATGATAAATAGTGCCTGGCTTTTATTAGGGTATAATCGCCTCAAATGTAACAAAATAGAAGTTTTCACCTATTCTTGATTTTCAGCAATCACTGGATTTAGGTAAAATGTAAGTGAAGTAGAGGGGGTATCTATTAAAAAATCTTACTTTTATGCCTTTCATAATAAGCCTATGTACGAATACTTCCACGGAAAGATAGTTGAAAAAAATCCTGCTTATGTGGTCCTCGATTGTCATGGAATCGGTTATCTGCTGAATATTTCCATAAATACCTTTGATAAAATACCCGCAACGGGAGACTGTAAATTATATGCTCATCAGGCAATTAAGGAAGATGCGCATGTGCTTTATGGTTTTGCAGAACCTGAGGAACGAGTAATGTTCCGTGACCTGATAAGTGTATCTGGGGTGGGAGCTGCCACAGCAAGGGTTATGCTTTCATCTATGTCTCCGAATGATATTCAAAATGCCATTATTAACGGGGATGTGAGCCGCCTGAAGGCAATTAAGGGAATAGGCGAAAAAACAGCCCAACGTATCATAATTGACCTGAAAGGGAAGGTTGGGAAAGAAAATTTTGGTTCATCACCCTTATTGGGAATGGTACACAATAATTTAAGAAGCGAGGCGTTAAATGCACTTGAAACACTTGGATTTGCCAGAAATGCAGCAGAAAAAGCAGTCGATAAAATCATTCGCGAGGGAGGAAATTCCATCTCCCTGGAAGAATTGGTTAAAAGTGTATTGAAAAACTTTTAATTTCGTCCCCTCAAATCTAATAAAACTAACCATTTAACCTATCAGCTTATTGCAACATTTTACTCTTTATTGTTAAGCAAAAATTAGTTGACCTCTATTAAAAAATACGCACTCTTTATCCTTGGGATAATGTCATTGCTTTGCCTGTCAAAGGCCAAAGCAGCCGACTATTCCAAGGTTATATTCACGTATCACTATGTGTGCCCGGCCGATACCGATTCACTGGGATACAGTAATGATCTTCCATACCCTTTTGTTGACCAGTCCGGCGAAATAAATCCCCTCTATAATCCGGATGGGGGACTTAGGCTTTCGAACCCTTCCAACGTAAAAACGGATGTTCAATACAATACCAAGACCGGACAATATGATGTTTACCAGAAGATGGGTAACCGGGATTATCGCATCCCAACAGAAATGGATTCTGATCAGTATCAGGAATATATGTGGAGGCAGGCTGAGAAAAACTATTTCAAACAAAAAGTAGAAGCGGCTACTCAAACCCAATCTCAGAAGAAGGCGTTGATACCGCCGATAAAAATAGGAGGTAAATTATTTGAAGATATTTTTGGGGGGAATACAGTAAATATTATTCCGCAAGGGTCTGCTGAACTTACATTCGGGTTTAATAACTCAAAGATGGAAAACCCTGCACTGCCTGTTGCACAGCGGAGTTTAACTACCTTTAATTTTGATGAAAATATACAGCTAAGTGTAACGGGGCAGATAGGGACAAAGCTTAAACTAACTACCAACTACAACACCAAAGCAACCTTCGATTTCCAGAATCAGATGAAGCTTGCCTATATGGGTAAGGAGGATGACATTATTAAGGAAATTGACGCAGGTAATGTTACTTTCCCTCTCCCCGGAACCCTTATTACCGGTAGCCAAAGCTTGTTCGGTGTAAAAACGAAGTTGCAATTCGGACGGTTGACCTCGACTACTGTTTATGCACAGGAAAAAGGCGACAAGAAAACCATAACCGTTCAAAATGGTGCACAAACTACCAGTTTCAACATAAAGGCTGACCAATACATGGCCAACCAGCACTATTTCTTAGCCCAGTATTTCAGGGATAATTATGATACCGCATTAGCGCATTTACCAATCATCAGTTCGGGGGTTACTATTACACGTGTTGAAGTATGGGTAACAAATACCAGCACGGCAACTCAGAATACCCGTTATGTTCTTGGATTTAGTGATTTGGGTGAAAGCCAGCCGCATTTTACCGAGAAAACAGGAAGCCATGTTACCATGAATAGCCAATATGGTTTCTTACCCGGTGGTAAATATCCTCCTGCAGACTCCGTAAACTCATTAGACCCTTGGATGTTAGAAAGAACCCTCGGTGTATCTACTCCGACAAGCGCAATTTCTGCGTTGCAATCAAAAGGGTTTCAACTGGTAACCGATTTTGAAAAGATTGACCTTGCCCGTATGTTGCAACCTACGGAATATACCCTTAACCCACGCTTAGGATATATTTCCTTAAGGCAGCCTTTGAATTATGATCAGGTATTGGCGGTAGCTTATCAGTATACATTAAACGGAAAAGTTTACCAGGTAGGGCAATTTTCAACCGATGGGGTTCCTACTACAAATGAGCTTGTAGTAAAATTGCTGAAGAGTACCAACGTAAACCCGAGCCAGCCGATCTGGAACCTGATGATGAAAAATATTTATGCCTTGGGTTCTTACCAAATCAATTCACAAAATTTTGTGTTGAATCTTTGGTATTCCAATGCTGCCACCGGGTATGATATTCCATACCTTCCGCAAGGAAACCTGAAGGGAAAACAACTTCTTTCTGTAATGGGATTAGACCAGTTGGACCAATCGGGTGACCGCGTTCCGGATGGGTTGTTTGATTTTCTGGATGGAGTTACCATCGATAAAACGAATGGATATATTGTATTTCCTGCCGTTGAACCTTTTGGATATTTTTTAAATATGAAAATGAAGGCGGCAGGTGATGCGGGCCTTGCAAAAAACTATGTCTTTCAGCCGTTGTACGACTCGTTGCTTGTTATAGCACAACAACAGCCAAACCTTGACCGGTATTGGATACGCGGTAGTTTCCAATCTTCTGCAAGTTCGGATATTAATTTAGGTGCAATGAATATTCCGCAGGGGTCTGTGATTGTTACTGCCGGAGGAATAAAACTTACCGAAAATGTGGATTACTCAGTAGACTACACTCTAGGCCGTGTGAAAATTCTTAACCAGGGTTTGATGAGTTCAGGTACACCTATCTCAGTTTCGTTGGAAAATAATGCCTTGTTCAGTATTCAGTCAAAAACATTTTTTGGGGAGCATTTTGATTATATGATGTCGAAGGATTTTAACCTCGGCGCTACTGTTGTTAATTATACCGAACATCCTTTAACGCAAATTGTGAGCATTGGTCAGGAGCCAGTATCGAACACGATGTTGGGCTTAAATGGGGACTTCAAAAAGCCTGCTCCATTCCTTACAAATTTAGTAGATAAACTTCCATTCATTCACACCAAAGCGGCATCAGAAATCACAGCGAGTTCAGAGGTTGCGGTTATGATTCCGGGCCACCCTTCCTATATTGGAAATATGGGAAATGCATACATCGATGATTTTGAAGGCAGCGAAAGTTTTATTGATATTTCCCAACCGCTCACATGGTCGCTTGCAAGTACCCCGGGCGGACAACCAACAGAGTTTCCGGAGGCATCCTTCAATAATGATTTACGATATGGTTATAACCGTGCAAAAATGGCATGGTATGTTGTAGATCCATTGTTCCAGCAAAATACAAGCGGTGTTACTCCAAGTAATGAAACAACAGCTGAAATGTCGGATGACAGGATTCGTATGGTTCTTCAAACAGAAATTTTCCCACAGGAACAATCTGCAACCGGAACACCTATTAACCTGCCTGTTTTAAACCTTGCTTTTTATCCAACATTTAAAGGGCCTTATAATTACGATTTGCCCGGTGGTTCGAATGTATCTGCGGGTATGGATATTAATGGCAGCCTTATAAGCCCGAAAAGCCGTTGGGGTGGTATTATGCGCCCAATTCAGGAAACTGATTTTATTACCGATAATATCCAGTTTATTGAGTTTTGGATGATGGACCCATACACTACATACAATACAACTCCAAACCATACAGGTACTTTATATTTTGACTTGGGTGATATTTCTGAAGATGTGTTGAAAGACGGAGTGAAAAGTTTTGAAAACGGTTTGCCTACCAATGCAACAGACGCAGCCAATCCCAACAACACCAACAATCCATACATAACTACAAGCTGGGGGCGTGTTCCAACAAACCCTTCCCTTGTAAATGCATTTAATAATGATAACACCACCCGCCCTTTTCAGGATGTGGGGTTGGATGGTTTATCTGATGCGGATGAGCGCACCTTCTTTTCAAAGTATGTAAATACAGTCCACGGTGCTTTCCCGGCGGGCAGTCCTGCTGTGCAGAAAGTCGATAGTGATCCATCAACCGACGATTACCATTATTACAGAGGTGATGATTACGATGCACAACACTTGCCTGTAGTAGAGCGCTACATGAAATACAATGGACTGGAAGATAATTCACCAACCCAGTTGCAGTATGGCAATCAGAATCCAACGGGAGGAAATTACCCAACCACACAAACCACACTTCCAAATACAGAGGATTTAAATCAGGATAATACCCTTAGCCAGAATGAAGCCTATTTTGAGTATGCTGTTCAGATAACGCCACAAGCGCTTCAACCCGGTAATCCTTCTGCCGCCGTAGGGAATAATTATATCACAAATGCTTATCAGGCAACCCCGCAAGTGCAGGATGGTTCCACACACCACACGACTTGGTACCAGTTTAAAATACCAATAAACGATTACATTAAAAAAGTTGGGCAAATTTCTGACTTCCATTCTATCCGTTTTATACGTATGTATTTTAAAGGATTTGATGCTCCTATCTTATGCCGTTTTGCAAAACTGGAATTGGTACGGGATGAGTGGAGAAAATTCACAGGCTCACTGCTTGCTCCCGGCGATTATATTCCGAATGAACAATTCACAACCTTTGATGAATATGGTGTTAACTTACAGGAAAACTCAAGCCGTACTCCGGTAAATTATGTAATTCCTCCTGGAATACAACGCCAGTTGAATTTGCAATCAGCTAACCTTGTTCAATTGAATGAGGCATCACTCGCACTGCACGTATGCGATCTTCAGGATGGCGATGCTCGTGCAGTATTCAAAAACGTACAACTTGACCTTAGGGCATACAAGAACATGGAAATGTATGTTCACGCCGAATCAGCTGATCCGGGACATCCTCTTAAAACAGGCGATGTTACAGCATTCATCCGTGTAGGAAGTGATTTTGTAAACAACTACTACGAGTATGAAGTTCCTTTGGAAATAACACCCATAGGCAGCTACAACACCAATAATAACACCGACCAAACCAGTGTATGGCCTACAGCAAATACGATGAACATCACTTTAAGCACCCTTGAAAATGCAAAGCTGTCGAGGGATGCTGCCATGCAAACTAACAAGAACATTACCTTCCAAACACCATATAGTGTTAAAGATGGTGTTAATACTGTAACTGTAGTTGGTAACCCTACCATAAGCAGTACACAAGAAATTATGCTGGGTGTAAGAAACCCGAAACGTACCGTTAGTGATATGTCTACCGATGACGGACAACCTAAATGTGCTGAAGTATGGTTCGATGAATTACGGATGACCAATTTCAGCGAATCGGGAGGCTGGGCAACAATCAATCGGGTTACTGCAAAGCTTGCAGACTTAGGAACAATATCATTGTCGGGGAATGTTTCTACTCCCGGATTTGGTAGCCTGGAAGCTAACGTTGGCGCACTAAGTCGTGAAACCGATGAGGGTTATTCTGTAGCTACAAACTTGGAAATGGGTAAGTTCCTGCCTCCATCCTGGAATGTGAGTATTCCAATGTATATGGCCTATTCCGACCAGTTTATTAAACCGGAATATAACCCTTTAGATCCTGATATATTATTAAGCAATACGCTGGATGCATTAAATACACATGGGCAGGATTCAATAAAAAGTATTGTAATAAGCAGAACTATCCAAAAGAGTTTGAACTTTACGAACGTGCATAAAAACAAAGGAAAGAATTCTAAGAAATCCCACTTCTACGACATTGAAAACTTCTCGGGAAGTTATGCATACACTGAGCAGGACCATCATGATGTAACCACCGTTTCCAGTTTCAGCAGAACATACAAAGGAGGATTAACCTATAGCTATTCATTCCACCCGAAAATGGTTCAACCGCTTGGTAAAATGGATTTCTTCAAAAAGAAAAAATACCTCGCATTAATAACTGATTTCAACTTCTATCCTATGATAGATAAGTTCAGCGTTAACACCAATATCGACCGGGAATATTCCTCCTTCCAGCTAAGGAATGTTATTCCGGGTGTGTTGGATATTCCTATGCCAATCGCGGTTAACAAGGTTTTCAATGTTATCAGAACCTATAATCTTACCTACTCGCTCACCAAATCACTAAGGCTGGATTATATGGCTAACAATGGCTCGCGTGTAATGGAGCCTGAAGGTCGCCCGGTTGAACATTCCTATCAGCGCGATAGTGTAAGAACTGCATTTTTCAGTCATCAGGTAAATACCGATTTCCACCAAACCATTGGAGTGAATTATGAGGTGCCTATTAAGAAAATCCCGTTCCTCGACTTTATTTCATTAACGGCACATTATGGTGCAACGTATGACTGGACACATGCCCCATTCGGATACGACACATTGGGCGGTACTATATCGAACAACAATAACAAACAGTTGAATGGTACCTTTAACATGGTTACTTTATATGACCATATTCCATTCCTGAAAAAAATGCTGAAGGATGAGAATAAGAATAATCAAAGGCAGCCTGTTCAACCTAAATTGCAGGGCAAGCAACCACAGGGAAGACAACCGATTCAACAGCCAAAAGCAGATTCTGCCGAAACCCATAATGGAATTTATTATGGCGAAAAATACTTTGCTTACATTGTTACTTCACTGAAAAATGTAACGTTTACTTTCAGCGATAACAAGGGTACTGTATTGCCTAATTATCGTTACGATTCTAAATTATTTGGTATGGATCCTGGCAATGGGTGGGCTCCCGGTCCGGCATTTATTTTCGGAAGCCAGGTGCGAACAAAGGCGTTGATACAAAATGACAGTTTACTTGAAAGATTAACAAATAATTATACTCCTTTTACAACTGTTCACACCCAAACGTATAGTGTTCATGCCACTTTCGAGCCACTACCTGACTTGAAGATTGATATTACCGGAAACAGAACCATATCTCAAAACACCAATGAATTTTTGCATGTAAGCAGAAATGTAGAAGGGCATGATTCACTAAGTTCGAACTCGTATAACGAACTCGGAAACTTCAGTATGTCGTATATTTTTGTTCGCACTATTTTCTCGGGAAGCAATGGTTCTACGGATATTTCGCCAGTATTCCAGTCGTATTTGACTGACCGTGGGATTATTTCCGATAGGCAAACTGCTCTTAACCCTAACTCGCATGGAAAAAGCTTAGTGCCTGGTGGCTATAATGATGGCTATAGCGGGATATCCCAAAACGTCGCTATACCTGCATTCCTTGCCGCATATTCAGGGCAGAATGCAAGTAAAGTTACTCTTAATCCTTTCCCAAGTATGCCATTGCCAAACTGGAGTATCTCCTACAACATTTATAAGCCTGTAGCCAGCCTGTGGCCATGGGTTAAAAAGAATGTTTCTTCTATCATTCTGAGTAATGCTTATACAGGTACGTATACCGTTGGCGGATATAATTATAACTTGTTGTTTGGAACTGACAATGCCGGATTACCTAACATCAGGGATGTGAACGGGGATTTTCTTCCAAAGGACCAGATTCCGCTTGTTGCAATTTCCGATGCATTTTCTCCGCTTATTAAAGTGGCCGTTACCTTTAAAAATAATATCACATCCAATGTGGAGGTGCGGAACGAGCGTCAGGCGGCCCTTAGCATGACCGACTTTACCATTTCAGAAGTACATGGAGTGGAATATATTTTAGGTTTGGGATATAAAATCAAGAATGTGCTTTTCCCGATAAAGATTGGTCAGAAAGCAATTAAAAATGATGTAACCCTGAGGGCAGACCTTTCTATCCGCAGTAATGAAAACATTGTCCGTAATACGATTAACCTTTCAAACCAGATTACCGGAGGACAGCAGATTATTACTATAAAAACACAGGCTGAATACAATATCAATACACGTGTAACCTTCCGGTTGTTCTTCGATAAAATTATCAATAATCCGTATATCTCCTCCACCTTCCCGACTTCTACCATGGACGGAGGTATTGCAATCCGTTTCTCACTTTCTTAATTAGCTAACGGCCATTAGCCAGAGCTTGTTAAAGAAAGGTTGACCGAAATCATATCCTGCATATAAATATTACGTAGTTTTGCCTTGTAATTAATACCTGCATTATGAACCTGACGCTAAAAATATGGAGGCAGAAAAATGCCAAAGACAAAGGAGGATTTGTAACCTATAAGGTGAATGACATTTCTGCCGATATGTCCTTTTTGGAGATGATTGATGTGCTGAATGAAGAACTGATTGGAAAAGGAGAAGAGGCCATCGCTTTTGACCATGATTGCCGCGAAGGTATTTGCGGAATGTGCAGTTTATATATTAACGGCAGGCCACATGGCCCGCTGAAAGGCACAACTACCTGCCAGTTACACATGCGTTATTTTCATGATGGGGAAACAATTACTATTGAACCCTGGAGGGCAGGTGCATTCCCGGTAATTAAGGATTTAGTTGTCGACAGAACTTCATTCGACAGGATTATGGTTGCAGGAGGATATGTATCAATTAGCACAGGAAATGCTCCCGATGCGAATGCAACACCCATACCTAAACATGATGCCGACGAAGCTTTTGATGCTGCTGCCTGCATAGGTTGTGGTGCTTGTGTTGCTGCTTGTAAAAATGGTTCTGCAATGTTGTTTGTTTCTGCTAAGGTTTCACAATTAGCATTGTTGCCTCAGGGTAAACCGGAAAGGGAAAGCCGCGCATTAAATATGATTGCAGCAATGGATGAAGAAGGCTTCGGAAGTTGCACCAATACCAATGCCTGCGAAGCTGAATGCCCTAAAAATATTTCGGTTACCAATATTGCACGCCTCAACAGGGAATACCTGATGGGGGCGTTAAAGAAATAGAATTTCTCTTTTCAAATACTTGTGCATCGGTCATGCTGAACTTGATTCAGCATCCCAATAATGTGGTGTATTTATATTTTTAAAACATATTTTATTTAGCTATAAAATAATTTTGTGAAATAAGCACGGATTAACCATAGAAATACCATAAAATAACCATGAATAAAATAAAACTGATTTTTCATAATACACTGAACAACAAATAGTTGATTTTTTATTCTATGGTTAAATACCATAAATCGCATATTTTAGTGAAGATATTAAAAATCTTTTTCTCTGTTTGATAAAAACCATTTCATTGTTTAAGGATAAATTTGCACTTTTCATACCACCCGCCGCCGTTTCCATGCCTTCGTTAAAACTATGGCAGGCAAAGAAAACTAAGGCGGGTGATACAAAGATAAACCACCGGAGAGCGGTTTTTGGAAAAGTCATTGACTTTGGGAAAAGTAATTAATTTTCAGGTATCTTTGTTAGATGAAAAAGATTTCCATTTTAACTTTTGCAATACTTTGTTTGGCTATAGGGGTAGGGAAGGCTCAGTATACAGTGCTGCATAATTTTAATGACACGGAGGGTGCAAATCCCTACGGCTCATTAATAATGTCGGGTAATAAATTATTCGGTATGACGCGCGGTGGAGGTGTTGGCAAATACGGATGTATCTTTTCGCTAAACAATAACGGTACAGGCTTTAAAGACCTTCTGGATTTTAAAATTAGTAATGGGAGCACGCCAAGTGGTGACTTGACCCTTATGAGGAACCGATTATATGGAATGACATACTTCGGAGGTATCTATGGATATGGTTGCCTTTTTTCAATTGACACAACGGGAAATGGATATAAGGATTTGCACGACTTTAATTTCGCTCCTTCAGATGGTTTCTACCCTTACGGTTCAGTAATTATTGCAGGTAATATGATTTATGGTATGGCTTCAAATGGAGGTGCTTGGGGGGCAGGTATTGTTTTTTCCATAGATACAAATGGCACCCAATTTAAAATCATACACAATTTTATAATGGCTGACACAAGTGGGGCGCTGCCCGATGGTTTATTGCTATTATTAGGCAAAACCCTTTTCGGTATGACTTTTACGGAAGGGAAATTTGGTTTTGGATGTGTCTTTTCATTAGATACAAATGGTTCACGGTATAAGGATCTTCTTGATTTTAGTGGAACAAACGGCAAAAATCCTTGGGGGTCGGTGATAAATAATGGTAGTAAGTTATACGGAATGACAGAGTTTGGTGGAATAAATAATTATGGAATTGTATTTTCGTTGGATACCGATGGAACGGGGTATAAGGATTTGCTGGATATGAACTATATAAACGGCTCTGGTCCCCAAGGCAACTTAATTCTTTCAGGAAACGTGCTTTTCGGTATGACTAATAATTGCCCGCCGAATGGAGGTAATATTTTCTCCATTCGTACAGACGGGAGTGCTTTTAAAGACCATTATGATTTTGATTGTTCCACAGGTTGCGTCCCCTTCGGTTCTTTAATACTTTCAGGAAAATATCTTTATGGAATGACAGAAAGGGGCGGAACAATTGATTCAGGTGTGGTTTTTAGATTCGATACGAATTTTACGGTTTCTATAAATAATTTAAGTGCACCTATTGGTTTAATTTCCCTTTTTCCCAACCCCTCCACCGGTTCTTTCACTTTATCATTATCAAATATTAATGAAAAATGCAATGTGGAAATTTATAATGTGATCGGTGAATGTGTATTAACACAGATCCTTCGCTCCACTCAGGATGACAATCTCATTGAATTTAATCAACCCAACGGGGTTTATTTTTATAGGGTAGTAAATGAGGAGGGAGGATTGGTTGGGAGCGGGAAAGTGGTGATTGAAAAATAAATCATTTCGGCGATTGGCTATATCTTTTCAATCAGCGCCACAGCGTGTGCACTTACCCCTTCCTGCCTGCCTATGAAACCCATTTTTTCGTTGGTGGTGGCTTTGATGGAAATGTCCTCAACCGGAATTCCAATTACTACTGAAAGTGCTACGCGCATAGCTTCAATATGCGGGGCAATTTTTGGTTTTTCTAAAATTACAGTTGCATCAATATTGCCAATGGTGTATTTTTTTTCTTTTAAAAGAGAAACCACTCTTTGTAATAATATTTTACTGTCGATATTTTTAAATTCACTTGAATTATCCGGGAAATGCTTACCAATATCTCCTAATGCAGCGGCGCCTAAAAGGGCATCACAAATGGCGTGTATCAATACATCAGCATCGGAATGGCCTAATGGCCCAAAAGAAGAAGGTATTTCAATTCCACCTAAAATAAATGGCCGCCCTTCCTGCAGTGCATGAACGTCAAAGCCATATCCTATGCGGAATTTCAACGGATGTAAAAACTATTGTGCAGGTTCTGCGGTGGCTTCCCCTTCACCCTTTTTCGATTTATCGAAATTGAATCCGAGTGTAATCCTCAATGTGTTTTGCAAAGGATTTTGTTGGGTAATCGGAACAAGGTAAGAAAGATCAACATTCAATACTTTAAGCCTGAAACCAGCGCCAAACGTAATATATTCTCTTCCTCCCTTGGTAGGGCTTTCGTAGAAAAATCCGGTGCGGGCTGCAAACTGGTTATCGTACCAATATTCAAATCCTGTTGCGTAATCAACTTCATGAAACTCTTCAGTGCCTCCACCCGGAGCATCACTGAATGATTGAATCATTCCAACAGGTACACCAACATTAGGGTCTTGTCCCGCTAAAATTTCATACTTCCCGGTATTAGGGTCTATGATAGGGCTACCGTTTTTATCGAGTTTATAATAGGGTGGGGTAGGAACAAGTAATTTATCCAAATCGAGCACCCAGGTTATTTTGTTGTATTCGTCAAGGTTCATTGTTATGCTTGGACCTATGCGTAAATTTATTGGTAAAAAATCGGAGTTACCACTGTTGGTGTAACTTATTTTCGGGCCAATATTCGATATGCAAACTCCTCCTGAAACGGTTGTTTTTTTACCACCCCATTCCAGTTCTTTTGATTTGTAATAAGCAGAAATATCAACACCTAATGATTTGCCCGGTTTGGTATATTCTCCACCTACCGAAACAGATCCGGTAAGGTTAGAGTAAATATATCGGGCTGCCATTCCAACACCCCAGTTTGCATTTAATTTAAGTGAATATGCACCATCAATTGAAAATTCATTCGGATTAAAACTGCCTATGCTTATTCCTCCATTATCTGTAAATTCAATATTGCCCAAAGAAAAGTAACGCATGGCAACTCCAAACGCCTGGTTTGCTTTCAGCTTTTTATAAAAGGAAACATAACCAAGATTTATATCAGGAACAAGTTGACGCAACCATGGTGTATATGAAATGGAAAAACCCATTTCGTTATCTATAAATGCTAATTTGGCAGGATTCCAGTGAATGGAATTGGCGTCAGGTGTTGAAGCAACTCCGGCATCTCCTCTGCCTCCTGCTGCTGCATCGGGGCTTATAAGTAAAAACGGAACGGCGGTTGTAACTACGTTAACATTGTTGGCAAGGTTTTGTCCAAGAACGTTGGAGCTACTACTTTGGGCATAAGAATAACTTCCCAATAATGGAAATGTAACCAGAGCCAAAACAAATTTGTGCGAGCTAATAAACTTCATGTGCATTAAACTGAAAATATAGTAACGCTTCCACCCATCAAATAGTATGTTTTGAAATTAATATAGGAGTGCAAATATAGAAAACACTTATAATATAACAAGTTTTTGATAAGTATCTGCGGATGTTCCGCTGCTTGTTCTTACTTTTATATGATATATATACACACCTTTCCCTATTTTATCGCCATAATCATCCCTGCCATCCCAATCTATTGGTTGGGAGCGGTAACTATCTGATTTTACCGATGTATTAATGTTTTTTACAAGTTTGCCCGACACAGAAAATATCTGTATTTCTACATTCATTACATCACAAACCTCATTTATTTCGAAAAAGAACTGGGTATGTGTAGTGAACGGATTCGGATAGTTTAATACATGCTGCAATTGCAGGTTCGATTGAGATTCCACATTGAACTCAGTTGATGCTTGGGTAGTATTATCATATACGTTCCACACGCGTAACGCAAGGGTATGGGTTCCGTTGGGTAATGAACTGAACGGGAAGGTAATAGTGCCTTTCTGGTAGCTGTTCAGGGATGGCTGATAATAATTTGTAAGATCGTAAGTGTTTGCGGTATTATTATCCAGCACGGCAGTAATATCATGACCAATTGAAGAACCGGAAGTATTTACACCATTGCTGTCGAAAATAATGGCGTACAGAGATGGGCTTTGATTGGTAAGCCCTCCGTAGGCAAAATTACTGTCGTTTAAAAATAGCTTTACCTGGGGGCCTTTTCCGTTATTGCGAGCCATGGGAGAGGTTCCGCCAATCATAATATTCTGATAATTACCGGTTGCATCATTCAGTTGATTTTGGGCATAGTAGCTTATTTTACCTAATCCATAATAGTAAAGAATGTCTTTAGGCATTACAAATGAGAAGGTAAACTTGCCATTATTTACAGTTATTGTTCCCTTAAACAAGTCACTTTTCCGCAATCTGAAAGTATCTATCGGGCTTTGTGCCGGGCCAAGGTTGGAGAGGGTTGTGAGTAACTCAGGTTTATCAAATACGGTAGGAGTAAGCAATCCGTTGAAGTTTGTAAGCACATTGCCTGTGCTGTCTCCCACATATCCCGTAATAGTAACCTTAGAGAGGGCTCTCAGGGTATCTGCAGCAGGGCTAATAGTTTTGGAATTTATTGCTGTGGTATAAACGTTATATTGCGGATAATTCAGACGAACGGCAGGGTCGCCAAGCAAACAAAACATAAGGTTGTTAAGCGTAGTACCGCCAGATAAGTTTTTTGCATTGGTAAGAAGATCGCCAAAACGGGGCATAGTCCCATCGGGTAATTTTGTATAAAGTACATGAAAGAATGAATCATTAAGCGCATAATTGCCATTTGCAAAAACTTCGCGACATGCACTCATCATACCAATAACTCCACCTGTAGGAACGGTTACAGTTAATTCTCCTCCCGAAAGTTCAAGGGGATTATCCCATTCACCAAATGCACATGATGCATTAAAGAAAAGTGGCAGGGCGTTAGTATTGGTCCATGAATAAATATCAGAAAAGTCAAGCACACGTTCAAGGGCAAGGCCTAAAGGACCGCCATGTCCTTCATAATTAAATAGAAGTACACCTTGGTTCATTTGATTATCAATGGCTATATTTACTGACGGGTATCTTGGTCCTCCCGGAGTTTGGACCATTTGATATGCATCGAGATAAATTTTGTTTATATTCAGGTTTTTGTATTTCGATTCTGTATAAGTGGCAATTGATTCTGTATAATTCTGGAATAAATCGCCATTCCCGTCATGAGCAATAAAACAAACATTATTTCTCCAGTTCGCAAGGTTATATTGAACCGTGGCACTGCAACAATTTGTAGTTGCATTCATAGGTGGTCCGGAAGGTGTTTCATACTCAATAATTTTATTGACTGCAGCCTGGGCTTCAGCCGTATTATCTGCAGGAATTCTGCCTACTGACAAGTCAAGCGTATATTGATTTCCGTCAGGTGCTGTGGTTACGGTACTGTCTAAAATAATATAGTAATCATCAGCCACATAAGAAGCGGTCGGGGCAAAGGATTCAGCCGATTCATAAGCCAGAACATAATTTGTATTTCCACTTAAACGGCGTTTAGGATCATAAGAACCATCGCCAAAAAGCAACAGGTATTTAGGTGAATTTGCATAACTGTTTCCCGCCCTGTCATAAAACATGCGTACATAATCCCGAATAGCGGTAGGGTCTTGTTTGCCGGAAGAAAATTCATTATAAACTTGTTGGGTAGTTACGAGATTTACGCTCAGATTATCATGACTTCTATGGAAACTGGCAAGTTGTTGCGCCTGTGCCATGAAAGTTGGGTTTGTAATAATTAGCATGTCGGCTTCAGGCTCAGCATGCAGGTTTTGGTTGGCAACAGGACCAAAGTAAGCAGCACTGTCGAATGAGGTGCCTGTAAAGGTTATGAATTGTTTAAGGGTAGTAGAAGGAAGTGCAAATTTAAAGAAGCCTCCACCGGATGAAAGGAAAGAAACATTTGCCACATTTTGAGGGTCGGAAACATCCCAAACCTGAAGGGGTGCAAAAGAAGAAATATTATACATAGAAATATTGCCTGCACCAATGGATTTACTATCCCTGAATTCTAACTCCTTACCAGTTAAACTTAATTGCCTGCGTGCATTAACTTCTACATAATAAAGCCAGCCAATTGCCGAGGTGGTTAATTTGGAAATAGGTACCGAAACACTACCGCTGCTCGGCGTATAAGTATAGGCACAATAGCCCATTGCAGCATAAGGGTCGGTATAGTTGCAGGTAACTCCCGGAATAGTATCAATAGCTCCTGTTGGCCCTACTGAATAATAGCTATATGCATTGCAATTGCGGGAAGCAATCGCAGCTCTTACATATACCGGAGTAGCAAGCGAAATATTCGGGAAGTTAAAAGGAATAGAATATTGGGTTGTTGATTCAAAATATTCGCCCATCCATTGGGCACCGGTATTAATAAGATTCAAACCATCCAATTCGTGATAAGCATAGTCATCAAAAGTGGTTACTGTATCAGTAGGGGTTGTTGAAGATGTTTCAGTTCCAATTCTTTTTCCGGGAATGCCTCCATCAATATTTACATAATAAAATGTAGTATCAGTATATATATTTACAGTATGATGAAATCTTTTATCAGAAGAATAAGTCCATGTATTAGGGCTTTGGCCATAAAACAAAATATAATCTGTTGATTTAAAAGTACTGTCATTTTGGCCATAAACATAAATGGCATTTTCTACTAAATCATCAGGCCTGTAAGTTTTATTCGATTGAGGTAACATAGCACCTCCGTTACCGAAAATCCGGATGTTCGCCGGCTTCACGTTTGATAAGTCAATTCCTTGTTTTTTGAAGTAGGTATAACTCAATTTATAAATACCATCCGTGGTAACTCCAATCCTATACCATGTGCCTATACTCAACACAGAATTTGCCGCAAAAGTTATTGGTGATCGGGTTGCCCTTATAGCTTCTTTACTTTGATGAATATCCAGTGAAAAAGAAACAAGTTTTTCATACGTACCGGTTGAGGCATTTTTCCGGATTGGTATAAACTGAATATTTACATAAGGTTCTCTGTTCAAATTCACCACCTTAACTTTCGGAACTATATTTTCAGTTAAGTATATACTGCTTTTGCCTAAAGCTTTCACTTCTTCCACTGTAAGTGGTTCATATTTAGCGTTTACAAGAGAAACTGTAGCGCTATTTGCACCGTCCGTTAGTTTGTGATGCTCAAAATATTCGGGTAAATAATGATTTTCTTGCCTGTATAAAGATCCTTTGCAGTTTAAAAAAGTAAATTCATTTTCTTTTTCACCAATATAATCTGTGTAAGGTTTACCCCAAACCAGATTAATTTGCCCATTTTTTGAAGCTACAATTTTAGGGGTAACAACCGTATTTTGCAAGGCAGGCTTTACCGGTTCAATCTTTTGATTAACAGTGGTATTTACCGGCTTAGATTGGTTCTGAATTTGCTTTACCTGGGAAGAGGCAGGAACTGAAAGCAACAAAACCAACAGGAATGAAACGGAGGTTAAAAATTTCATGTGCATTAATAAAAGTTGAGTATTCCTGTTGCAAAGTAAGCTAAATTTTAGTAGATTAATAATATCGTTTGTGGGAAAACTTAAAACTATTAAAAATATTGTGCAGTCTCAAAAATACCTGATTTTGTAACCTTACGTATGTTTTTTTCGTACATTTGTCCCCTAATGTCTGTTACATCTATGAAAAAATTACTGCTTTTAACTTCACTTACACTGGTGATGACAGGAGGGATAATATATGACTCAGCCGCTCAGGACGCGCAATTTACGCAGTTCTATGCGAACCCGCTTTATCTGAATCCGGCGTTTGCTGGAAGTGAGAGATGTCCGAGGATATGTATTAACTTTCGTGATGAGTGGCCAGCTATTCCGGGTAACTTTGTAACCTATAGTGCTTCTTTCGACCGATATGTAGATGCATTAGCAGGCGGAATCGGCATTTTAGTAGAGCAGGATAAGGCAGGTTCAGGCGTTGTAACTACTAACAACCTAAGTTTGATATATGCTTATCAGTTAAATATTAACAGGAGTTTTGCAATCAATGCTGGTTTTCAGGCTACTTACCACCAAAAGAGTATTGATCCTACCAAATTGAATTTTGGAGATATGATTGACCCTATCAGGGGGTTTGTTTATCAGACAGGTGAAACATTATTAAGGACAAGTGCCAGCAGCCCTGACTTTTCTGCGGGTATATTAGGTTATGGAAAGAACGTGTTTTTCGGCGCTTCCTTCGACCACCTTACCCAGCCTGATGAATACTTTGTATCAGGAGCCAGCCCACTTCCATTAAAATATACCGCTCACGCAGGAGCTATGATTCCTGTTAATACCCACTCTACGCTTATTGAAGATCAATTTACTATTTCTCCAAACATTTTATATCAGCAACAAGGCGATTTTCGCCAGCTTGATTTAGGTTTTTACGCCATTAAAGGTGCTGTTGTTGGCGGATTCTGGTACAGAAACCAGGATGCTGTAATCTTATTAATCGGTATTGATAAACGCAACATTAAATTCGGATATAGCTATGATGTTACCATATCCAAATTAACATTGGCTACCGGTGGTTCACATGAATTGTCGCTGGTATTCCAGTTTCAATGCCGTCCTAAGCACCATGCCTACAGGGTTGTTAACTGTCCATCATTCTAATAAATTTACGCTACTTAACCAATAGAAAATCATGAAGAAAACCGTAAAAATTCTAGGAATTGCAGGATTATTTATCATTAGTGCCTGTGGACACGAAAGATCTCCTGTTACCGGATGGAATTACAACGATCCGAACAACGGAGGTTTTGAAGTAAATCCTTACGAAGAACAGGAAACAGGTCCGGGACTTGTTTTTATTGAAGGCGGTACATTCACCATGGGCAGGCTTCAGGACGACGTAATGTCGGACTGGAACAATGTTCCAAGGCGTGTTACCGTTTCTTCCTTTTATATGGATGAAACCGAAGTAACCAATACAGACTACCGCGAGTACTTATACTGGACCAACCGTGTATTCGGTCCTAACTATCCTCAGGTTTATATCAAAGCATTGCCTGATACTTTAGTATGGAGAAATAAACTTGCATTTATGGAAGATATGGTGAAATATTATTTCCGCCATCCTTCTTATCAGAACTACCCAGTAGTAGGTGTAAACTGGTTACAAGCAAGCGATTATTGCAAATGGCGTACTGACCGTGTTAATGAATATATATTAGTGCGTGAAGGTGTTATCGACTGGAGCCCTTCTCCATCAGATGCAGATTATTTTAATACAGAAGAATACCTCTCAGGAAAATGGGCCGGTAAGATTAAGGTTCCGCTTCCTGATTACAACCCTTCTAACCAATCAAACGGTAACAATGCAGGACGTAACGTAAGGATTGAAGATGGTATCTTTTTACCTGATTACCGCCTTCCTACCGAAGCAGAATGGGAATTTGCAGCTTTGGGTTTAATTGGAAACACTCAATTTGAACTTATCTCACAACGCAAAATTTATCCTTGGAACGGTCACGCAACCCGTAATCCGGATGAAAAATATATCGGACAAGAATTGGCTAACTTTCAGAAATCAGGTGGCGACTATATGGGTGTTGCAGGCGATTTGAATGATGCTGCAGATATCACCTCACCTGTATTTTCATACTGGCCTAATGATTATGGTCTGTATGGAATGGCAGGTAACGTGAGCGAATGGGTTATGGACGTGTACAGGCCTATGATGCCTTATGATGGATTTGATTTGAAACCTTTCCGTGGTAACGAATTCCAAACCCAGGTTAAAGATCAGGATGGTATTGTAATCCAGGATTCAATTCAATATAATGCCGACAGTGATATTGTAAGCATCCCCGGAGAAGTGAAATACCGTAATGTAGATAACCAACATAAAGAAGATAACCTTGCATTCAGAAGGAATTACCATGAATCAGATGAAAGAGATTTCTTGGATGGAGATCCAAACTCCAGTATGTATTATGTAGAAGGAGAAGGTGCAAGACAGGCACATGGAAAAAAATTAATGTATGAAACCGGAAGTTCAACACTTATTAGTGATGAAGCGAGGGTTTACAAAGGTGGTTCTTGGAAAGACCGTGCATTCTGGATGAGTCCCGGTACACGCAGATTCCTTGATGAACATCAGGCTACCGATTATATTGGCTTCCGTTGCGCTATGTCAAGGCTTGGAAACCCTATCGGGGTTGCTAAACCGGGCGGACGATACTAACATATTAGCGAAGAGCTAAGAACTAAGAGCTAAGAGTAAATGAATAGTTATTTACTCTTAGCTCTTAACTTTTATGCAGATGTTGATAGATAAAATAAAACTTCTTGCCACACAAAATTTCGAAACCGTTATTGGTTACCGGAGGCATATTCACGAAAATCCGGAATTATCTTACCAGGAAAAAAATACGGCTGATTTTATTTCTTCCGTACTCGATAAATATGGTATACCCAATTCCCGAATGGCAAACACAGGTGTAATAGGAATTATACAAGGAAAAAATTCCGGCAAAACTATTGCACTTCGTGCTGATATAGATGCATTGCCAATTGAAGAAAAAAATCAAGTTTCCTATAAATCAAAAAACAATGGAGTGATGCACGCCTGCGGACATGATGTGCATACCTCGTCGTTATTGGGGACTGCCAAAATACTTTCTGAATTGTCTAATGAATGGAACGGAACCATTAAACTCATATTCCAACCCGGAGAAGAAAAATTACCTGGTGGTGCATCTATATTAATAAAGGAAGGAGTGCTTGAAAATCCTTCTCCTGTATCTATTATGGCCCAACATGTGTTCCCTTCGCTGGAAGCAGGTAAAGCAGGTTTTGCAAGCGGAAGTTACATGGCAGCTTGCGATGAAATTTATCTTACAGTAAAAGGCAAAGGTGGGCATGCGGCGCTTCCTAAAGCCACAATAAACCCGCTTTTAATTACATCTGAGATATTATTAAAGTTGCAAGATACTTTCATGAATGACTCAAATAATAAATCACCAATCGTGTTGTCATTTGGTAAAATGACTGCCAACGGCGCAACCAATGTTATTCCTGAAGAAGTAAAACTGGAAGGTACTTTCCGCACAATGGATGAAGCAAGCAGAGAAAGTGTACACAAAAAAATAAATGAAATTATTTCTTCCATCGCAAAAAAGTGGGGAGGCAGTTACGAACTTAAAATTGACAAAGGCTATCCCGTACTTATTAATAATGAAGAATTGACTAACAGGGCAAGAACATCGGCAGAAGAATATTTAGGGAAAGAAAATATCGTTACCCTCGAACCCCGCATGACATCAGAAGATTTTGCTTATTACTCTCTTTTAAAACCTTCTTGTTTTTACAGATTAGGAACAGGAAATGTTGCCAAAGGAATTACCTCAGGCCTTCATTCACCTACCTTTAATGTAGACGAATCCTCCATTCAAACCGGAATGGGTTTAATGGCTTGGATTGCGATTAATGAACTGAAATAATGAGGTCGTGACTTTACCCTCTCCTCATAGGAGAGGGTAGGGTGAGGTCCGAAGTCAATGACTTTTCCAAAAACCACTTTCCTGTGGTCTATCTTTGTGGTATGAAAAGTGCAAACCCATTATTAAAGAATAAAATAGTTTTTAGCGAACAGAGAAAAATATTATTAATATCTTCACTAAAATGTGCTATTTATAGTATTTAACTATAGAATAAAAAATCAACAATATGTTTTTCAATGTGTTATGAAAAATCAGTTTTGCTTAATTCATAGTTATTTTATGGTATTTTCACAGTTAACTCATGGTTATTTCCGAAAATTTATTTATATCTAAAAATTTAAAAAGTATATAATATATGTAACTATTTAGTCATGCTGAACTTGTTTTAGTATCGCAATAATACGGCAGATGACATTGGGAGATTGTTTGGGATGCTGAAACAAGTTCAGCATGACAGCAAGCGTCCTTAAAAATATTTGAATTGAGGCTATAAGCTAGTTACTCGCCAACTTAATCTTAGTACCCGGTGCAAGAGTGGCAGTTGCTTTCAGGTGGTTCAGTTTTTTAATAGTTGCAACCGAAACCCCTGTGCTTTGCGATATATGGTAGAGTGTATCGCCTTTCTGAACTACGTAATAATCTTTTTTAGCGCCCTTTTTAGCACCTTTTTTGCTGGCCACAGCCGAACTGCTACTGCCTTTTCCTTTACGGTTTACGTATACCATCAAATGCTGTCCTGCATGAATATCAGCACTTGCCAAGCCGTTCCATTCTTTCAACTCACGCACAGTACAATGGTAACGGTTCGCAACGGAACTCAGATGTTCCCCCCTGCGCACCCGGTGATATTCCACCTGTGGCTGATTTGTTTGAAGTGCAAGAATTTGAGAACTTGAAAGTGTATCTTTATTCGCAAGCTTATAAATTGCATTCTCGTTTGTTACAAATGCACCTACCTTGGAAACCGGCATACACAAGGTATAGCAGCCATCAGCGGAATAAGGTATTACTCCTAGTTTGTACATCGGATTCAAATATGCAATCTCAGAATAGGGTACATTCAGGTAGGTAGAAATTTGAGTAAACGACATTTCCTGGTGTACACAAACGGTATCAATATCAAAGTAAGTAGCGTTGGCAATTCCGGGATATATATTGTGCGAGGTAGCGTAGTTCATCACATAATTCACAGCAATAAATGCAGGTACATAACCTTGTGTTTCCTTAGGCAGGTATGGACGGATAGCCCAGAAGTTTGTCTTACCTCCTGAACGGCGGATAGCTTTGCTAACCTCCACCGGTCCGCAGTTATAAGCTGCAAGCGCAAGTTGCCAGTCACCAAACATTCCATATAGAAACTTTAAATACTCACAGGCTGCAACTGTTGATTTAATAGGGTCGTTACGCTCATCTACATACGAAGTAACCTGTAGATTATAAAGTTTACCTGTAGTGTACATAAACTGCCACAAACCGCGTGCCCCGCATTTAGAGCAGGCAGTAGGATTCATGGCTGATTCTACCACGGCCAGATATTTTAATTCGAGCGGCATTTTATAACGGTCTAAAACCTGCTCCATCATTGGAAAATATAATTTTGAAAGAGCAAGCACGCGAGAGGTAAGGTTTTTTCTCCTTAAATACATTCCAATGTAAGATTTTACTACATCGTTGTATTGAAGATCGAAAGGAGAATTGGCATCGAGTTTTGCCATGCGATCTGCATATTCTTTATCGGTGTAATATGGAACAGAATCGGCAGCAAATTTAAAAGAAGGGGATTTTACAATGTCATACCCTTTTTCAAAAAAGTTAAGGTGGGAAATACTATCAAGGTTAGCAGCAATAGGATCATCTGCAAACAACACCGAATCTTTTATGGAAAGCGTGGTGGTGGTTTGCGCAGAAACCACTCCCGATGCAAATACTGCAAAGAGAACAAAAAGGATAGTTACTTTCTTTATAAACATAGGTATTGTATACGAAGGATTGAGTAATAAGTTCCGGTAAAATGCAATTTTACAAATAAATATTTGCAATGCAAAATATTTTCACTTAAACATATTCACTAATGA
>CAIUPO010000091.1 GCA_903901055.1 uncultured Bacteroidota bacterium
ACCAACCTTTTATTTTAACTGACTAAACAAAGAACGAATTATGGCAACAGGCGAGACAATTATACCAATCAATATTGAAGAACAGATGAAGACGGCCTACATTGACTATTCAATGTCGGTAATCGTATCACGTGCCCTTCCGGATGTACGCGACGGTTTAAAGCCTGTGCATAGAAGAGTACTATTTGGTATGTATGAGTTGGGTGTACTTTCAAATAGGGCATACAAAAAGTCTGCCAAGATTGTTGGTGAGGTAATGGGTAAGTATCACCCGCATGGTGATGCATCTATATATGACACCATGGTTCGTATGGCCCAGGATTGGTCTTTGCGCTATCCTTTGGTGGACGGACAAGGTAACTTTGGTTCTATTGACGGAGACAGCCCAGCAGCTATGCGTTACACTGAAGCCCGTCTGCGTAAGCTTGCTGAGGAAATGATTGGAGATATCGACAAAGAAACCGTTGACTTTATCCCTAACTATGATGATTCTGAAATTGAACCTACTGTGCTCCCATCCCGTATTCCAAACCTCCTTTTAAACGGAGCATCGGGTATTGCTGTGGGTATGGCGACAAACATTGCCCCTCATAACCTGACTGAGATTATTAATGGCACTCTCGCTTATATTGAGAACCCACAAATAACCATAGACGAATTAATAATGCCAGATGCAGAAGGCAAAAGCATTATTGTAGCTCCCGATTTCCCGACAGGCGGAACTATTTATGGAATGGATGGCGTTAGAGAAGCATTCAGAACAGGCCGTGGAAGGATTGTTGTAAGATGCAGACACATTGAAGAAGTGGTTGCCGGCAGGGAACAGATTGTTATCAACGAAATTCCTTATATGATTAATAAGGCTGAGCTGATTAAGAAAATCGCTGACCTTGTTAATGATAAGAAACTGGAAGATATCCACGATGTACGTGATGAATCAGACCGTGATGGAATGCGTATTGTAATAGAATTGAAGAAAGATGCTATTCCAAGTATTGTTATCAATAACCTATACCGTCAGACTGAATTGCAAAATGCTTTCAACGTAAATAACGTTGCGTTGATTAATCTTGAACGTCATGAAAAAATCAATACAGGTGATATTTTCACAATTGACAATGAAATTAAAGTAGGTAAACTTCAAAACCTTCGTCCGCTTACACTTGACCTAAAGATGATGCTTGGGCATTTTGTCATACATCGCCACGAGGTTATTGTACGCCGCACCCAATTTGAATTAAAGAAAGCAGAGGCACGTGCACATATTTTAAGAGGTCTGTTAATTGCTCTCGACCATTTGGATGAAGTTATCCGTATCATTCGTGAATCCGCTACCCCGGATGTTGCCCAAACCCAGTTGATGACCAACTTCCAGTTGGATGAAATTCAATCGAAAGCTATATTGGATATGCGTCTGCGTACACTCACAGGATTGGAAAGAGACAAACTGCAGGCTGAATATGACGAGTTAATGGCATTTATCAATGACTGCCTCGATATCCTTAAACCTGAGAATAAAGAAAGACGTAAGGGTATCATCAAGAAAGAACTGGAAGAGATTAAGGAAAAGTATGGAGACAAGCGCAAAACCGACTGGGTTCATGCCGGTGCCGATTTCCGTATGGAAGATGTTATTGCCGATGAAGATGTAATCATTACCATCTCTCACTTAGGATATATTAAACGTACAGCTCTTTCAGAATATAGATTACAAAGCCGTGGCGGACGTGGTTCTAAAGCTGCCGAAGCCCGTGATGAAGACTTTTTGGAACACATATTTACTGCTACCAATCACAACTATTTGCTGTTCTTTACACTACAAGGCAAGTGCTACTGGATGCGTGCATACGAAGTGCCTGAAGGTGCAAAAGCAACCAAGGGTAGAGCAGTCCAAAACCTATTGGCATTAGCTCCCGGCGATAAGATTGTAGCTTATATGAACGTCAAGAATTTGACAGACATAGACTATATTAAGAGCAACTATATTATCCTTTGCACCAAGAAAGGGGTTATTAAGAAAACCTCGCTGGAAGCCTATTCCAGGCCGAGAGCAAACGGTATCAATGCGGTTACTATACGCGAGGGAGATGAACTTTTAGAAGCACGTATCACATCCGGCAAAGATGAAATGATTATGGCATTGAAGTCAGGCCGCGCAATTCGTTTTAACGAAAGCAAAGTGCGCCCGATGGGCAGGAATGCTTCGGGTGTGAGAGGTATACGTATTGAAGGTGAAAAAGATGAAGTGGTGGGTATGATTTGCATACCGGATGTGACCTCTACCGTATTGGTAGTATCGGAACATGGCTATGGCAAACGTACCGATGTGGAAGACTACCGTATTACCAACCGTGGCGGAAAAGGCGTGAAAGCCCTTAACGTAACCGATAAAACAGGCATCCTGATTGCCATTAAAAACGTTACCGACAAAGACCAGCTGATGATTATTAACCGCTCAGGTATTGCAATACGCTTGTCTGTGGCTGCATTGCGCATTACAGGCCGTGTAACACAAGGCGTTAAACTCATTAACCTGAAAGGCAATGATACCATTGCAGCAGTAACACAAATTGATGCCGGAGCCGCTATGGCTGACGACGCGGAAGTTGTGGAAGGCGCAGATAATAGCGGAATAGTGAATACTGAGAACGGAGAAACGGCAGAAAACGGCACAGAAAATACGGAAGGAACGACGAACGAATAGTAAGAGTGGGTTCCATTAGGAGCGTTCTTTTTGTAACAATAAATATAACATGATACTATTTGGTGATAGTCTTTCTGTTGCTACAAAAACTTTTACAACTCCAAATATTTTAGGGTGGGTTTTTAACTCTATTATTTGTATTCTCCTAACGGTAATTTTCTACCCCTATTTAGAAGATAGATTTCAAGCATTTGTTGTTAGAAGGCTTAATTTTTTAAAATTCACTTCAAAACATAAAATAGCGGGAAAATGGACCCACACTTGGCATGTGACAAGCAAAAGTTTTCCAGCTGAAAATGTTATTGAGCATGTTGAAATAAAACAATTTGGAAGAAAAATATTCGCGCAATACAACGTAATAGATAACAAGAGTAAGGTATTCACCTATCAAATGCTTGGTCATGTTGACAAAGATCAAGTAATAACAGGTATTTGGAGGGATATTGAGAAAGGGAATCGTTACCACGGCTGCTTTCAAATATATATTGATATTAACGAGCAAACCATGCATGGTTATTGGTCAGGACTCTCAAATGAGAAAGATATTAAATCTGACAAATGGGAATGGATAAGGGAATGAAATGAAACCCATAATATCTTTATTATTAGGTTCAGGCTTTTCAATTCCAGAAGGCGTTCCACGGACTTTGTCGTTAAATAATTCACTCTCCAAAATTACCGAGTCTGAAATTATTATTCACGGTTCGCAAAAAGCAGGTCTTCTTAGGGGAGAACAAAACCCGAATAGTCGCATTAATTGGATAGAAAGAATGTTTGTTCAAGAGTTTATTGAATTTTATAGTGCAAAAGAATCCAACAACTTTAATTATGAAGTCTTTTATGATTTCTATATGGGATATTTAAGAAACGAAAAAAACAAAGAAGCTATTGAGGAGTTCAATCATTCATTTGAAGTTAAGCACAACCTAACAGGTTCTTCATATTCTCACGATAGTAAAACGAATATAAGAAATTTTAACAGGACTTTCAGCCAACTCCTATCTGATTTTTTAAAAAGCCCAAAATACTACGACGATGGCGAGGCACATAGTTATCATTATAATTCCTTTATAAATTTCATAAAAGAAACGCTACTCTCATACGATATCAAGATTCATTCATTAAACCATGATATTCTTTTTGATTGGCTTGGCAGTAAACATCCTTCCCTTTCAGAATATTTTTCAGATGGATTTTTATTAGAAGGTTCGCCTTATTACGGTAATGTGTATGCAGATTTTGAAGACGGTATTACAAAGCAAAGAATACGAAAAAGTTATTATGCCAAACTTGAGCAATTTGCAAACAAATTTGATAAGCCTCTATGTTTATTCAAATTGCATGGCAGTGTATCGAATAAAATTGTTTACACTCCATTAAATAATAATGTAATCATCCAACCATCTGAAGGTAATTTTGGCAGAATAAAAGATAATTATAGTGTGAGTGATTACTATATGGAATTACCTGACGACAAGATACCAAATAGATTATCCATGAGGGAACTCATGGATAGAGTTGAGCCAGACATTTTAACCGGAAAAACAGAAAAAATGTTCCAATATGATGCTGGGTATTATAAATTATTATTTGAGCATTTTAAAAATAATCTTACAAATTCCGAATTACTTATTGTTATTGGATATGGCTTTCAGGATGATGGAATAAATAAACGCCTCGAAGAATATTTTTTATCTAAAGGCAAAAAAATGATTGTAATTGACCCTTTCCCTCCTGATACTGATTTAACAAGGAAATACAAGCCATTCCCTGTCCCTAAAAGCATCGAATATGTAACTGCTGAAGATTATTCAGAAATACGCCGAAAATATCTGACGCATTAATCACCACCATTCATGTCGTTATAATAAACCCCTGTAGGCCCCCGTAGGCACTGATTTGCAATCAGTGCCTTAATTCTCCTTCCCCACCCCATCATAAACAACAGGCCTAATGAATGAATGGTTTTATTGTTGTTTTTTGGGAGTTATGTAAGGGCTAAAGTCTTATCCCATCATTTCCGTTAAATCGCAACGGTTATCTAAAATAGCTAATATCTCAATATTATTTTTATTTATCCGATAAAAAACCGAAAGTACTTTATTTAAAACGGCTCGTCTTACTTTCTTCTTGGAGGCTGAAATTGGGTATAATTCGGGAAATGCACTAACCGCAATTTCAAAAGCATTTAGCAGTGAAAAGAAATTATCAACTTCCTTTTGAGAAAAATTCTCAAGTAAATAACTTTTTATGGAAATAGCATGTTGTAATGCTCTATCTGTCCAATAAACTGAAACAACCTTAGATTTAGGCATTCTTCAACTTATTCCAAAACTCTTTCGAAGATGATACTTTGCCATTGTCAGCATCTTTGATACCGGCAAGAACCTGTTTTTTCTGTTTGTCAGATAATTCATCCCACCAATCTTCCTTTACTCTAGAGGCCCTTATTCCATCCAAAAAAGTAATAAGGTCGGTATCGGACAGCTGATTAATCCAGGCAATCAGGTTGAGTTTAATTCCGTTAAGTTCAGCCGCTGACATATAAATGAATTTGTATTGCAAATTTATGAAAAATAATTACTCCACGCTAAAGGACTAGGCTAATAAATCTTAAACTATTCTTTACATTTGTTTGCATAATAACCCGACGATGAACATTCATTACAGGAGGCTTACCCCCACTGATGCTAAAGAGTACAGGCAAATAAGGCTGGAAAGTCTCAAAAATTATCCCGAGAATTTCGGTTCAACTTTTGAAGATGAAAGCAAAAAACCAAAATTAGGATATGAAGAATATATTGAACAAGAGGCGGCAGATAAATTTATTATCGGGGCGTTTGATAATGATAGGCTGATTGGAATTTGCGGTTTCTTTCCCGAACAAAAAATAAAATGCAGGCATATAGGCATGATTATTCAGATGTATGTTAAGGAAGCTTATAACGGGCAGGGAATAGGATTAGCCCTCTTGCGTAAAACCATTGAAGAGTCTTTTAAAATTGAGGGTATTGAACAATTAATTTTAGGTTTTGTCGCCAACAATATTTCCGCAAATAAAATTTATGAAAATGCAGGATTTATTGAATATGGAGTTCATAAAAAACATTTTAAAGAAGGTACCCAATACTCCGACCAACGCTTTATGGTTCTTTACAAAGAAGATTACAAATCAACCGGCAAGTAGCTCTTGGTATTCCTTATTCTTCTCTATATAATCCGTCACATAAGGGCATTGAGGAATAACTTTCATTTTATTTTCTCTAATATAATCTAAAGCAAATTTTGTAACCATAGCAGCTAAGCCTTGCCCACGGTATTCAGGTGGTGTATAGACATGAAAAATAGTCATAACATTTCCCGACAAACGGTAATCTGCGTGTGCCACATCCTCACCCAAATCAATTTCAAATCGACTGTTTTTCGGAACATGTTCCGCTTTATAATTCATAGGGCAAAGTTAGGCAATTCTGACCTATCAGGCTCTAAACCCCTAAAGGGGCTTTGAATAGTGCTATTCAAAGCCCCTTTAGGGGTTTGGGGTGAAACAAGGTCAATGACTTTTTAAAGAAACAATATTCCATGAATTATCTTTGTGTCATGTTTAAGAAAAAATTTAAAATAATTCACGATAAAATATAAATATTTATTTACTTTAGTTAAATTTTAGTATTTCATTCTATTATTATTAATAATGGCAATTTTTTACAACATATTGAAAAACAACAATATATGCAAAATGGGCTTCCATCAGGATATTATTAATTCATTATTATTCTATATTATTTTTCATTATTATCTATTATTAATTCATTATTATTTCA
>CAIUPO010000092.1 GCA_903901055.1 uncultured Bacteroidota bacterium
AGGTTTTCAAGAAAATCTATTTCAGATTGGAAGAACGACTATTTACCGGAGTGTCAATCTTGTAAAAAATTGGGTGATTGTGGTGGACTATTCACTTGGAATTTAAAAAAGCATAGCCACCATATTACTCCATTTTTATGACAAACAATGCTCATCCCATGCTCATCGCATACTCATCCCATGCTCACTGCATACTCATCCCATACTCACTCCATGCTCATCCCATACTATTTCCATAAAATAAACTACAAATACCGATAATGATATTCAAAAGCCTTCAATTGACTGCAATAACCGAATACTAAAGATACCCTTGCATTCAAATACAACTGGATAAACGAATACGATAAAAATGAAAATATCATCAGACAAATTCATCAGAGAAATAATAGAGTTATTGGTGTTGAGTTTCGGAAAATTGAATATTATCCATGAAAGTATTTAAAATAAATATTATTTTAATTTGCTTAGCAGGATTTTTATTTTCTTCCTGTAATAAAAGGCGTCCTCCTCCTGTTAAACCCAAGACTGATTTAGAAAAAGCATACCTAAAAGGCAAAGTGAAGTTGATACGGACACTCAAGCGTGACAGATTTGATACCAATTTTTCACAGATAACAAATATAGCATATAACATCGAAGGGAATGAATTGGAACATAATGACACAACATTAAGGGAAACTGAATTGCCATATCGTATTTTGATGAGGTATAACGAACGGGGTAACAAAACTGAAGAAGCATGGTATAGCGGGGGCAGGTTGATGAATAAATTTGTTTATTCCTTTGATGCAGACGGATATCGAACAGAAGATAAGGAATATGATTCAACTGGAAAAGAAGATGAAAAAATGATTTACAAATATGATGATAATGGAAATCTTAAAGAGCGGGATTTCCTGGGTGATTCGTATACTAGTAAGTGGTATGAGGAATATGATGACAACCGGAATTTATTGAAAGAAACCTGGTATAAGAAAGACAGCCTAGTCCATACAACAATTTATAAATACGATACCAAAGGAAATATGCTGGAGGATTTTAACTTTGACGGAAACGGGACACGTCTTCGTTCGCATTCCTATGGATATGATAGTGCAGGAAACAAAATTGTAGATAGTGTATTTTATACCGAAGGCCAATGTGTGAATTTTCCCCATGGCAACCTAAACGAACTAATCACCTATAAGTATGATTCGTATGGAAATGAGATTTATAAAGAAACCTGGTTTTATGGAAATTCACCTTACAGTGCCATAAAATTGGTGCATGAACATCAATACAAATATGATACTAAATGCAACTGGGTAGAGAACATTGATTTTGCAAATGGCAGAATTTCTACAAAGGAAGAAAGACAAATAGAATATTACAAATAGAATGAGAAAATATATAATCTTATCTATCATCATTGCATTGCTTGGATTTGCTGCATGCGAGATTAGCAATAATAAGGACCTGCCTAAAAACGCACCTGTTTATTCCAAAATGACGATTACTGATTTTTACATGCTGCAAACAAATGAATCAAAAGCATCATCATTAGTAGGAAAGGTAATTCAGCTTGAAGGATATTTTAAATACTACCAACGGGTTCATCATCGGTTAAACAAGCACCTGGGGAAGTTTCAGGCAGCATTGGGTGCTAACCCCTATACCTTTTCGGCGGATATAGACTGTTTTTTCTGCGATTCAATTCCACCACCCAAATCATATGCTATAGTTACCATTAAAGGCATCATGTATAAAGATAGAGGTTTTATCGGGCTTAAAAACTGTGTGGTTGTGGATAGCAATTGAACCACATTATTTGAGATACGATACTGTTCCGGTATATTGATGTTCGCTCGCCTTGCCATCGCTTTTAAAATTAACTTTTATTGTATAAACATAAGCGCCTTCAGGTAGTTTTGAATAGCCCCAGTTTATGTAAGCTGTGTAAGGCAGTTCCTGTGCAGATAGCGATGAATGCGATGCATCGACATTATCGCTTTTAAAAAGAAGTTTACCCCAGCGGTCGTAAATATCAATATGAAATTTTACAACTTCGCAATTATAAATGATACGCCAACCCTTACTTTTTTTTGAGACTGCATTATCAATATTTATCCACGAAAGATTGGGTTTAGCAATGTCGGTTTTTTGTGCAAAGCAAAACAGGGTGGAAAAAATAAAAAGGAATAAAAAGAATGCTTTTTTCATGTTGCTAAAATTCAGGAAGAAGTTCAGTTGCTCTTTTCATAAGCCCTGCCCTTTTTTTCTTTTGCAGAAAAATAAATTATCAGCGGAACGAAGACCACCGTAGGGCTAAGCCATGCTACCAGAGGAGGCAAATTAAGGTTGTTCACAACAAGGAATGCAGTAAAGGCTGCAATATTTGCACCTATCATTCGACTGATATGCTCGAGCAACCAGGAGTTAGGTTTTACATTTTTCTTCATGAAAAGAAGAACAGAACTTACCACATACCGTAAAGCTAAAAGTGCAAAAGCAATTAATGCATATCCCAGGGTGTTTGTTGAACACATTTGGATTCCATGAATAATCATAACTACCCCGCCAATGGCCATTAGAACTGTTAGCATCCAATCAAAAGCAGAGGCATTCTGATCTTTATACAATCTTTTTAACGCAAGAAAGCGCCGCCCTGAAAGTACCATATACAGTGTAAATATGCCAATGGTGAAAAGGAAAAAACTTTCGTGTTTAGGCATGTTTGAAACAACCAGCGATAAACCGGAAGCCACAATCATGGCCCAATAAAACACTTTGCCTAAAGCACGGTGAACCTTGCCGCCCTTTTGAACCATAAGCGCTCCGGGGCCTGTAATAAAGCCTATTCCACCTGCGGTGGCGTGAATGATGATTAGAATTTTAACAAATATTTCCATGGGGTAATAAAATAATAAGTACATCAAAGGTAAAATAATTCATCATTTAAAGTTTTCTATATTTGTTTAATGCAAAAATGGCGAGGATATATTGTTTGTTTGGTGATGATTTGTCTGGGAGGGTTTTCGGGGGAGGCGCAAAGAAGTTTAAAGCATTCTCCGGAAAGCGATTTACAAGCTATGCATTTGAAAGGTAAAGTAAAACAGTTGTATGATTCAATAGTTTGGTTTGGAAAACGGGGTGATACGCTTATTCAAAATGGTGAAGAGCATAGTACGACTTGGTTTGACACAAACGGAAATGAAGCACAATTAATAAATATACATAAATTACGAATGTTATATACCTACACATTTGATAAAATGAATTATAAAATGAAGATGGTAACTACTTATTTGCCTGACAGCGGACAAACGTATACTATTTATAAATATGATTCAGCAGGCAATATGATTGAGGATGATTTATTTGCAAAAAATGGCACTCCTGAAGATATTAATAAATATGAATATGATTCGATGGGAAGAAATATTGAAATGCTGGAATATTACTCTCCTACAAGATATGCAGGAAGAATGGAATACAAACTTGATTCATTAGGAAATGTATTAGAAGAAACATCCAGTCCTTCTGACCGTGAGGCTGCAATAATTTATACCCGAACGTATGATTCGAAAGGAAATATAGTAACTGATCAGAATATGGGAAATGGATATATAACCAATGACTTCCAATATACATTTGATAATATGGGCAACTGGATAAAACAAATATGCCTTTCAAAAGAAATGATAAGAAGTGTTACCATTCGCAAAATCGAATACTACAAATAGCCTTTTTAATTCGCAAACGTATTTTTCTTATTCAGCAAAGCAACAACCTTGCTGTAGAGGTTTTTGCTGTTAAACGGTTTGGAGATATAGTCGTTCATACCGGCGCTGTAGCACTTCTGCTCTTCGCTGGCCATAACGTTTGCAGTCATGGCAATGATAGGGATGTTGCGCTTAGGCGCATTCATCTTTGTACGGATTATTTCAGTGGCTTCGTAGCCGTTCATTTCCGGCAATTGAATATCCATAAGGATAATATCAAAATCGTTATACTCGAGTAGTTTCAAAGCGGCTAATCCATTTTCCGCCACTTCTAATTTCCAGCCCCATTTGCCTAATATCTTACGGATGAGAAGTTGGTTGATTGCATTATCTTCCACCACCAAAACCTTTACATCTTTAATGGTAAACGACATTTCTTTTTCAGGTGCAATGGGAGTGTTTGTTGAGTCATCTGACTTATTGCCTTTGCTATACGTAATTTTATACATAAAGCAAGAGCCTTCACCTTCGGCACTGGTTACAGATATGCTTCCACCCTGTAAATCGGCAAGCTGTTTAACAATAGCAAGTCCTAATCCGGTGCCGCCATATTTACGTGCAGTAGCATTATCGGCTTGGGTAAATGCATCAAAGATGGCATGGAGTTTATCCTGAGATATTCCTATACCGGTATCTTTCACCGAAAATTCAAGTTCCACATTATCATTTTTGTCCGATAATTTCCGCACCGAGATACTTACATATCCTTTCTCGGTAAATTTTAAACTATTCGAAACGAGATTAATCAATACCTGGGTCAAGCGCGTTGGATCGCCCATTAAATAATTAGGAACATTTTTATCAACCGTTGATGAAAGCTGTAAACCTTTTTCCATGGCTTTAGGCAGCATCAACTCAATGGTATTGGAAAGAATATTGGTAAGTTTGAATTCTTTAATTTCAATGGGCAACTTGCCTGAATGCATACGTGAAAAATCAAGAATATCATTGATAATTACCAGCAGGTTATCGCCCGAAGTCTTAATAGCATCGGTACATTGGCGCTGTTCAGAATTAAGCGGTGTTTTTATAAGCACATCGGTAAACCCTAAAATAGCATTCATCGGAGTCCTGATTTCATGACTCATATTGGCAAGGAATTGTTCACCTACTTTTCTTGCTATTTCAGCACTTTCAGCTCTTTCCTGTTCCTTGCGCAGTTGTTCATCTGCACGCCTCTTTTCAGTAATATCACGGATGATAGAAATGGTTTGATTCCTTCCTTCAAGGAAGAAATTCTTCACACGGTATTCCACCACAATTTTTTCTCCGTCTCTTCTCAGCACTTCAATCTCTCCGGCACCAAGCCCTTTTTCAGCTTCGGTTTTCTCGGTATGTCCATCCACATGAATGGGATTGCCTTCCTCGGTTATAATATTCAAAAATGCCGGCAAAGCAGAAAGTTCATCGCGGGTGTACCCGGATATTTTACATACCGCATCATTCACATAAATAATTTTTTTCCCTTCGGTAATACAAACACCTTCACCAAGCTCACTCTGCGTTTTCAACATGGTTTCATAAAGTCCCCGCTGCCTTTGCAGGGAGTCTTCCATCGTTTTCTGTTCCTCATTTTTTTTCTTAAGCTCGTCGGATGTTATTGTTAAGTTGCTCGACATCTTTTGAAAAGAATCTGACATAAAATTGAACGTGGTGGCAAGTTGTCCCATTTCATCTTTCGAATGGATAGCCACGCGATATGTAAAATCTGATTTGGAAATTTTTTGGGCAATATGGAGTAACTCTTTCAATCCGCTGCTTGCTCTGCGGTTGTATGTGAGGATAAGTATCACGGCAAAAACCCAAACGGTTAATGCCAGCGAGCCCATAATGATAAACGTAAGTTGTTCTATTTCCCTTGAGCTTTCCTGAAGTGTAAATGAAAAATTATCTTCCATTACATTCATATTTTCATTCAGCAGGTAAATGTCGTCGAGGGTTTTATTGGCTGTTTTGCTGGCAACTTTGTCTGAGTTAATCTGGTCGTGCAGTTTGTTTCCTAAATCCTGCAATTGTACCAGGTAATTGTCGCCCTGTTCCCATATAGCCATCATTTTATTTATGCTCGAAACCTTATGGAAGCGGGTGATAAGAGTAATAACACCGTCAATTTCCTGTGGATTGATTTCACCATCTATAAAACCCTGCCTTGCAGTAGCCAAATCAGGAGGTGATGCTATTAATGCAATTCGAGCTTTACGGTCACCTAATGCGGGGGCTAATTTTTCCTGGAATTGTTTAAACTCTTCATCGTCCTGGGTAAAGCCATAATTGGTGAGCCTGTAAACGGCATCGCGCTGCGATTTTGCCCAATTACTCTCAGCTCCCATAAGCACCCGGCAGGAAGTAAGCGTTTGCCGGGTAACTAAAAGCGCAGATATTTCAATGGCAATTAAAACTACCATTGTCCCAAGCAGGAAATAAAATCTTTTTCTCAACGAAGTATTTTTCGACATCTACACAACAAATCTTTTTTCAGCACAAAGCAACTCATTAAGGGTTACACCGGGATATAACAGGCATTAAAAATTACGATATGCACGGATAAAATTAAAGAATTTATCTATGCTAATCATCTATTGTATACTGTTTTGATGATAAAAGGTTACTTAAGGTTGGGTGAAAGCTTAAGTTCTGCTTTGATTTTCAATAACCAGGGAACTACCTATTCATTGCGTAAGTCCTTACCCCAATTTAATTTGGTTCTCAATGTTTTAGCAAAACTATAATCGGGCAATTGTATGAGTTTTACCCCAAACGATTCCTTACGGATGGTAAGTTCTTTTGGACTATCCATTGGTACCGAGCGGGAATCGAGAGAAACAAGATAGGTAGGGGTTCTGCCTTCTACTTTCAGGGTAATTACGCAGTTATCGGGTATAACTACAGGCCTTACATTCAGATTATGAGGGGCTATAGGGGTAATAATAAAACTGGAATCTTCGGGTAATAAAACAGGTCCGCTACAGCTAAGGGAATAAGCCGTGGAGCCTGTAGGCGTAGCAATTATAAGTCCGTCAGCCCAATAGGAATTAAGAAACTCACCATTTATATAGGTGTGTATAGTAATCATGGTGGAGGTATCCTTACGCTGAACGCAAACCTCATTCAGGGCATAATTATTCTTGCCAAAAATGGAGGAGTCTTCGGTTTTAAGATTCAGAAGGGTACGACTTTGTATGCTAAACTTTTTCTCTTTGATTGCTGTTATGGCAGGTGCAATATCTCCTTTGGGAACGAGGGAAAGAAAGCCCAGTTTACCGGTATTTATCCCAAGTATGGGAATACCTGCTTTCACTACGTAGGGCATACTTTCCAATAGGGTTCCATCACCACCAATACTGATTAAATAGTCCACTGAGTTTTCAGGTAGTTCACTTGAAAATGTGGAAGTATCCGCAGGAAACTTAACGTCCTTTTTAAGGGAATCATAATAAGCTTGATGAACGATATACTCAATGCTTAATCCATCAAGTTGCGAGAAAATTTTTTTCGCCTCTTCACATTGGTTGCTTTGGGATGGCCTCCCGTAAATAGCTATACGCATAAAGGTCAAAGGTAGTAAAAAGGAGAGATAAGATATGAGTTATAAGATATGTCCGCGTGTCGCTTGCTTATTTACTTTATATCTATCATAATTGGGAACATAAATAATACCCTCACTGGTTTGTAGTTTTGCATGCCAGCCTGCCATTTTGGCATTCCCCGAATGCATTTAACAATTGAACTGTCAAGTTGTGGCATTGATGGACGCAATATTTTCACATTTGAAACATTTCCATCTTTCTCTATAATGAAACTAACATAAGCATGTGTGTTTATAACTCCCGAATCAAGTTTTATATCCGGTAATTCAATACACTTATAAAGATACGAATTGACATCACTATTAAATTTCGGCATTTGTTCAACCATCGTATAAACCGAATCGTTGCTTTGGGCTTTCAGTATATTCAACGAAAAAATTAAAAGGAAAATAGTGACACCTGTTTTCATGAATTAAAGATATTGTAAATATTGTAACTATCTTATATCTCATATCTATTTTTTCTTATCTTTGTAGAAACCCATCAACTATGAAAAAATCAATTGTTCTTTTAGCAGTAATTGCAATAACCTGTTTTGGTTGTGGGAAAGTAGACCAAGGCAAAGCCAAAACGCTTGTAGAAGGTTTAATTACAACTATAGATAAGGGGGATTATGCCAATACATCCAAATTTTATACCGATGAATTTAATTCAGGTGAATCACCGGATATCCGCACCCAGAAATATAAAGACCTGAAAGATGCATTTGGTAACGTAACGGGTATGGAGTGTATATCCATGAAAGATTCAACAGATGGAGAAGACCGCCCGATAGTGAAATTAATATATAGGGTGAAGCATAGCAAAATGGCTTCGCTTGAAGCATATAGTGTTGTTTCTCAAAATGGCGATTATAAGGTAGAGTCGCAGGATATTAAACAGGAAAAAATGTAACCCCACATTAAGGGATTTTTGTTAATTTTGGGTTCTGTTTAACATGAAAATAGAGGAACACATATCGGAATTACTTTTTGAGCACGATTGCGTGATAGTGCCTGATTTTGGAGGCTTTGTATGCAATTATGCTCCTGCCAATATCGACCCGGTTAAGCACCTTTTTGAACCTCCCGGCAAAAAAATCATGTTCAATAAAGGGCTTGTTCGTAACGATGGTTTACTTGCACATCATATTTCAGGCAAATTAAAGTTGCCCTATAATGAGGCTCTTTCTACTATCTCGGATGAGGTGAAACGTTACAAAGAGGTAATTGAAAAGGATAAGCGCGTTACACTTGAAAACATTGGTTCACTCTATTTAGATGTAAAAGGAAACCTTTTATTCCAGCAGGATAACAAACTAAACTACTTGGCCGATTCATTCGGGTTATCGGCATTCTACCATTTGCCAATTGAGCCAATTAAGGTAGAAGAGGAGAAAGTTATACCAATTTATAATGAACGCAAAAAAACCAGAAGATTCGCTGCTGCTGCGGTAATTGCAACATTGGTAGTTTCGGCATTCTGTTTTACAATGCTTGAAAAGCAAACAAACATGCGATTCTCCAGTTTTAGTTTTTACACCAAAAAAGCACCTGCTCTTTATTCTTACACACCTAATATTTATAAGGAAATTCCAAATCCGGCTATTGAAAATAGCCCACTGCCAGAATATATACATATTACAGGCACACCGGTGAAAGTTGCTACTATAGCTGCAAACAATACACCAACAGTTACAAAGAATCCGGCAACGGTTGCTGTTAGCACTGCAAGCATACCTTCAGTTGCAAATACCGCTACTGCCACACCGGGAACATTTACCATAATAATTGGCAGTTTCGGAGTTAAGGAAAATGCCGATAAACTGGTTAATGAATTTACCAAACAAGGTTTGCAGGTATCTATTGTTGGCAAAAACCCTCAAGGCCTTTATATGGTTGGTTACGGAAAATATTCTAACCACAACGATGCTCAATCCGAAAGAGGCAACTTCATGAAGAAGTATAGCAAAGATGCTTGGGTAAAGGGGAATTAGTCGGGGCCCGACCGGCAATTATTAAAGATTTATCCTTTCTTAGTTTTAAATCTGAAAGTAATTCCACCTTCAACTAAATACGGGTTACCAATTCCCAACTCAAAGTGGATGCCCACATTATAAATTGGAAATATTCGATACCCGAATAATATCTGGAAACTTATATTTTGTGAATAGGGAGGAATTGTTGTGAAAAGATTTTGAGGGCCTAAATTGTTATAAAGAATTTGTTCCTTCCAAGTTGTCATTCCTGTTCTTAACCCAATATATGCATCATATTTAGGAATTTTTACAAAATGATATAAGAATCGGGTTGTAAAACTATACTTGATAATCTTCTCTAGCTCCCAAGTTGCATAATTATCTTGGTTATAAATGGGAATATCAGTTAGCGATTGGTATGCGCCACCCACACCAAGGCTAAAACGAGGAAATATTGAATAATCTATCGTACAATTATACGCTGGGGTTACGGAAAGAATCTTTGCGCTTACTGGTCCGTGCCCTATTGGATTAATTCCAGATACCTGCCATTGAAATGAACTATATCCAACACCTGCATTTATTATAATTGGCATAGAGTTAAATTCATCATCACTCACAGTATTCGTTTGAATAGGTGGATTAACAGTATATATTCCACCATCTTCATAAATTATTAAATACACTTGCGATTTACCTACTGATAATTGCTCACCACCTGAAGGTGCTTTATAAAAAACCTTTTTCGCGCCAATTGAATCGATCTTTACTGCAACCTTATCCCCAGTCATGTAAAGAAGCGTATCCTGTGCATTACAGAATGAAAAACCAAAAATGAAAAGTGAAAAATAGAATAGGATTTTCTTCACGCCTCCTGAAATAATCTTTTACAAATATTATAAAAATAAATGGGTGGGAAGCAAATAAAACTAAATAAAATAGTTTGGTTTAATTAGCTAAATCAGCATAAAGGTCTTTCAATGAAGCCTTTTTCACCTTCCCTTTTTTGTAATTCAACTCAGCTTGCTTTATTCTTTTGGCAAGAGCCTCCCGTTTTTGCTCAATAGTTATCTTGCGGATAATTTCAAGCGTATATTCCTTTTCAGGCAATAACAAGGCATTAAAATCCTCGATAACAAGGTTAATATTTGTTGTTTTCATGCCTGAAACAAAATAGATAATTACAAATGTACGAAAAAATTGGATTTAACTCCCAACCCGCAAGGGGCTTTAAATAATTGCCATTCTGGCTACAACTAGTTATCCCTTCTCCTTCTGTTATTATTATTCCGGTTATTTCTATTATTGTTGCCCCTATCATTTCTTGGTGGCTTAGGTCCGCCAACAACATAACCCACTTCTTTTTCTTTCATCATTTCCAGTTTCATGTCTTCGATGGTCTCAGGCTTTTTGCCATTCCGGTTCATGTCGATGATGACTTTTACACGCTCCACACTAAGCGGAATAAAGTTTTCGGGAGCATCTAAATAGGTATACCAAATGGTCTTTTTGAAGATATCGGTTTTCTGATGTACGGCTCTACCTTTTTGAGAATCCAAGTCCATCGTTTGTGGAAAATCTTTCAAAGCATCCATGTAAGAATCTAATTCATAATTGAGGCAGCATTTCAGTTTACCGCATTGTCCGGCTAACTTAACAGGATTAAGTGCCAATTGCTGATAACGTGCTGCTGTTGTGCTTACCGAGCGGAAATCGGTTAACCATGTAGAACAACAAAGTTCCCTTCCACAAGAGCCAATGCCTCCAAGCCGGCCTGCTTCCTGACGTTCGCCAATCTGCCACATTTGTATGCGCAGCCTGAATTCTGAGCTATATGATTTAATAAGTTCTCTGAAATCAACTCGGCCGGGAGCAGTATAATAAAAGGATGCCTGTGATTTATCTGCCTGAATTTCCAGGTCGTTAATCTTCATATCCAGCTTATAGCTGGAAGCAAGAATCCGTGCCCTTACAATAATGGTTTTTTCCAGCTCCTGTGCATCTTTCCATTTTTCAATATCGCTCGCAGAAGATTTCCTCAAAATATTTTTAATACTTGGGTCATCTTCCTGAATTTTTTTCTTTTTCAGTTGCAATCTAGCCACCTCACCGGAAATGGATACGACACCTACATCCCATCCTGTAGCACCTTCCACGGTAACAATATTACCCTGCATTACTTGCAGGTTATTACGGTTACGGAAAAACTCTTTACGGCTATTTTTAAATCGTACTTCTACAATATCGAATGGCTTTTGCCCGTGCGGCAATTCCATATTGGCAAGCCAATCGAACACATTCAGCTTGTTGCAGCCGCCGCTGCTACAGCCGCCTTCGCTACTGCCTCCTCTACCTGTTGAACATCCGCTGCAAGCCATTATATAAGTTAAAAAGTTTATAAAGTAGAAAGTTTATAAAGTAAAGGCATGAATGCCCTTCTTGATGAACTTTCACCTGTTTCATGGCAAAGGTATTAAATCATACCAATTCAGGTCTTTAAAACCTTTATGAACTTTCTACTTTGTAAACCTTTACCTGTGTTTACTCCTCGGGGAGTAATAAATTGAAACGGGGGTTTACAATGTTGTTGTAAATGGAGCCAAACGTATAGGTAAATGAAATTCCGGTGCCAAATTGGTAGGTTGTGGCCAAAGTTTGAAGTCCTAGTAAAATGTCTGTAGAAGACGCACCTGATGCAGGTAAAAATATCTGGTCGTGGATAACATTGGCATACGAGTTTATGCTGACTGAAAAGCCCTCAAAAAGATTTAAATTCAGATTTAGCGACATATTCACTTCATATTTGCTTGGGTCGTAAAAATAATGTTGCCCTGTTATTTGTGCCGATAAAGAACCCCACTGCTGTTTATACTGCGAGTAAACTGTAAACGATTCTCCCGCTAGCCTGTCGTTAATCTTGCCAAAAATTGTTGTATCAACATAATTGTTGCTCACGCCATATAGAGCATACAAAAAGCGCAATTGTTTGTGGGTGCATTCACTGTAAGGGAAAATAGAGTATTCAATTGCAGGACCTCCTTTAAACTGCAAATCAATATTGCCTTGTGTAGAAGTATTAACACTGGCAAGAAAACCAGTAGAGAAGTGTTCCCCTAAACTTTTTACATACGTTGTGTTGAATGATTCGGTCCGCATAATTGCCCTGAAATTTTCACCATCAATAATGTAGGAGTAATCCTGATAATAGGTGCCTCCGCTGATATTAAGTTTCCAATCTGGAGTAACTTTCGAGATAGAAAGGGAAGGTGTAAATTGTAACTGGTCAGTCAACGCCTGCTTATTAATTGTGCCATAAACATTGGCTGTAAATACCCATGACTTCCATTTATCAAGAGCGGGGGAAACATTTACATCCAATGCATGTGTGGTATCTTTCGTAAAGGAGACACTTAATTTATCGGCATAAGGAGTTTTTGCAATATACCTGGTAAGTCCTAATTTCAAGGTTTGTGAAATTTTTTTGCGCAGGCCGTCTTCCGTTTCGAAAGAGGTTATGTTAGTTTTAAGTGTGTCCTTCTGTCCGTTAAACTTGCCTCTGCCGATAAATACAAAAGTCAGTTCGTTTCCTCCGCTACCTGTTTGCACAGAAGATGAAACGATATCCACATCGGCTTCCTTCCTGTCGCGCACATAATTAATAAGCGAGAGCTCGGTCCGTAAATAATCCATGTCGCAATACATACAATCTAAAAAAACATTCAGGGCTTTGTCTTTTTGATGAGAGGTATCGGCCGTTGTTTGGCCATACCCGGAAATGCCAATGAGAAGGAATAAAAATAATAGTGCTTTCTTCATAACGAAATAAATATTCTGCAAGACGGGGAAAGGGGATAAATAGTTACACGATTTGATACAGTAAATTAACAGAAAAGAAAATTACAGAACAGTATAATTAACGAACTTTAACAAACTTAATGAATTAAAGGGATTCTTTCAAAAAATACAAATCCGTTTTTCCGGGAAAGCTCTTTCAGTTGCGGATATTGCTTTTGGAATTCATCGGCCTTGTTTATTTTGCAAACAAAATAGGTTGGTTTATCAATATCACCTCTCAGCAACCAATCTTCATCAGTGCTATGGAAATTAGAGGACGGTTGCACATCGGAATAAAAATAATGCGCATAGCTTTTAAAACCAAGTGTGGTTACATAGACATTTTTTCCTTTTAAGCCCTGGTAGAAATCAATTGCAGCCTGTTGTGTAAGCAGTTCTATTTTCGGGGCAATAACGGCAAGTGCAAGATTAGTAGTTATTAGTCCACCAAAAAACAGGGTAAGTATTCCCCGGGTAATTTTGCCTTTGTGTAAAAGGACAATAGATATTATCAGAGAAGCCAGTAAAAATATTCCTAATAAACAATCAGCAAAAGACCAATGAATTTCAGCCTGTAAATTTGCGTTTGCAAAAGGGTCTTTCAGGATTCCACTGTGAATGATAGCTTGCGCATTCATTCCCACAATGGGTAAGCCAATCAAAGCAATTGCAATAAGTCCGCCGGTGATGCAAAGTCCCCAGCTCATCCATTTTCTCCACTTCACATCTCCATCAATTAAATTGCTCATTGCTAACGCTGCAAAATAGGTGAGGGGATAATAGCAGAGCGATGAATAGTGTATAATTTTTGTTTTTACAATAGAGAATAAAATGAGTGTTACCCAAAATAAAATTCCCATCCAAAGGGATATTTCCCGGCCTTTTTCATTGTCTTTCATTTCGGAACTCATGCCTCTGAATGCAAATATGGAAGCAGGAAAGCAGCCTATTAATAAAATAATAACATGAAAATAAAATGGGCCACCGTGCCCTGCATCTTCTGTTTTGAAAAGCCGGATTTGGTAATCAATAAACTGAGTAATTACATCGCTGTGCCCTGTAATAATTTCTGCCCCAAACCACAATCCACCTGAAGCTAAAAGCACAATTCCAAAAAGAAATAATTGCCCGAAACTTAAAATGGCTCTGCGTTTTTCGATAAACCAATAAATGATGAAACAGATTGAAAAAATAAGTAAGGCTACAGGCCCTTTTGTAATGATGGCCAACCCTAAAAGAAAAGCAGAGAGAATAACAAAGAGATTGCTTTTGCCTTCAACCAGGTTTTTTTTCTGCATTTGCACACGCATGAAAAAGTAGACACTTGTAAAAATGAAAAAGTTAAACCACGGGTCTATGATGCCGGATTTAAAATAGAAATGTGGAAGCAAGGAACCTGCATAAGCTAATACCCATAACAGCCCGAAACGGCTGTCTTTAACCAGTGTCCCGATTTTATAAAGAACCACAAATGTTGCTATTCCGCAAATCGCATTGGGTAAGCGAGCAGCGTAATCTGTAACACCGAAAATATTCATGCAAAGTGATTGCATCCAAATAAAAAGTGGAGGTTTTTCCCAAAACTCTAAATAATTTATTGTAACTAAAAAGTATCTTTTAGTTACAATCATTTCCCGGGCACACTCGGCAAAATTTATTTCATCCCAATCAAACAGATGTACTTTGCCAAGAAATGGTAGAAACAATAAAGCCCCCGCTAATGCAATAAGCCAGGGTATTAATCGAGACTGTTTTGATATGAAAGAACCCTCAATCATTCCTGTTAATCAACATGGGTAACTCCGCCAGAAACAATAAATTTCATGGCCTCGGTAGCAGAAACATCAAGAGGGATAACACTGTCCTTATGTACAATGATCAATTTGCCATTCAACCCATAAGAGAAGGGAAGGTAAACTGAAATAAAATCTTTATCTATTGACATAGTTGATAAATCGGTTTGGGTTACAAATCCCATTTGCTTAATGTCATTTGCCTTGTCAATAGTAACCAATACAGGGCGATTAAATTTCTTTTTGTTTCCGATGAATGCCGAGAAAAGATCTTTCACTGCAGAATAAACTACCCGGATAAAAGGAACCCTTTCTACTACTTTTTCCGAGCGAACTATTACCGGAGTAAAGAAAATTGTAGCGGATAACCTTCCTACTAAAAAGATAAATAATACTATACCAATCAGAATAATAAACGGGTCGAGATAAGGGTTAACTATTCTTGGAAAGTGAAATGTGTGATTGAAGAAAAGGAATAAGCGGTAAAAAACGAATATGGTAATAACGGTTGGTGCTATCACGATCAACCCCTGCACAAAGTGGCTGATGAAGTTTTTAACGATTCTTGATTTGAATACTTTTTTCATGGCCAGATTTTTCCGGGGTTTAAAATTCCATTAGGGTCGAATACCGATTTTATCTGTTTTTGTAACGAGCACGATTTTTCTGTGAATGCAATATCCATATAATCTTTTTGAACCCATCCTATTCCATGTTCGCCTGAAATGGTGCCGCCCAATTTTACACAAAGTTGGAATATTTCGCGGATACCTTGAGGAAGAATCGAGTGCCACTGTTCATCGCTCATACTATCCTTAATGATATTCACATGCAAATTCCCATCTCCGGCATGGCCATAACACACTGATTTGAATCCATATTTTTTGCCAATCTCTTTTACTCCCGCGAGTAAAACAGGCAACTCAGCGCGGGGTACAACTGTATCTTCCTCTTTATAAACCGAATGTGTTTTCACTGCTTCTGCAACACTCCGGCGCATTTTCCAAAGTGCATTTTTCTGGTCCTGAGAATCTGCAAAAAGAATTTCATCGCATTCAAACTGTTGCAACACTTCCATAATTTTTTCGCACTCTTTCATCAATACATCAGGATCGTTTCCATCTACTTCAATAATCAAATGAGCTTGAATTTCGTCTTTTACCTGTATTGAAATTCCAGCTACATATTTCAGCGCCCAGTCAATCGCATCTCTTTCCAAAAACTCCATTGCTGATGGTATAATTCCCGCCCTGAAAATGGCAGGCACAGCTTCACATGCCTTAATTGCCGAGAAGAAGGGGGCAAGCATTAACAGTGTATGTTTAGGCAGAGGAATTAACCTGAATACAATTTTTGTTATGATTCCGAGTGTTCCTTCACTGCCTGTCAGTAGCTGAGTTAAGTTATAGCCAGTGGAGTTTTTCAGAACATTTGCTCCGGTCCAAATAATTTCTCCGGTAGGTAATACTACTTCCAGATTCAAGACATAATCTTTCGTAACTCCATACTTTACAGCTTTGGGTCCTCCGGCACGTTCAGCCACGTTTCCACCCAAAAAACAACTGCCTTTACTGGCAGGGTCTGGCGGGTAGAACAATCCTTTCTCCGCAACTGCTTCCTGAAACACTTGGTTGATTACTCCCGGTTCTACTGTAGCTTGCAGGTTACGTTCATCAATATTCAGAATCTTATTAAACCGCTCCATGGATAATACAATTCCACCATACACAGGTAAAGCTCCTCCGCTTAATCCTGTGCCCGCTCCGCGGGGTGTGAGTGGAATGTTTTCTTTATTGCAAATAAATAAGACCTTTGAAATCTCTTCAGCAGTGCGGGGTTTGATAACTACTTGCGGAGGAAAACTCAAATCTTCCGTTTCATCGTGTCCGTAATGGTTCAACGATTCAGCATCGGTAAAAACAAATTCCGTCCCGACAATCTCTATGAGAGAATCTATAAGTGTAAGTGATATTTTTTTGAAGTCTGTCATCCTGATGATGCAAAATTAGAAATCATTCAGGAATGGAGAAGAAACGGTATCCTAAGGCAGCGTTCCGGAACCCAAATAAGTTTCCGAATAGAAGATAGTGCCTGCTGTAACGCTGTCTATTGGTGGAGGGGATGTAAAAGATAATTTACTGGTGCTGTAATCAATCACCACTTTATGAATTAGCCCATAACCCGCAGCATACTGCTCAAAATAATATTGGTAAAAATCTAATCCTGAATCTTTTTGTTGGGCCACAACAAGCGTTGAGTCAAAATAAACTGACCCATGATTGTTATTAATATTCAGGGTATAGCCTGTATGTAATTTGGTGTATTGGTAGTTGACAGAGCTAAGACTGTTAACTGAATTACCATTCCACATTTCATTTGCAGTCATAGGGAACACCAGTTTCACATATTCAAAATTGTCTTCGAGCCGAGTTGCCATATTCGAAAGCAAGTTGGCTTTCCATACTTTTTCAGGCACATTAATATTGCTCCATGGCACCGAAGAAGTGTCGTTCCGTTTGTAACGTACAATGCGCATAGTGGGCCGACCCTGATTATCGTTATAAATAGAATCTATTACCTCCCTAATTTGGTATCTTGTTGTATCGAATTGGGGTTTATTAGGGCTATAAGGATTAAATATGATAGAGTCGCATTCGTAATCGGTATAATGTTTAAGTGTGTTTGGGAAATAATCATACCCAAAATAGAGTGGAGCATACTCCTTCTTTTTGCAGGAAAGGAAAGCAATTCCGAATATTGTAGCAAGAAGAAATGTGTAGATTATTTTTCTATTCATGCTGTAGCCGATTCAATTATTCCGCCACCAACCAAGTCGTCGCCTTCGTAAAACACAGCAGACTGGCCCGGGGTGATTGCGTTTACGGTTCTGTTAAAATACGCTTTTATTTTATCCCCATCCATTTTTAATATGGCTTTCGCACCGGGATCTTTGTATCGTATTTTGGTGTGGGCTTCAAAATTTTCAGGTAGAGTATCATATTTGAGAAGGTTGTAACGACCAACTGTCATAGTGTCTTTTTTCAAATCCTTTAGTTCACCCAAAGTAATTTTATTAGTTGCAACATCAATATCGGTAACAAATCTTGGCACGCCAACAGCAATATCTAGCCCTTTGCGTTGCCCTATGGTATAAAACGGATATCCGTGGTGCTTGCCAATTATTTCGCCTTCTGGATTCACATAGTCACCATTATCAACCTTATCGGCCAAGCCGTTTATTTTTCTCTTCAGGAAACCGCGGTAGTCATTATCGGGTATAAAACATATTTCATAGCTCTCGCCTTTTTTTGCAAGTTCGCTAAATCCACGTTCATCAGCCAAAGCACGTATTTCAGGTTTGCGGAAATTACCTAACGGGAAAATAGTCCGCTTTAGGCTTTCTTGTTTCAAACCCCATAACACATAGCTTTGATCTTTCCAGTCATCAAGGCCCTTGGAGATGATATGTCTTCCGTTTTCTTCCCTGATTTTTGCATAATGGCCTGTTGCAATAAACTCACAGTCCATCATGTCGGCTCGCCTCAGCAAAGCATCCCATTTTATATGGGTATTACACATTACACATGGGTTAGGCGTTCTGCCTGCCATGTATTCTTCTACAAAATTATCTATGATTCGGTCTCCGAATTCTGTTCTTAAATCCAAAATATAATGAGGGAAGCCATATTTAACGGCCAGCATACGTGCATCGTTAATGGAGTCGAGGCTGCAACACCCGGTCTCTTTTTTACTACCGCCTGATGAAGCATAATCCCAGGTTTTCATGGTGATACCCACAACATCATAACCCTCTTCGTGCAACAGCATAGCCGCAACGGAGCTGTCAACCCCGCCACTCATGGCCACTAAAACACGTCCTTTTTTACTCATAAAATAACTCTTGGCTTATAGCTGATTGCTAATAGCCTAAGCAAATATAAGCCATTTTAAGTAAATAGGGTCTGAGCCGTTGTTGCAGATAATGAACTGGCGAGTGTTAATTAGAACGAAACTACTATTGGGTGCAGTGGTTTTTACCTACTTTTGTTAAATTACCCATGTTCGAACAAATAAAAGAAGTTTTCAGCCGGTTCACTGTTCTTACTCCTAAGGACTTGTTTCAGCTTGCGTCCATTGCAAAAGTGAAAACGGTAAAAAAAGATGAGCATCTTTTGTTGGTTGGTGATTTGAATTACAATATTTCATTTGTAGTTAAAGGTTTATTTCGCCATTATGTAATTGATGAACAGGGCACAGAAAGAACATTATTATTCGTTCCGGAAAAGAAAGTAACAGCCATGATTGATACTGTTTTTCACA
>CAIUPO010000093.1 GCA_903901055.1 uncultured Bacteroidota bacterium
TGATCTTTCGGTGATTAATACACCACCGCCAAACCGTTATCCAGTGCAGACGGAGGTAAGTGTTTACTCAGATGATGTGTTCCGTAATGCTATTAATTATGAGGTTGCGCGCGGCGGACAGGTGTTTGTGATTCATAACCGCGTGCACGATATACAAGAAGTGGCTACACTTATTAAAACACTTTGCCCTAAAGTGAGAGTCGGCATTGCCCATGGGCAGCTGAAAGGCCACGAGCTGGAAGAAGTGATGATGCTCTTTATCGAAGGGCAGATTGATGTGCTGGTATCAACAGCTATTGTAGAGTCGGGGCTTGATATATCTAACCTTAACACCATCATCATTCACGATGCGCACATGTTTGGCTTGAGCGATCTTCACCAGTTACGCGGACGTGTTGGGCGTTCCAATAAAAAAGCATTCTGTTATTTAGTTGTGCCTTCATTTGAAACACTTACCAAAGATGCCCGCACACGCCTTGATGCAATCGAACAATTTTCTGACCTCGGCAGCGGCTTCTCAATTGCAATGCGCGACCTTGATATTCGTGGTGCCGGTGACCTTCTCGGAGGTGAGCAAAGCGGTTTTGTAAATGATATGGGTATTGATACCTATCACAAAATATTGAATGAAGCAATTGAAGAATTGAAAGAAGAGATTGGTGGTGCAGCCCTTATGTCAATGGGTATTAAAGTGGAAGAATCGGCAACTAAAAAATTTGTGAAAGACTGCCAGGTTGAGACGGATGCCGAAGCTATGCTGACAGATGACTATGTGCATAGCCAAACAGAACGTTTGAGGATTTATCGCGAACTGAACGAAGCTAAAGACGAAGCTGAAGTAGGACGCTTTGAAGGGGAATTGCTCGATCGTTTTGGCAAGTTGCCTGACCCGGTAAAAGAACTTACCAACGTTGTAAGATTGAGACTTCTGGCTGCAGAGTTGGGCATTGAGCGCATCGTATTCAAAAATAAATTATTCATTTGTTTCTTTGTCTCGCAACAAGATTCACCGTTTTATTCTTCTCCGATATTTATTAATATTGTAGAGTACATTAAGAAACACTCCTCTACTTGTAAAATGAACCAGGGAAAAGAAAAGTTAAGTCTTTCAATTTCTCCGGTAAAGACTGTGAGTGATGCGTTGAAGATACTGCACCAAATGAAAGGCAACTAATTTTATCGGTCCTTCAATCGATAAACCAGTTTCAACCCCGACCAATTTTCATCTACCGAGCAGACTTTCACATCTACCAAACCACTTTCCAGAGCGAAATTCCGGATGATATCTTCCGTCAATTCTGTTTTCTTTCCAGATGCTTTTTTATACCAAGAAATCCAAAAGATTCCATCCTTCTTTAATTGCTTTTTTAGAAATGGAAGTTCAGATTTATACTCTTCAAGAGAGTTTGTAAAGAGTTGAATAAAATCAAAAGGTGCGTCGCTACTTGTTGTTTGAGCCTCTTTTGAGAATTGAGCGACATAGTCCTTGGGAGGGTTAATGAATTTTACATTCATTCCATCTTTCAATCCAAGTTTTTTGTGAAGAGGTTTTGATGAATAAGCGCCTGCCATTATACAGTTTTCCTCATATTATAATAGAGACTATTAATTTGTTTTAATTCTTCTATATGTCACACTTATAGAGTTATTTTCATATCCTTCCCACAGATCATTATTGACTATACTTAGATCATTTGAACAATCTTTATCTGGGGTCTTTCGGTTTACAAGATATTTTAAGAAACTTACCCTTTTTGAGTCTAAATCATAATAAAAGTATTTAATGTCAAACTTATGTTCCCTCTCATTATTTCTAATAACAATATATTGATTACTTAATATTTCAAAATTTTCAATTGTAGATGTATTATCATTAGGTCCTCTAAATTCTAATTGCCAGCGACCTTGAAATACAACTGTTTTATTTCTATTAAGAACTTCATTATACTTATCATTGAGTGTTCTAAAGTCATTTTCCTTTAAATCAACCAATCTAGCTTTATCAGATAACTCGGAACGTAATTTTTCAATTACGTTACTCTTTTCTTGACTAATCGACTGCTCCTTTTTTACATCCTTTTCGAATGTTATTACTTCGGATTTAAGATTTTCGTAATCTAATTTAAGGTCATAATAAGTATTTCCATCAACCTTATGCTTCCGGCCTTTTTCAATTCGTATATCTCTTCTTTTCCCTTTTAATTCTTCTGTATATTTTAAAATAAGTAAATCGAGTTGTGGTAAAGCAAAAAGAAATATACCTGAAGTTAAAAGTGGACCCAAATAACAATTGCAATAATTATAGTAATTGGATACAATGAAATCCGTCAGGTTTTGCCCTTGAAGATTAAACTTTGAAGTAAATAAGACAACGAATATAATTCTCCAATTCCACAATAACCATGAAAAAATAATGGTACTATAAAAGGGAGATTTTGCTCGTTCCGAAAAAGCATTTGAAATATTTTTAAAAAAATCATTCATGTACTTTCGGATAGATGCTATCTCCTAATCTACTTATAACTCCTCTGTGCCAAATGAACCGTTTCAAATTTCAGTTCTTCTTTGTTTAGTTGTGCAGGTGCATCAGGGCCTTTATATTCCCAGGCAGCAACGTAAGCATAGTTCTTATCATCGCGCATAGCTTCACCTTCGGGGGTTTGATATTCTTCACGGAAATGTCCTCCGCAGGATTCATTGCGGTTGAGTGCATCATCCACTAATAATTCGCCCATCTCAAGGAAATCGGCCACACGTCCTGCTTTTTCAAGGTCAGGATTAAATTCATCTTTGGTCCCGAGTACGCGCACATCTTTCCAGAACTCTTCACGCAATGCTTTTATCTCTGCTTTCGCTTCTTTCAAATCCTTTTCGTTACGCGCCATTCCGCATTTGTTCCACATGATTTTTCCTAACTTTTTGTGGAAGTGTTCTACAGATGTTTTACCTTGAACAGCCATTAATTTGTCAATGGTATCGCTTACCGATTTTTCCGCTTCTACAAAAGCTGGATGCTCCAATGATATAGGTTTTGTAGCAATTTCAGTCGCTAAATAATCTCCGATAGTATATGGTAAAACAAAATAACCATCTGCTAGACCCTGCATTAATGCTGATGCTCCGAGGCGGTTAGCACCATGGTCGGAGAAGTTACATTCGCCGGTTGCATATAAACCCGGAACGGTGGTCATTAAATTATAATCAACCCAAATTCCACCCATTGTATAGTGTATCGCAGGGTAAATACGCATAGGAGTTTTATATGGATTTTCGCCTGTAATCTTTTCATACATTTCAAAAAGATTTCCATAACGTTCGCTCACAACACTTTCACCTAATCTCTTAATCGCATCTGCAAAATCAAGATAGGCAGCCTGTTTGGAACCGCCAACGCCATAACCTGCATCGCACCTTTCTTTAATAGCACGTGATGCAATATCGCGAGGTACTAAGTTTCCAAAAGCAGGGTAGCGTCTTTCTAAGAAATAATCTCTTTCGTCTTCCGGAATATCTTGTGGTTTGCGTTCATCGTCTTTCTTTTTCGGAACCCAAACTTTCCCATCA
>CAIUPO010000094.1 GCA_903901055.1 uncultured Bacteroidota bacterium
GTAGCGAGAGAGGGGATCGAACCCTCGACCTCCGGGTTATGAATCCGACGCTCTTACCATCTGAGCTACCTCGCCAGAATATGTTTTTTCAATAAAAGTTTGCAAAGGTAATGATTTAACCATTTAATGGGTTTGCCTTTTGCATGAATTTAAGTGCATTTTTCAGGGACTTAAAAGCATAAATTAATGATATTCAGCATAAAATAATTATTTTAAGAAATTTTATTCTATTATTTTAATTTTTAGGGAAGGATTTTTTTATAAGTTTTTAGAATAAAATTGCATTTTGTTTTGAATTTTCTTTATTATTGCCGCCTATTGTCCCTTTAAAGATGAAGAATAAGAAGAAATCTGCAAATAAAATTGCTCCTAAAAAGCAAGTGAAAGCGAAGGCGAAGTCTGTTCCAAAACCAGCTAAAAAGGTTGTTAAGAAAGTTGTTGCCAGTAAACAAAAACAAGTATCAAAGCCAGTTGCTAAAGCTGCTATTAAGCAGGTAAAGAAGGTTACTCCTAAAGCTGCTCCAAAGCCTGTTTCAAAAGTACCAGCAAAACCAGTTTCAAAAATAGCTCCGAAGCCGATTTTAAAAGCTCCTGTAAAAGTTGAACCTAAAAAGATTATCAAAGCACCATTAAAGAAGGTTTATGTTCCTGTTAAACCTGCACCTCCTAAGATTGAAGAACCCAGACCTAAAGGATATTATTCGTTGGAATATGAACTGAATTCTTCCCCTGATGTTTTATTTGAATTTATTTCCACTCCGGGCGGACTTGAAAAATGGTTTGCAGACAGGGTTTATATAATCGAAGGAAACTTTGTTTTTAACTGGGAAGATGGAGAAAAAAGGTTGGCGAAGCAAATAGCCACTAAGGACAAAGAATGGGTAAGATTCCATTGGCTGGATGAGCCTGAGAAAAGATATTTCGAGTTTAAAATTGTAATAGATGACCTTACCAGTGAAGTGGCTCTGATTGTAAGTGATTTTGCCGATAATCCAAAAGAACTTGAAGAATCAACGAGGCTTTGGAACCAGCAAATTCATGATTTGCACCATAATATAGGCTCTGCCTAATGTTTCAGCTTTTCAAAAAGAATAAAGCATTTTTTATCCCCTATTTACTCTTTCTGCTTGCCGGTGGACTTGCTTTGGCTTTATGGAACAAAACCGATATACATCTTTTAATAAACAAGTATCACAACCCTCAGGCAGACCTGTTTTTTAGCAACCTGACAAGTCTAGGATTGGGGATAACCATAGTGCCGGTATTGCTGATTCTGGTTTTTGTACGATTCAGATATATTATAATTTCATTGTTAGGCTTCGTATTGACATTCACTATAAACGATACCCTTAAAGCAATTCTGCATACCCCAAGGCCGATTACTGTATTTGGAGACCTTCATCAAACGCTGTACCTGGTCCCAAAAGTTGAAATGTTCTCATGGAATGGTTTGCCATCAGGGCATACGGCTACTGCTTTTTGTATGTTTTGCCTGCTTGCTTTTTACACCAAAAATAATTGGTTGAAAATATTTTATTTCGTGATTGCCTTTCTGATAGGCTATTCCCGGATGTATTTATCCGAACATTTTTTTCAGGATGTTTATCTGGGTTCGATTGTTGGCGTTGGCTCAGCCTTGTCGGCTTATTCTTTGGTAATGAAAGCACCTTTTTTTAATAGATTTGCGGAAAGGCTAGATAAGCCCTTAATTAATTTAAACGGGAGAAAAAAATAAAGGTAATGAGATTCACTTTATTGATAATGTTTGTACTACTTATTGCCGGTTGCAAGGATAGCAGGACTACAATGAAAACCTTGCAATCGGAAATTAATTACCTGAATGCAAAAAACGACAGCCTTGAAAAAATGATACAAGCCATAAAACCCGGCCTTGGTGACCTGATGCTTATGGTTCAGGTCCATCACAATAAACTATATTTTGCAGCTAAAGAAGGTAACTGGCCACTTGCACAATTTGAACACGATGAAATGATTGAAATTTTCAACCAGGCAGAAGAAATTGAGAGAGACAGAAACGAAGTAAAGCTTCTGAAAGGCATGATTTATCCACAATTAGATACTATTCAGTTAAGTATTTCTCAAAAAAACCCTGAACGATTTTATTCATCTTATACAAGCCTTACAAATGCTTGCAATAATTGCCATTCTGCCACTAAATTCGGGTTCAACAAAATAATCATTCCGGAGCGACCACCTTACTCCAATCAGCAGTTTGAGCCTGTTAAATAAGCTTAATACAAATTCCACGGCAGGCATTCCCATTAAACTATTTCGCATCTTTGCCCTATGTCTGAAACTATTAATGTAAGCGGAACTACCAAGGAAGAAAAGTACGCATCCCTTTTGCCTCAATTGAAAGGGTTGGCAGAAGAAAATGATCAATATGCTGCATTAGGAAATGTAATTTCCGGATTAAAATATAGTTTGGATTTTTTCTGGGCCGGATTATATATTGTGAAGAATGATGAACTGGTTTTAGGTCCCTTTCAGGGAACAGTTGCTTGCACCCGAATTGGTTTTGGAAAAGGGGTTTGCGGCTATGCATGGGAAAATAAAAAAAGTGTTATTGTGGATAATGTAGATGCATTTCCGGGACACATTGCCTGCAGTTCAGAAAGCAAATCAGAAATCGTGTTGCCTGTTTTCGGGAAAACTGGTGAGGTAGTGATGGTGCTGGATATCGATAGCGATAAATACAATGACTTTAATTCGACAGACGAATTATGGTTAACTGAAGTAGTGCACATAATCGAAAGTATTGTAAATATCTAAAGCTTGAAGAGGTTATATATCATATTTATATCTTTTGTTTTATTGGGTGGTTGTGCTCAGGTGATTTTACCTACCGGTGGTCCAAAGGATATTACTCCGCCTAAGGTTTTAAGTTATTCCCCTGAAAATAAAAGTACGCTGACCCATCCCCGAAAGATTGACATAACTTTCAATGAGTATATACAATTGAAGGACTTACAAAAGCAATTTATAGTATCCCCTCCATTAAGGACTATGCCTGTCCCGATTGTGAAAGGAAGGGTACTTGAAGTGCCGCTTCTGAAGGACACTTTACAAGAGAACACTACATACACATTCAATTTTGGAAATGCTATTGGCGATTTGAATGAAGGTAATGCTATTAAAAATTTTCAATATGTTTTTTCTACCGGAAGTTATGTTGATTCCTTATCAGTTCATGGTACTGCTTTAGATGCATTTACACATTCACCCATACAGGACGGTCTGGTATTACTTTATTCTGATTTAGGGGATTCCACACCGTATAAAAAGCTCCCTTCCTATTGCGGGCAAACCGATGATAACGGAAATTACCGGATTGATAATATTAAAGCCGGAACCTATAAACTCATTGCCTTATCAAAAGGTTCGGGAGATTACTTTTATCACCCCTATTCTCAAACTGTTGGTTTTAAAAGCGGGAGTCTCTCTTTGGTCAGGAATGACACAGATAATTTTTTTCTGTTTCTGGAGGAACAGCCCAAATTGCAGTTTTCGAAAGCAAGGGCAATTGGGAAGGGACAGATTTTACTCATCTTTAATAAACCTGTCGATTCAATAGAAATTAAACCCATTAATATTAGTGACTCTTTTGCATACAATACTTTATTTCAATATTCTGCAACCCACGATAGTCTTACGTATTGGATAAATTATCCCAACCTAGATTCGTTACGGTTTATCATTTCATATCATAATAAACCCCTTGATACAGCTATCGTATACAATATGCCGGGACACATAACCAAGAAAAGTAAAAAGAATGAAAAACCTCCGGCAACTCAAGTTACGTTGAATATTTCTGACAGAACACCTTATGATTATCATAAACCATTTTCAATTCAATTTGCAAGTCCTGTTACAAAATTCGACCTTTCAAAAATCACATTTATTCAGCGAAAAGATACAATTAAATTGAAGCCTGTCGGGAAGTCTGCATTCAATTTATCTCTTACACCCAATAAGGATTTAATCAGCGATTCGGCTTATCGAATAACAATTTTGCCCGGGGCTTTTACTGATTTTTTCGGCTATATCAACGACACAATAAATGTGAAATTCAAAATTCAGGAGCAAACTTATTTCGGAACATTAAAACTGAATGTTACGTTTTCAAAGAATGCGCATTATCTGGTTCAGTTACTCGATAATCAGAGTAATGTTTACAGGCAAGACACGGTGAATAAGACAGCCTCAATTTTCTACGATGGGCTACCTCCGGCATTCTATGGTATTCGTGTTATTGAAGACTATAATAAGAACGGCAAATGGGATGGCGGAAATTATTTAAAAGGCATTCAGCCTGAAAAAATTTATTACTACTCCGACAAATTAAATATCCGTTCCAACTGGGATTTATCTCAGGATTGGAAAGTCAATTAGAGTTATCACTCATTTCCTTCTTAACTTCCTCAATACTTTTGTTCGATTCCTCAATCCCGGATTTATTTCCTTGTTTTATATAAATTTCTTTGGCTTTTTCGTAATCAGATAATGCTTCTTGGTATTTTTCTAATATTTCAAATTCATGACCTCTGTGAAGATAAGCATGGGCAAGTTCAGGATTTAACGCAATAGCTTTGTTGTAATCTTCGAATGCTTCATCATATTTTTTAAAAACAGCATTAAATATCCCCCGATTATAATAAGCATTTGCATGATCGGGTTTTAATTGAATAACTTTATTCAAATCATAAATTGCTTCTTCTGTCAGGTTTAATCTATTTTTGATTAGAGCTCGGTTAAAATAACTATTTATATTCTCAGGCTCCAAGTTAATTGATATAGTAAAGTCTTGAATTGCTTCATTAAAATTCTTTAAGCTATTTTTTGCCATTCCACGATAAAAATAAACATTAGAATCTTTTGGGTTTAATTCTATGACTTTGTTAAAGTCAATTATTGAATCATCATAATTTTTATCCTTAAACTTTTTAATACCAGCTTCCAAATAATCTGAAGCAAGTTTTTCTTTTGATAAATCCTTAGTATTTGCTTTAAATATTTCAGGCCTCATTTGCGGGAAGAACAACACATCCTGAATAGATGGATTATTCGTCATAAGCATCGTGAGCCTGTCTATTCCCATTCCTATTCCTGAGCAAGGTGGCATACCGTATTCCAGCGCACGTAAGAAGTCGTTATCTATAGTCATTGCTTCATCGTCACCTTTTTCTGCAAGCCTCATTTGCTCTTCAAAACGGAGGCGTTGTTCAACCGGGTCATTCAATTCACTATAAGCATTGGCTAATTCCTTTCCGTTTATCATCAACTCGAAACGCTCTACCAGTCCGGGTTTGGTGCGGTGCTTTTTAGTAAGAGGTGACATTTCAACAGGATAATCAATTACAAAAGTTGGTTGACGGTAATGCTTTTCGCATTTTTCTGAGAACAGTTCATCTATCATCTTTCCAACACCCATAGAGGCTTCAACATGTACGTTGTGCTTCTGGCATATCTTCCTTAATTCTGTTTCATCCATAGCTGAAACATCGTCTCCTGTATGTTCTTTTATAGCATCCAATATTCCAATTCTTTTAAATGGGCGTTTGAAATCAAGTGTGTAATCTCCACAAGGAACAACAGTTGTGCCATATAAATCCATCGCGATTTTTTCCAGCATTTCCTCGGTCATCTGCATCATCCATTCATAATCTTTATAAGCCACATAAATTTCCATCTGCGTAAACTCGGGGTTGTGTGTTCGGTCCATTCCCTCGTTACGGAAATCTTTTGCAAATTCATATACAGCATCAAAACCTCCAACAATAAGACGTTTCAGGTAAAGTTCGTTAGCTATACGCAAATAAAGGGGCATATCCAATGCGTTATGGTGCGTAATGAAAGGCCTTGCAGCAGCACCTCCGGGGATGGATTGCAATATCGGTGTCTCCACTTCCAGGTATCCACGTTCATTAAAAAAGTTGCGCATGGAATTCATAATCTTCGCACGCTGCATAAATACATTTTTCACATTTGGGTTTACAATCAAATCCACATAACGCTGACGGTAACGCAACTCAGGGTCAGTAACCACATCGTGGGCTTTGCCTTCGCTGTCTACCTTGGTTACTGGCAAAGGGCGTAGTGACTTACACAAAAGTGTCATCGAGGTAACATGAATAGAAATAGTTCCGGTGTTAGTAGTAAAAACAAATCCTTTTACGCCAATAATATCGCCAATATCGAGCAACTTTTTAAACACTGTATTGTAAAGAGTTTTATCCTCACCGGGACAAATTTCATCGCGCTTGATATAAATCTGGATACGGCCGGTCTGGTCCTGAAGTTCTGCAAAAGAGGCATTGCCCATAATGCGTCGTCCCATAATCCTTCCGGCAATGCTTATGTTTTGGTAATCGCCTTTCTCGCGCTCGTAGTTGGCAAGTATCTCAGCCGCATTTGCATTTACTTCATAAAGCGCAGCAGGGTAGGGGTCAATACCTAATTTCCTTATCTCTTCAGCCGCTTTGTGGCGGAATTCTTCCTGTTCTGTTAGTTCCATAATGAGTTTATAAAGTTCGTAAAGTTATAAAGTTTCAAAGTTATGGGTTATGAATTTTCTTTCTCCTTTATAAACTTTATAACTTTTAACTCATCTATTTCCTCCATGCACTTAAAATGCTTTTTAGGGCAAGCATTGAAGCCTATCTTTGAACAAGGCCTGCAGTTTAGCCCCTTCACTTCCATAATGTGAGAATGGCTTCCGGGCTTATAGGGATACATTCCAAATTCAGGTATGGTGTTTCCCCATACGGAGATAATATCCTTCTTAAAAGCGGCGGCAATGTGCATCAGGCCTGTATCGTGGGTGATTATTTTTTTCGCCTGCCGCACCAATGAAGCTGAACCATGAATAGAATATTTTCCACAAGAATTGAAGATTGTGCTTCCAACTGCTTTTTCAATTTCCAATGCTTTTGTTTCGTCTCCTTTGCCGCCCAGTAACACAATTGGAATATCCAGGCCATTGCAAATTGAGATAATTTTATGGGTAGGAAGTTGTTTTGTAAAATGATTAGCGCCAATCACAAAGCCTATATATCCTTTTTGGTGTGATGGAGGCAGCGTTTTCAAATCAATTTCTTCTTTTGGCGGGATATGATACTCCAAACCAAGCCCGTCATTCTTTACTCCCAGAGATTGCACTGTCTCGAAATACCTGTCCACAATATGGATTCCCGGCATCTTGTTTATTTTGAGATTAACCAATAGCCACTTCTCAATATTCAGTTTTGGAAACGCTGCTGATTTCTTTTTCAGCGCCGACTTTACTTGTGCAGAGCGTATGTTGTGGTGAAGGTCTACAATAAAACCATAACCCTCTTTTTTCAAATCATCAATCACTTCTTTCACCTCTTTCTCGATGGAGTATATTTTATCAATATGGCCTATCGCTTGTACTACTGGCAGGAATGCTTTTTTAGTGAGATAGTGAACCTCTACTCCCGGAATCTGCTGCTTGATGCATCGCACAATAGGGCTTGTGAGTACAATATCTCCGATTGAGCTAAACCTTATGACGAGGATTTTATGCAAGTATCAATTACGAATTAGGAGCAAAATACTTAAAAATAGGAAGCAAAATTAATCATTCCTGATTCCTAATTTTTAATTCCTAATTTTGTGGCATGTTTATAGGAATAATTGAGGAGTTAGGTATAGTTAAAAGTCTTGCCACAAAGGGCGGAAACTTGCATCTGCAAGTGGAAGCATCATTTGCCGGAAAACTGAGACTGAATGAAAGCGTATGCCACAATGGGGCTTGTCTGTCTGTGAAGCCCATTAGCAAGAAGCTTTATGAGGTAATGGCTGTGAAAGAAACATTGGACAGAACCAACCTGAAACACTTGAAAGTGGGAGATAGGATTAATCTGGAACGCTCATTACCTGCCAATGGCAGAATTGACGGGCACTTTGTACAAGGTCATGTGGATGGTGTGGTGAAATGCAAATCTGTTGAAAAGCTGAAAGGCAGTCACGTATTTACTTTTACTTGTAGCAAAGAGGATAGTAAACTAGTTGTTCAAAAAGGCTCTATTGCTCTTAATGGAGTAAGCCTGACAATAGCGAATACAAAAGCAAATACTTTTTCAGTGGCTATTATTCCCTACACCTTTGAACACACCAATTTTAGCAGCATTAAAAAAGGCGATGAAGTGAATGTGGAATATGATATTTTGGGAAAATATCTTCTGAATTATCTCGAAAAGACTAAAAAATAGTTTTCGCAATTCTCTTTACCGATTCCGATTTGCCCATGGTATAGAAGTGGATACAAGGCACACCAAACTTGATGAGTTCCTTACATTGCTTGATACCCCATTCAATTCCGATTTCTTTTACTTTTTTGTCGTCGTCACATTTATCAATGGCATCGGCTAATTCTTCCGGTACTTCGATATGGAAAAATTTGGGCAAACTTTGCAATTGCTTTTTCATTGACAGTGGCTTGATTCCGGGAATAATAGGCACATTAATACCATGCTCTTTGCAGAGTTTTACGTAGTTAAAATATTTCTCGTTGTCGTAAAATAACTGTGTAACGATATACTCAGCACCCGCTTCTACCTTAGCCTTCAAATGTTTTAGGTCTGTACCAAAATTAGGGCATTCAAAATGCTTTTCAGGATAACCCGCAACACCAATGCAAAAGCCGCCATTAGAGTTATGTTCGGTCATCTCTTCTTCGTACAAGTATTTGCCATCATTCAACTGTACAATTTGCTTAACAAGGTCAATGGCATGTTCGTTACCACTGGGCTCAGGAATAAATGAACTTTCAGTTTTAACTGCATCGCCGCGCAAAGCAAGGATATTATCTATCCCTAAAAATTGCAAATCAATAAGTGCGTTTTCAGTTTCCTCTTTTGTAAACCCGCCACAGATGAGGTGAGGCACGGTATCAATCTTGTATTTGTTAATTATGGCAGCGCAAATACCTACGGTTCCCGGACGTTTACGGACAGATATTTTTTCAAGGTAACCGCCTTCCCGCTTGCGGTAAACATACTCCTCACGATGATAGGTAACGTTAATAAAGGACGGGTTAAATTCTACTAAAGGGTCTATACTTTCGTAAATTGAGTTAATACTCTTTCCTTTTAAGGGAGGTAGAATCTCGAACGAAAACAGTGTGGACTTGGACTTATTTAAATGTTGTATAACTTTCATTTCAATTTTATTTTTTGGCGGTAACCTTAACTTTTTCAATACTTAATCCGGCATCCATAATCATGGGCAGGCTGTCGACACGCATGGCTTGTGTAAAAACAAATTCATAAGTACCCTTTCTCTGGAATGTCATATTTCTTTTGAAGAGAAATTTATTATCCCAAATATCACCTAACCCGCTACCCATCCATTTTCCGCTTGCATCTGCCAACGGGCATTCCAGGGTATCGCGTTCAGTGAATTTCATTGGGGTTTTAATATCTATAAATAAGAAAAGGTTATTAAAGTCGTAGCTGTCCGCATTTCTAACCGTAACATAAATATTGTATTTACTAATGCTGTCATCAATGGGAACATCAAATACCAATGGCTTATTAATGGCCCAAATATTATCGGGTACTGTTTGGGTGTTGCGGTAAATCACATCTTTATTGCAGGAGCAAAAAAGTGCTGAAATAAATAAACTTAAGGCTAAAATTCTCTGGTTCACGGGTTGAAAGATGTCGCGAAATTAAGGAATATTCTACACTTCCTGAAAACATTGCTTGAATACTATAATCATCCTCAAAAAAAGTAGGTGATGTCAATATGCCCCCAGCCGTGGTAGGTGCCGGTAATAATTTCATTCGTAATTAGGGTAACTGAATAAACGACTGACATTTTTCCTTTCGATAAACATAACCCATACGAATCACCAAAAACCACCCGGTTCATTTCATTTGATTGAAGGGTATAGGGACTGTTCTTTGTAAAGAGTGCACCTTGCAAAGTGCCATTATAGCCTACCCCTTCAGCCCATGCCTGTACTATTCCATAGAGTTGAAATGCTGAACTCCGGTTGCCTGAAAAATAAGGATGCATTTTGCCAAGGTGAAGTGTGATGCCAAGCAATGCATTATCGTAAACTGTTCCGGCGTTAAATTGGCCTACTGCATCAATATCTATAGCCGTATCAACATAAATCGCTTTTTCATAACGCAGCTTGTAATCAAAGAAAAGCCCGGTGCCAATCTGGTATTGCCAGCCGTAGGGTTGGGCATTGTTGGTGGCTTTATGAATGGCTTCCTGTTCCTGTTTGCACTCGGCACATGAGCCAATTTCCCCCAAATCAATTTCGGAAGTGAGTTTTTGTTTCTTATATAAATCGGAAGAGATTTTGTAATGTCCCAGATAAATATATCCGGCAAATGGCCTGTCACCATAAAGGATTGTGGGGCTGGTAATACTTGTTGGTGTAAAGCAATCCTGCACCGCATTTAAACCGTATTGAATAGTTGAGTTTCTTAAATTAGGCAATAACCACATTATAGGGGAGTACCTGAAAACAGGAGCCTCGCTTTCCAACTTTATCCCTTGGGTGTAATATTCGTCGGTCTGAGTAAAAAAATCGTTTTCATAATTCAGGCGTATAAAACGGATATTGCTGGTGTTGACATGTAAAGGATCTTGCTGCCCAAAAAGATTTGTTCCAAAAAGTAAAATTAAAAGCAGCGAGATTATTTGAGGTTTCATTACTACAATATACGGTGTTCCTCAAACTTTGGTTTGACAAACTGTTGGGTTATGCATTATGGGTATATGGAATTGGTTGCATTTAGATAGTATATTTTTATTTATTAGTTATAAAGTTAATTTTGGAGAATAACTGTAGAATAACCATGGAAATACTGTGAAATAACTATGAAACAGGAAAATCTGAAATTTTGTAACGTATTGAAATATAATTGTTTGTGATTTTATGCGACAGTAAAAAACTATAAAACGCACATTTTTGTATTAAATTATAGCAAAAATTAATATTAAAAATTGGCTGCGTAGTATATAATATTTTGTTGTTTACCCTCATGATTTTGTTTGGAGTAACACAAAAGTAATGTATCAGAAAGTGTTTCTCTGAAAAGTCAATAGACATCTTTTCTAAATAACATTAAGCTGTTGAATAAATCAGTAAAAGGATTTACGGTAGTATTGTGATACCTGCTTTTTTTGACAAAAAAACTATGTCAAAGGAAGTTTATCAGGAATTGATCAAGGATGAAAAAGCATTTATGCGGATAAGTGGGTTAAAACGAGTACTGTTTGAGGATTTGTATGTTCTTGTTGCCGAAAGAATGGAGCAGCGAAAAGAAGAACATCCAATGCGAAAAAGGGGAAGGAAAACGGAGATGAGTTTGGAGGATAAACTATTGCTCATGCTCATTTATTACCGTGAATATCA
>CAIUPO010000095.1 GCA_903901055.1 uncultured Bacteroidota bacterium
GGCAGTCCCTTTCAGCGGAGAGAGAGGGATTCGAACCTTTGAGCACCATGTTTTATTTGCAATATTACAACAACTTCCGGTTTTTCTGAAAGTAAATCTACCGTACAAGGTAGGTTTTCTAAAGCCAGCCAAATTAGTTTTAACCTGATTAAATTTCAGAGCTACTGAAAATCAATTAAAAACACGGAAATTCCAGCTATTGTACGTTGTTTTACTAATTCGCTAGTGAGTTTCGTTTGTTTTCGCAGTGCTGTGCAAAGAAGAATTTTCTTTTTTAGCCTCCAAATTAATTACAATGAAAACAAAACAAAAAACATCAAAAATTGTGATTCATCCTGCATCAATAGATATGCTGGTTGAAGACACTTGGTAATAAAATTTCAATCCTATGCGCAAACTACCAGTATGAGTCGCTTCCTAATAAATTTCTGAATCCGAGTGCAATACTAAAAAAGAAAAATTGAATATGCAAGAGAAAAATAATATTTTTTTGTTAGACTTTTATTTTTAGAAGTGAAGCAGTAATAAATAAAGGTTTGACATATAGTTAAGTTCCACCGTATTTATAATGCTTACAATATCAAAGTACTTATGCGAATAGAATTACCTATCTCACTTTAAATTACATTCCTAAGTTCTGAGAGCCCTTTCTTTTTGGGGCTTTCAGGATTGCTATTAAATACCTCAAACTCTTTGTCAGCAATCGGGTTGAACCTGTTTTTTGATAAGGTTATACAACAAAGGTAGAAATTTCGGGAAATCCGGTCAAATTCTGAAACCCGGTGATTTGCAATACAAACAAATAAATATTGAGCGATTTTAAGGAACAACTAAGCCGTTCTGGTATGATTGCGAAAGTATGTCAAACCTGTAGTTTTTCTTTGCAGCCCTTTTAAAAAACAACCTGCAAAAAGACAAACTAAAAATAGGGAAAAGAATAAGGATTTTAGGGAAATTGAACAGGGAAAAGCAATCTGAAAGAGGAAAAAATTGCGACATTTTCCTACATTTTCCTACAAAATGCGACATTTTGCGACATTTTGCTACACAATCGCCGAGTACCCCTTGCGATTTGACATTTCTTTGTTCCCGGATAATAAAAAACTGATTATAGGGAACAATCCAAAATTTCAAAAAATGATAAGCACCGTTCTGCAATCGGATACAAATATAGAAAAAAATAAGAGAAGGGAGATAATATTTTGCACAGGTCATTATCATCCGACATAGATAGGTGTATTCAATAAAGGCCAAAAAGAGCATGTGTACTAGTATTTAAAACCAATTGATTATAAGCATTAAACTTAAAATAAAATGAAAGTAAGCAAAAGACAAAGGTTAAGAGCCGCAAGATTTATCAAGACCTTGTTAGACAAGGTAACGGAGTATAAAATCGTTCCCTTACAGGAACAAAATGAGTGTTTGAAACGAACTGTTGCCACGTATGAGCTGATGAAGGAGCAGTATCAAATACAGATACAAGCCCTAAAGGAAATCAACGAGATTCATGAAACAACCATTGACATATACAGGCAATGGGAAAAGCAGGTTTTACCTCCCCACCTGAGACTGGAACAAGAGGAAAAATATAAGCAAGCAGCCTAATTAATCTAAACCATAAAGTATGAGTATTTATCAAAATAAATATGACAATAGCAAGGTTGGCTTGTTAAAACAATTGCTGTTAAACAACGAGCAAAACGGCAAGCCCATCGAATATGAAATCAAGGTAGATGACCTGAAAGTAGTTCCCCGAACAACTGATGCTTCCCAGTTTAAACTACTGGAAGATGCCATCTATCCCGATACCAAAGCCGTTACCATTATCCTCTATGAAGGGCAGGGTAAAAGCAGCGACAAGCATATCTTTTATCTTAAGGAAAATAATGTGGCGGAATCTGCGCCTGCACTTTCCGGTCTGGATGTGGATAAAAAGGTAAACGAACAACTGGAAGCCTATAAAAAGCTGGTAGCCTATGAAAAGTTGGAAGAACAAAATAAGGAACTCGTAAATAAGCTGCAAGAAGCCGAAGAGTATATCGAAGAGCTGGAAGGCAAGGCAGAAAAGTTGCAGGAAGAACTGATTATGGAGGGAAAGAAAAAACTGCAAGTGAAAGGCGTACATATCGGGGAAATCGCTTCGGTAGCTGCCGAGAGCCTTATACGGCGCAATCCCCAATGGCTGTCAAGAATACCGGGAGGCGAACAACTGGCGGGGTTGATACTGGAGGACAATGAGAAAAAAGCCCAAGCGCAAGAATCTTCTCCGCAAGGTGAAAGCACATTCAAATCAATGGATGAAACTGAGCCACTCAGCGAGGATGACCAAGAAAAGTTAGATTGGCTTAAAGGTTTGGAGTCGAGGCTGGATGAGAATGAGTTAGAACAGTTTTCTGATTTGGTAAATCTCGTTACTTCCGAGAAGAGAATCCTTTCACCAACCTTAATGTTTGCTTTAAAGCTGAAAGAAAAACAAGCTAATACAGCGAAAGAAGATGCCTTGAAAAGCAATGAAGGGAGGCAGGAAAAGCACCCTTCCGAAACGAAGCAAAGTGATAAAAAGGAGGAAACAAATTCCGAAAAAAATATCACGCTCAATGCCGAAGATTTGGAGGATGTTCCTGAAATCCGTGATGCCGCTTAACAGTAATTTCTAAAAAAAACGATGAGGGTAGTCAGCCCCGTGCAGGAGTGTTATGAAACATCCTGCGGGGCTGGCTCCCCTTCCTTAAACACGAACATAATATGACAGAAACCACAGAAGAAGAAAATGCAATAACAGAAACTAAAAGTGAACAACCCTGGCTGGAAAAACAACTGGAAAAGCTAATTGGCAAACAGGAAAATATGCAACCCTTCATCAGGGCTTTATTTTCCATTGCCGGATTTGCCGCCGGGGTATTGGTCGGAAACTGGCTCTTGGGAAAAGAGAAAGACCGGAAGATAGAAGGGCTGGCAAGGGAAGTGATAGACCTGCGGGACAAAAACGCACTTCAGGAAAAAGAACTCAAAAGTTTACGAGGACAACTGGAGGAGAGCAAGGAAAAGCAGATGCGTCTTGAGACGGAGATGAAATTCATAAAAGAGCATTCCGAATCCGGCAAAGAAACGAACGGGCTTACTCCCAACAGGAGAACAGAGCGCAGTTTTCTTGACTAATGAACGGTAAAAAACAATAAAAAAAGGTAAAAAAATGGTAAAACAAGTTTATGAAATACCGGCAGATATAGTGGCGGATGCAACCCGTATCATCCTACAGGCGGGGCTGGCACACAGGCTGGTGGATGCAGGCAGGGAAAGTATAAAAATGGAACTGCTATTTCCTGAAAACAGGATGAAAGCAAAACAGAGTATTGAAGAAATTATTAACGACTATAATTTTTTCCGCTATGGAAACAATGAATAAAGAAGAAACAGTAAACAGGTATCCGCAGTTCCCCACTAAAAGAACCTGTGTAATATGCGAAACAGAATTTGAGCCTAAAAATATCAGGCGGATTTATTGCAGTTCTTTGTGCAGGTGGAGGGCCTTTTCTATGAAAAAGGCGGGAGGATTTGCAGGTATTAGTGGCGATTCGAGCCTGTTTGAAACAGTATTGCAAACCAACGGTTCAATTACTGCAACGGAAACTAACGCAAAACTAACCCATACTAACGCAAATCCAACGGAAAATGGTGGTACAGCCAACGCAAAACTAACGGAAACTAACGCAGAGCAAACGCATACCAACGGAAAACAAACGGAAAACGCAAATCCAACGGAAAATGCCAACGCAACGCTAACGGAAAC
>CAIUPO010000096.1 GCA_903901055.1 uncultured Bacteroidota bacterium
GAAGACAGAAGGTTTTCCAAATACAATATATTCAACATTAGGACGTAATTTTTTACTCACCCAAGTAATTCCCTGAAACCAGATCAATTCAATTCTTCCGGTATCGTCTTGCAAATCCACCATCATTCGCTGCTGGCGTTTGGGCCCTGTAATTTCAACATGAGTAATCTTGCCGCGAATCTGTATGAAAGGCATTTCAGCAGTTACTTCTTTGATTTTGTATATGCGAGTTCGATCCACATACCTGAATGGATAGAAATAAAGCAGGTCTTTAAAGGTGTGGATATTCAACTCTTTCTTTAGCGCATCAGCCCGAAGCGAACCAACCCCTTTGAGGTATTCAATTGGGCTTTCTAAAAGTGTTGAAGGTTTTACCGTGAGTGCCATTAAGAAAGTAGAAAGTTTGTAAAGTTAAAAAGTAAGACGTTAATTCCACTTTATGAACTTTAAAAACTTTTGAACTTTATGAACTAAGCCCAGCCTTTCTCAACAATATCTCTTGCGTGATAGGTAATGATAAGTCCTGAACCGGCTCTTACAAAAGCGTGCATGTTTTCCATTACTATACTTTTCTCATCAATCCATCCTTTGGCAGCAGCAGCTTTCACCATGGAATATTCACCCGATACATTATAACAGGCAATTGGCAAATTAGAACTGGCACGGAGTCTGTTGATAATATCAAGATATGCGAGTGCAGGCTTCACCATTAAAATATCTGCTCCTTCTTCTTCATCCAAATATGCTTCTTGCATTGTTTCATTCGGATTACGGAAATCCATCTGATACGATTTCCTGTCACCAAATTGAGGAGCTGAATCAGCGGCCTCACGAAAAGGACCATAATAAGAGGAGGCAAATTTTATGGAGTAGGACATAATCGCTGTGTTCTCAAAATGATTTTTATCCAATAATTGGCGGATTGCTCCTACTCTGCCATCCATCATATCCGAAGGGGCAACCATATCAGCTCCGGCTTCGGCATGTGTGAGGCCCATTTTTGCAATTGCAGCAATAGAGGAATCATTATCTACGTATTTATCATGAATGATGCCGCAATGGCCGTGGGATGTGTATGCACATAGGCAAACATCGGTAATGATATAAATATCTTCGCCAAAAATTTTCTTCAGTAGTTTTATGGCTTGGGCAACAACTGTATCTTTCTTATAAGCGGATTTTCCGTCTTCACTTTTTTCTTCCCCGCCGCCAAACAATAGAATTTTGTTGATTCCTTTTTTCAATCCTTTCTCCACATCTTTAATTAAGGTATCAGGAGAAAAATGATTGATACCGGGCATTGAATTAATGGGGGATGTAATATTCTTTCCTTTCTCTATAAAGTAAGGATAGATAAGCATATCCTTATGGAAACGGGTTTCGGCAACGAGTTCCCTTATAATGGCATTTTTTCTTAATCGGCGCGGACGGTGTATCATGGTAGAATTTTGATTAACAGTTAAACACTAAATATCGCCTGCAACAATCCAATCTCATCAAACGAAGGAACGAGGTAAACTGACTTTACTCCGAATTGTTTGAGGGTATGTGAAGTAGCATCGCCCATGGCAATTACTTTCTGATTTGGGCTTATTTTTTTCTTTTCAAAAAAGGCTTCAACGTTAGATGGGCTGGTAAATAACATGATATCAGCATCAGGTGTATCCTCTACCGGTTTTTGGATGGTTTCGTAAACTGCTAAATCCCTCGTCTGGCTTTTATTTACAAATTGTTGCTGCACAGTTCGCATACTGTCTTTTGCCTGCGGGAATAATACAGGCGCCGACTTTGCAAGGCTTGCAAACTGTTTACCTGTTAAACGTGTATCAGTGGAGTAGCCAATAAAATCAGCACGTTTACCATAAGTACGAATAGCGTCGGCAGTTGATTTACCAATCGCGCCAATCTTTACTTTTCCCATTTCCGGTTTCTGTTCGAAGAAATATTTCACCGCATGTTTGCTCGAGAAAAATATCCATTCTACGTTCGTTGGTATCCGGCTGAATGGTATGATTTGGAATTCTATAAAGGCAGTTCCGGAAACTTTATATCCATTCGCTTTTAGGACACGGCTGAAAAAATCGTCTTTCTTGATATCACGGGTAATAAAAACAGAGGCAGGATTCTCTGATTTTATTTTCTCTGCAAGTTTGTCAGCCCATCCTTCAGGATTGTAGGTATGGAAATGATAATAGCGTGGATAAGCTTTCTCTTCAGGTGCAAATGCCGCCCAGGCTTTGAAAAAGGATTTATCATAGTCATCCTGATGTTTCTCGCAATAAATACCCAATGGCAAATTACATCCACCTCTGAAAAGGTTAAATATTTTCCGCTCAATGGATACTATCTCTTCTACTTCAGGATGATTTATTTTATCAATAACTGCTTGCATGGTTTTATCACCTTCTCTAATCTGTAAGGCAAGTACTCCTTGCGCGGGGGCCGGAACCAATTCCTGAGGAGTAAGTTTTTCTATATGAAAATCGGAAACATCCAAACCGAGCCTTTCAATAGCAGCAGAGGCAACCACTATTGCATCATATTTTTTATCACGCAATTTTTGTATGCGGGTCGGTATATTGCCTCGTAAATCCTGTATCACCACATCGGGCCTGAATGCTGCCAATTGAACTTTGCGCCTTGCAGCGGAAGTTCCTACCAGAGCTTTGTCTTTCAGGTTTAATTTTCTTTTTAAATCAACACAATCTTTTTGAATCAGTAACATTTCGGA
>CAIUPO010000097.1 GCA_903901055.1 uncultured Bacteroidota bacterium
CCTTTAATATTGTATTAAACTATAAATTTCTATGGACTCAAAAGCATTCAAGAAAGCTATAATACAGGGAATTCCGGATAATTTACCCGAAATGCCCGTTTATGACAAGAATATCAACCATGCCCCAAAACGCAAGGATATTCTCTCAAAAGAGGAGAAAAAGTTGGCAATTCGCAATGCGCTACGCTATTTTCCTGCCAAGCATCATGCCAAATTAGCCAAGGAATTTGCAGAAGAACTAAACTCTTACGGACGTATTTATATGCACCGTTTTCGCCCACAATATAAAATGTTTGCCCGTCCAATAAATGAATATCCACATAAATCAAAGAAAGCGGCTGCAATTATGCTCATGATTCAAAATAATCTGGATGAAGCAGTGGCACAGCATCCGCATGAGTTGATTACCTATGGTGGAAACGGAGCAGTATTTCAAAACTGGGCGCAATATTTGCTCGCGATGAAATATTTGTCGGAGATGACCGACGAGCAGACTCTTGTAATGTATTCCGGCCACCCGATGGGATTGTTTCCATCCTCCAAGAATGCACCGAAGGTTGTTGTTACAAATGGTATGATGATTCCCAACTACTCCAAACCTGATGATTGGGAAAAATTCAATGCACTTGGTGTAACCCAATATGGGCAGATGACTGCCGGTTCTTATATGTATATAGGTTCACAAGGTATTGTACATGGAACTACTATTACATTATTGAATGCAGGCAGAAAAATAAAATCTGCCGGAAAAGATGGAAGCCTTGCGGGTAAAATATTTATTTCTTCAGGTTTGGGTGGCATGAGCGGCGCTCAACCGAAGGCTGCTGTAATTGCAGGTGCTATAGGAGTAATTGCAGAAATAAATCCAAAGGTGGTTGAGAAACGCCATAAACAAGGTTGGGTTGATGAAGTCTACACTGATCTTGACAAATTAATTGAACGAATTAAGAAAGCGGTTAAGAATAAGGAGGCAATATCACTTGCCTATCAAGGCAACATAGTTGAACTTTGGGAAAAGTTTGCAAAAGATAAATTGAAAATTGAATTGGGTTCTGACCAAACTTCCTTGCATAACCCTTTTGCAGGTGGGTATTATCCTGTCGGATTATCATTGGAAGAGTCCAATAAACTAATGTCTTCCAATCCAGATGAATTTAAAAAGAAAGTCTATGAGTCTTTGAAAAGGCAGGTGAATGCAATTCGTAAACTTACGGATTCAGGAATGTATTTCTTCGATTATGGGAATGCATTTTTATTGGAAGCAGGCAGGGCAGGAGCCAATATTTTCAAAAAAGACGGGACCTTTATTTATCCATCTTATGTGGAAGATATTATGGGTCCCATTTGTTTCGATTATGGCTTCGGACCGTTCCGTTGGGTGTGTACATCGGGCAATCCAAAAGATTTACAACTAACAGATACTATTGCTGCCAATGTGTTGGAAGGGCTTTACAAAAAAGTTCCTGCTGAAATTAAGCAACAATTGCGCGACAATATCCACTGGATAAAAGAGGCACAGAAAAATAAATTGGTGGTTGGTTCTCAAGCCCGTATTCTGTATGCAGATTCCGATGGACGGATAGCCATTGCAAAAGCATTTAATAAAGCGGTAAGAGATAAGAAATTATCGGCACCTATTGTGCTTGGGCGTGACCATCATGATGTATCGGGGACGGATTCACCCTATCGTGAAACCGCCAATATATATGACGGTTCACGCTATACTGCCGATATGGCAATACAAAATGTAATCGGCGATTCTTTCCGTGGTGCTACGTGGGTATCTATACACAATGGAGGTGGAGTAGGTTGGGGCGAAGTGATGAACGGAGGCTTTGGTATGATGCTCGACGGCTCTTCCGATGCAGACAAAAATTTGGAATCGATGCTATTTTGGGATGTGAATAACGGCATTGCCCGTCGTGCCTGGGCAAGGAATGAGGGTGCAGTATTTACTGCCAAGAGAGAAGTAAAGCGCTCAAAGAATTTGCAAATTACTTTGCCAAATTTGGTGGAGGATAAGTTGCTGGAGGGGTTATTCTAGGCAAAGTTTTTTATTACTCAATGCGTTTCTCTCTTATACATTTTCGTATTAGTGATAAGTGAACTGTGTCAAATTTTAATTGAATTTCCTCGCTACCGAGATTCTTCATCCATAATTCTTTCTTATTCAAATCAAGCTCTAATGTTGATACATCCGGGTGATGAATGTTAGGAGTTAGTTTGACTCTTGCAGCATAAGCATCATCGTATCGTATTATAATTGTTATTACCCCATCTTTACTATTGGCGGCAATTTCGTCTGGAGTTGCAAATTCATCATCAAGATATGTTATTGTTTCACTGTCTTCGATATCACCATAGAGTTCATTTTTGCTATTCTTTTTAAACAGTTCCCAATAATTACTCTCTTTCCAAATAAGATGATCCACTAAATGTAAACAGTCAAGTGTATCATTCCGGGAAACATCTACTTTTGACGGACCCCCATTTATTGAATCAGTAGATTTAGTTGTATCATGTTTACTGCTTTTAGAAGTTGGATTTATAGAGGAATCACAAGCATAAAAATTATAGGTTAGGTAAACGAATATGAGTATTATGCCGTTCTTGATTCTCATAAAATTTCAATATCCCCTTAGAGTTAATTTATAGTTTTAATTAAGAAACTAATGTAGCACTTTTATTTCTACCTTTGAGTAATCAAAACCACCTTCAATGCCAGACATTGTTTTAAACGACTTTACCTATTTAGACAAATACAAAGAATTCGTTTCGCGGAAAGAATTTTGGTTGGCTGTGAGTGAGCAGCTGACTAAGGATTTTAATAATGATTTCTCTGTTAAGCTGGATGAATCAACCGATTTGCAAGGCGACCATATAGCAGAAATATTTGTGAAAGAATTGGAAAAGCAGTTGCCCTCATTCACTCCTCGGCTTTCAGAAATTCTTTATCGAATTGATGTTCCTGAAGCACAAGTTGCATCTTTGAAAAATGTACCTGATGATTTGTATTACCGCTGTCTGGCAGAGATGATCATAAAAAGGATTATTTTAAAGGTTGCTATTCGGAAATCCTATAAATCACAATAGAACGCGGATGACGCGGATTGCTAATGATATACACGGATAAAATCTTATTTAATCTTAAACAATCCGCGTCATCCGCGTTCCAAGTTCTATAAAATCCCATGTCAGCATCCGCAATTTTTATTTGCCTGCTTGTTTACTTTGTAGTACTGATGGGCGTTTCATGGCTCACAGGAAAAATCCACAGCAACGATAGTTTTTTTCTCGCTAACCGAAAATCACCCTGGTATCTCATTGCATTTGGAATGATTGGGTCATCCATTTCGGGCGTCACTTTCATTTCTGTACCTGGCGCTGTAGGCTCAACTGCCTTTTCTTATTTTGAAGTTGTGTTGGGCTACATGATTGGGTATTGGGTGATAGGATGGGTTCTACTTCCAACATTTTACAAGTTGCAACTCACATCTATTTACACCTACCTGAAAGGACGATTCGGATTTTTCGGATATAAAACCGGTGCATCCTATTTTCTTCTTTCCCGCATTATTGGTGCCGCATTCCGCTTATATGTTGCGGTGGAAGTTTTGCAATTAAAATTTAATCATTTGGATATTCCGCAATGGATAGTGAATACATTTCATTTAAACTTTACTTATGTTGAAGTCCCATTTCTCGTAACGGCATCTTGCATGGTTGCATTGATTTGGTTATACACCCGCAAAGGTGGAATGAAAACCATTATCTGGACCGATGCATTACAAACCACTTTTTTAATTGCAGCATTAGTAGGCACAATTTATTTAATCTGCCAATCCATGCATTTCAATGTTGGAGGGCTTATTACCAGTGTTCAGAATTCTCCGCACTCTCAAATTTTCTTTGGAGGTTTTAAAAGTGATATGTCCTTTTTCAAGCAATTTGCCAGCGGAATATTTATTGCCATTGCCATGACGGGCCTCGATCAGGACATGATGCAGAAAAATCTTACATGCAAAAACATCGGTGAGTCACAAAAAAATATTTTTTCATTCAGTATTATTCAGGCAGTCGTCGTATTTATGTTTCTTGTGCTGGGTTCATTACTCTACACATTTACCACAGCCAATCACATTGCAATTCCTGCGCACTCAGATGATTTGTATCCTACACTCGCATTGCAGGGCTCATTTGGAACTGCTGTTGCATTTTTATTTGTAATGGGATTAGTTGCGGCATCCTTTGCCAGTGCCGATTCTGCACTTACAGCACTTACTACTTCGTTCTGTGTTGATATTTTAAATATTTCGGCCAAAACCCAACCCCAACAGCTAAAAATGCGTAAGTATGTACATGTGGCAATGGCATTAAGTTTAATAGTAGTGATGGTTATTTATAAGTTGATTGACGACCCTATAATAATTAAAGCAGTGTTTAAAGTTGCTGGATATACATACGGACCTTTACTTGGGCTTTACGCCTTCGGAATGCTAACTAAAATAAATACCAATGATAAATGGATTCCTGCAATTTGTATTGCCTCTCCGATTGTTTGCTATGTAATCAACAACAATTCCGAACAATGGTTTTCGGGTTACAAATTTGGGTTTGAGTTGTTAATCTTAAATGCTTTGCTTACCTTTATGGGGCTTTTGGTCGCTTCACGATTTATTAGAAAACCCCTGAATGGATAAAACGATTAAAATATTATCAATTGACGGTGGCGGCATTCGCGGAATTTTGCCGGCTACTTTTTTGAGCGTTTTGGAAGAAAAATTGCAGGAAACTACTGGCAACAAAGATTTCCGCCTTGCTGATTTTTTTGATTTTATTGCCGGCACAAGTACAGGTGGATTGCTTACATGCCTTTATCTTACACCTGATAACAACAACGCATTGATGCCAAAATATACCGCAAGGCAGGCTTTGGAGTTTTATTTCGGATACGGGGATTCTGCATTTACACCCAATGCTCAGGGAGGGTTTCATAAATATTCTCCGGCAGGACTTGAGGTAGGGCTGAATAGTTTTTTTGGAAATCTGAAATTAGGGCAACTAATAAAACCTTGCTGTATCACCGCTTATGATATGATTCATTGCGAACCGTATCTATTTTATTCGCATCGTGCTTTAAGTGACCCGCGTGCAAATTTTTATGTGAAAGATGTTGCCAGAGCCACTTCCGCCTTACCGGGCATATTTCCACCTGCCTCTATTTCATCTTTAACAGATAGGAAACGTACTTTTATTGACGGCAGTATTTTTGCATATAATCCTGCGCTACAAGCCTACATCAGGGCAAAAAGTATTTTTCCGAATGCAGAAAAATTTGTCCTGCTTTCACTTGGCACCGGGTTACCCGCAACTGCCTACACCCCTACACAACTTGAAGATACAAGCGAAAAAAACTGGGCCAGAATCCTTGCTGATATTGCATTTTCGGCACACAGCGATATGGTTCATTTCCAACTGGAAGAAATATTTAAGAATAAGCGAGGTTCAAAGTATGTGCGGCTGCAACCCTCGTTGCATGGACTGAATAAAGAAATGGACAATGTATCGCATGAAAATGTGCATGCACTTTACAAAGCGGGTCTGGAGTTTGTGAATGGGAATGAGAAGACAATTACAGAACTTGTGAATAATTACGCTTGATTTTAAAATTCAGGTTTATATAATCCCCTGTAAACATAGATATGACAAAAAACATTAAGTTTGTAAGCAATCCCATAAGCAGCGTACAGAACAGGTAACTAAATGAAGATTCACCGAATTAAAATAAGTATTGTACTATTATTGCTAGCTGTTTGCGGCACGGTATTTATTTCGTGCAGGAAAAATGGACAGCCCTCCTGGGATACTCAAATCCTTGCTCCTATTGTTAATGCGAACTTATCAATTAACGACCTTGTTACTTCCAATTACATTAAAAGCAATCCTGCCGACAGTTCGGTATCATTGGTTTATACAGATTCGCTGTATAATATTAACGTAATTACGATACCAAATTACGACACGCTTTTCAATTATATTTCTCCATTTAGTACCACTGTGAATCCGGGGCATCCAATTGTGCCTGGAATTCCAAAGACTACCACCTACTCCACCGGAACTGCTCATTTAAAAAAGGCCGTTATTCAATCCGGCTATATTAATTTATATATAATAAATGCGCTTAACCAAACTACCGATTATTTTTATACTGTAACAAGTGCAACATTAAATGGAAATCCATTGCGGGTTTATTTATCCGTACCACCGAATACCAAAAAGACCTTTCAGGCATCTTTAGCCGGATATACTGTTGATTTTACAGGCCCTGCTCATAATTCATACAATCAGGTTACAACAAACTTCCAGGTTGACTTAGATTCTTCAGCAGGGCCGTTAGCTATTACTCCCGGGGATACTTTGGGTTATGCTAATATTAGTTTTACTAATGTAATACCTTATTATGCGAAAGGATATTTTGGCACTGATACCAGTTCGTATTCCGCTTCAAATGTGGCATTCCCGGTATTCAGCAAAATTGTTGCCGGAAATTTAAACCTCCAGAATGTAGATGTAAATTTTACACTTAGCAATGGCGTAGGTGTTGATGCAAGAGTGACACTAAATGGATTAACCTCGTTTAACAGCCGTACAAATACCACCGTTAACTTAACTGATAATGGTGTAATCAATTCAACCATAAATGTAAGCAGAGCAACAGAAACCCATAACCCCGCGTCACCTGTAATTCCGACCGTAACAACATTCGATATTAACCCGACCAATTCAAACATACTGGCATGGCTAGATAATTTACCAACCAATGTTGGCTATGCAGTCCATTTGGAAACCGACCCGCTGGGCAATGTTTCAGGCGACAATGATTTTGTGTACAATACGTATGGTATTAATGCAAACATTAATATAAAAATTCCTCTTTCGCTTATTGCAACCAACCTTACACTGGCGGATACACTTGCTGTAAATTTTGCAGGCTCGGGCCCGGCACAAAACGTAAAAAGCGGAAAACTCACGATTTATGCCAGCAATGGTTTTCCATTCAGTGCAGGTTTGCAGATGTATCTTCTCAACCAAAACAATGTTGTTGCCGATTCTATTTTTATTCCTGCTCAAACAATTGCTTCGGGTAATGTAAATGCAATATCAGGGAAAGTAACCAGCCCTCAGAATTCTGTTTTAACCATTTCGCTGGATGCTTTTCATACACAAGAATTAATCAATACAAAAACAGCAATCCTGTATGCAAAGTTTAACATGGGATCATCTCCTTCAACTTACAGGGATATCTATAGCTATTACCAACTTGGCTTGAAAATGGTGGCTAACTTCGATTACAAGGTTAACTAATAATATACGTGCAGAAGAGTGAAATGTATTAAATCCGTCATCTTTATTTTTAGCCTGCTGTTTCCATTTCTATCTGCCAGCGCACAATGGGATGAATCCTTCATTCATAATCCCGGAACAGGAAAAATTCTGGCTGGATTGTATGGCAATGTCGACTATAGTTCGAGTGCCGTTACAAGTGCATTTGCTGCAACCTTTATACAAGGTGGGTATCTTGGTAATAATCTTAAAGACCCTGTTTCTTCCGGTTTGAAAAATGCCAACAGGCTTGGCTACTCTTTAAATTACGGAGCATTTGGTGTACTTTATAATGATACAATCAAGAAAAAACGCGTCTTTAATTTTTTCATCGCGATACGGCACAAGGCATATTTAAACATAAATTTTCCGGCAGATGTTTTTAATGTGGCCTTTTATGGGAATGCATCTTATGCCGGGCAATCAGCAAAACTTTCTCCTTTTTCGCTGAACAGTATAAGTTACCAGCAACTTGAAATTGGTACTGTCTGTACTAATTTTGGCGGGAAAGCTCAGTTTGGTTTGGGGTTATCTTTTTTAGCAGGGCAGCAACTTCAGGCCATTAATGTTGCAAACGGTTCTTTATATACTGACCCTCTGGGGCTATCTCTGCAACTTGCATCCGATACAAAATACAATACCAGCGACAGTACTCCCGGACACACGCATTTGAATGGTTATGGTGCATCGCTCGATTTTTATTTCAGCGCACCTTATAAACTTGGAAAGAAAAACGGTGTTATCACCATAAGCATTAACGACCTCGGCTTTATAAAATGGAATTCAAAATCACTATCCTATAATAAAGATACAACCTATACTTATAATGGAATTACAATTACCAGCCTAAATCAATTTGCAAATGCAACTATTAATAATCTTTCGAAGGACAGTTTGCAAAACAAGTATTTCCCCTTGGAGAGAAAATCGTTTTATACAAATGTACCTTCTATATTAAGTATGAATACCAACACTGATTTAGGCAAGATGCATCTGGAGGTTGGCTTTTGGTATATTTTTAATGGAAATTCAATGGGATATTTTTATGCCCAGGGCGACAAATATTTTTCCCATGGCTGGTTAGCCGATTTACAACTGGGCTATGGTGGATATGCTACCTATAATGCATCTATCGGAATTGTGAAGCAAGTAAAAAATACGCAAATCAAGCTCGGGATTAATCATTTGCAGGGTATGATTTTACCCGATAAATTTGGTGGGGCAGGATTAGCAATTCAATTATTACACAGTTTCAAATGAACCCGGCACAAATAAAAAAGTCCCGTCTTTCGACAGGACTCTTTTTAATAAAGTCAGACAGATTATTTCTTGTCAGCTTTCTTGGTGTCAGCTTTCTTAGCGTCAGCTTTCTTTTCGGTCTTAGCAGCTTTCTTGTCAGCTTTCTTTTCGGTCTTTGCTGGAGCAGCTTTCTTGTCAGCAGCTTTGTCTTGAGCAAATGTTACTGTTCCGAATGCGAACAAAAGAGCAGCAGCGATTGATAACTTTTTCATTTTTAAATGATTTTTGTTGGTTAATGGTCCGCAAAAGTATAAAATATTTTATTTCTAATACATTTTTCACTATTTTTTTTGGTGGAACCATATCAATATGGTTGTTTTCAAATAGTTGTCAGGCTCAAAACAAGGCAGATTTCTTTACCCCCTCACCTACTTTAAACAATAATCGCCTGGTACCATTGCTTGCAGGAGAAGGCGTTTTTTATGCAGGTTCAATGATTGGATTAAATGAATTATGGTATAAGAATTACCCGCGTTCTTCTTTTCATTTATTTAATGATAATAAAGAATGGATGCAGATGGATAAACTGGGACATACACTTACAGCTTATACTATCAGCCGGCTTACTTCGGCACTTTATAGATGGAGTGGAATAAAGCAACAGCCCGCTGCGGTGTATGGCACAAGCTTGGGAATGGCATTTCAAACCAATATTGAAATATTTGATGGATTTTCAAGCGCCTGGGGATTTTCTATCGGAGATATGATAGCTAATACTTCCGGTGCAAGTATTTATCTGGCGCAGGAATCGGCATGGGGAGAACAACGCATAGGGCTTAAAATTTCATGGCATGGAACGGAGTACCGCCAGTACCGTCCCGATGAACTTGGCAATAATAGGCTGCAGGAAAGTCTGAAAGACTATAACGGACAGACCTATTGGATATCGGTGGCCATTGCATCTTTTCTACCGAAGGGAACCAAAATACCCGGATGGGCTTGCCTTGATTTTGGCTATGGAGCTGAAGGTATGATTGGCGCAATTACAAACCCACCTATATATAATGGTAACGGCGACCAACAATTTTTTGACCGTTACCGTAAATTTTTCTGTTCGTTGGATATTGATCTGACTAAAATTCCAACCAAATCGTATGCACTGAAAACAGTTTTCGGTGCGGTATCTTTTATAAAAATACCAATGCCTACTTTAGAATATAGCAGAAGGAAATTCAGGTTTCATATTTTGTATTTTTAAACAATTCCAATGTGTTGCATTATTTCTCCCTCATCCTTCGTTGAAAACCACATTATTTCCTTGTCTTTTCTGAACCATGTCAACTGCCGTTTGGCATAATGCCAAGTGTTGGTTTTAATATTGGTTATTGTGGTTTCCCAATCAGTTTTGCCTTCAATAAAATCAAATAATTCTGTGTAGCCGACGGTTTTCAACGCATTCAAATTACGGGTGACATAAAGTTTTTTGCATTCTTCGAGCCAACCTGTTGCAAGCATTTCATCTACCCGCTGGTCTATTCTTTTCCGCAAAAGTTCTTTATCTAAATTTAATCCGATTTTTATAACGCTAAAATCTCTCTTCGCTGGCTCTTTTTTCCGGAAATCACTATAAGGTTTACCGGATACAGAAATCACCTCCAAGGCCCGTATCAATCTTCGGGGATTTTGTTTATCCACTATTTCAAAATAGGCAGGGTCTTTTTCTTTCAACTCGTTTTGAAGAGGCGCTACTCCTTTTTCATTAAATAGTTTTTCATAATGTTCTCTTATTTGTTTATCGCCTGTTGGAAGCACATCTAATCCTTCACAAACCGCATTAATAAATAAACCTGAACCACCTACCAAAATTACCTTATCATGTTTTCTAAATAATTCCTCGAGGCATTTCAGTGCGTCTTTTTCATAATCGCCAACCGAATAATCCTCATGAATGGAAAGTGAATTAATAAAATAGTGTTTGATTGCTTTAAGTTCCTCCGCATTAGGTTTAGCCGTGCCTATCTCCATTTCCCGGTAAAATTGCCTCGAATCAGCCGAAACAATTTCTGTTTTTAACCTTTCAGCAAGTTTGATGGAAAGGGCCGTTTTCCCCACGGCTGTAGGGCCTGCAATAACTATGAGCGTTTTCTCCGACAACTATCAACAATTAGAATTTCAAAGATAGTGAATAGCTTATGTAACAGCGTAATGTTATTTTACGTATATTTGTTATCGCATGGTAGAAGGCTACAATGAAAAACTTCCTTGTTCACCTCACTTTTGCAGCTAGTCTTTCTTTTGCCGGATTACTTTCCGCACAAAATATAAGCACAGTTGCAGGCAGTACTACCTTAGGTCCCGGATACGGCGGCGACGGCGGTGCAGCCACTTCAGCTCAATTATTTGGCCCCACAGGTGTTGCATTTGATGCATCGGGCAATATGTATATTGCTGATTATACCAATAATGTAATTCGCGAGGTAGACCATAGCACCGGAGATATGAGTACTGTTGCAGGTAATCATTCACTGGGAGGCGGATATAGCGGGGACGGCGGTGCAGCCACAGCCGCTGAATTAAAAAACCCTGCGGGAATTGCAATTGATGCTTCGGGCAATATATTTATTGCGGATGGAGGTAATTATGTAATTCGCAAAGTTGACCACATCACTAAAAATATCAGCACCATTGCGGGTAATCATACATCCGGTTTTAGCGGAGACGGTTCTGCCGCCACGGCTGCGGAACTGAATATACCTACAAGTGTGGCACTTGATGCCTCGGGTAATATTTATATTGCTGATTATGCAAACGACATTATAAGGAAAATAGATAATAGCGGAATTATTACTACTGTTGCCGGGAATCATTCGCTTGGCCCGGGCTATAGTGGCGATGGGGCCGCTGCCACCGCTGCCCAATTAAATAACCCAGCTTGTGTTACATTGGACCATGCAGGCAATATTTATTTTACTGAATACAATAATAATGTAGTGCGGAAAGTGGATAAAAGCACCGGGTTTATAAGCACTATTGCGGGTAACCATTCGCTAGGCACAGGCTTCAGTGGTGATGGCGGCCAGGCTACGAATGCCGAACTTGCGCACCCATGGGGAATAAGTGTAGATGGCTCGGGTAATTTATTTTTCTCCGACCAGTTTAATAATGTAATCCGCAAGGTGGATAATGGCGGAAATATTAATACCGTTGCCGGAAACTTTGCCGCTGGATTCGGCTATAGTGGCGATGGCGGACCTGCTACCAATGCTGAACTATATTCTCCTGCCGGTGTAGCTTTGGATGCCACAGGCAATTTATTTATTGCCGACAATAACAACAATATCATTCGTGAGGTTAATGCTGTTACTATTGGCATAGATGAAATTGCTATAGCAAATACATTGAACATTTATCCCAACCCAAGCAGCGGTATTTTCACCATTGAATCTCCGGGTATTAGTGGTAAAGTTTTAGTGGAAGTATATAATGTGTTTGGCGGGAATGTATTTGAAACCTCGCTAACGCAAACCACCAGAGGCAGCACCAACGAAATAAACCTGACCTCTCTTCCAAGCGGAATTTATTTCATCCAACTGGTAAGCCAGAAAGGGCGCATCAGTAAAAGGGTGGTGATAGTGAAATAAATTTTCCTTTGTCATACTGACGAAGGCGGCATCTTAGTCCAATTATTAATTTATTAATTTGTGGCATCGTTTTTCGTTTAGGTATAAAATGAAATTTGCCAATTAACAGGAGAGAACAGAAACCTAACAGGAGCCTAACAGGGAAAATAACAGGGCTATACTTGAGCCTGTAAAAAATTAGTTCGCTGATATTCATATACTTAATTTTTGATTTCCCTGTTATTAACAGGCCGGAACAGAAATATATAACATAAACAGGCATCCACTTTTTTATTTTCGATATAAATATTTTAAGGGTTATCATTATTTTCATGTTTATAGTAGTACAAAGATAAGTTGTGTAAAAGTGTTTTCTGAAAAAGTCATTGACCCGAGATGAATGAATGGTGAGAAATTAAATTAACAGGGATACCAAAGAACAAAAAGGCACTTATTAGTGGGACCGAATTAGTGTCTTTTTAAAAGCAACCATATTTTCATTGTCCAACCTTTTATAAACCTCTTGCGTATCAGTAAGAAATAATTGTATATTTACTTTATAATTTGGAGTTATGAAAAAATCAATTCTGCTTTTTTCACTTTTCATTTTTAGTTTTTCACTTTGTGAAGGGCAGAGTTGGATGTGGGGAAGAGAAGGAACATCTTTCTACGATGGCTATGGAATATCCGCAGATAATAAAGGGAACTCATATCTTGCTGGAGAATTTTCGGATACAATGTCATTTGGGAATTACCATTTGCATACAAAATATTGGAACGCTTTTTTAGTAAAATATGATTCAAATGGTAATGTAAAATGGGCTACCCAAACAAATTCTGCTTCATCTCTTAGCTATTGTTTGGGCATTTTATCAGCACCCGACAAAGGTGGTAATGTCTATGTTGTAGGTGATGTTGGTGATACTGTGTTATTTGGAAATGATACTATAAAACAGCCCTTAAATTCTTATAATGCATTTCTTGCAAAATATGATTCAAATGGTAATTTTATTTGGGTTAGAAAATCGAATGGTATCGGCAGTATTGGTGCATCTTCGGGAGAAGGGATTGCCACTGACGATTCTGGCAATGTTTATATTGCTGGAAACTTTTTTGGTGTTACTCCATTTGGTTCGGATACATTAAAGACTATTGATACCGTGGCTGGAGATATTTTTATCGTAAAATATGATAAAAATGGGAATCAATTATGGGTGGCAAAATCTACAAATGCTAAAGATGCAGATATTACACTTAACTCTTTAACTGTTGACGACTCTGGCAAAGTATACATTACAGGTTACTTTAATAATCAAATCTCATTTGGATCGCTTAATTTAAATGATGCTACTCAAGAAGTTTTTTTAGTTAAATATGATAGAAATGGGAACCCTATCTGGGCTAAACAAAGTGGAGGCTATGATATGATGTCGAGTGCAGAATCATATGGAATTACAACAGATGAGGCAGGAAGCGTATATATTACGGGACTATTCGAAAACTCCATTTATTTTGATAGTACTTTATTGCATTGCGGTTATAACAGCAATATTTTTCTTGTAAAATATGATAAAAATGGCCAGTTGATTTGGGCAAAGCAATCACAAAGTTCAATTGGCAATGTATATTATGGCGGATATTCATTATCTTCTGACAAATATTGCCACATCTATTTTTCAGGTGGTGGGCCATATAAACAAGCATATAACGTTATTTTTTGCGGTGTTACATTTAGCGGTTATTCCACAAGTGATATAAGTATTGTTATGCAACTTGATACATCTGGAAAAGCACTTTGTTCTTCAATAATTGGAACTGGTGGCGATGATAATAATACTATTGCGTGTTCAGAATCGGGTAGATATGTTTACCTGGGTGGAGATATATATGATACCATAACTTTTGGGGAAGATTTCTTAACGGTTCCAGTTAATTCTGAAAATCCGTTTGTCGCTAGATGGCAGCCATGTGTAATTAGTCGTGATGCAGGAGTGAACTCGTATAAAAAGAGTGAAAATTATTTCTCCCTTTTCCCCAACCCTTCCACAGGAACCTTCACGCTCCAAACTGTAGGCACACAAAATTTTGCATCCGCAACTATAGAAATTTACAATGTGCTTGGGGAGCGAGTTAAGAGCGAAGAACTAAGTGCTAAGAGTGAAGAAATTGATTTAACAAATCAGCCCAGCGGAATTTATTTCTACCGCGTTTTGAATGAAAACGGAAGTGTTTTGGGAAGTGGGAAAGTGATAATCGAAAAATAAGCATGGAAAAGATGCCGAAACAAGTTCAGCATGACGGAATCCATTTTTGTTGAGTGGGGGGAGGAGGGCGGCTTCGCCGCCCTCCTCCCCCCTACTTAAAGTAACGACCAGTGTCATGCCGAACTTGTTTCGGCATCGCAAACAAACGCAGAATTGTACATAGGGTGGGATGCTGAAACAAGTTCAGCATGACGGACGTATTAGCGTCCCTGCCTACTTACTTTTCGTATTATGAATGTTCATAGTCCTTTCAATACCAATCAGGCAAAAGGATTCGATGGCATCCACCGCTTTTGTAATATGGTCGGGTAAAGTTTTTTGTTCTTCGGCACTCCATTTTCCAAGCACATAGTTAGCCTGTCCTCCTTTGGGGAAGTTGTTTTCAATACCAAACCGCAAACGTGGGTATCGGTCAGTTCCCAATATCTCCTGTATGCTTTTCAAACCATTGTGGCCACCGTCGCTCCCCGAGCCTTTCATCCGTAATGTTCCAAAAGGCAGGGCAAGGTCATCAAGCACAACCAGCAAATTCAGATAGGGTATTTTCGCTTCCTGCAACCAATAGCGAACGGCTTTACCGCTAAGGTTTACGTATGTATTTGGTTTTAATAAAGTGATTTTTCTTCCCTTTAATGTGTGCTCTGCAATAGCGCCATAGCGGCGGTTATTATCAAACTTTATACCCCACTTGACGGCAAGAGCATCTAAAACATCAAAGCCGATATTGTGGCGGGTAAATTCATACTCATCGCCAATGTTACCAAGTCCTGTTATCAGGTACGAGTTCATAAAGTTTATAAAGTTCGTAAAGGTAATAAAAGGAAAAGTTCATAAAGTACTAAGCGTACCTTATGAACTTTTTACTTTATACTGATTATTTCTTAGCAGCAGGCTTGTCATCCTTCTTAGCAGCAGCGGCAGGAGCAGCAGCACCGGCAGCAGGAGCAGCAGCAGCACCGGCAGCAGGAGTAGCAGCAGCAGTAGTGGTTGCAGCAGGAGCTTCAGCCTCACGGGTAATACGTACTGTAATTACAGCAGCATTCTGTGGGTCAAGAAATTTCAGCTTATCGTTCTTCATTTCCTTGATAAGGATAGATTGGCCTAAGTCCAATTGGCCTACTTCTAATGTAATATGATCAGGAAGGTCATCTACTAAACCTTTTACCGTCAGGCGACGGATTTTGGTTTGCAGTTTACCACCTTTCTTAACACCAATTGGTGAACCATGGGTTACAACCGGTATTTTAACAGTAAGATATTTACCGGGAACAGCTTCCATAAAATCCACATGAAGGATTTTATCAGAAAGCTTGTCGAATTGTGCTTCCTGCACTATTGCTTTGGCTTGTTTACCATCAACATCAAGAGATACAAGGTATGCATCAGGAGTATATAATAACTTGGTGAATTGTTTTTCGTTTACCGAAAAGGTCAGTTCTTCTTTACCACCGTATAATACGCAAGGCACATTGCCTTCTTTACGCATGTTAATTGCGTCTTTTGTACCTGTTTTTGCTCTGGTTGTACCGCTTATGGAGAGTGTTTTCATGAAAGGATGATTTTATTACTTATTTAAAAAACGAATTTAGAACTTATAGACTCAAAACTATTTACCTTATTAATAACATCAGCAAATAAAGGTGCTGCAGTCAAAACTTTAATTTTCGGATGATTGGGTTTCTTTAATGGTATTGTATCTGTAACCACCAATTCTGTCAATCTTGATTTTTCAATATTTTCATACGACTTACCCGACAATACAGCGTGAGAACACAATGCCCTTACACTGGTAGCACCCATATCCATAAGCATATCCGCAGCTTTGGTAAGTGTGCCGGCAGTATCAACAATATCATCAAGAAGGATAATATCCCTTCCTTCCACTTCACCGATAGCAGTCATTTTGTCTACCACATTTGCCCTTGAGCGTTGTTTGTAGCAAATAACAATTTCCTTTTTCAGATAGTTGGCATAAGCGCTTGCACGCTTTGAACCACCCACATCCGGGGAGGCAATTGTAAGGTTAGGGAGATTAAGTTCTTTTATATATGGAATGAAAATATAAGAAGCATATAAATGATCTACAGGGATATTGAAGAATCCTTGTATCTGATCGGCATGTAAGTCCATTGTAATGATGCGGGTAACACCGGCAGTCATTAACAAGTCAGCCATTAGTTTCGCCCCGATAGCGGTACGCGGCCTGTCTTTACGGTCTTGTCTGGCAAAGCCAAAATAAGGCATAACCGCAACAACTTGTTTGGCAGAAGCCCTTTTTGCTGCATCAGCCATAAGTAAAAGCTCGAAAAAATGATCGATAGGCGGATTTGTCGATTGAATAAGGAACACCGAACTTCCACGGATACTTTCTTCGTAGTACGGTTCAAATTCCCCATCGCTAAAGCGAAGCACGGTCATTTTGCCAAGCGGCTGCCCATAGCTTTCAGCTATTTTTAGCGCAAGGTCCTGACTCGAACTGCCTGAGAAAAATTTTACCGGTACCAGCATTTTTTCCTTTTAAAGGGGCGCAAAGGTAATATTTTTTCAGTCAGATTAGACGATTGGAGGCAGGTTATTTATCTTTGCATCTATGAACCGTCGTACTTTACTGTTTTTAAGCCTGTTTGTAGGCTTCATTTTATTGTCGCTTATTGGCATCCAAATATATTGGATACGAAGCACTATCATCCTGAATGAAAAGCACTTTGATCAGGATGTTATTGATGCAATGAACGATGTTGTATATAGGATAGAAAAGTCATCCACAGCAGCCAAACTCACCCAAAAATTTAACTTTCGAAAACAGGCGATACGCTGGCTGGCACCCCCTGACTCCCTTCACCCCGGAAATATTATTACAAAAGACACAGGCCATGATATGAATGGGATGGTAATTACCCACCCAAATAAATATAATGTAAGGGTATTTGAAGAATTAACTACCGATTCGAATGGGATAGTTACCGGAAAAATAAGCAACAGCTACTTTGCCCGCGATACAATGCCTAAAGACGATTTTGGCTCAGGGGTCAGGTTTGAAGGAAAGAATTCAGACTCACTGGACAGGAAGCTTCAATTCCTTATGCACAGGTCGGATGTTGTAAACGATATTTTTGATGAATTGGTTAGTATTAATGTCTATCACGATGTAAACCCCCATCTGGATACTGCCCAAATAGACTCCATGGTTACCAAGGCTTTATTAGATAAAAATATTCGTATCCCGTTCAAGTTCGGGGTACTGAATGCTACTGCTGATACTGTACTTATTTCCTCCAAAACCGGAATAGATACTAAGTTCATTCAATCTCCCTACAAGGTTAATTTATCTCCCAAAAACGTATTCATACAATCCCGTTTTTTGTCGCTTTGGTTTCCTTCTAAAGCCAGCTATAATCTTAACAGATTGCAGGTAACACTGCTTAGCTCAATACTCCTGATTCTCCTTATTATTGGGGCATTTTATTTTACCATTTCCACCATTATCCGACAGAAGAAACTATCTGAAATTAAAAACGACTTTATAAATAATATGACCCACGAGTTTAAAACTCCTATTTCTACCATAAGCCTTGCGGGAGAAGTTTTGAGTGATAAAACCATAGAGAAAACCCCTGAATCGACCGAAAAGTATTTGCGTATAATAAAGGATGAAAACAAGCGCCTGGCCGGGCTTGTAGAGAATGTTTTGCAGGCAGCAGTTTTGGATAAAGGCAAGCTGAAATTTAAGATTCAGGAATGCGATTTGCACCAGATTATTGGTGAAGTAATTCAAAATTTAAATCTCCAGATACAAAATAAAGGGGGTCTTATCACAACAGAATTGAAAGCGCAGCGTTATTCTCTTTTCGCTGATCGGATGCATTTGGGAAATATTATCTATAATTTGATTGATAACGCTTTGAAATATTCTAAAGAAGCGCCGAAAATAAAGGTCTCTACCGAAAGCACTGCTGAAGGGATTACCCTTACAGTTCAGGATAATGGGATTGGTATTAAAAAAGAGGACCAGAAAAAGATATTTGAAACGTTTTACCGCGTACCTACCGGAAATATTCATAATGTAAAAGGCTTCGGACTTGGCCTGAGCTACGTAAAAGCCGTTGTTGAAAAACATGGTGGCTATGTAGATGTAAAAAGTGAACCGGGTGAAGGAAGCACCTTCCTTGTATATTTGCCATTTATTAACAACCTTCAATAGAGACATGATAACAGCGCCTGAAGAAAAAACAAAAGTTTTATTAGCGGAAGATGATGAAAGCCTCGGGCTTTTATTAAAAGATTTCCTTACTGCAAAAGGATTCGACGTGCAACTTTGCGATAACGGTAAAAAAGCGTTCGACGCATTTTCCAAAAAAACATTCAATATCTGCATACTTGATATAATGATGCCTGAAAAAGACGGATTCACCGTTGCCAAAGAAATCAGGATGATCAATAAAAATATCCCGATTATTTTCCTCACAGCTAAATCTATGAAGGAAGATATTATTGAAGGATTCAACAAAGGTGCCGATGACTATATCACCAAGCCATTTAATACCGAAGAATTATTGGTGCGCATACAGGCTGTAATGCGCCGTATGAAGCCTCAGGGAGAAGAGAAAGAAGAATTCCAGGTGGGGCAATATCACTTTAATTACAAAAATCTTTCGCTGGAATTTAAAGGCAAAACGGAGAAGCTTACAACCAAAGAAGCTGAGTTGCTGAAATTGCTTTGCATGCATTCCAACGATGTGCTCGACCGGAATTTCGCACTGAAAGCAATCTGGCAAAACGATAGTTATTTCAATAGCCGGAGCATGGATGTGTATATAACCAAACTCCGCAAATATTTAAAAGAAGACCCAAAAGTGCAGATTATAAATATTCACGGAAAGGGTTTCAAACTATACACGGAGAAGGAGTAATAGGTAGAGATAAGCTCCCGGTCATGCTGAACTCGTTTCAGCATCGCACTAATTCGTCAAAAATTCTGTGATTGTTTGCGATGCTGAAACAAGTTCAGTATGACTATGAATTATATATTAAAATTCATGGATAATTCTTTCCTATTATATTTGTCTCAATAAAATAACATGAAAAAAATTACTCTACTCACATTTGCAATTCTCATTTCGCTAATTGCAACCTCACAAGTTATCCCCGCAAATAAGCAGGTAAAATGGTCTGGCGCAGGTGCTCCTACTAATAATCCGGTAATTACAAACGAAGTAAATGTGATGAATTTTGGCGCTTATGGTGACAGTATTCATGACGATGCAAGCGCCATTGCAAGTGCCATCGGTTCGTTAAGCGGACATGCAGGAATTGTTTATTTTCCTCCTGGAAAATATCTTATCAAGTCAACCATAAATTTACCCGACAGTGTTATTCTGCGCGGCGATTGCAGCGATTCAGCGCATCTTGTTTTTAATATGGGCGGCTCGGCTATAGATTGTATTGATGCACAAGTGAGCGAATCAGGATTATTTCAAAATATAATTTCAGGTTTCTCCAAAGACACTAACGTAATTGTTGTTGCAAGCACAGCAGGATTTACTGTAGGCGATTATGCCGAAATACAGGAAACCAATGGCAAATGGAATACAGTTCCAATTTCGTGGGCTTTAAATTGCGTGGGGCAAATTGTACACATCACTGCCATTAATGGAAACAAATTAACCTTTGAGAATCCGCTCAGGATAGCTTACACTCCTTCATTAACGCCACAAATAAGAAAATGGATACCGCGTAAATTTGTCGGTATAGAAGATTTGAATATTACACGAACCGATGCAACTATGCCTTCTTCGGGCTACCAAATTAGTTTTGCAAATGCCCGCAATTGCTGGGTGAAAGGAGTAGAAAGCAGCCATAGTGTTGGTGCACATGTATCAATGGATGTGTGTTCAGAAATTACCGTTTCAGGATGTTATTTTCATGATGCCTATGCTTATGATGGAACAAGTACAAGGGGCTATGGGGTAATGCTGATACAGCATACAGGGCAATGCCTGGTGGAAAATAATGTGTTCAATCATTTGCGTCACTGCGTTATTGTTAAGCAAGGTGCTAACGGAAATGTGGCCGGATATAATTACTCTATAAACGAATATCGTGTTGAGTTTCCTACCGATGCCGGAGCCGATTATACCTGTCACGGGCATTATTCGTTTGCAAATCTTTTTGAAGGAAATATTGGAAATACAATCATGGTTGATTCCACCTGGGGACCAACCGGGCCCTACACAACCTTCTATCGCAACCGTGCTGCATTATATGGTATCCTTATGACACCGGGCGCAAGCGTTTTGTCGGATAGTTTGAATTGGGTTGGCAACGAAACCACTAACAGTAGTTTTCTACATGGGTTATTTATTCTTGCCGGAACAAATCATTATGAATATGGCAATAATATTTTGGGTGCGATAACCCCGACAGGAACCAACAGCCTTGTTGATACCTCCTACTACCGTACCATGTTTACCGACATTTTCACTGCCTCACCATATCCGCCAACTGTAGGGCCTCCAATAGCATTAGGCACGGGTACAAATCCGGCAATGCAGCGTTATGTTGCCAATGGAAAAATGACGGTTTCGGCAAACCCTCCTTGTGCAATCAGCACCGGAGTTTCTGCACTGGTGGCCGATGGAGATATGATTATTTATCCAAATCCTGCATCGGATAAAATCTTTGTCAGGTTGAATTCAACTGCAATTTCTACGCTGGAAATTTCTTCTATTGATGGAAGAGTACTTTATAAAAATACCATTACTCCCGAAAATAAATTAACCGAAATAAACATCGCCGGATTTTCTGCCGGAGTTTATTTTATCAGAATTGATAATGCTTCTAAGGCTAGTGTGAAGAAGCTTGTAATTGAGCGCTAAATCAAACTGGTGTATCTTTATAAAAACATTGTCATGAGAAAATTTCTTCCAATACTATTTTTTGCATTCCTGTTTTCAGAAGTGCAAATTGTATCTGCACAACGACCCAATATTACAGTTACAAAATTCCGCGACTCCGCTGAATCATCGGCCTGGTGCCAGTATGACAGTACATTGGTAGCTTACAATTTACTCCAACCAAATGGTTATTGGGGAATTTATTTAGCAAATGTAACTGCCGGGAATACGATGATAAATGAACGTTGTTTTACTTGCGGCCAACCTTTTTTACCCGGCAAAAATTATGCAAATCCTGCTTTCTCTCCAAATAAGAGATACATACTTTTTATGGCAGAAAAGGCTGTTCACTCTGGTACTTCAGCAAATTCCATTCCCGGAATTGGGATGTATAACGATTTATGGGTTATGAAAATGGATGGCAGCAAGGCATGGCGATTAACCACCCTGCCAAGTACCGGTAGCCACAGCGCGATGATTGAACCTTACTTTTCACCAGATGGAAAAGAAATTCAATGGGATGAAATGACAGACTCGGTAAATATTTTTGTATCGAAACAAAATTTTGGATACTGGGTAATTAAGATTGCTCCATTTATTGATGACACAGTTAATGGCCCGCATTTAGATTCTAATAACATCAGAACAATTACCCCCGGCGGAACACAAGCTTTTAATGAATCGTATGGCTGGTCGCCTGACGGAAGCAAAATACTTTTTGCAAGTTGCTACAATCAATTCTGGCCACTGGATGACCAGATTTATACGATGGATACTATGGGCAATAATATTAAGCAAATGACTTCAACTGCGCATAGCTACCCATACACTGAACATGCTTTTTATAGTACAAGCGGGAAACAAATCTGCTGGATGACCAATTTATATAACACTGTTGGAAGTTCAAAAGGCGGGGATGATTGGTGGATAATGAATGCTGATACTACACACCAGGAAAGGCTTACATATTTCAATGATACACTCTGCTCCTACTGGACCGGCAACATTCATATAAACGGGCATGGTTCTTTTGCGCCGAGTGGTAAAAAGTTTATAGGTGATGTCGGCGGAAGTGCTGCTGTGCAGACCGATCCTGCCAACAGCATTGGTGCAAGTTATATTATATCGTCAGATTACTTTACGGGAGTTGAAAATTTTTTCAAAAAAGAATTGCAATGTGAGTTATTTCCGAACCCTAATAACGGTACATTTACTATTGTTCTCAGTAATCCTGAACTTGTTTCAGGATCGCAAACAATCGTAGAAATTTATAACGTTCTTGGAGAGAAAGTCAATTTTGGGATGCTGAATCAAGTTCAGCATGACTACCGAATTGATGTGAGTTCTCTTCCGAGTGGGATTTATTTTTTAAAAATCTTTAATTCGACTTCGTCCATCAACAAAAAATTTGTTGTAGAGAAGAAATAGTGTCAGGATAATTTCTGAGGTTTTACAAATCCTTTATATACTTCTATCCACAATACTGAGATTGCTGATATCCCCAGGCATATTAAATAATAGGCAAACGGAATCGGTTTGAATTTGAAAAGATTGCTTGCCGGGGGATAATAAATGGACAATGCCAAAAGCAATAAAGTTGCAATTAAAATTACCGGCAATAATTTATTTTTATACCGGATGGTTTTCACTATGGTATAGAACTTTGAGCGCCCAACAAGGGTTAGCAGGATGTTAGAGAAAATAATGGTTATGAAAATAACTGTGCGTGTTGAATCAATATCAAGCGAAATAGTCATGGCATAGTAAAGCATTCCCAATACTCCCGCTGATACAATAAGTCCTTGCAGCAAACTCAAAGAAAGTTCAGGCCATGAGAAAAATGAAGTCGAAAATTTTCTCGGTTTTTGTTTCATCAAAACTTCTTCCAATGGCTCATTCTCATAGACAATACTACAAGTTGGGCCCATTATCAGTTCAAGAAAAATAACATGTATTGGGTTTAATAAATTGGAATATTTCCATCCCAGAACTAATGGCACAATTACAAATGTGAGTATGGGAATATGAATCGTGATAATATATTGAATTGCCTTTTTCAAATTGGAATAAATTTTTCTGCCTATGGCGACTGCACTAACCATGTTTCCCAAATCATCATCCACTAATACAAGAGAGGCCGCATGCCTTGCAACTTCACTACCCCGGTTACCCATGGCAATTCCTATATGTGCCGCTTTGAGCGCTGGGCCATCGTTTACACCGTCGCCCGTCATGGCTACTACTTCTCCGTTCGATTTGAGCGCATTGATGATTCGTAATTTCATTTCCGGTAAAATGCGGGCGAAAATATTAACCTCATAAACTGCCTTCTTCAATTTTTCATCATCAAAATTTTTCAAATCATCCCCCGAAATAAATTTTTCAGGGTTTTCCAAACCAATTTGCTTTGCAATGCCACTGGCTGTTTGCGGATAGTCTCCGGTTATCATCTTAACCACAATACCTGCATCATAAAAACTCTTTATCACTCCGGAAATATTTTTCTTGGGTGGGTCGCTCAATGCAATCAACCCAAGTAATTTCCACTTAAATGAACATTGTTCCCCGGGCAATTCTTTTTCTGAGTAGTCGCTTGTAGCAATAGCCAGAACACGGTTCCCTTTTCCAGACATGTCCTCTTGAATGGCTATTATTTTTTTCTTTTCTTCTTCAGAAAGAATTGCATTTTTGATAATACCCTCCGGCGCACCCTTGCATGTAATTATGCGTTTTCCGTTTTCATCATTATATACATGTGTCATCATGGGAGGACGCCCTGAAAGCGGGTATTCGCTTATCATTTGATATTTGCTGATAGACATACCCGTTGAATCAAAAGCCTCGCAAATGGCTTTTTCCATAGGGTCAAACGGAATGGGTTCACTTGCAAGCCTTGCAATTAATAGCAGTTGTTCCGCCTGTTTGGAATTTGGTTCAACTATACCATTTGCAGACATATCAAACAACTCACGAACTTTCATTTTGTTCTCGGTAATTGTTCCTGTTTTATCCACACAAATTACGGTTGCTGCACCCAACGCTTCAACCGTCTGCGGTTGCTTTACAAGCACATGAATATGCATCATGCGGTATGCACCTAAGGCCATAAAAGTGGAGAGAGCAACAGGTATTTCTTCGGGTATTACAGCCATGGCAAGAGTGAGGCCTTGCAGGAGTCCGAACATCCAGCTATCTGCATTCAATGCGTTTATAACGGTTACAATTGCAAATGCAACAAATCCGAAAATGGCCATCCTTTTTACAAAGAGATTTACCTGTTGCTGAAGCGGAGTTTTCTCTTTATGAGTCTGCTCCATAGTAATACCAAGCTTGCCTATTTTGGTATTGTTTCCGGTGGCCGTTACACGAGCATGCGCAAGTCCGGAGGAGATAGTGGTTCCGGAAAATAATTGATTATCGGTTGTATCTTTTTCAACCGGAAATGATTCGCCTGTAAGGATAGATTCATTTACGGAAAGGTCATTAAATTCCAGAATTACTGCATCAGCTGAAACTTGCTGCCCTTCGGAAACAATCATAATGTCTCCCGGCACTAATTCTTCAGATGGAATAGAAACTTTAGTACTGTTCCTGATTACCGTGGTGAATGGCTGGCTGAGTTGTTGCAGAGCTTTCACCGCATGTTCAGTCCGGATACCTTGAAATATGGATATGCCCGCAATGGCAGCGATAGCAAATACCAAGATGATGCCTTCGTGGGGTTTGCCGGTGATAAAATAAACACTACAAGCAATGATGAGAAGAACAAACATGGGGTCGAGGACTACCTCTTTAATAACAGACCAGCTATTTTTGCCTTTCTGAACAATGATGTTCTTGCCCGAGGCCGCACGATTGACAATTACTTCCTCATCCGACAGACCTGTGTACCCATTGGTGTTAGCAGCAAACTCTAATTTTCCCATTCTACAAAGATTGTCTTTAACTTACGCGGGTAAAGTGATAGGAATCATCAATTGGGAATGACCTATGTCATAAATAAGAAGAAGGAGGGGTAGCTTTATAAGAGACTATTTAAAAACACGATTAATGAAAAATTTCAAGTTGCAATTATGATATAAACAATCACCGCAAGAAACGCACCCATAAATAGTTGGGTTAATCTGTATTTATCCAATAAAAGTGCAACATAAGCAAGCCCCCCGAAAACATATAAAAGGTATTTGGCATCGCTGTTAAATGCATAGACTATTCGGCAGAGTAATCCCAAAAAAGTGATTATTACTACCGCAAATAACACGTTAACAAAGGTGAATTTTTTCTTCAAGATATAGAAATGTATTAATTCACTTCAACACAATCTCCTCAATAACCACCTTACCCACCAATTCATTCAGGTCTTTCATTAGTTTGGTTTTGGAGTATTGGAGTTCTTGTTTAAGTGGTGAAGAATCAACTTTTACAAAAAGCCTTTTACCCGAAATAAAAATCTCAGTCGTGTGTTTGGATATTAAAGGCCCAACGGTTTTTTCCCAGGAACGAACAAGAAGATGTTCATCTATTTTTTCGTCAATGCCTTCCAGGCGTAGCATTTCCTTAATGGCATCACCAAGCTTTTGGGTATTTGTTTTACGAAAGCTCATGAGATGGAACGCGGATGACGCGGATTGTTTATGATAAACACTGATATGAATAATTTTAAAATCATATAAAAATCTTAAGCAATCAGCGTTCCATTGCAATTTCTTTTTCCTGAATCATCCCTGATGCAATTGGAAATAACCTGTAATCTTTCTCGCGGTTTTCGAGCAGTTTTTTCATGCGAAGCAAATTGGTGTCCGTAATAAATACCTGTTCAAACTCATCTCCGCAAACCATATCGATAAGGCAGTTTACACGTGTATCATCGAGCTTGTCGAAAATATCATCGAGCAATAAAATGGGTGCAGATTTATATAACTTTTTCAGGTAACGGAACTGTGCAACCTTCAATGCAATGATGAATGATTTTTGTTGGCCTTGTGATGCAAATTTCTTTAATGATTTTCCTTCCATGCAAAAAATCCAGTCATCTTTGTGTATGCCTGTCGAAGTGTAAGTAAGTACCTTATCTTTGGGTTGCGCTTGTGCCAACAGGCCTTCAAAATCCCCTTCGAATAAATTAGACGAATATTCTACATGAGCATGTTCACTCTCGCCTGAAATTTCCATATAAGCCTTGAGAAATAGAGGGGAAAACTCTTTTGTGAACTCCTGCCTCTTTTTGAAAATTGCTTTACCTCTACTTATCAAAATAGTGTCGTACATGGAAATAAGCGTATCGTCCCAAGTCTTACTTTCCTGAAATTGTTTTAGCGTAGCATTTCGGTGTTGCAATGCTCTGTTATATTCAATCAAAGCATTCATATAATTCACATCCACCTGTGATATGATGGTATCTACAAATTTGCGGCGTATGTCGCTGCCATCGTATAGCAGGGCGGCATCCATGGGTGTAATCATCACTACAGGCAACAAACCTATATGCTCCGATAGTTTATCATAATTTTTTTTATTGCGCTTGAATTGTTTGCGCTCATTGCGTTTTTGGGCACAGTAAATTTCTTCCTTGTTGCCATCTTTCTCAAACAGTCCCTGAATTACAAACATTTCCTCCTCGTGCAAAATATTCTGGTTATCGAAGGAATTGAAATAGCTTTTGCAAAAAGACAGGTAGTGGATAGCATCAAGCAGATTGGTTTTGCCTGCACCATTATGTCCCAGCAGGCAATTAATACCACCCGAAAAATCAATACTGATGTGGTGGTAATTACGGAAATTTACAAGCGATAAATGATTAATGCGCATACCTGCCAAAGTTACGCTTAAAATTTATGCGGGAAATAGAAACTTTTAATACCCCTTAAGATTAACCTGATTATTTAATATTCAGGAATTTTTCCGGATTATCCTTTGCTATTTTATTGAACAAATCCTCGCCCAGATAACTCCTCAATCGAATGCTCAATTCCCGCTCAGAGCCTGCCTTCTCCACCAAAAAATAATCAGTGCCGAATAAAATTCGGTTGCTGATACCGCTGTATTCATCTGCTGTTAAAAGCATTTTCAATAAAGGCATGATGCGTTCATCGCTTAGCATGTAACTGATGTCGGCATACATGTTTTTATATTTTCTCATCATGGGACAAATAATGCTGAACCAACTGAAAGCCTTAGGATGATCGGGGTCGTTATCAAACCAGGGATTTTTAGTCTCCAAAGGGTCATTCTCATTTATTACTGTAGAATCGGGCAACCACGTATTGTTCAGATAGTTAACCCATTGTTCCTCGCCTCCAAAATGACCGATACAAATCTTCAGGTTTTCAAAATTTACGGTGTCCTCTTTCCAAATTTTTTCCAATAGCGTGGGATTCATCAGACATTCAAAATTCAACGGATGGGTAAAGTTCTGCGTGAAATCGTAATTGTTTTCACCCCACAAAGGTTGTTTACAGGCAATCGGGTGATGGGTTTTACCATTGAAGGTATCTACTTTGCTTCCCCTGAAATGTACCGAACCGGGGATGCAATGGGTAGTAATTGGCAAGTCGTGTTTCAAGGCATATTCATAAATTTCTTTCATCCGGATATCGAACGGAAAATAGCCCAAAGCAGGGTAGATTTTTATTCCGTTAAAGTTGCCTGACGCCAGTTTCTCTGTTACAATAGTTGTCACACCGGGTCTACGGGGATCGGCAAAAACAAACGGATAAATGATGTCTTTATATTCCGGTTTCTTTTTAATATCCTCCAGATCCGTAAGCTGTTTCTCAAATGATTTGTCAGGTAATCCGGCATCCATAAATTCCATATCCATGGTGAGCAGAACAAAACGGCTATCGGTAGGATAATAGGACCGCAAACGGTCTATTAATGCTTGCTGGGTTTGCGGAATACTGTCATCATCTAAAAAACGGATGAAAGCTAAAAGCCGCTGAACGGATGCTTCAATATTAGGGTTGAATCTTTTAAGAATCCAAATCACCCATTTTTTGTTCAACAGTTTTATGAGCCATCTTATAACGCGGTACTTTTTTATCCAATGAACAGTGAATAGTGAGGAGAACGGGACCATTGTTTTCGCGAACTCATTCGGAACATGGTCTAATGTAAAGCAATGTGCGTGGCAATTGGTAATCGGTTTGTGCTCCATAACGATATTAATAAATTGTCAGTAAAAAATATCAGGTAAAATTAATAGTAATTTTTATATAGGCAAATTTATAAATTTTACGAAACCACTGCACTTGTGTTTACTCCTTCACAATCACCGAGAATTTCTTTTTCAGGGCGAGGAAACGTTTTTCAAACAATTCGTAGGAAGCATAACTCACGCCCAACGTAAGCACCAGCGTAACTAAACTGAAAATTAAAAAATTGAATATGTTTTGATTATTGATATGCATTTTCCCTACAAAATACATCATGGATGCAATCACAATCGGGTGCAAAAGATAAATGCCATAGCTGTATTTACCCCAGAATGATAGGAATTTATACCTGCCTAATTTCAAGAAACTTTCGCGGGAATAATTTTGGTCTAAGATGACAAATGAGAAAAATGCACCGTAAAATAAATGAATACATACCTCGCCATAAACAAAGCTATCCATCAGGTTATCGCGGAAGAACAAAATAGTTATTCCTCCTAAATAAATCAACAAGGAAACTATGGGAGGAATCCTCGAAAATAAATTCTTAAATGAGTTGGATTTTATTACCAGATATGCTGCAAGCCCACCAATGGCAAGGTCTACAATAAGTGAAAGGGTATGATACCACAAAACATACGGTTCGCTATGCACATAAAACCGCCAGGCCATAGAAGCAACAATAGTAGAAATGAAAATAGATACATAATACCGGGGTTTTACCAGGAAGAAAAGCAATGGCCAAAAAAGATAAAATTGTTCTTCAATTGATACCGACCAGGTAACATCAAGCATTGGCTCGTTATGCAAATGGTGGGTATCGAGGTGGATTAAATCGAAATTGGAAAGGAAGGAAACAAAATAGGGAAGCCTGTAATTTGCAACGCTGGAGAAATGATTTATAAGCGGATAAATGCCAAACCCGATTAACAAAACCAAAAAATACAAAGGCCATATCCTTAGCACCCTTCGCATGTAGAAATTTTTCACATTTACTTTGGTTGTAAGTTCCTGTTCTTCTAAAAGCAAATAGCTAATCAGGAAACCACTCAGAACAAAAAATACAATAACACCCATACCACCGCTCAAAACCGAATCCCACAATTTTAGAATAAAGGGTTTGTGAATAGAAAGCTCGCAAGCCTGCCTTGTATGGGTAAAAAAAACCATTAAAGCTGCAATGAACCGTATGGAGTCTAAATTTTGGAAATAGATTTTTTTCTGCATCCTTTTAATTCACCTGCTAATATTTAATCATGCTGTAAGGCAAAAGTAATTTAAATGCCTTCATATTTTCTATTCCAGCACTTCTTAATTTGTTATTCATCATTCGATATTCTTTATTCTTTTCCCCCTCCTTGTTCATAACATACTGCTACCATTTTTGGCTATTTATTTTATCTTTGCGCCTCCAAACAAAAACCATGCGGAAAAAGGCAACGGTATTTGCAAGTATTTCTGGTTGTATAGCAGTGATTATGGGCGCATTAGGCGCACATGGACTAAGCCACCAGGTAGAGATTGGAAAGATAAGCACAGAAAGCCTCCATGCCTTTGAAACAGCGGCTCATTATCAACTGCTTCATTCCATTGCAATAATAGCTATTGTTGCGTTGCAATATAAGTTTGCAATGTACTTTAAGCCCATCATCTATTTAATGATGAGTGGAATCATTTTGTTTTGCGGTTCCATCTACCTGCTTGTGTTATGCGACTGGCTTAAATCAGATTTTAAAAACATTATCGGACCAATTACTCCTTTAGGCGGATTATGCTTTATAGTAGCCTGGTTCGCACTCTTTTTATCAGCCTTAAAATACAAAGACAAAGATATTCCTCCTACTAACCCTCAATAGAAATTATGAAATACAAAGCATATAAAGATAGACTTACCAAAATAGCGGATATTTCATATACCACTGCGGTATTAGGATGGGACCAGGAGACCTATATGCCTGAAAAAGGTGCAGGATTCCGGGCACAGCAAATTGCAACCTTATCGGGGATGATTCATGAGTTATTCACGGATAAAGAACTGGGTAAAACCCTTAATAAGCTTGATAATTCTAAAAAGCTAACCGAGAAACAACGAAGGAACATAACACAGACACTGAAGGATTATAAACGCCAGAAAAAATATAACCGGGAGTTTGTTGAATTGCTTAGCAAAACCCAATCGGAATGTTTTCAGGCATGGCAACAGGCAAGAAAGGAGAATAACTTCAAGCTTTATGCCCCGCATCTCACAAAGATGATTGCCTTGAAGCGAAAAGAGGCGGAAATACTTGGCTACAAAAAACATCCTTACGACGCCTTGCTTGACCAATATGAACCGGGTGCAAGGGTAGCTGATTTAGATATACTTTTTAAAGATGTGCGAAGCCAGTTAGTAGCTTTTGTTAAGAAGGTTGCTGCTGCGAAGCAGAACGATGACAAGTTCATGCGTCTGCATTATCCAAAGGATAAACAATGGGATTTTGGTATCGACTTGCTGAAGCAAATGCATTACGATTTCGATGCAGGCAGGCAGGATTTATCAGCTCATCCGTTTACAACCAGTTTCAGCCCGAAAGATGTGAGGGTTACAACCCGTATTTCGGAAAATAACTTTAAGTCGATGATTTGGTCATGCATCCACGAAGGTGGCCATGGCTTGTATGAGCAAGGATTACCGGATAGCGAATATGGTTTGCCTTCCGGCGAAGCAGTGTCACTTGGTATTCACGAATCGCAATCAAGGCTTTGGGAAAATATGGTTGGAAGAGGATTACCTTATTGGAAAGCGAATATTAAGTTAGCCCGAAAATATTTTCCTGAAAACTTAAATGATATTTCTGCCGAACAATTCTGGAAAGCTTCAAACATTGTTACACCATCCTTTATTCGCACAGAGGCTGACGAATTGACCTATCATTTCCATATCCTAATCCGCTATGAAATAGAAAAGGCATTAATGGAGGGCAAATTGGAAGTGAAGGATTTACCGGCTTACTGGAATGCGAAATACAAGGAATATCTGGGGGTAAAAGTGCCCAATGATGCCCAAGGGGTATTACAAGATATTCACTGGTCGCATGGCAGCATTGGCTACTTCCCAACTTACTCATTAGGAAGCTTTTACGCTGCCCAATTCTATGCAACTGCAAAAAAAGAAGTGAAATCACTTGAAGATAAAATAGAAAATGGTAATTTGCTCCCGTTATTAGAATGGCTAAGGGAAAAGATTCACAAACATGGCAAATACTATTCAGCCGAGGAGTTATGTAAAAAGGTAACAGGTGAGAAATTGAACTTCAACTATTTTATGGACTATGCCACCGAAAAATATTCTGAAATATATGGCCTTAAATAGGGCATTTAAAATAAAAGAAAAATATAAACTCTAACTAGATAAATATGAAGCACACAACAGGTATTAAACCGGAATCAGCATCCTTAACAGGATTAGGATTTTCAGGAACCGAGAATGTTCTTTGGAATCTTTCTCCTGCCGAACTTATAGCAGAAACCATTAGACTTGGACAGGGAGCATTTAATGATTGCGGTGCACTGATGGTAGATACCGGCGAATTTACAGGCCGTTCTCCTAAAGATAAATTTACAGTAAAGGATAATCTCACTAAAGATACTGTTTGGTGGGGTGATGTTAACTTTCCTTTTGAACAGGATAAGTTTACTGCTCTGCGCAAAAGAATGATTGATTATGCTACCGGAAAAACCATTTATGTACACGATGCATTTGTGTGTGCCGATCCTGCACATACCTTAAAAGTGCGTGTTATTACTGAAACTCCCTGGGCTAATTTATTTGCCACTAACTTATTCCTGCGCCCAACTCCACATGAATTAAAAACCTACACACCGGAATGGCACATCATCTGCTTACCGGGCTTTAAAGCTGATGCAAAGATTGACGGCACACGTCAACATAATTTCACCATGCTGAACTTCACAGATAAACAAATTATTATTGGTGGTTCGGCTTACACGGGTGAAATTAAAAAATCAGTATTTACATTATTGAACTATACTTTGCCAACTGAAAAAGGTGTTCTATCCATGCACTGTTCTGCAAATATTGGCAAGGCCGGAGATACCGCTATCTTCTTCGGGCTTTCAGGAACGGGTAAGACAACTCTTTCTGCCGATCCGAACCGCGGCCTGATTGGTGACGATGAACATGGCTGGTCAGATACCGGAGTATTTAATTTTGAAGGTGGATGTTATGCGAAATGCGTTAATCTTTCAAGGGAAAAAGAACCTGAAATTTTTGATGCAATCAAGTTTGGAGCACTATTGGAAAACACCCGCTGTTATGAGGGTACTTCCACAGTGGATTATGATAATATTAAAGTAACTGAAAATACCCGTGCTGCTTATCCAATCCATCATATCAGCAATGCAGTTGAGCCATCGGTAGGTGGAATTCCTCAAAATATTTTCTTCCTCACTTGTGATGCGTATGGAGTGCTTCCTCCAATTTCAAAGCTCACTATACCACAGGCTATGTATCACTTCATTTCGGGATACACCGCTAAAGTAGCAGGTACCGAAGTTGGTGTGTCAGAACCGCAACTCACATTCTCAGCTTGCTTCGGAAAAGTATTTTTACCGCTTCACCCAATTCAATATGCTGAATTGCTTGGTAAGAAATTAGGCAAACATCAGGCTAACGTATGGCTGGTTAACACAGGTTGGTCAGGCGGACCTTATGGTGTTGGTAGCCGTATGAAACTTTCCTACACCCGTGCTATGATTACTGCGGCATTAAATGGTTCACTGGCAAAGGAAAGATTTGAAACATTACCGATATTCAATCTGCAAATACCAACTGCTTGTCCGGGCGTACCGTCTGAACTGCTTAATCCGCGCCACACCTGGAAAGATAAAGATGCCTATGATGCCAAGGCGAATGATCTTGCAAAAGCATTCGTTAAGAACTTTGAACAGTATGCAAACCGCGCCAATGCAGAAGTTCTGCAAGCAGCGCCGAAAGCTGCTAATGCAGTGAATGCGTAAGTAAAAAACTCCATTTTAGAAACTATAAACCCCGCCAATGGCGGGGTTTATAGTTTCTCTGATAGCCTTATTCAAGAATTGAGTAGATTTGTTAGTAGTTAGATTATTGATGAAAGCCACAAAAGCCATTTTTACCTTTTGTATTTTAGGCGTAATATATGCTGCTATCTATTCCAATTCAATAAATGCTCAATCAGTTAAGACTAAAAAAGCTCCTTTTACTATAAACCTTATACCGGGTGATTTATTTGCCGATCATGATTTACACGGGGGTGGAGGTTGTGTTTATACAGAATCCGAAACGGATTACGACAGTGGAAGGTACATATTAACTACCCAAATGAATGACTCTGTAAGAGAAGCCTTAGCCTGTGTTAACAAAGTTGGTCAGGTATTGAAATTTGATTCTGTAAAAGCCAATATGCATTATGAAATGGATAGAACAACCCATATATTGGATACTACAAGTGGTTTGGATACAACTATAGAGACGTATTCAAATAAACAGTATACCCTGATTATTGTTACTTATATGAAATTCGAAAATGGAGAATTAGCCGGTGACGTTACCGGGGTAATGACAATAAAAAACAAAAGTGGTAAGTATGTTTCAAAGAAAATATACGAGGGAAATTGCGGAGAATTATAAATAGCTCCGTTTTAACATTCTTTAATTTACCTGATATATACCCTGTTCCCATGTTTTCATGACCACCCTCATGCTTTTCAGTTTTATTTAGCTTAACTTTGTGTTAATGAAAATTCTGGCAACTATATTAGCCTTTTACTTCTCAGCACTTATTGCGCAGCCTATGGTGACAATGGTTGGAAATGGATTATCGGGGAATAGTGAAACATGCACTACAAAATCTTGTTGCAAGCATTGCAAACAACACCCCGAAAAGAAAGAACAAAAAAAGTCTCCTTTCGGATGTTGCAATAATGATATGTCGAACCCATTTGCTCAATGTTGTTGCTGCACGGGTTTTATTCCTGAAAAGCAAAATTCAGGTGTGCATGTTGTTATGCCAAACTCGCCTATTCTAGTTATCACATATCAAGGGGCATTAATCCCTAATTATTCTTCCGACTGCTGGCGTCCGCCTGAAATGGCTGCCTGACCTTAACAGATCAACCTGATGAAATATTATCAGGCCAAATTTTCGGAACAATAAATTTTAAATTCAAACAAAATGAAACGTCAAATTTTAATGGCAGCTACTGCCATGTTAATATCAATGGCTGCAATAGCCGGCAACGGAACCAAAGCTAAAACAACAAATTGCAATGCAAATTGCTGCACTAAAACTGCATGTAATGCTAAATGCGTATGCGACACAAAAAAATGTACTCCTGAAACCTGCAAGTCTAAATCTTGCAACAGTTGCAGCAGTCATTCAGACAAGTGCCATAAATAAGCAGTTGTTGTAAAACAATGAAAGGGCTCTGCAGAAATGTGGGGCCTTTTTATTTATGCAGATAGAATCTTTTAATGA
>CAIUPO010000098.1 GCA_903901055.1 uncultured Bacteroidota bacterium
CGCAATTGACAATTGACAATTCACAATTTACAATTGATTTGTCCTCAAATCCCAATGGGGTTTATTTTTACAAGGTAATTGCGGAAGATGGTAATATTGCCGGAGAAGGGAAATTAGTGATTCAGAAATAAAACACAAGAAGTGTTATTATAAAAAATCAATGACTTTTCATGTATCTAATTGATTATTTGCTATTTTTGTCGAAAATATAATATTATTAAAAAACTATCACTTTTACTTTTTGGTTTACTTTTAATTGGAGTTAACGCAAGCAAGGCGCAGTATACAGACATCTTTAATTTCAATGGTTTTGACGGACAGAATCCGTATGCTCCATTGATAACCTCTGGGAACAAATTGTATGGAATAACCCAAGCAGGCTTCGGACAAGTCTTTTCAATTGATACGAACGGAACAAATGATAAAGATCTGTTCGATTTCAATATGACGGACGGATATGGACTATGTCCAGCGCCTTTAACTATTTCGAATGGTGTATTGTACGGAACAATGACAGGCGGCGGGACAGGAGATAGCGGTGTAATTTTCAGACTAGATACTAACGGAATGGGATTTAAAGATATTTTTAATTTCAACGGTCCGAACGGTGCGGCCATGGAGAGCCCTGTAACCTACGGGTCAGGTAAATTGTTTGGGTTATCCTATTTTGGCGGCGCAAATCATTATGGTAATATCTTCTCCCTTGATACAAGTGGAAATAACTTTAAAGATATTTTTGATTTCAATGGCGTAAATGGCGAATATCCGGTTTGTTCTTTAACCTTATTGGGGCATAAATTATATGGCATGATGGGATACAAAGGCACACATGACAGCGGTTTTGTTTTTTGCATTGACACAAATGGAAATAATTTTAAAGACTTATTTGATTTTAATGGTGCGAACGGTTCGGGCCCCGGAGGAGGATTTGTGTATGCGAACGGAGTTCTTTATGGGCAAGCCGATGGGGGGCTGTATCACTATGGCGTTATTTTTTCAATTGATACTGCCGGAAACAACTATAAAGACCTGCATGATTTTAATGGCACAGATGGTGAATACCCGGGCGGTTATCTTACGCTAATAAAAAATAAACTTTTCGGAATTACAGCCTATGGAGGTACAAATCAGGATGGTGTTATTTTTTCTGTAAATACGGATGGAACTAACTATAAGGATTTACTGAATTTTAATAATACCAGTATTCAGGGGGCAAATCCGGTTGGAGGCTTAACGCTTTCGGGAAATAAACTTTATGGGTTGACCAACATTGGAGGTTCGGGGAATTTAGGGGTTATCTTTAGTTTCGATACCGCTAATGTTTCTAATTCATTAAACAACTTACTTGTCTCTCCTAATTCAATAAACATTTACCCCAACCCCTCCACCGGCATTTTTACATTGCAAGCTAAGAGCGGTGAGCTAAGCGGTAAGAGTATTGAGGTGTTTAATGTGCTTGGGGAGAAGGTACTAAAACAGATCCTACGCTCTGCTCAGGATGACAAAGTCATTAACTTAAATAATCAGCCCAATGGTGTTTATTTTTATAGGATTGTTGGTGAAGACGGCGGGCTAATTGGAACTGGAAAATTAATAATACAGAAATAGAAAACCATGAAAAAGATTCACGTTCTGCTTTTTGCAGTGTTATGTTTGCAATTTGGGGTTAGTAAAGCCCAATTTACCCTAATACACACATTTAATGACACGGCCGGGGGTAGTCAATATGGCACCCTTGCGCTCTCCGGAAATATTTTGTACGGGGTTACGTTGGCGGGAGGAACCCACGACAGCGGATGTGTATTTTCAATACATACCGATGGCAGCGGCTACAAAGATTTGTTTGATTTTAAAAATGGAACTTGCTATTATCCAATGGGAGGAATAACCAAGTCAGGTAACAGGTTGTATGGCATGTCAATTTATGGCGGGGCAACAAATGTAGGATGTGTATTTTCAGTTGACACCAATGGCAATGGGTACAGAGACCTTTACGATTTCACCCGAAGTTTTACTCAAATAGCCTTTGGCTCAATAATTATTTCAGGGAAAAAAATGTTTGGCATGCTTCCTAACGGTGGTATTCATAATGAAGGTTATGTCTTCTCCATTGATACGGATGGCAATGCATATAAAGATATATTTGATTTTAACGGACTGGATGGTAACGAGCCGATGGGTTCTCTTACCCTGTCAGGTGGTCAACTATTTGGAACCACTATTGCCGGAGGCACAGGAGCAGGGAATGTTTTTAAAATGGATACTACAGGTGCAAATTATAAAAATTTATTAATTTTTAATGGAACAAATGGTTCAAATCCACAAGCAAATTTAACGATATCAGGAAACAGAATTTACGGCACTTCAGACAATTCAGGCGTTCACGGGTATGGCAATATTTTCTCTATTGATACAAATGGCAGCAGATACAAAGACATTTATGATTTTAACGGAACAGGCTTTACAAGCCAAGTTGGTTCACTAATTATTGTCGGAAGTCAATTGTATGGCATTTCCAATGAGGGTGGAACCGCTGATAGTGGAAGTATTTTCACTGTTGACACTACTGGGATAGGTTATACATATCTTGAAAATTTCAAAGGCCCGAATGGTCAATGGCCCGATTGTTCATTGACAATGTCAGGAAATATACTTTATGGAGGTACCACAGGCGGCGGGAAAGACGCAGCCGGTGTATTGTTCAGCTATAAGAATATTTCATCAATTAATTTATTAAATAATATCTATGAAGGGATTACCATTTTCCCCAACCCTTCCACTGGCATTTTCACTTTGCAAACTAAGAGTGGAGAACTAAAAGGTAAGAGTGTGGAGGTGTTTAATGTGCTCGGGGAAAGAGTAGAAAGTAAAAAGTTAAAAGTTGAAAGCGAAGAAATTGACTTAAGTGCACAACCCAATGGTGTTTATTTTTACCGTATTATTGCGGAAGATGGTAATATTGCAGGAGAAGGGAAATTAATAATTCAAAAATAAAGATATTTATAAATGAAAAAATCACATGCTATTTTACTTTTAACTTTTACCTTTTCGCTTTTCACTAATTTGTGTTCAGCACAATACACCATTCTTCGCAGTTTCAATGGTCCTGATGGCTTAAACCCTCAAGGTTCGTTATTACTTGCCGGGAACGTACTGTATGGCATGAGCGGTGGCGGCGGCGCCAACGGCGATGGGTGCATCTACTCCATACATACCGATGGCAGCAATTACATTGACTTGTTTGATTTTAATGTAACCAATGGCAGAGGCGCACAGGGTTCATTAATACTATCGGGTAAAACATTATTCGGAATGGCTGAATATGGCGGCTTATACGGCTGGGGTAATATATTTTCGATTGATACGAATGGCAATAATTTTAAAGTTATTTTGAATTTCGATAATTTAGATGGAGGTTACCCTCGCGGTACGCCTATGCTTTCGGGAACTAAGTTGTTTGGTATGACATCTTTTGGAGGCATCAATAATAAAGGCGAAGTATTTACGATAGATACCAGCGGCAATAATTTTAAGGACTTGCATGATTTTGATATTACTTATGGAGAATTCCCTTATGGCAATGTGGTATTATCAGGGAAAACCCTTTTTGGAATGGCAAGCGGAGGCGGGGCTTTTTCAGATGGTATGTTGTTTTCGGTAGATACCACCGGGGGCCATTTTAAAGATATGTTAGACTTTAATGTTGCGAACGGTAAGACTCCTGAAGGTTCATTAACTCTTTCTGTTTCCGGGGAAGTGCTGTATGGAATGACAGACGTTGGTGGCCTGAAGGACAGCGGTTGTGTTTTTAAAATTGATACAAGCGGCGCGGCCTACAGAGACCTTTTGGATTTCGGCGGCCTTGATGGAAATTATCCTCCCGCAAACTATTTAACGCTTTCGGGAAATGTGCTTTATGGAATGACAACGTATGGCGGAGTGAACAAACTGGGTGTTATTTTTTCGATAGATACCGACCGGACAGGATATAAAAAGTTATTTGATTTCAGCACAGCGAAGGGAGCATATCCGGGCAGTTCATTAACCATGTCAGGAAACACTTTTTACGGAACCACTACTTATGGCGGGGCTCATTTTGATGGAGTTGTTTTTAAATTTAAAGATACCAATATTACTACTTCAAGTAATCAGTTGTCAGTGGCCAGTGGTCAGTGTGTGGTGTATCCGAACCCATCCAACGGAATCTTTACATTGATAACAACCGGCGATGGGATTAAAGCTGCAACTATGGAAGTTTTTAATGTGCTTGGAGAACGCGTTTTCACAAGAAAAATCCGGCAGGCCGATGACAAAATCATAAATCTTTCGAACCAACCCAAGGGAATATACTTTTATAACGTTATAAGTGCAGATGGGAGTTTTCAGGGTAAAGGGATACTTATAATTCAGAAATAAATGTAAATTTGAATAGTTAATTCCTTAAAAGCTAATAAAATGAAATTAAAACAATTTATTACTACCCTTGTACTTGGTGCAGCTATATTGTTTTATAGCTGCGAAAAAAATACTATAAATATTTTCAGCTCGTTAAACACGCTTTCATCTTACAATGTAAGCGCATATTCAGGTAGCCAATTGCTTACCTTTACTGCGAATGCAAGTGGTATCGACTCAACCATATACTCATCGATTACCATTAACGGAAATTGGTATGGCGCAGACCCCGGAGGTGATGCATTTGACATTTCACTTAAGAGCGCTCCAATTTCCAAGGGGTATGTTGGAACTTATCCGCTTACGGCAGTCTTTGGTGCATTTAATGCGGATATACCATCGGGAAATATTTTCAGCTATTCATCCCAAAGCCCATGTAGCTTATCCATTACAAGCTACGACTCGATTAACAAAACCATTTCGGGCACATTTAGCTTTAGCGGAACGGGCGGCGCCAGTGCCGGAAACAATAATAAATATCCTGCTACGGTTACTATTTCAAATGGGATATTTACAAAGGTTCATTTGCAGTAAAAGCCCACACTCCTTTAAGGAGATGGTAAACTCACGATAGTATATTGCCTTGTGTGGCAAGGGAAAAATCATTCTTTTTGGCAGATAATTTATAGAGCGCAAAAAGTAATAGAATTACAATAGCAGTGCTACCGATAACGTACCATATTTCCGAGCCGTTGGAGCCTATACTATCAATTGATGCAGGTATTTTTTTGCGTTCTTCGAGGTAGGCAAAAACAACGGCGGCTCCGTTATTAATAAAGTGCGCAAATATGGTCACCCATAAAGAGCCCGACCATACAAGCAGATAGCCGAGATATACACCCATTAACATACGTGGTAAAAATCCGTAAAACTGTACGTGAATAGCGCTGAATACAATACCTGTTATCCAGATGCCGGCATGGGTATTTTTGGTCATTTTAATTAAAATCTTTTGCATCACCCCGCGGAAAAACAGCTCCTCGGAAATAGCTGCCACAAGGGCAATCATAATGAGGTTTACAATAAGGTCGTAAAAAGTCTGGTGGTTAATAAATGCTGCTGTAAGTACATCATCTTTGGTTTGGCTGTCTTTCATCCATTGCTCAACTCCGTGCATCCATTGCGGAAATTGCATGTGGCTGTTAATTTCTGAGAGATAATTAATCAGGGGGGAACCGAAAATCATTAATAGTCCACCAATGAATAGTATCGAGAACTTGCCAATCTTGTTAACCTGGAGGAAAGCTAGCCTTTTTCGGGTAGCCATTAATACAAAAACAAATACCGGCAAAATGAAAATTACTATGGAGGAAATAATCTGAAGTACCTTTAGTACTTTTAATACATCGGGGTCACTATAGGTATTGCTAGAGTCTAGCACCAGCAGGTTTACCTTGCCTGTTGCTTGCATCATCAGCAGAATTATCATCAGTACAAAAATTGAAATCAACGTCAACCCAAGGAAAATCAGTAATTGCGCATAGGGCTTGGCACCCTCAAACGGAGCCATCTTCACCCTTTTTGGGCTTGGTGCAGTGTATGGGGTATATGCCTCAACAGGCGCGGGATTTTCAGCCGGATTTTCAGGCGTATCAGATGCCGGATTTGTATCTGTAGGTTCGTTATTCAAGCAATTATTTTGTTTGGCGTATCTTTGTGCGCCCTTAAAGGTATTTCCTCATAGGGGCGGCAAAAATAAGTATTTATTAGTAATGATAAAGATAGGCCCACTAGAACTACCCGATTTCCCTTTACTGCTCGCTCCTATGGAGGATGTGAGCGATCCACCTTTCCGCCATGTTTGCAAACAACAAGGGGCCGATATGCTTTATACGGAATTTATTTCGTCGGAAGGTTTGATACGTGATGCCGTTAAAAGCCGCAAAAAACTCGACATTTTTGAAAATGAACGGCCAGTAGGTGTGCAACTTTTCGGCAGTGATATAGAATCAATGCGGGAAGCAGCCCTGATTGCAGAAGAAGTAAACCCGAATTTGATTGACATTAACTACGGATGCCCCGTAAAGAAAGTGGCTTGCAGAGGTGCAGGAGCTGCGCTATTGCAGGATATTCCGAAGATGGTGCAGATGACCTCGGAGATTGTGAAAGCAGTGAAACTCCCGGTTACGGTGAAAACCCGACTTGGTTGGGACGATAACACCAAAAACATCATGGAGGTTGCCGAACGCCTGCAGGATATAGGCATCCAAGCCCTTACCATACATGCACGCACACGCAAACAGCTATACAAAGGCCCTGCAGACTGGACTTTAGTAGGGGAGATAAAAAATAATCCGCGTATTCATATTCCTATTTTTGGAAATGGTGATGTTACCTCACCGGAAATTGCCGTGCAAATGAGGGAACGTTATAATGTAGACGGAGTAATGCTTGGCCGCGCTGCCATTGGTTATCCGTGGATATTCAGGGAAATAAAACATTATTTAAAAACAGGTGAACTCCTAGCCCCTCCTACCCTACAGGAAAGAATAGATGTTTGTAAAACACATCTTCAAAAATCAATTGAGTGGAAAGGCGATATTTTAGGGATACTTGAAATGCGCCGGCATTATGCCAACTACTTTAAAGGTATGCCAAACTTTAAAGATTTCCGGATGAAATTAGTTACTACAGACCATTACAGCGAAATATTGGAAACGTTGGAAGTTATAGGCAGGATTTATGATGAAGTGGCATAAAGCAGCGATGAATTATTTCTGTTTTATTAATATTCTTGGCTTTTATTATATAGTTTAGTAAACCTGTTAATCGAAAGAATAAAGAATCGTTGCTAATTTAAATTCCGATTACTAATCAGCATCATTGTATGTCCCTAAAGGTGTAAAAGTATCATCTTTCCAATCCAATTTACCGCAGAAATGCGTAAAATGTTGTTTACCGAAAAAGTCCCTATATATAATATCCATCCAAATATATTTAAAGAGTTTATTTCCCTCCAATCGTTCCTCCAAATCATCCCCATATTCAGGAGCTCCAATATACACAGGAATTGATTTAAGCGTATAAGTACCTCCACCTCCTAAATAGATACTTTGCCCTCTTTTAAAGGCTTTTTTACTAAGACTTGCAGTGTCAATTCGCATTTTTGTAAACTCGCTATCCGAAATGAACTTTATCAAAGTTGCAAAGCCTATATAGGCCGGGGTTTTTCCAGTGTTTTTAACTATAACAGCAAAAGTTCCATTGATACATCTAACATTATAGGGAGGAAAATTGTCGATTGCTATAAAAGCTCTGTTCTCATCTAAAAAGGATTTCTGGGTGATTGCCAAAGATATTTTAGTGTTTTCCGCTGAAACACTATCTGCTCTGGCTATTGTCTTAAAAGCATTAAGAGCACTTTGCATTTTAACAAAGGATTCGTCAGTAGTTTTATTGGAATAATAGATTTGAATAATTGTGAAAATAATTCCTGCAACAGCGCAACAGGACAAAACTAGGGTATAAATTCCAAGGTTTCTTGTCCATCTTGCAATTATTCTATCACTTTCAGTTTCATTTACAATGCCTTTGCTTATTTCTGCTCCAATATCTTGGGTTGTATTTTGATCGATTTTCGCAACATTATTTTGTAGTTCAGTTTTAATAGCTTCCTTTTCTGAACTGACGTTGTCTTTATTAATTCCAACAGATTCTACTGGGATATCTTTCTTTTCCTCCGGATTATCTTTGTGTTCAGGGATTTCCATTTTTATATTTTTTAGATATAATCGAGAAAAATCAATAGTTAGCTATAGGTTATCTCTTATATCTTCTTATCCGGGTTTCTTCTAAGCACCGCCATCCTTGAGTTTGGCACATCAGCCGAATGTTTCACCATCTCATCATACCAATATACAAACCAACCTTTATCGTTATAAAAATCGGCAAAGCCAACAGGTGTATAGTGGTCGTTGATATAGTTTCCGCTCCAATCGAATATGGTTTTCGGCGCACCCGGTTGCGGTAGCCAAGAATATTGAATTTTACAAAACACAATAAAAGCAGGTTTGTTTTTATCAATTTCCCTTATCATTTCATCCTGCATACTTTGGTTGTACGGCTGATTTTCTACAAGCGGATAGGTATAGAGATAGCCCGTTGCAGCCCTTCTATCGGCATAAAAATAAATTTCAGGCTCTGAGCCAAGCACGGCAATTTTGTCGGTATCCTTGGTATTATCCTTAATGAATTTTGCAACTTCCTGTGCCTGGTTAAAAGGATTGCCACGGTAGGCGGTTTCGCACACTACTTGCGGAGTATAGATTTTTCCGTTGAAGAAATAATCGTAGTTATACTTGATTGTTCCAATCACAACAAGTGACAAAAAAGGGAACCTCAGAAATTGGGGTTTAAATATCGATGTAAAAATAGTTAATCCTAACTTTCTCATATAGGCGTCAATCTTTTGAGTGAAGGCGACAATAAAGTCGTGGAATATACCGCACATAAGGCCCAGCGCAGGCAACAGGGCAATAAAATAATGCTGGCGGAAATAAAATCCGGCACTTAGTATGCATGCCGTTGCAACAAAATATAATATAGCAAATAACTTTTGAATCCGGTTGAAAGGACTCCAGTAAAGGGCAATCAGTCCTCCAAGTGAAAGTAACCAGAGGTATTTATAACTGTCCCATGCCGGTTGAAACGAAATATTGAACATAGCTATTATCAAATCCATGTTTTTAACACTTTCGTATTTCGATGCGTATTGAACTGTCCATAGCCAAAATATACTGAAACGTCCGCTCATCAGGATGATTAATACCACAAGCAGATAGGGCGCAAATACGCCAGCACTAAACAGTGCAAGCTTTTTAATAATCTCCATTAAGCTTTCTTTCTTCTCTGTCTTCAGATAAATAAAGAGGAAAACCGCTCCGAAAACAATGAGGAAAATCGCTTGTTGTTTCATGATAAACGCCATGCCAATCATTAATCCGAACAGGAAAACTTTAAGCGGTTTACCCGACTTCATAAATTGGGCGAGGAACAAAAACCCTATTGAACTATAGAAACAAATAAAGTGTGTTGCGTGGGCTGCAAAGGCATCGAAAACCAAGCCTATGGCCATAAAGCCATAAATGGTGGATGTTACCAGGGCTACAAAAGGATTGAATATTTTTTTGAACGCAGTATACAGGAAATACATGGTAGCGGCATTCATGAATAGGAGGCCAAGATGCACGCCCGAATTGGTATGCCCGAATATCAGCATGAAAATAGCATACATGAATGATGTGCCGGGCAACTTCATGGAATAGGCGTCTTTAAAGGGGGCTACGCCATGCAGGAAGAGGTTACCAATGTAGCCATACTCGCCTTCGTCACGCTCAAAAGGCACTGCAATAAGCCGGTAACGGATAATGCTTACTATCCCTATTATTACCCAAAGAAAAATAAGGGTGTAATCGCGCTTAGGCTTACCTGCAACTTTTGGTTGCGTGGTATTTGCTTTTTTAGGTAAAGGCTTAAGGGGTTTCTTTTTACTCACTTAGTACTGTATAGTAGTTGCAAATGTAAAAATATTGTGGATACTCACCCTACCCTGCTTTTGATTGCAATACATACATTTTTTTACATTTGTAGAATAAATTCCTGAAATGAAAAATTTAATTCTTTTTTGTTCCATCTCGCTAATTGCTGTTTCATGCAATATGCATTCCACCGGTAATTTTATTGAAAGAGCTTTTAAGGAAGATTCTCTAAAGCATTTTTCTGTTGCTGATTCGTTCTATAGTCTTGCTATCAAAGAGAATGATACCGATTATGAATCTTATATTAACAGAGGTTTTGACAGGTATAGGTTAGGCAATTTTAGTGCAGCGATGGATGATTTCAACAAGGTGCTGAAAATAAAGCCAACCAATGCACTTGCATATAGTGACAAAGGGCTTGTTGAATATAAACTCGGGCTTGATTCAATAGCAATGCTTGACTTAAACCACGCTATTGAATTAGATAATAAAGAATATCATGCTTACTTTGACATGGGTTTGATTGAAAACAAACGCCGGAATTATGAAAAGGCCATTGAAGATTTTAATAAAGGGCTAGCCATTAATCAGCAGAATGGAGCATCCTATCAGGGCAGAGGGCTGGCATATTATTACCTCGGAAAATTTGATGAAGCCAAAGCAGACAATGAAAAGGCTAAAGTATTATCACCGGATGAACCCATAGTTTATAATAGTTCAGGGCTTGTATATTACCAAACAGGTGAATACAGCAAAGCCATAGAGAATTTTGATCAAGCTATTAAATTAAAACCCGGGTATGGGAATGCATTTTTCAACCGCGGAAAGACAGAAATAAAAATGAATGAAAAAGATAAAGCCTGCGAAGATTTCACAAAAGCAAAGGACCTTAATTTTCCCGGGGCACAGGAGGCGTATGATGAATATTGTACCAGATTATAAGAAAATAAAGCATTATGAAAAAAGGGATTTTGTTTTTTGCAATAATGGTTTTGATTGTTGCATGTAATATCCATAATTCGGATTATTATGTTCGGCAGGGTTATATTGAGGATTCACTTAAACATTATACTAAAGCCGACTCTTTATATACTCTTGCCTTAAGCAAAGACAACAAGGATGCTACAATATATAACTCGAGGGGATATGAAAGAACTTACTTAAAGAAATTTAAAGAGGCTATTGAAGATTTTGATAAAGCCCTAGAGTTAGACCCATATCTTGCAAGTGCTTTTAATAATCGCGGGTTTGCAGAAGATAGTTTGGGGCTTGATTCTGCTGCAATGAAAGATTATACGAGTGCAATATTAACAGATCCTGAACTTGAATCGGCTTATTGTAACAGAGGTTATCTGGAAGTAAAAATTGGTTGCTTTAATGATGATTCCAATATGTATATTCTCGCATTGAATGACTTGAACAAAGCAATTAAACTAGATAGTTCTGATTATTTTGCATACTGTAATCGGGGTTCCGCTAAACGTGGGCTGGGCAAATACCAGGAAGCAATTGATGATTTTAATAAAGGTATTTTATTTAATTCTAGCTATGAACCTTTGTATAATGACAGAGGTGAAGCATATATGATGTTATATAAAGATTCTAATGCAAAAACAGATTATCTAAAATCACTTGAACTATCACCAAATGACCATATTGTTTATGATAATTTAGGTTGTTTAGAATATGAATCTGGGAATTACAGAAAAGCACAAGAATATTTTGATAAAACAATTGAATTAGATTCTACCGATGCGATGGCTTATTATCATCTTGGGTTGACTGAAATAGAAAACCAAGAAAAAGAAAATGCCTGTGCGGATTTTTATAAGGCAAAAAGCTATGGAAACAGATATGCTCAGGAAGAAATAGATTCATTTTGCAGAGTACTGCCTCCAAAAGTTGTCTATAAGAAGCATTAACAGACAATGTTCAATACCTAATTCACCACCGTTTACCAAAAAGTTATCACATTTCATTTTTGCATTACCTACTAATATATATTTGTGAAATTAATTTTAACCCCTATGAAAAAAGCAATACTGTTTTTAGGCCTTATTTACATTGGCACATCCTGCAAGCATCATACCACTGCACTTGAATACATTACCCAGGGAGATACTGAACGTAAGCTTAACCACTATTCCAAGGCAGATTCATTATATGGCCTCGCCATTAATCTGGACCCAAAGAATGATATAGCCTACAATAACCGGGGTTTAAACCGGTTTAATGCCGGTAAATATGCTGAAGCCATAGATGATTATTCTATGTCGCTGAAAATAAAACCCGGAGATGCCACCTGTCTTGATAATAGGGGGGCTGCAGAACATGAATTGGGGCAGGCTAGGGAAGCTATAAGAGATTACAATGCAGCAATTACAATTGACCCAAGTCTTGGAATAGTATATTATGATAGAGGCCTTCAGGAATATGATATGGGAAAAGTGGATGGTGATACAAACAAACTGACTATTGCACTTCAGGACTTAAACAAAGCCATTGAATTAAATAGTAAGAGCGAAAATGTGTATGACGTGCGGGGATTAGTAAAGCGGAGACTTGGCAAATTGGAAGATGCAATACAAGATTTTACGCAAGGTATTTCAATTAACCCAAACTTTAAAAATTTGTATAATGACCGGGCACTTACCTATTCCGATTTAAATAATAATGAGGCAGCCAAAGCCGATTATACGGCGGCTATAAAATTAGACCCTAATTTTGCTACGGCTTTAGATAACCTTGGCTGGCTCTATTATTTATCCGGCGACTACCAGGAAGCAATTAAGAACTTTAATAAAACCATTGAGGTTGATTCTACCAGCGGACAAGCCTATTTAGACAGAGGATCGGCTGAAATAAAAACAGGAGACAAGGATAAGGCCTGTGCAGACTTTTATAAAGCAAAAAAATACAATATGAATGGTTCTCAGGAGGCCATTGATGCTAATTGCAAGTAAGATAACTTTGAAAAAAATATTTTTACTTTGCTCTGGTGCTATTTTATTTGTTTCATGTTATTCAATAAAATCAAAACCTGAGGAGCAAACCAATGTAAATAATGGTCTCCATCTTTGTCAATTTGATAATCATGGAAAATCTTTTGAAATATTAATTCCAACCCAACTTAGAAGTAGCAGTTATTATTCCTATCCCTATCATTTTGATGGATTAGAACTTTGCAACGAGTATCTTTTTTTATCAGGCAAGGACACCTGTAGGCTTGAATTGAATTATTGGACTGGTAATTTTAGTAGTATGGATACAACCGCTATTGGCCTCAAAAAACAAATTGAGAAAAAGTTTCATATAGAACCTCCAAAAGGAAAAATTCAATTTTATACTATTACTAAAAAAACTAGCTTATTTGAAATTGCACATGACGAAATGAATTGCATAACTATAGAAGGTTATAGTTATGCATTTGGTCTAGTAGAAATTAAAATAAAAAATTGTAAAGACACAAATACAACTCAAAAAATAATTAATTCAATGATGATCATTAAGGGTAAGGCGAGTATATATTTCTAGTAAATATTTATTTCGTCTATCATGGATTTCCCGCCGTTCCAGCCCTTTTTTGTATTTTAGAGGCTTCAAAGCCCAAAGAATCCATTAATTTTGTTCATCGTTCATAGATTATAGTTCATCGTTCTATTATGACAAATACAACAGATTTAACTGCTCTCACAGCCATTTCCCCTATTGATGGCAGATACCGTAAAACAACCGAAGTTTTATCCGATTATTTTTCGGAATATGCGCTAATACGCTACAGGCTTAGGGTGGAAGTGGAATACTACCTTGCATTATGTAGAATGCCTTTGCCTCAGTTGGAAGATATTGATGAAGCGGCTGTATCAGTAAGCCTGAGGAATATTTACAACAATTTTACACACGAAGAAGCCAAGCACATCAAGGAATTAGAGGCTATTACCAACCACGATGTAAAAGCGGTTGAGTACTTTTTAAAAGGCAAATTAGACAGCCTTGGGATGGGTGAGTATAAGGAGTTTATACACTTCGGCCTAACATCCCAGGATATTAATAATACTGCTGTTCCGCTTTCGCTAAAGGAATTTAAACGCGATGTACTTATACCGGTTTTAGATGATATTTTAGTCACCTTAAAAAAACAGGCGGCTGAATGGAAAGACGTTCCTATGCTTGCCCACACTCACGGACAGGCTGCCTCCCCTACCCGCTTGGGAAAAGAGATAATGGTGTTTATTGAGCGGCTGGAATCACAAATTGATGTGGTGAAACGAATACCTACATCGGCTAAATTTGGCGGAGCAACAGGTAATTTTAATGCACATGCTGTGGCATATCCAACAATAAACTGGGTTGAGTTTGCAAACCGCTTCCTGCACGATGAACTTGGCCTTAACCGCCAGCAGTATACTACACAGATAGAACATTACGATAGCCTTGCTGCTTTGTGTGATGCATTGAAACGCGTGAACACCATACTGGTAGACCTTTGCAGGGATTTTTGGGGGTATATTTCATTTGATTATTTTAAGCAAAAGATTAAAGCCGGAGAAGTTGGTTCATCAGCTATGCCGCACAAAGTAAACCCGATTGATTTTGAAAATGCAGAAGGTAATTTAGGTGTAGCAAATGCTTTACTGGAGCATCTTGCAGCCAAGTTGCCGATTTCACGTATGCAGCGCGATTTAACAGACTCAACAGTACTGCGAAATTTGGGAGTGCCATTTGCCCATTCGATTATTGCTTACAAATCTATTTCAAAAGGGTTTGGAAAACTTATTCTGAATGAAACTGCCATCCGGAAAGACCTTGAAAATAATTGGGCTGTTGTAGCCGAAGGGATACAAACTATTTTGAGAAGGGAAAACTACCCTGCACCTTACGAGGCTTTGAAAAACCTCACCCGTACGCATGAGGTAATCAATCAAAAAAGCATGGAAGAGTTTATTGATACCTTGCAAGTAAGCGACGAACTTAAGGCCGAGTTGAAAAAGATTACCCCTTTTAATTACACCGGAATTTAACCCATGAAGGTATCTGGTTTTACGATTATCAGGAATGCATTGAAGTATGATTTTCCTGTGGTGGAATCAATACGCTCAATACTTCCGTTATGCGATGAAGTGATTGTCAGTGTTGGGAATTCTGAGGATGCAACGTTGGAATTGATAAAGAGTATTCAATCTCCAAAAATTAAAATTATTGAAAGCGTTTGGGATGATAGTGTCCGAAAAGGCGGGTTGTTGCTGGCAAAGGAGACAAACAAAGCCTTTGATGCAGTTTCTGCCGATTCTGATTGGGTAATTTATATTCAGGCTGATGAAGTGATACATGAGAGTTCTATTCCGGTAATTCAGCATTCCATGGAGACTTGGAAAGATGATAAAAAGGTGGAGGGACTACTTTTTGAGTACAAACATTTTTATGCATCGTATTCTTTTCTGGAGGATTCGAGAATGTGGTATCGAAGAGAAATACGCATAATACGAAATGATAAACATATTCGCTCATACCGAGATGCACAAGGGTTTCGTATATATGATACACTTACTCCGACCGATGAAGAATTGCTGAAAGGCGGACGAAAGCTAAAAGTAAAACATACCGGTGCAAGTATGTATCATTATGGCTGGGTGAAGCATCCGGTGGTGCAACAAAGTAAGCGTAGCAAGTTTTACAAGCTATGGCATGAAAATGATTCAACAGAAAAAAATCTGACTGAATCTTCGGAATACGATTACAATGTTGTTTGTGCATTAAAGAAATTTGAAGGCACCCACCCTGCCGTAATGCTTGACAGGATTAATAAGCAACATTGGGAGTTTGATTTCGATACGAGTAAAAAAAACCTGAGTTTGCGGGAAAGCATAGTGCGTTTTATTGAAACAAAAACCGGCTGGAGGCCCGGAGAATACAAGAACTATAAATTGATTTAACCATGTTTTTTATTATATCAAAACTGTTAAGCTTCCTTATAACTCCACTCACCTGGGTTTTCGCTCTTCTGCTGTGGTCATTACTAACCAAGGATGTCCGCAAAAGAAGGAAATTATTAATAATTACATTTTGCGTATTCTATTTTTTCTCGAATAGCTTTATTCTGGATGAATTTATGCGGCCTTACGAAACTCCAGCCATTGCAGAGAGTCAATTACAGGGCAAATACGATGCAGGCATTGTACTCGGCGGCATGATTGCTTATGACCATACCAATATACGCCCCCAGTTTGACAGGGCAGTTGACAGACTGATGCAGGCCGTAACGCTTTATAAAGACGGAAAAATCCGTAAAATATTAATTAGCGGAGGTTCAGGCAGTATCCTAGAATCGGATGCACTGGAGGCCCCGATACTACGGGATTATTTGGTAAAACTCGGAATTCCGGACTCCTGTATTCTCACGGAGAAGTACTCAAAAAACACGCATGAAAATGCTGTTTTCTCAAAACATATTACAGACAGCCTGAATAAAAATGGCAGATATGTGCTTATCACTTCGGCATTCCATATGCCACGTTCTATGCGGTGTTTTCAAAAGGCAGGAATAAATGTTACCGCTTATAGTGCCGACCGTTATTCAGGTCCGCGTAAATTTGTTTTCGACCATGTTTTCATACCCAACATTTATGCCCTCGATGGCTGGAATGTATTGCTGCATGAGTGGTTGGGGTTTCTTACGTATAAAATTTCGGGATACATCTAGGAAATGAGAAGTGGAAAATAAAGTAGAAACTGTTGAAATTCGTCTTCTTTTTTATTCCCCATTTCAGATATGGAATAAGCCATATCCTTTAATTCTTAACTTTGATACATGAATATAGGAATAGTATGTTACCCTACTTTTGGAGGAAGTGGTGTTGTAGCCACTGAGCTTGGAAAGGCGCTTGCCGGCGAAGGACACAAAGTCCATTTTATTAGTTACGATCAGCCTGTAAGGCTGAATGTATTTACCAATAATTTATTTTATCACGAGGTAACCGTTTCCGATTATCCTCTGTTTGATTATCCGCCCTACGAATTGGCGCTTGCAAACAAAATTGTAGAAGTTGCGCGTTATGAAAGGCTGGATGTGCTGCATGTGCATTATGCAGTACCGCATGCTGCTGCTGCATACATGGCTCAACAAATCCTTTTGGATGAAAATATACACCTGCCGTTTATTACGACTCTTCACGGAACAGATATTACCCTTGTTGGAAAAGACGCTTCTTTTGAAGCAGCTATTTCATTTGTTATAAATCGTTCCGATGCGGTTACATCCGTGTCTGAGAGCCTGAAACGAGACACTTACGAGTATTTCCACAATGTGCATAGGGAAATTAAAGTCATTCCAAACTTCATTTGCCCGCAAGATTATGTTTTCCCAAACTCTGCGGAAATCCGCAAGAACTACGCTGGTGCGGATGAAAAAATATTGATGCACGTTTCTAACTTCCGTAAAGTCAAGCGGGTTGAAGATGTTTTGCGCATCTTTGATATTGTCCGTAAGAAAATACCTGCAAGGCTTATCCTTATAGGTGATGGGCCTGAACGTAGCAATATTGAAAAACTTTGCCGTGAATTAGATACCTGTTCGCAAATAACATCTTTGGGAAAGGTAAGTGAACCGGGTTCATACCTGAGTATTGCTGATTTATTTGTTCTTCCTTCGGAAACAGAAAGTTTTGGATTAGCTGCTTTAGAGGCCATGGCAGCGGGGGTTCCGGTTATTTCTACTAACACTGGCGGATTGCCTGAAATTAATAGTCAAGGCTTTTCCGGATTTTTAAGCAATGTGGGTGATGTTGAAAATATGGCTAAAAATGCAATTCACATTTTAGGAAATGAAAACATACTTGCTGAATTCAAGAAGAATGCTTTGGTTCAGGCTGAAAAATTCAATATAGTAAAGATACTGCCCATTTATGAAGAACTCTATAAAAGGGTTCAAATGAAGAAGTAAAAACAAAAAAATGAAGCCTATAAGATTATCGATTTTGACTTTACTATTATTATCCTCTGCACTAATGCAGGGACAGTCGGATACGATTTCATGGCATGATGGAGTGAAAATAACCTGGGCCGACTTTAAAGGTGCTCCTAATAAATCAGTCCCTTATTTTGCGAATACCACCTACCTTATAAGTATCGGATACAAATACAGGGGTTCTGATGCAAAAATTCATGTGGGCTGCTATTTCGACAGGGATAAATCATGGGTAATTAAGTCAAAAGAGAAAGATTCGTTGTTGCTCCATGAAAAACTTCATTTTGCCATTGCCGAACTATTCGCACGCAAGGCACGTAAAATAATAACAGATACTGCTTTGCAGGCATCTGACATCAACAATGTTTTAAATGCTATTGACGAAAGGGTTATGAAAGAATGCGACGAATACCAGGACCAGTATGATAATGAAACCAATCATTCAATAATTACAGCTAAGCAAATTGAATGGATGAAAAAGGTATACCTGGAACTTGATGCCCTGAAAGCATACTCAAATACCGAAATTGAAAAAACCCTGCAATAGCCAATTAATGAAGAATGAAAATTATTCTTCATTATTCATTCTTAATTCTTCATTTTTCTATTTCTTCCAACCTTCCGGATTTTTCATCCAGTCTTCAAGAGTCTTGAGGTCTTTTTCAACTATATAGTTGGTTTCGGCAGCTCTTTCAATTAGTGTAGGAAAATCAGAAAGAGAGACACAAGTAAGCTTGGCTTTCTTGAAGTTTTCGTCAGATACCTTCAATTTATAATTGAAAATTGCTGCAACGCCTTTCACAGTGCATTTTTCTTTTCTTAATGCTTCGACAGCCTTAATAGTACTGCCTCCAGTGGATATTAAATCTTCAACAACCACTACCGATTGGCCAGCAGTAATTTCGCCTTCAATAAGATTTCCGGCACCGTGCTTTTTAGCCTCGCTGCGAACATAGACAAAAGGCAGTCCCAAATCCTGGGCAACCAGCACTCCGTGCGGAATACCGCCCGTGGCAACTCCTGCAATAACGTCGGGTTTACCGAAATTTTCTACAATAGCTGAAACAAACTGCTGGCGCAGGTATGTACGTATTTTAGGGTTGGATAATGTTTTGCGGTTGTCGCAATATATAGGTGACTTAATCCCCGATGCCCAAGTGAAAGGCTTTTCGGGTTGAAGCATTACTGCTTTGATTTGAAGTAAAAAATCGGCAACTTTGCGGGCTGAATCCCTGTTATGAATCATGGTACAAATGTATAAAGTTTATTATAACGATAGAGTAATTCTATTCGGAAAAGTTGAAAAATCCCTGTTTACGGGCAAAGGAATAAAGGTGTATGCCTTTCCGGAAGAGAGTATTGCTACAATCTGGAAAAGATTCAGCAAGAATGGAAAATTGAAAAAGATATATATATCCGGAAATCCTGTGAAAATCCTGAAAGGGTTTATTGCTGAGTTTAACCTGATTAAGGCAGCCGGAGGTTTAGTGAAGAACAAATCAGGTGAATATCTGATGATATTCCGTAATAAAAAGTGGGATTTACCAAAAGGCAAACTTGAAAAAGGCGAAAACATACGGACTTGCGCCAAAAGGGAAGTTGAGGAAGAGTGCGGCATTGAAGGGGTAAAAATTGTAAGCCCCTGGGTAGTAACTTATCATATATATGAACTTCAGGGGAAATTGAATATTAAACAAACGAAGTGGTTTGAAATGAGTTATTCCGGAAAGAAAACTACCAAGCCACAAAAAGAAGAAGGCATTGCAAAAGCCATCTGGGCAAAGAAAAAGGACATATTGAAACACTCAAAAAATATGTATCCGATGATTGCAGGCATTTTAAAAGACAAAAAGATTCTCAAAGCGTAATCTATTATGGTGATGAATGTCATATTTTAAAGACCTATATAATTCTTAACTTTGCATCCTAAAAAACTTAAAAATGAAAACATTATTTGCAGCTATATTATTCTGTACACTTAGCTTAGGCGCATTTGCACAAACCAAGAAAACCGTAAAACCTTTACCGGCAGCAAAGTCAACACCTGCTAAGGTTGCAGATAGCTACCGTTGCCCTGTTTGCGGATATACAGCAACCGCAAAAGGAACTTGTTCAAAAGACAAAATTGAATTGGTAAAAGTGGGCGATTACTACTGCCCTGATTGCTACATGTCCCAAACCAAAGCCGGAAAATGTGAAATGTGTGGCGTAGATATGAAAAAGATGGAGCCTGCAACAGCTTCTAATACTAAGAAATAGTTTTTTCTTCTTTATTTAAAAAGTCGTTGACTAGTTGGGCATTTTTTGCACCAATTACTTTGGCTATTTCATCTTGCCCTGCGGCTTTAATTCGTTCAATTGAACCAAAGTGAGAAAGTAATTTTTCGGTTGTCTTCTCTCCTACTCCTTTTATTTCTGTCAGTGCAGATTTAATAGCTCCTTTGCTGCGCCGTTTGCGGTGATGCGTAATTCCGAAACGATGCGCTTCATCCCGAATTTGTTGAATGACTCTCAACGTTTGTGAACGTTTGTCGAGGTATAATGGTATGGGGTCTCCGGGAAAAAAGATTTCTTCTAACCGTTTGGCAATTCCTATAATAGCTACTTTATTTTCTAATCCCAATTTAGTAAGGCTTTCCATAGCAGAGCTTAATTGGCCTTTGCCACCGTCTATTACTATTAGTTGTGGCATCGATTCGTTATGCTCAACAACATGTTTATAACGACGATAAATAACTTCTTCCATAGAAGCAAAGTCATCAGGTCCTTCAACCGTGCGGATATTGAAGTGACGATAATCGCGCTTACTTGGTTTGCCATCTTTAAAAACTGTCATTGCAGCAACCGGAAAAGCCCCTTGTATATTTGAGTTATCAAAGCATTCAATATGAACAGGAGGTTCTTTGAGGCGCAAATCTTTTTGCATTAGCTCCATCAGGGCTTCTGTCTTAGTTTTTGGAGATTTCAGGCTTTCCTGCATATCCTTTTCCTTGATGTAATAACGAAGGTTATTTTCGGATAATTCCAACAGCCTTTTCTTATCTCCTATTTGAGGCACAAAAAATTTTGCATTTGGCACTTCTGCTTCGGTAGCAAATGGTATAATAATTTCCGGTGACTGGCTTTCAAAACGTTGCCTTAATTCGGCAATTCCCAATAAAAGCAAATCCTCCGGGGTTTCATCCAATTTCTTACTCAACTCTATAGTGTGTGACTGAACAATAGCTCCGTTCATCACTTTAAGGTAATTAACATACCCGCATTTTTCATCGGCAACAATGCTGAACACATCCACATTATCAATAGTGGGGCTTACGACCATTGACTTGCTCTGGTAACGCTCCATCATATCCAGCTTTTCTTTTAACTCATGCGCTTTTTCAAACTCCAGTTTAGCTGCATGGATTTCTATTTCACTCTTCAAATACTTAATTGCGCCCTGAATATTTCCTTTAATTATCAATCTTATTTGGGCAATTGATTCATCGTAATCTTCCTTAGTTTGTAAGGCTTCACAAGGACCTTTACAATTTCCTAAATGATATTCAAGGCACTTTTTAAATTTCTTTTTAGCAATGTTTTCCTCTGTCAACACAAGGTTGCAATTGCGTAAAGGATACAGTTTATTTACAAACTCCAGCATGGCGTGCATCATACGGCCTGAAGCATACGGCCCGAAATATTCCGAGCCGTCTTTTATCACTTTTCGAGTAGAGAATATTCTTGGATAAGGTTCTTTTTTAATGCAAATCCAGGGATACGTTTTATCATCCTTCAGCATTACATTGTAATGAGGCTGATGCTTTTTAATAAGGCTATTCTCCAGTAACAACGCATCCCATTCGGTTTGCACAACAATGAAATTAATCTTCTCTATCCTTTTTACGAGCATGTGAATCTTGCCATACTCGTGGTTCTTTTGGAAATAAGAACTAACCCGCTTCTTCAGGTTTTTGGCCTTACCCACATATAAAATCTCTCCGTCCTTATCGTAATATTGATAAACACCGGGGGAATCGGGAAGTGAATTAAATGCAGCCCTCAGGCTTTCTTTGATTTCCATAATTACAAAAATAGGCAAAATTTATAGGGTCTATCTCTTGCAATACGGTTTGAAATTCTACTTTTGCAGCCCGATTGAACGGAGAGATGGCAGAGTGGTCGAATGCGACAGTCTCGAAAACTGCTGTACCTTCACGGGTACCGAGGGTTCGAATCCCTCTCTCTCCGC
>CAIUPO010000099.1 GCA_903901055.1 uncultured Bacteroidota bacterium
ATGCCCAGCTGGTTTGTGAACTGCAAAGGGATTGGAACAGGAAAGAAACAGCAGGTGGAATGGTCAATATTTTTCAACATTCCGGTGTATTTTTGAAATTGGAATAAGGCACTCGAGGCTATCTCTTTTCGTAACACATCAGCACATTCCCGTTCTTAAATTCTCTTGTGCTTGTCAGTTTCAATTTCAAATTGTGTTTTAAATGATTGAATAGGGGAGTACCCTCTGCCAGTATTAACGGGTTAACCAAAAGTTGGTATTCATCAATTAAATTATGGTCTGCCAGTTGGCCTATAACATTGCCGCTTCCAATTACACACATATCGTTGCCGGGAGATTGTTTTAATTTCTTAATCTCTTCAATCATATTCCCTTTGAAGAGTGTAGTGTTTTGCCATTCGGCTCTATCAAGTGTATTTGAAAAGACAATCTTCTCTGCTTTGTTCATTCCTTCTGCAACTTTTGGCAGTGCTTTTATAAGTGCTTCAGAGGTCCAGGATTTTTCCATCATTTGGTAGGTAACTCTTCCAAATACAAGCGTGCCGCCTCCTTTCAGGTTCTCTTCTGAAAATCGCGCACCTTCTTCATCGTGGTTATGCCAACTGAGGTCTTCATTGGCTCCTTTGTAAAATCCATTTAAGGATACAAAATTGAAACAGTTTAATTTTCTCATAGTGTTGATTTTTTTATTCACTTTCCATTGCTCTTTCCACATTCTTATCGGGGATAAACCACATTATTGAAACAAGTAAGAACAAAGCTTCAGAAATATAGGGATTAACAAATGCCAGCGGAATAGCCGACAAATAGATAAAGAATGAAGCATAACCCTTTTTCTCCTGCCTGTTCATGGCTGTTTGCATACGATCGCTCCAAACATTATTTTTTTTAATTATTGACATGAACAGTATCCAGAATACACCTGGTATTAATAAAAGAATTGCATATACTGCAACAGCCTGCTCAGCAAAGTTGCATTCAGCAACCCAGCCCGTTACAAATGGTATTAATGAAAGCGAGAACAGTAAGCCAAGATTAGCCACAATTGTAGGCCCATTTACCTTATTAACTGTGTGAACCAAGTGGTGATGATTGCTCCAATAAACTCCTACAAATAAAAAACTTTGCGTGTAGCAAAGAAAAGCGGGTAAAACGGAAAGCAGGTCTCTGATTGTTCCGCCATGTGGTGCTTTCAGGTCCAGTATCATAATGGTCATGATTATGGCAAACATACCATCACTAAATGCTTCAAGCCGGCTTTTGTTCATTGGTTTTTTTGTTGTTCTACAAGTTTCAAAATAAGCGCATTTTGGTTTTCGAGGTGTTGCAAAATAATTTCTATTTCCTGCTCGGCTTTTGTGTTCACCTCAAAGTCCGCTTCAGCCCTTGCTTCTGAATGCCTTGATTGAAGGTTTTGGCCTATCATAATCAAGGGCATCAAAAATATCTGAATCATGTTGGAAAGGAACAACCATAGTACAAATGCGGGGAAAGGGTCGAACCGCATTTCTTTCGGAGCAAGGGTATTCCAACCTAACCATACAGCGGTCCAGATAAATATTATTATAAAAAAGCCCATGCTGCCAACATGGTCGGTAATCCAAAGGGCAAGCCTATCCATTTGGCTTAAGTGCTCCTTAAACTCAATATTTGCATTTCGTATCGGCTTGCGTGATTTCCTTAATTCAGCAAGAGGCGTAATTTTTGGGGTTTCCATTTTCTTTGATTTATATATCAAAGGTATGGCTTTTTAGGAATGCGATTTATTTCTTTTTCGCTTTCATTTTGCAACAAGTTGCAGTTGGGTTTCTTCCGGAAAACCTGAAATATATTCGTCAACATTTTTAGCTTTTTTCATGAAAATAAATAGATTTGAATCTATAAAACAAAATCAATTAATTGTCCCGCTTTCCATGCTTCACATGGGTTTCAAACATTTCTTTAAGAACAGTAGTATCAATATCTGATATTTTCTTTATGTAAAGGCAGCCTTTACTCATCTCATGTTTGCCCAGTTTTTCAAGCGATTTTCTGAATTTCTCTTCATTTTTTCCAAACAGATAAAGTGAAAAACTTTGTTTGCGTGGCGAGAAACCCATCAAAAACCAGTCATTCTTTTTACCGTTCGATAAGGTATAAGATGATTCACCAAAGCCAATTATAGCACCTCCCCACATTTTTGGTTCGCTTTTGGTTGCTTTCTTCATCATCTCGAGAATAGTGAAAGCGTCCTTGCGTTTTTCTTCCTCCTTAACAGTGTTTAAAAAGGTTTCAACACTTGCGTCGTTCTTTTTGGTTTTTAGTTCTGCCATGGGTTTAAATTAAAAGTTTCAACTAACGTGACACAAATGTAGAAATTAATCGCTATTTATTGTTGTTGGAAGTTTGCAACAAAAGCGGAGAGAGAGGGATTCGAACCCTCGGTACCCGTGAAGGTACAGCAGTTTTCGAGACTGTCGCATTCGACCACTCTGCCATCTCTCCGTTCAATCGGGCTGCAAAAGTAGAATTTCAAACCGTATTGCAAGAGATAGACC
>CAIUPO010000100.1 GCA_903901055.1 uncultured Bacteroidota bacterium
CAAACAAACGTCCCTTTATTTTATATGCGAATTACAGGGGGAGGATACCTACCATTCTGGGCAAAAGGATACTGCCGTTATTATTTGGGTGGGGTATTATATGTATAAAAAGTTGGGGGAAAGGTGGATTAGCGTATCACCCATACGGAGATAATGGCAGTAATGCGTTATAATAAGGACGTTTTATCGCTGTGAGTATAATCGCGGCCTCATTTCGTGCAATGTAGGTATAACCACTGCTTTTTTTCGTGTCCGGCAACATCAAAACCTTCCGGATGGTCATACATCCGCAGTTTGTGTTCAACCCAGCGTGATTTCAAAATTTCATTCGACGGTGAATTTAATGCATCCATCGCCTGGGCATATAGTTCGGAACTTAACCCCTCGTGATATGCGTTATAAAATAAAAGTTATTACAGCGCCCCCAATCAGTAAAATCCATTATATAAAATCATGTTACCCCGTCAATAGTGGCTATGCCCGTCCGAACGATTCATCCTGGCGGGCGACTTAGCGTGACATATTTCTCTCCCCGCGACATGCGCTATAAAATTAAGGTATTTACAACGCCCAAAATCTGTAAAATTCATTATATAAAATCTTGATACCCCCGTCAATAGTGGCTATACCCGTCTGAACGATTCATCCGGGTGGGCGCCTTAGTGTGACATATTTCTCTTCTAGCGACATGCGCTATAAAATTAAGGTATTTACAACGCCCAAAATCTGTAAAATTCATTATTCTTAGCCCTTCTCTTTCCTTTGGTCAGTTGCAAAAAGCACAGATAAAAATAGGTGGAGATAGCTTGGATTTATGTAATCACAGGCACAGAACACTAAACCAAGAAAAAAGGAATCGCTTTCTCTGCCTCAAATATGGAGCGACAGTAAACTACCTGAATTATATACTGAAAATACATGGCTTTTAAAAAAGGGTTACATAACCCTAAATGAAGACCAGTCTTACCAATGGTTAGGTAAGGATTGGAAGAAATTAGCTGCCATTACTGAAATATGGAAAGAAAAGGGATTTACACTAAGGAAAGAACAGGTTGCAGAAATGATACAGCCCTACGATGAGAATGAAATGGTTGCAGAGGTTGCATAAGCTGTAGCATCTGTTGCAAAATTTCACTGGCAAATGTAATTATATTGAGCTATCCGGTTGAATTAAGCTACGATTTGCTAATGCGCCCGTCATTTCCTATTTATAAAAATGGACCAGAACCTGAAAGTTAAAACCGAATTGGATTTTATACATCAAATGTGGTATATATAGGAGTGGGCATGATTTGAATCTTATAGAGGATGGGTGCGGGTTACAAGGGTACATATAATTTTTCATGCAATGGGACGCAGGAGTGGGCATGATTTGAATTTTAAAGAGGATGGGTGCGGGTTACTAGGGTACATATAATTTTTCATGCAACGGGACGCAGAAGTGGGCATGATTTGAATCTTATAGAGGGTGGGTGCGGGCTACAAGGGTAAATATAATTTTTCATGCAATGGGACGCAGGAGTGGGTATGATTTGAATCTTATAGAGGATGGGTACGGGTTACAAGGGTACATATAATTTTTCATGCAACGGGACGCAGGAGTGGACATGATTTGAATCTTATAGAGGGTGGGTGCGGGCTACAAGGGTACATATAATTTTTCATGCAATGGGACGCAGGAGTGGGCATGATTTGAATTTTATAGTGATGGGTGCGGGTTACAAGGTTACATATAATTTTTCATGCAATGGGACGCAGGAGTGGGTATGATTTGAATCGTATAGAGGATGGGTACGGGTTACAAGATTACATATAATTTTTCAGCAATGGGACGCAGGAGTGGGCATGATTTGAATCTTATAGAGGATGGGTGCGGGTTACATGCTCTAGCACTGGTCGGGGCGCCTGATAAGTTCCCATATAAGGTCATGAAACCCCCATGCTTCGCGGCTTTGTGCCTTATAATTTGTTCTCAAAAAGTCCTCCCCCAAGGTTGTTGCGAGGTTTCTTTTTGGAAATCATCTCCCACCGTGATTCGCGCTATAAAATAAAGGTTCTTAAAGCGCCCCAATAATTAAGAATCTTTATATAAGATCATGAAACCCCTATGCTTCGCGGCTTTGCGCCTTATAATTTGTTCCCAAAAAGAAACCCCGCAGGGTTAGTGTGTGGTTCAATACTTCCTCTAATAAAATGTATCAAATAAATCATAGTGCAGACAAGTTATTAGACAATCTTGTTGCCTTTAAAGAGGATTTTCAAAGAAATTATAAAGCGCGATAGTACCACCGCAGCCGCTTCAAAAAGGAAGAGAGCCTTTACGATTATTACATGCGACGGATGCACAATATAGATGCAGAAATTGATGAGTTTGGAAAATGCATACTCCTCCCAAAAATATCTTAGGTGACATGGAATAGTTAAGATAATCCCCCATCAAATAATTAAGAGGTTACTTTTTAACCCGAAATGCCATCCATCCCCCCCTGTTTTAAGGATATGAAAAAAAGGGACGTTTGTTTGAGTTAGCTATATATCGCCTCCCATGAATTTTGCCCGCTGACTACCCGGGTTGGGATACGCAAACATTACCTTCAGCGGGAATTGCAATCGGGTGTGTTTTCCATCTATCGCGATATAGTGCCTAATGGCACTGAATTTCAACTAATTATATGACTATTGAGTCTTTAATTCTGCTTTGAAGGATATAAAAACCTACCTCTAATATTTACAGCATGACCAAAATATAAGACCGTTCTTTCGGGTCTGCCTGAGTTCAATTCCTCTTCCAGAAAAGTTGAGAATAGGTTTTGGAATTTACTTCTCAATAATAAATTCTCCACTCCCGATTGAATCTCCTTCTTTTGTAATTATTTTATAAAAATACATCCCCTTAGATTCTCCTCCTAAATCTATTTTTGAAGTAGCAGAATTTATTTTTGAAGTATAAACAACCCCGCCCAATAAATCATAAATCACAATTTCAGAATTGTTATAAAATTTTGAAATAGATAACGTAAAGATTCCGTTATTCGGATCAGGATAAATTTTACTAGCTAATTTATTTGTTATTTCATTTATCCCCGTGCAAACACTAATAGTAACAAAATCCTTAGTAACACTATCAGTACAATTGCAATTATGAATGGAATCATTAATTACAGTGAGTGTGTAGGTGGTGGTTGTGGTTGGTGAAGCCTTCGGTTGCGGAATATTAGGATTGGATAATCCTGTGGTAGGTAGCCAATAAAAACTAACTCCGGGTGTTATAGTGTCTTTGCCAATTAAAACAGAATCACCCAAACAAACAGTATCTGCCTTTCCTGCATTTGCAATCGTCAGTTCACGCACTGAAACATCATCTACATAATAGTAAGTATTCGGATATGGTTGTTTCCATATTTTTCCACCATTGCCCACAGAATCAAAATTACTTTGTAAATCGGAATAAAAATCTCCGAGTGTGATAAATATTTCCCCACCTAAAGCAGTAAATTCACCTGATATAGGAACCCAATCTACTTTATCTGCAATTATATTATTTAATGGGTTTTCAATTTGTGGTGTATAAGGCAAAATGGTTTGACTTGAAGAATAACAGAGACTGTCATTTGAAAAGTAAGCCCCCAACGCACTTTCAGCCCACCAAAGACTATCGGCAAGACTTACATAAAATTCCACACAGTATTTTTTATTTGGCTTTAAACTATCTGCTAATGTGCCGGTAATGTATTCGCGATAGTGAGTAGAGGAACCGTCAATACCAAGTCCTGCATAACTTGCCCCGCTTCTTGCATATTGATACCCCGCATAGTTTTGCGGCATACCATAGGTGCCTGAATGACAAGGTGTATTTAACCAATCAGGCGTAGCATTGGTAGGGCTATCCCAATGGGTGACTTGCGGTGGTGCTGTATGGCATGTTAGAAACCCCAAACAACTTATACGTTGTTCCAAGCTATAATTTAGCACATTATTAATCTGACCGATAGCATTAAGTGCTATTGATAAAAAAAACAATGCCGCTATTGGATATTTAAATTTCAATAGTTATTTGATTATAACAATTTTACCTATCTTCTTTATCCCGCTATTAGTATAAACTTTGTAAAAATATAAGCCCTGTCTTAGATTTTGTTCACTAACAGGTATTGTGCCATTGCTCGAATTTAGTAAATATTCAGCGATTTTTACTCCAATTGCATCATATAATTCAACTCTGCCTGAATTTTCAATACCCAAATTATAGATTAAAGTAAAATTTCCATTATTAGGATTAGGGTATATATTAAATGAAATTTCCTTCGTGGCATCTATTTCTTTTTTTCGAGGTCTATGCATTTCATCCCTGCTCCTATTACAATTATCAATATTATAAGGAGTAAACTCTCCATTATAATAGGCTAAAAGAGTTCTTGCCTGATAGACACCTATCCCATCATAGTACGGACATTTATTAGCAATAGTTCGCAAGGCGTTTAAATCTGAGGTTGATAAATTTTGAGCTTTATTAATCGTTGCTTGTAAATGAATTTGTGCTGTTGACTGCAAATTACTTTCAATATTATTCGTGGGGCTTATTCCATTCACACTTGAAAGTAATACTGATGGACTAATTGCCTGAACAGAATTAATGTTTGAATCTATAACCATCAATTGACCCAACGGTGTAGCACTAATACTGTCATTGAAATTTCTCAAAACAAGGTTCGTTAATAAACCCTGATTGTTCCATAAGGTTCTTGTTAAGCTATGTTTTGCAATTCTGCTTGACGTGTCAGGAAATTCAGAATAATTCATACGATTTTTTGCAATATTGTCCATTAGAGACATATCCATCATCATCATTAACATAGGGTCACATGAAGAAGTGGAGCCAGATACCATTGTTGTATCAATTTGCGGAGAGCATACTCCACCAATTGGATTGTAATTTATTCCGCTCTGAACAAAAAATCGTGATGCAGAAGGGTTGGATGATACATCAAAATATGATTTGCAACGCATGGAATCAATCCACTGATTATCTGACGAATTCGTTCCTATAATTTGGTTTCCTAAATTTGTATTATTCGTAAATGAAACACCTGTTGAATATGAAGTATCAGCCCCTGCCGTCATGGTATTATACCAAACATTAAAATTTTGGGAGTTATCAAAATACAGGTGGTTGGTTACATAGTTGGTGTAGTTACATGTAACCATATCACCTGAGCATTGAGAAGTGTAAATTCCGTAAAAATTATTTGCAGCCGGATAATCAGAAGGTAGAGCGTGGTCGGTCATGCTTATAGTATTATTAATAATTCTATCACCATTACCAGCGCCAGCCGCAATACCAATACCTGCGGGGCATATGCTATCACTCATCTTAATATCGTTTTGGTAAATAAGGTCATTTGCCACATCATTCAGATATATACCAAAATAAAGGTTTTTTATTCTATTATTCTTCACATTATAAATAGCAGATGTTGATCCAATCTCATTTATTAATATCCCTGCCTGTCCTCCGCACAAAGCGTTTCCGGTTATAACATTACTGTCAATTAAAGTATTAGCATTTTGGTTTAAAACACATACTACTCCATCAGTTGCGCTGTCAATAATGTTTGAATCAATAGTTGTAGTACAGTAATATAAAGGCCCGGCAGTAATTATGCCGTAGCTATTACCATGCTTGGTATCCATATACATCTTGTTATCTAATATTTGAATATTCTGGACATCTCCTGTAACAAATATTCCTGTTGTGCAGTTGTTAAAAATATTAGGCCTACGCAGTGTACCTGTTCCACCCACTTTAATAGTGCTGACATCGCTTGAATTGCCAATGGCTAAAATTGCAGGCAGATTATATAATCCTGTATTAATATTCTGGAAAGTATCGGAGCAAATGACCATGTTGCTGCCATACGATAATATTCCTATGTCAAGATTGTCGAACACATTAAGTCCGCTCTCAAAGAATGCTGATAATCCCGCACTGTCAACAAACCCGTGAACGGAATCAATTTGCCATCCGATTGCAGTTTTTTCTCCGGCATGTGGGTATATGAGTGTATCAACAGGAGCATAATGCCAGTTCCATTCATCAATACAAGTTCCCGGGCCACTTGAGAAAATAGGGTTAAAATCCCGACAAGTATATCGGCAATCTACTGATGTACCTGCATATGCATTCCCGACAACGGGCTGCACAACAATATCTTTATAATTTTTATTAAAAGTAGAAAGTAGCAGGTGATAAATTCCTTCTGAACCTGCCACATTTTTTGCAAAAACAGCCGTATCTGCATCTTCAATTAAGGTTAAATCATTCGTATATAAGGTGGAGCCGGGGTTTATAATAATGCCTCTCCACATGGTGTCGCAAGCTGCCTGTAAATGTGAGCATGGGCGTGAAACTTCACAAGCCCCTTGCTGTATATAAAGCCATGAATTATCTATAACATTTATCAAGGCATGGGGAGCAAGAAATACATTGCAGCCATTAATATAAAAATTCCGGTCAACAGTAAATGTGCCATCAATTAAAACAGTTTCACAATCCAAGGAAACATAAGATAATGCAGATGCGGTTGCATTACTTAAAACCACATCATAGGTTCTGCTGTTATAACATTTAGGGTGTCGGTCGCAACAAGAAGAATCTACTTTTGGTAAAATACTTGTATCGGCAGTCAATAAGGTATGGCATGTGGAAAATCCGTCAGCATAAAACCAAATTGGTTGAGTATCTTTATAACTGCAATCTAAGGTAAAGTAAACCCGAATGCAGACTCTATTAATAGAATCAATAGTTACATTACCCTTTAATCCATTTATACCCAAATCACGGTCGAGAATCCAACCCAACGTGGGAGGCCCAGCCACTCCGCCGGGGAGTACAGCCGTATCTGCGGAAGTAACAGTAACTGTTTTACCGCCAGGGCAAGGATAGGTATATTTAATACTATCCCATGTTACGCCTGATGGTGGAGAAACCCAAAATGTCGGATTGGAAATTGTGCCATAGTTTGCACTTACTATACTGAAATCTTCTACCAGTTGTCCTCCGCAGAGAGATACGGTGTCGGGTGTCGCGCCAGTATATAAAAGTTCAAGATTGGTAGGATAGACATGATAGGTAAATGTATCAACCAAATTTTCACAAGCTGTGGCATTGGGATTAAGAACTTTACCCGAGCAGACATTTCCGAACCTTACTACTACCTTTCCCGAATCACTGCCAATAGGAGGCGGACAGCTTTTCGAGAGAGGGTCTAAGTTTGCCGAAAATGTAAAGATTATACATTGTGCGTTCGCAATACTTCCGACATTAAAAATAATTCCCGAATCTCCGTTAAAATACTGCGTGCCTGAAATATAGCTGTTAGTGGCGGAATCACGCAGTTTGGCTGTAAACATTTCAAGAGAGTCTAATCCAATATTCTCAAATGCCACCCAAGCATTAGTAATATCGCTAGGCGGTACAGTAATAGAATCACACAATTTAAAGGTGAAAGAAATCCGATTGCTACTGTCGCTTATCGTTGGGGGAACATCTAGGTTCACCAACGGGGTAGTGTGAACAGCCGTCTTATTCATACTGCCAGGATTAGTGTGCACTTGATATAATGTATCAAATTGTTGTGTGCCTAAAGTGTAACCCGCCAAACAAGTAAAAATTCCTGTGTCAGGCATGGAACAGACGGGGGTTGTGTGAATAGTAATATAATAGCCTGGGTCGTCACTATAATTTGTTTTTTTCTGGTCGAACAAAGGCCAGCAACTATTGTTTAATCCAATATATGTTAAAACGGTTTGCACGGTTGAATCCTTAATTGTATTACTATTAATGTGAGGATAGATATTAAAATAATGCCTTGAAGAACCTCCAGCAAAGTGATTACTACTACTGTTGTCATAGTTGTCACTGTAAGTATAAAAAGTAGTGCTGTTATAGCGATAACCTGGGGGCAACGTAATAACAAGGTCATTGTTCAATTCAGAAAAGGGTCGGAATTCATTTGGAAAATCATCGTTTATACCTGATGCAAGCGTAGCAGTGAAATTAAATTTAACATCATAGTCATCGCAGTCTGAAGTAGTGGGACAACCAAAATGCATACCGGGGCAACTCTGTAAAATGGACAGTGAATTTCCCCATGAATCGCAACTATGCAGAGTATCGGCGCTTACCTGGGTTAAGGCTTGTAAGTCAGCCATATACTCCGTCCTCAGATTTACGACATGCTCTCCACAAGAAAGAAAATCATCGCCTGAAATAAAATTTGAATCATTGCGCACCCTGAGATTTATATGCGCATAAATTGCAAGGCTTTCATTTGTGTTGTCAATTTTAAATAAAGAATCCCATACATGGTTTGTATTTTCCAGCGCATCCATAAGGTTAAAATTCATTTCAACCTCGCTTCCGGTATAGAAATTGCCACAGGAGCGATAACCCAATGGACAGGCGGGTAAATTCAAGGGCGTATTATTAATCGCCGAAACTCCGGTGCAGCCTGTCACAATAAAATAACTGGGTTTATCAGGATCGAGTTCAAATAAATAATAGGGCGTTCTTGAACCGGAAATAGGTGTGTAGCGTAATTGCAGATAAATGCTGTTGAACTTGCTTGGAATACTGTCAAAGCCTCCGTTCACCAAAGCCTCAACTTGGTCGCCCGGATAGGCACTTTGCAGATGTATAGGAAGCGTATCAGGAATTAAATTTGCCGGAACAAGATTGAAAAGCCCGCAACTATCATAATAATGATTAAGTGAAATATCCTGATTTATATATCCGTAATTTGTCCGTTCAAAAACCCAGCCTTGCTTGGTATAAGGTGGGCTGCTGCAAGTTCCATCACAATGATGGTATGTAACAGTATTGGCGCAACTCAGCACATCGGCGCAACTCGAACAACCTGCCGTATCGCACACATATTGTAGAGTGTAAGATAAATTATCATCCTCATTGGTATATTTAGTTGCTTGGGGAAATCCGGCACAATCCAATATCATTGGTACATTGAAGCAAGGTAAGTTATAAGGTGTAGAATAATTCACACCGCAATCACTCATGGGCAGCTTGCCAAAATTAATTACAATATAGGGCGTTGAAGTGTAAAACTCCTGCAATGTTACAGGCCCTGCTAAAGTAACAGGCGAGCCACTGCATCCCGATGGCGGAGTAACTGTAAAAGTCGTCACGTATTTATAAATGTTTGAACGCACCAAATGAACGGAATCGTAAATATAGCGGGTTAAAACTAAATGATTTGTGGTGTCCAAATGATAACCCTTATCAATAGCCATGGTTATTTGATAATCCGGATTCGGGCAATCAAAGGCAAATCCTGTCGGCGACCATTCCTGGTTGTAATTTGGACACAGGTTAACTGAAAAATTGGGGCTGGTTTGCACAATATCTGCCGGGGCTGTCATGGTAGATGTTTCCGCTTCGGTAAGATAACGGTAGTAAACTGAATAATCCAAAGAACTAAGTGGGGCGAAACGATTTGCCAGGTAAGGGAGCGTATGGCATTCATTATTACACGTTGTTGCAATCCCTGGCAAAAAAAAGCTTGTGGTGCTTCCGCAAGAAGCAAAAGGCGGGCATGTAGTTTGGTAAATGATAGTTGCTGTAATTTCAAAACTGCTGTCTTGTTGCAGTTGGTCAGCCCATCCCCCTCCTGAAATATCGCAGAGCGTGTTATGCCCTAATGTATCTCCGTCCAATCCTGCCGGGTATTTAGGCATATCAATAAGATACATATTATATGCTCCTGCAACATAATGGGTACAGTAGCTTGAAGATATAGGTATTCCATTTATTCTAAAAGAAGAAATATCAAGGCTTGCCACACTTGCTTCGCAATACATATATATCCGAATGCTGTCAGCAAATGGTTTAGGCGTATTGGTATAAGTATGAGCGGGGTCAGTATTTTGTATTTTAAATCCTATCTCCGCAGTGTCTTTTCCTATTGCTGCACAATATGAGGCTGAATCAAATACATTTATAGTAGCGGTTAATATCGGGTCGCCACTAACATAATTTACATCAGCATATGCAGGAACAGGATCAACAGAAACATTAACCGAATCTATTGAAAAATTAGTAACCCCAACTCCGGGTACGTTATTGCAATCGAATAATTGAAAAGGAATATGCAAATATAGGTATTGGTTCTGGGCTAAATAATAATTTCCCGTTAAACTATGAATTGCATTTGAATCTATGGTATTGCTTGAAAGTAAAGTATACACATGAGTCAAAGGTATCCGGTCGTATGTATAAATGGTGAAAAATGTATCAGCCACGCTCTGCGTTGCAGTGAGATAATATACATTTCCGCTCGTTGGATAAAATTGTATATCAGGATCGCCACTAATGCTGAAAAAAATTCCCTTCATTTCACTTCCAGCATCGCCTATGTTTTTTATTTGATAAATAAATTCATCAACGCCGCCCTGATTGAGGCTCAAAGTAGGTGGGAAAAATGCATTATTAATCTGCAATCTCGCCGTCTGTCCATAACTCTTTTGGAATTGAAATACTGCTAATACAGCAAACACAAAGGGGAATATTTTTTTAATCATAAGAGTAAGAAATTAAAAGCGAAGGTAAAAGTTTAAAATTAGTGTGGGAGCATAATAAAAGATTTCATCTTTACATTCTGAAACCATTAATCAGAATTAATGGGCTCTATTATTGGGGGGCTTTTTCTGTTGAGCGAAATTCCAATATATGGCGAAACACTATTCTTAATCATCGCTTGCCTGCGGATATTGATAAGAGGGAAGTAACTGCTGTCTTAAAAAAGGGCCATTTAGAACTTGAAAACGGATTAGTTGAGAAAGCTAATGAAATAGTTCAAAGATTTACAAAAGATACACGAATTAATTTTTTTCCGCATAAAATTGATTCAAGTATTTCAAACATAGGCGATGTTGATGTGCTAGCATTTATTAAGGATAAGAATATTCTACTCAATATTGAATCAAAGATTATAGACCAGGTTTATGCATTAAAAGATTTAAGCAGGGTTCAAAAAAGAACATTTGGGAGAACTAAAAGTGATGGAACTTTTGAAAAAGGGGATTTGCATAAAGTAGAAGAAAGGGAGAACTATCTAAAGAAAGAATATGCTAAGGTAATGTCTTCGTTAGGTTGGCAACAAAACGATCAACCTCCGAAAATTGTATCAATCTTCTTGACTAAAATGACTTATTTTTGGACAAAATTTCCGCTTAATGATACTTCCGTAAATTTTGTTGAGATTAGGATGTTAAATGAGTTTATCAGCACTGCTTAAAGGGTTTTGCCAAAACTCATTGCTCACCAATCCACACAAGCCATTATATCCCTTGCGGATAAAGGCTCTCCTGCCGAACTAAATTACCGGTATGCTTTGCTGATGTTGAACATTACTTTGTCATGTCGGGCAAGTACCTTGCTCCAACAGCTTCATAAAAAACAATACGGCTGCCATTGGCATAATACCTTATTATAAGCGCTGGATGTACAAAATATAGGCTGAAATCGAGGAGTTGCAAAAGCGCGCGTATCTTCCTAAAAACGCCCAATCCGATAAGGAATAGTTATTAACAGTCCTATTCCAGAAAAATTATTATAAAATAAATTATATACTATTGAGGCATAACAAGGCAAAATATAACGTTGCTCAAACCAGTAATTCATATAAAGTGCGCAGAGGCGGAACTTCCAGCAGGGTTGGAAGAATACCTGTGGGGGTTGTTTAAGCCAAAGGTGGAAGCTCTTATTGCTGAAAAACTTGGTAACGCTGGACAGATGATTAATGAGTATATGCCAATTCAATATTTTATGTCGGCTTATGGCATTGGCAAAACCACGTTTCACAATATTTTAAAGTCTGGTAGGGTTGATAAGCATCAAGAATTTGACCACAAAGTTTATAACGTAGAGCAATTTAAAAAGGCTCTACAAGTCTATAAGCCTGAAAAGCCCTTATTTAAAAAGTCATTTGTGAAAAAAGCTGTTTAAGCCGCTTTCTTGTTGTCGATTTTCTTGAACTCATTCATCATTAACTCGGCAGACATTTGCCCGTCTATGCGAATATACCTCTGAAAAGCGGCATAGGTTTTATGCCCCGTTATTTTCATTACAACGTGGGCTGGTATTCCAGCCTTGATTGCGTTGGTAGCAAATGTGCGGCGGCCCGTGTGTGAACCGATAATTTCCCACTTGCTTACAATCTCATCTTTTCTCACGCCGCCGTTGGTGGTGTGTATCTCAACCTTTTCCTGTAACATTGGAATCCGCTTTGCAACCTCTTTGATACGTATGTTAAAATGGGAGTTGCTTATTTCTTTAAACCTGTTATTGTTACGCTCTAATATCTTAATGGCTCTTTCTCGGAGAGGAGCAACAATCATTTTACCCGTTTTGATGTCTTGAAATTTCAGGTAATCGCCAGTCCTTTTTTCTTTATTTACCAATATTACATCAGAGAAACGCAGCCCAACCAAACAGTTAAAACAAAACATATCTCTAATTAAAGCGTCCGTACCTGCTGGTAATTTGAGTCTATAAATTGCGTCAATTTCCTTGTCAGTTAATGCGATTGTGTCCACCTCTGCTTTTTCACGGGAAAACTTTTTAAAGGTCAGGTTTGTTGTTAAACCCCTTTCAACCGCATAATTCATAAAGGCGGCAACTTGAGCCTTGGCGCCGTCTAATGAATTCACATTGTAATTCCTATCAGTAAAAAGAAACTTGGTAAACCGTTCTTCAAAATCAAAGTCTATATTTTTCAGGTCAACACTATTGATGCCATATTTTTTTACGTAGCTTTGTAGCAGACCTCTGAAAGTTCTTTTATTGACCATAGTATTATCAGATACGTTCTTTCTCTTATTATCAATAAAATCCTCAACCAGACGGAGCAGATTTGTAATTAGTATTACATCTGATTTTTTGCTTTTCAAACGGTGCGGTGCGATAATTTTTAAGAGTTCTGTTTTAATAATCTGAGAGGTTAGTTCTTCGCCACTCAAACTATAAGTGGTTGTAAGTTTGTCAACCACATGTTCAATGTCTCTTAGTTTTTGGTTACAGGCAATTGAATTGAGGTCGGTTCCTCTAACCTCTTTCTTTTTTTCGTTCCAGTCTTTTGCCTTGTCAACCTGAATTCCAGTTGATGTTTTAAGGCGGAGTCCGTTTCCTGTAATGTCTGCGTGGATGTAGTTACTTCCGTTTTGTTCTCTGAGAAAAAACCTTGTGTTCATACTGTTTGTTGATAAAACATTGATTACGAACACAAAGATACGGAAAGGAACTATATAAGGAACTATTTTAAAAGGTAATTAACATAACTAACTGATAAATAATAACAAATGTTTTTAATTACACACTTC
>CAIUPO010000101.1 GCA_903901055.1 uncultured Bacteroidota bacterium
CCCCTGCAATGGCTGAAAACTACGCTCTCTAAACTTCCTGACCACAAAGCCAACAGACTACATGAGTTACTTCCCTGCTAAAAAAATTACTTGGCAATCAGTTTTTTACTAATTTTGTGGAATTATTAACCGATAGCTTACTAATAAAGACGGGTTTGTGCAAGTAATTAGGTAGTTTTTTATCATTCTAAATTGTTCCTTGGTAGCAATCTACCCTGTAAAACCTACCATCCACAGCTACAAACCTACCAAATAATAAATGGGGCTACATATAATTCTCATTTCCCGTATATTTGACCATACGATTTTACTTTCATTAAAAATTCGCGGCGATAAAATATGGTTAGAAAGTTAGTTATATTTTTATTTTTACTAATTCAAACCCATTTTGGTTTTACCCAAAATCCCTGGACCCAAAAAGCCCCCTTTGGCGGTGGCCCTCGCGCTGCTACGGTAGGTTTTTCCATTGGCCATTATGGCTTTATTGGTTGCGGGACTTCCATTCCAATATGGAATTATGCAGGAGCCACAAATGATTTTTGGAAATGGGATGTATACACAGATACTTGGACTCAAATTGCGAATTATCCGGGGGCATCGTGGGAATTAGAAACCGGATTTACCATTGAAGGCAAGGGATATGTTTGTTTTGGTTGGGCTGGTACCTATGCCTCTACTGATATGTGGAGATATGATACTATTACAAATGCGTGGACCCAGATGGCCAACTTTCCTGGGCAAGGAAGATATGATGTTTCGGATTTTGTGATTGGTCATAAAGTTTATATTATTGAAGGCAACCCTGCGGGACCTCCATATTTTAGCGATGTTTGGGTTTATGATGCACATACTAATGCGTGGAAACAATTAAATAATTTTCCGGTACCAAATTTGGAAGGTGTTGTAGCTTTTTCAATAGGAAACCATGGCTATGCCGGCGATGGATACAATAACCCCGGGTGCTCTACTTCCATGTTTGAATACGATACTACAAGCGATACCTGGACACCTATGGCGCCAATCCCAGTACCTTATGGAGATGGCGGAAATTCAACAAACTGTACTCTTGGCTCAAGGGGTTATATTTTTAATGGCGATAAATGTAATGTACCCGGCGTTCCAACGGGATATATGTATGATACTATTACCAAAGCATGGTGCGCTTTTACAGACATGTCAAAATCAACTGAGATTAGAGCGTTTACATCTGCTTTCGTAGTAAATAACCATATATACATGGGTACAGGTTACGATACTGCTTTCCATAATCTGGGTGATTTTTTAGAATACACTCCTTCTACAAAGTTGTTTGCTAAGGATACTAACTTATGTATCAATGATTCCGTCCGGTTCAGCGATAGTTCAACTTACCTTGGAAATTCTTGGGCATGGTCATTCCCGGGAGGGCATCCCTTTACTTCAAACCTGCAAAATCCTTCTGTTTACTATACAACTTCAGGAAGTTATACTGTAAAATTAATTTTAACAGCATGCGGAGGAGGTGACACTGTAACCAGAATTATAACGGTGATATCAGGTACATCAGGCTCATATACAATTACCGGCCACTCCCCTATCTGCGCAGGCACTATGGACACCATCACCGCATCAGGAGGAGGAACTTATAAATGGAGCAATGGAGCTACAAGTAGTTCTATCATTGTAAGCCCGGCAAACACAACAACATACTCTGTTCATATTGCAGGTGGTTGTAATAGTAAAGATACCTCCATTACTATTAACGTTAACCCGGTACCAAATTTAATTATTGCCAATCCGAATGATACAATTTGCAGGGGCGACTTTGTCTCACTTAATGTTTCCGGGGCAGATACATATCTTTGGACTCCTTCAAGCGGACTAACATGCTCAACATGTCCCAATCCTACTGCAACCCCTACTATAAGTACTTCTTATTTAGTTATTGGTACTGATACCGCAGATGGCTGCTCAACAACAAAAAATGTGAGTGTTGTTGTCTCAACTGGCCCTGTAATGGCCGCCATTCCTGATCAAACTATATGCGAAGGTAATCAAGTTACGCTCGTTGCTGATGAAGTTTCCGGGTTTGATGGAACTTTTGTTTGGCAACCGGGCGGCTCTACCAATACTTTACTCGATATCTATCCATCTACTACCACTACTTATACAGTCAATTATACCAATAAATGCGGCACTACTTCCACTACAGTCACAGTTTTTGTGAACCCTGCTCCTATTCCGAAATTTAGTGCTGACATTACACAAGGATGTGCCCCATTATGTATTCAATTCAGAGACCTGTGTACTATAAATGCAGGGAATATTAATATGTGGAGATGGACTTTTGGAAACGGCGATACTGCAGATATTGAAAGCCCGATATATTGTTATCCGGATACAGGTACTTTTACCCCTGCACTAACGGCGACCTCAACTGACGGATGCAGCGCCACATTGAAAATCGTAGACATGATTACCGTTTTCAGTAAACCTGTTGCTAACTTTATTTATTCTCCAAATCCTGTCAACTTTTTAGAACCTGCGGTACAATTTACAGATGCCTCCAAGGATGCGTATGGACTCACTTACTGGACATGGAGTTTCGGAGACCAACAACCCTCTACTTCTGAAAACTCTTTAAGGAATCCCAATCATACATATCATGATACAGGTACTTATTGCCCACAACTAGTTGTTATGAATAATAAAGGTTGCGTTGATACGATTACCAACTGCCTGGAGGTTTACCCGATTTTCACCCTGTATATTCCAAGTGCTTTCTCCCCAAATGGGGATGGCGTAAATGACTTTTTTACAGCAAAGGGAGACTATCTTAAGCATTTTGAAATGTACATTTTTGACCGTTGGGGAATGGAGTTATATCATACAACTGATATAAACCAAGGTTGGAATGGTACGGTAAAGAGTGGATCTGTAATTTGTCAGGAAGACTCTTATGTTTATTCAATAATTGCAACTGACTGGAGCAACGAAAAACACTCTTATGTTGGAGAGTTTACGCTGATTAAATAGTTGCAGCCTCTTAACCTGCCCCAATTCCTTGTTTTTTTCGCATTTGCTGGGGCATTTTTTGTCATTTTAATACTAATCTCCCAATTCAGGCGTTCATAAAATAAATCGGCCACAGCAAAAATAACATACAATTTATATTTGATTTCATATAATTTGTATATTTGATTAGCGAAACCCGACTTAAGATAAACCTCACAGGCACAGGATGAATTATATAAAAATTACTTTTTCATCTTTTTGTTTTATGCTCTGCCTGTTACTACTCGGCAGCAAAGATGGTTTTACACAGAACTTAAGCAATCAAAACGGCTCTCAGGCTAATCATGAATCCTTTGAACATATTTACCTTCATTGGTTTATTGCATTAGACAAAGCAAGAATTAATTCTGATATTTCCCGGACTGATTTTGATATGTTCACACGTTTTTCTCAAAAAGCAGTTGATTCATTACGAGGGGATTTTATGCAACGTATTGGCCATAAACAGGTAAATTCAGGCAATGTACAACAGTTCGAAACAAAGTTGATTAGCTCTGTTACTACCTTATATAACAGGTATCAAAACATTAAGAAACTTTACCCATCATCTGTTGATGAATATCGGTATAGCAAGCCCCTTCCTCCGGCTGTCTGCAATCCCTCTTGTACAAATATTGACTTTGAAACAGGCAATCTTTCGGGGTGGAATGCCTATTATGCTTACAATAATTCCTCCACTTCCTTTGCATTGACGAATATTACAGGAGGTCCGGCTGGAGCAGTTAAACAGGCCGCAAACGATCTGCTTACAAGTACTGTAGGATATTATAATACTAGCGTTGGCCCTAATCCAAGTCCAGACTACCAGGTAAGCATTACTTCCGGTAGCAGAGTTGATGCTATTGTACCTACGGTTCCTGTTGTATCACCTTTTGGAGGTAGCTATTCAGCCATGCTGGGTGACAGTTCCCTTGTAAATTACGGAGTAGCCATACTTTCTCAAACATTTAAAGTAACTCCTGCGAATGAAAATTTCACATATCAATATGCTGTTTTTCTTGCAAACCCCCTTCACGCATATTACGAGCAACCTTATTTCAGGGTAACAATGCTTGATCAAAATGGTGATACGATACCTTATTGCGGCGAATACAATGTTGTATCGGGCCACGGCACACAAACTTTTGACAGCCTTACTTACTATGATGCTCCACTGAACGAAACATTCATGGTGTATTATAAAAACTGGACTATGGTAACTGTCCCTTTGAAAAAATTCTTAGGGCAGTGTGTTACCATTTCCTTTGAATCGGGCGACTGTTCATTGGGTGGTCATTTTGGCTATGCTTATGTTGATGCCTCTTGCGCCCCCGAAGGAATTATTTCATCTTCACCCAATTTATGCGGACAGGATTCTATTTCACTTACAGCTCCTCCGGGATCTTCGCAATATATTTGGTCTGGACCAACAAATGGAATTGTTGGTAGTTCAACCAATCAAACTGTTTGGGTTGATAGTTCAGGTGTTTACAGGGTTATTCTTGTACCCGTTACAGGCATGTCTTGCGCCGATACGCTATATGATTCGGTAGGTAAATCTCCCGGCCCGATTCCTAAACCAAGCTTCCACACTTTTGTTGGCTGTGCAGGGCAATCCATTCATTTTTATAATACTTCAACAGATACCTCAAAGGCAAAATTTTATTGGGACTTTTATAATATCGGAGTCACAAATGATTCTTCCCATATTGACCCTGATTGGATATATACATCCCCCGGAACATACACGGTAAAGTTGCATGAAGTATATAACGGATGCGGAGCGGATACTTTAATTACAATTCATATTGACAGCACTATATCCGGCGGTTTTACTGTATTAGGAGGCTGTGTTGGCGATGTAATTACAGCGTATAATGTAAGTACCGGAGCCACAAGCTATAAATGGAATTATGGTGACCCACCGAGCGGACCACTGAATAATTCTACCGGTGTAAATGGCTCTCACGTGTATAATTCGGCTGGAACATTTACAATTACCCTCGTTGCAAAAAATAGTGGCCCTTGCCCTGATACCGTTAAGCAATCAGTAACTATCTCTGCCGTTCCCAAGCCGATTATTACAGGGCAGGATACTACTTGTCCGAATACCTCTGATATTTTAAAAGTAACTGGAGGAAATTCTTACGTATGGGATAATGGTGCAACAACTTCATCTATTACAGTTTCCTCATCAACAACACAAACTTATACCGTGACTGCCTATAATGGACCTTGTTCACACGATACAACATTCACAGTTCATATTGTTTCTCCTGCGGCTAAAATAACTCCTTCCAAAACTTCGGTTTGTGCCGGAGATACTTCAGTGCTAACCGCAAGCGGAGGGCAAACCTATAAATGGTCAACCGGAAGTACTTCAACAAGCATTATTGTAAGCCCTATTGTTCCTACAACATATACGCTTTATGCAACTTATAAAACCTGCACCGATTCAACAACAATAACTATTGGTATATTAAAGGCAGTTACCTGTGTATTAAGCCTTAGCCAGGACTCTATTTGTCCGGGAACCCCAACTACAATAACAGCAAACGCGACAGGCGGGCCACCTTTATACTATAAATGGAGTAATGGGGCTTTCACCTCCTCTATTACAGTATCACCTTCTACAACATCTACCTATACGTGCAATGTGAGCAACGGATTTTGCCCTAAAGACACCTTTATAAGTGTATATGTGAAACAAGCACCTAAATTAATTATTATTCATCCTGTTGATTCTATTTGTATTGGTTCATCAGTGGTGTTAAATGTGTCTGGTGCAGCAAGCTATACGTGGGCACCTTCAACAGGGCTAAGTTGCATACATTGCCCCAATCCAATGGCAACACCTACTGCTTCTACCGCTTACACTGTTATCGGGCTTGATTCAGATGGTTGCAGTACCGCGAAAAATGTTTTCATCTTGGTTGAAACACCTCCTGTAATCGCTCCCATAGCCGATCAAACAATCTGTTCAGGAAACCCTGTTACTCTTGCAGCCTATGAAATGTCTGGCTTCGATGGAAATTTCAAATGGTCACCGGGTGGTTCTACTTCCTATATGATTACTGTATTTCCGAATATCACTACAACCTATACTGTACAATACACAAATCTATGTGGAACGGCATCCACAACAGCAACTATTTTTGTAAGCCCGTCTCCTACACCTCTTTTTAGTGCTGATATTGTGCAGGGATGTGCCCCTTTATGTATTCAGTTCCGCGACCTGAGCACAATTAAGGATGCCCAAATTGTTCAGTGGGACTGGTCATTCGGAAATGGGGATACTTCTTTTTATGAAAACCCTGTTTATTGCTATAATGATACCGGAATGTTCTCTCCCAGGATTACCGCAGTGTCCAACAATGGTTGCAGTGCTACGTTAGAAATTGACCAGATGATTACCGTATTCAGCAAGCCCCGTGCGAGTTTCATATTCTCACCCGACCCTATCAATAATCTGGACCCGACAGTACAATTTACGGATGAGACAAAGGATAATTATGGAATCTCCTGGTGGTCATGGAACTTTGGGGACGGTTCGCCATCTGATAAAACAAACTCACTTGCAAATCCGCTTCACGTTTACCCTGATACAGGTTCTTATTGCCCAATGTTGGTGGTTACAAATAATAAAGGATGTGTAGATACCACAATTCAATGTTTGCCAGTCGACCCTTTATTTACCTTGTATATACCTAGTGCATTCTCCCCAAATGGCAATAATGATTTCTTTACTGCCAAAGGCGCTTACATCAAGACTTTTGAAATGTATATTTTCGACCGTTGGGGAATGGAGCTATACCATACTACAGATATTCATAATGGCTGGAACGGTAGGGTTAAAAATAATGGAGTTATTTGCCAGGAAGACTCTTACGTTTATAAGATTTCGGCCACCGGCTGGGACAATCAGAAGCACTTCTATGTAGGGCAATTCAGTCTTATAAAATAAATATATCGTACCGCCTGATATTTTGTAATGTTACTAAAGTGAAACTCAGTAAATCATATATTTGCTCAATCGGAATTACTCCTTTTAATTGATGATAAAAAAATTATCCGGCATTCTTTTTTTTCTGCTTAGTTTGAATCTCACGGCCCAAACCCCCTGGGCTAAAAAAGCCAACTACGGTGGATCACCCAGAGCAGTTGATATTGGGTTTTCAATCGGGCATTATGGGTTTGTGGGCTGCGGTATTAACGGGTCTACTTATTATCATGACTTTTGGCAATACGACGTTTATACAAATGCATGGACTCAAATTGCAAATTATCCGGGAGCTGGCCAATATTCATGCACCGGTTTTACAATTGAAGGTAAAGGGTATGTGGGATTAGGATGGAATGGCAGCGCTTCGGCTAATGATTTATGGAGATATGATACTATTAGTAATTCATGGGTTCAGATGGCAAACTTTCCCGGAACAAGCAGGTATTCCGCCCCTGCTTTTGTAATTGGACATAAAGCTTATCTGGTAGGAGGCTGTTATATCGGGCCACCCTATCTTAATGATGTATGGGTATATGATGCGCATACAAATACCTGGACAAAACTGAATAATTATCCTGCAGGAGATGTTGAATGTGTTATTTCCTTTGCCATAGGCAACCACGGATATGTAGGTGACGGTTATTGGAATCCGAGTTGTTATAAGCAGATGTATGAGTATGATACTACTTCAGATACGTGGTCAACAATTGCCAATATTCCGGTAGCTTATGGAATAACGGAAAATCCGGATACTTGGGTAATTGGCTCCAAAGCCTATGTTTGCACAGGTTCTGAATGCACTAGCCAGGGCTTGAGAGACGGTTGGGTTTATGATACTGTAACCAAAGCTTGGTGCTCCTTCAACCATATTGCCGCTACAAAAATAACAAGAGGGCTTGCCGCAGCTTTCATTATCAACAATAAGGGTTATTTCTGTACCGGGTATGATACTAACAACAAAGTTCTGGGGGATTTTTGGGAATATAATCCTTCCGTAAATTTTGGTGCATTAGATACTACTTTATGCTTTGGCGATTCCGTTCAGTTTCATGATAGCACTACATATCTTACAACTTCGTGGAGTTGGTCTTTTCCAGGTGGCAGCCCTTCTTCATCCAACTTGCAAAACCCGTCCGTTTCATACCCTGCTTCCGGAACTTATACTGTAACACTTGTAATAAATGGATGTGATACCGTAGCATCTAAAACAAAAAAAATAAACATCAAAATAAATCCGCTTCCTGTAATAAATCTTACCGGTAATACCTCCATTTGCAAAGGAGTTCACGATACTATTACAGCATCTGGTGGAGGAACCTATCATTGGAGCACCGGGTCGACCTATGACACCATACTTGTTTCTCCTACTACCAATAAAACTTATACACTTTCAGTAACTAAGAATGGCTGTAAAAAAGACACAAGCCTGACAATTAATGTCAGTCCTCCCCCAACCATTACTTTTAGCGGAAACAATTCAATTTGTAAAGGTGATAGTACGTTAATTTCTGCAACCGGCGGTGGCAGCTATTTATGGAACACCAGCGCTACCACGTCAAGTATTACGGTAAAGCCTGTTGTGACCAGCACCTATTCGATATCTGTAAGTAATGGAATCTGTCAGAAAGATTCTTCAATTAAAATAACCGTTAACTCTCCGCCAATTATTTCGTTGAGTGGTAAAGATTCGGTTTGTGCAGGAAACTCAACCATTATTTCTGCTTCAGGGGGAGTAAGTTATTTATGGAGCACCGGCGCAACTACTTCCTCTGTTTCTGTTAAGCCAACTAAAGATTCTATTTATACTGTTAAAGTAAGTAATAGCGCTTGTTCAAAAGATACCAGTATCAAAGTAATTGTTAACCCCTTACCAATTGTTTCCCTTTCGGGGAATAACCTTCTTTGTGCCGGTGATTCCACTACACTTGTAGCATCCGGTGGAATAAGTTACTTATGGAGTACCGGTGCCACTACATCAAGTATTAATGTTAAACCTTCTTCAACAATTACTTATACAACCGCTGTGAGTAACGGGACTTGTGTAAAAGATACGAGCATAAAAGTGACCGTTACTCCTTTACCTACTGCAACTATAAGCGGAAAATCTGCAATCTGTTTAGGAGATAGTACAACGCTTACTGCTTCGGGAGGGGGCACTTATAAATGGAGCACATCTGCAACTACTAGTTCAATTACCGTTAAACCTGCTGCCAACACTACTTATACTGTAACTGTTACAAATAATAATTGTTCAAAAGATACCAGTATTACTGTTAGTGTTAATACAGTTGCAATAAGCATAAGCAAGACAGACAGTATTTGCGCAGGAGATTCTGTTATACTTACTTCATCGGGCGGCGGTAGTTACAAATGGAGCAGCGGGCCAACATCCAGCAGCATTAAGGTTATCCCATCTTCAACAACCACTTATTCGGTAACAATTACTAAGGGAGGATGCATAAAAGATACCAGTGTTAAAGTTACCGTATATCCTTTGCCGGTTGCTTCTATAAGTGGTATCAATACAATCTGTATTGGCAACTCTGATGTGCTTAGTGCTTCAGGTGGGGCTAGTTATTTATGGCAACCCTCTGGCCAAACCACACAGACTATTTCTATAAACCCCCTTTCAAGTGCTACTTACACCGTTATTGTAACCAGTTCATTCGGCTGCAAAAAAGATACCACATTCAAAGTAAATGTTGCCACCCCAAATGGCTCTGTTTCTGGCCCTTCTTCCTTATGTTTCGGTGACAGTATTGCTTTAACAGCAACAGGAGGCGGAACCTATAAATGGAGCACAGGAGCCACCAATAGTTCCATTACTATTAAACCAAGTGCAACCACAACCTATACGGTTATTGTGAACAATGGCTGTTCAGATACAGTTACAAAATTCGTTTCTGTTTCTAATCCGGTAATACATGCCTGCTGCGACACAACCGTTTATAGTATTGGTACACCTGTAGTTCTGGTTGCTTCCGGAACTTTAACCTATATCTGGAGCCCACCTTCGGGCGTTAGCTGCATAACCTGTCCTGACCCTGTTATTACTCCCTCTGTAACTACTACCTATACTGTTACAGGTACCGACTCGGCCGGCTGCAAAGTTAGCGGGTTTGTAACAGTAGTGGTTTCCGAGTGCCTTGGATTGACCATTCCGAATGTATTTACACCAAATGGCGACAATAAAAATGAAGCGTTTGTAATAAATGCGCAGGATGTTTCCGACTATTCGATTTATATTTATGACCGTTGGGGTAAGGAAATGTACAAGTCCACAAATCCTAAGGTTTATTGGAATGGGAAAAACCAAAATGACAATAGCTTTGTTTCTGACGGGGTTTATTATTATATAATTAAATACACTTGTAATGGCAAATCCTTTAATAAAGATGGATTTGTACAGGTGATAAAGTAAGTTTTATTATATATACTATGTTATTGGATATAATCTGATGGCTTTTTTGCAATTTTTGTACCTTTGCAAACCTTTTTAAACACATGAAAAACATTTTTATAACTGGAGGAGCCGGATACGTAGGTGCGGTGCTCACTCCAAAGCTGCTCGATAAGGGCTATAACGTAACCGTCCTCGACCTTATGATTTATGGCGAAGACGTGTTACCTAACCACCCTAATCTTAAAAAAGTAAAAGGCGATATCCGCGACCAGGAATTGCTTAAGAAAATACTTCCGGGGCAGGATGCAGTTATACACTTGGCTTGTATTTCCAACGACCCAAGCTTTGAATTAAACCCTACTCTTGGCAAATCTATTAACCTGGATGCGTTTGAACCATTGGTGAAAATCTCGAAAGATAGCGGAGTACAACGCTTTATTTATGCTTCTTCTTCCAGTGTATACGGAATAAAAGAAACTCCGAATGTTACAGAGGATATGCCTCTTGAGCCGCTTACCGATTACTCAAAGTTCAAAGCGCAATGCGAAGTTATTTTAGAAAAATACCGCACTGATGATTTTACAACATTCACTGTGCGCCCTGCAACTGTATGCGGTTATAGCAAAAGGTTAAGATTAGATTTAACCGTAAATATCCTAACTAACCTCGCTATTAATAAAGGTACTATCACTGTATTCGGCGGAGAACAAAAACGCCCGAATATCCACATCGAGGATATGACCGATTTATACTGTCTCTTGCTTACACTTCCAAAAGAAAAAATCTCCGGAAAAATTCTGAATGCAGGGTATGAAAACCATACCGTCTCTGAAATTGCAGGAATGGTAAAGCATGTGGTTGGTGATAAAGTAAACATTGTTACAACTCCAACGAATGACCATCGCTCCTATCATATTTCTTCGGAAAAAATAAAAAAAGAATTAGGCTTTGAAGCCACTCATACATTAGAAGATGCCATTGCAGATCTGAAGCATGAATTTGAAGCAGGACATATTCCCGACTCCCTTGACAATCCACGTTATTTCAATGTGAAGCTCATGCAACTGATTGACCTTAAATAGTAGTTTCTCACTGACCACTGATTACTGACAACTGACAACTTTCTTATGCAAATACCATATATAAACTTAGGACTTCAGCACAAATTAATTAAAGACGAAATCCTTGCATCCATTGGAAATGTATTGGAGAGTGGTCAGTTTATTTTGGGAGATGAGTTAACGAAATTTGAAAAATCATTTGCAGAATTACATGGTGTAAAATATGCATTAGGTGTTGCAAACGGAACGGACGCATTGTTCCTTTCATTAAAAGCTATCGGTCTTAAGGAAGGTGATGAAGTAATTACTGCTCCGAATTCATTCCTTGCTTCGGCATCTGCCGTGATAATCGCAGGAGGCAAGCCTGTATTTGCAGACGTTCGCGAAGACTTTAATCTCGATCCTGAAAAAGTTGAGAAAGGAATTACCTCAAAAACAAAAGCCATTATTGCGGTCCACCTAACAGGCCGCCCTGCTCCTATGGATGAGTTAATGGCAATTGCAAAAAAACACAACCTGCATATTATTGAAGATGGTGCACAAGCCATCGGTGCAACCTATAAAAATAAACCCGTTGGTGGATTTGGAACAACAGGCTGTTTTAGTTTGCATCCATTGAAGAATTTGGCCGCAGGAGGTGATGGTGGTGTTATAACAACCAACGATGATTCCATTTATAAATACCTTACAGTAGCACGTAACCACGGTTTGAAAAACCGCGATGAATGCGCTTTCTGGAGTTACAATTCCCGCCTTGATAATATGCAGGCAGCATTGCTGAATGTAAAAATGAAATACCTTGCCAAATGGACCGAAAGAAGAAGGGCATTCGCCAAATTATACTATGATCAACTAAGCGATCTTCCTATGATTGTTCCCTGCGACAAGGATTATGAAAAGGCCGTTTACCACACATTTATTATACAAACAGAAGACCGTAACGAACTAAAAGAACATTTGGCGCGGAAAGGTGTTGATACCAAAGTCCACTATCCTATTCCAATACATTATCAGGAAGCGGCAAAAGGCCTCGGATATAAAAAAGGAGATTTTCCTGTTACTGAAAAACAAGCGGAGACAATCCTCAGTATCCCCATTTATCCTGAGCTAACAGATGAACAGCTGGAGTATATTATTGAAGAAATTCAAAATTTTTATCATTAAAATCTGATAATCGTTTTCAATTTTAAAAAACAATGCCTTTAGCATTGTTTTTTTGCTTTATTTTGTATTACGAAATTATATCGATGTAAAATGAAAAAAAGTACAAGCATAGCAGTAATTTTTTTCAGTATGCTTTTTTCACTTAATTCTTATTCTCAATATAGTTGGACTCAAAAATCTAATTTTACAGGAGCAGCCAGAGACTATGCAGCCGGTTTTACAATAGGGCACTATGGGTTTGTAGGGGCAGGTAATAATGGGGCTTCAATTTTTTATAATGATTTTTACGAATGGGACCAAAATACAAATACATGGAGTTCGATTGCACCTTATCCCGGTGCCGGATACCATTATAGCCCCATCGGATTTTCTATTGAGGGGGTAGGATACATTGGGTTAGGCTGGACCGGCAGCAATGCGGCTAACGATTTATGGGCTTACGATTTTGTCAATAATAGCTGGAAACAAATGGCAAGTTTACCGGGAACCGGTCGTTATGATGCCTCCGTTTTTGTAGTAGGACATAAGGCCTATATAGTTGGTGGCTCAATAGGCGGACCACCCTATTTGCAGGATGTTTGGATGTATGACGCGCATACTAACACCTGGACCCAAATGAATAATTCGCCGGCCGGCAGAACGGATGATGGTGTTGCTTTTACTATTGGCAATCACGGCTATGTTGGAGGAGGAAAAGATGAATTAGGCCCTTATGCTTACAATGCTTTCTGGGAATATGATACTACTTCCGACTCATGGTCATCTATTGCTCCATTCCCTATTTTATACAGCCCAACAGGTAATTCCAGGGCATTTGTAATCGGGGACACGGCATTTGTATGTACTGGAACTACAAACAATTCTGATCCTGCAACCTTCCCAACGGGATATTGTTATGATACCGTTTCAAAAGCATGGTCACCATTTACCAATATGGGTGCTAATGGAATTGAACGTGGTTACACGGTTGCATTTACGATTGGTAACTTTGGTTATATATGCACTGGAATGGATAGCGTTGGAAATATTCTTAATGATTTGTGGCAATGGGGGCCGGTTATAACTGGCGCTAATCAATTGAATACGGGAGTTCGCGTGGCCATTTACCCAAATCCTTGTAAAGGACTTTTAAATTTTGCCTATTCAGGAAATATCCAATGTGGAGAAATCCAAATAACTGACTTAACGGGAAGAATAATTGATTTCCGTCAAATTAACAGTTCAAATGGACGAATGATTATCGATGAGAATTCTCTTGATAATGGTATGTATTTTTATAAACTATTGGATTCGGGTAAATTACTTTCATCGGGTAAATTCATTATTTCAAAATAATATAGCACGACCATTTGCACTAAGTTATCTGTGCTTAAAATGCAAAAAAGTACATTTTTTTCGTTTTCTTATCTTTGCAACCTTTTAAAATATAGAATTCTAACTTCCCTGATCTATTATATTCATATAGCTTAAACTGAAATGGGCAAATCAAGAGATAATTTAACCGGAAAATACTATGGCTTGTTCAGTGCGGTATACAGCCGGTTCTTTTTCCATGTAAAATCGGTCTATAATAAGTTCAGCAGTTTTTCAGAAACGAAAAAATCCATCGTGCTTAATGGTGATTCTAAAATTGGTATTCATCATAAAACATTGATGAATATTAAGAATTCAAAGATTGTTGTAAACAACGGCTCCCTCAAAATTGGCATTGACTTCGGTTATTTTGATGGTGGTATTTATGATTCGGCAAAAGATCGCTGCAAAATTTTCATGCAAAACTCCACACTCGAAATTTTTGGAAATGTTTCGCTGTATCCGGGTGTACTTATATATGCCATCAATGCACACATCATAATAAGGAACAACACAAAAATTAATGGGGGAGTAGAAATCATCAGCCTTAAAAAAATAGATATTGGTGAGGATTGCCTTTTTGCAGAAGGAATTATTTTGCGTGACAATGACGGGCATCAGATTAATTCAGGAAATGGAGATTCAAACGATAGTGAAGCGAAAGAAGTAAAGATTGGAAACCATTGCTGGATTGGGCAACGGGCCATGATATTGAAAGGAGTTTCGTTAGCCGATAATGTAATTGTAGGTGCAGGTGCCGTGGTTGCGGGAAGTTTTTCTTCCGGTGTGGCTGTAGCAGGTATACCTGCTAAGATAATTAAAGAAAACGTATCTTGGAGCGCTTAAAAATAAGTGAATGAAGACATTAGTTACAGGAGGGGCCGGATTTATAGGTAGTCATACAGTCGACAGACTGGTGAATGACGGGCACGAGGTTATCATCATAGATAACCTTAGCAGTGGCTCGCTCCGCAATATTGAACACCATAAAGGCAATCCGAAAGTTCAGTTTCACCAGGCGGATATTGCAGATTATAATTCTATACATCATTTATTTAATGGTGTGCAATGCGTTTATCACTTAGCAGCTTTAGCTGATATTGTTCCGAGCATTGAAAAGCCTATGGCCTACCATCGTTCAAATGTGGATGGAACAATAAGTGTGTTAGAATCATGCCGGCATAACAATGTTTCAAGAGTTATTTATGCTGCATCCTCATCCTGCTATGGAATTCCCGACCACTACCCTACTCCGGAAACCGAGGCAATGAGTCCTCAATATCCTTATGCGCTTACAAAAAATGTAGGCGAACAATATTGCATGCACTGGCATAATATTTATGGAATGAATATTACAGCTCTTCGCTTCTTCAATGTATATGGTCCGCGTGCTCGCACATCTGGAACGTATGGTGCGGTGTTCGGGGTTTTTCTAGCGCAAAAATTAAATGGAAAACCATTTACCGTTGTTGGTGATGGCAAACAAACCCGCGATTTTACTTTCGTTACAGATATTGTGAACGCTTGTGTTACCACAGCAGCCAACCAAAACTGCGCCGGAGAAATAATGAATGTTGGTAGCGGAAATACTTATAGTGTAAATCGCCTTGTGGAGCTTCTTGAAGGCGAAGTAGTGTATATTCCCAAACGCCCGGGAGAACCGGATTGTACTTTTGCAGATACAACAAAAATCCGGCAAAAGACAGGCTGGAAGCCCTTAGTAAGCCTTGAGCAAGGAGTAAAAATAATGCTCGAAAATATTGATTATTGGAGGGAAGCCCCGCTTTGGGAGCCTGCCAGTATTGAAAAAGCAACAGAAGATTGGTTTAAATATCTCGGAAATAAATAGTCGCACGTATGGCTAAACATAAAAAGATTTTAAAATTAGAAGATTTAGCAAAAGAACTCGCTAAACTAAAAAAACAAGGTAAAACCATTGCACAATGCCATGGTTGCTTTGATTTATTGCATCCCGGACACATCATGCACTTTCAGGCTGCAAAGAATCATGCCGATATAGTTGTTGTTACAATTACTCCCGATCATTATGTAAACAAAGGCCCCGGAAGGCCCGTATTTCCTGAGCAAACACGCATGGAGTCTATTGCAGCTATGGAAGCTGTGGATTATGTTGCGCTTAATAAATGGCCTACTGCGGTTGAAACTATTAAACTTTTAAAACCTACTTATTACGTAAAAGGCCCCGATTATAAAGACCGCTCCAAAGATTTAACCAAAGGGATACTTGACGAAGAAAATGCAGTAAAATCTGTCGGTGGTGAAGTATATATTACCGAAGAGCCTACCTTTTCTTCTTCCAACCTTATCAATTCATTCTTCAGCCCGCATAGTTCCAAAACACGTGAGTTTATGGAATGCTTCAAAAAGAAATATTCCTTCGACCAGGTTGTCGGTGATATTGAAAAAATGAATAATCTGAAAGTAATGGTTATTGGCGATACAATTATTGACGAGTACCATTATTGTAATCCGCTTGGAAAATCTTCCAAATCACCTACTATCTCAACGGTTTTCCTTCGGGCTGAAACCTTTGCCGGTGGAGTGCTTGCAATTGCTAACCACATGGAGCAGTTTGCCGGAAGCGTTAAATTAGTTACTTGCCTTGGTAAAGAAAATACAGCATCTGCAGTTATTGATAAAACATTATCTCAAGGAGTTGATTCAAAATTTTTCACCCGCGATGATGGCCCTACGCCTGTTAAGCGCAGGTATCTTGACCGCTACCAGAACGTAAAACTTTTTGAAGTAACTTTCATGAATGATAAACACATTAATGAAAAACTGGAAAAAGAAGTTGTACAATATCTCAACAAGGAAATTCCGAAATATGACATGGTAGTTATTACCGATTTCGGACATGGGTTCATTACTCCGGGAATTATAAAATGTATTCAGGACAAGGCAAAATATGTTGCCATAAATGCCCAAACCAACAGTAATAACTTTGGATATAACTACATAACCAAGTATCACAAGTCAGATTACATTTCCATTGATGAAAAAGAACTCAGGCTGCCATTCGGCGATAACTATGGCAATCTGGAGGACCTCATAAAAAAACTTCAAACTATCACAAAGGCTAAAAAGATTCAAATAACCCTTGGAGGAGAAGGCTCGTTATGGTATGAAAATAAAAAATTCTGCCGCACACCTGCATTTGCCCGGCAGGTAAAAGATTCGGTTGGTGCCGGTGATGCGGTTCTATCACTTACAGCGCTTGGGGCTAAATTAGGTTTGAATCCGGAGATTAATTCATTCATCGGAAATTGTACAGGTGCATTAGCTGTTGAAATTATTGGCAATGAACACCCGGTTTACAAAAAAGATTTGATGCGTTTTATCCAGTATTTTTTGAAGTAAATCATCTTTTACCTCAAAAGTGTAGCGGATACGTATTTTATTTTTACATTTGCGGGTATATGTATTCCTGTGTAATTAAACTTTACTTACATTTGGAAATCATACGAATAACAAACCTTAATAAATTCTCAAAAAAACGTCATGAAAAAGACTATCCTCCTTATTTTGGCTGCAAGTATTTTTGGTGGTTTACAGGCACAAACGAGTGTTAGTGTAAAACCAAAAACAGCAACCGCTTCTCCTCTTAAACTTGCACAGGCAAGACTAAAAGCACAACAAGCCGCTGAAAAAACATCATTAGCCAGAAATGCTAAAGGAAATCATAAAATAGGAAACGAACCATTATTACCTCCTCTCGGTTCTTCCGCTAATGTTAACGGCGTTAGAGATGCTGCAACAACTGCAGTTACCGCCAATCAGGCATGTAACCTGATTGTTATGACCCACAGGGAAGACTACTCAAAGGTAGGAACCTGCGGAACAGGCGCTTACGAAGCGGCCTACTCCTTAAATGATGGTATGGCTTGGGATACAAGCGTAACCATTTTTTGTAACCAACCTTCCCGTTATCCTAATGGCGCATTATTCAATCCTGCTGGAAACACAAATCCTATGAATGTTACTGATGCAATGGCAGGACCATGGACCAACAGTGCTACCACAGGCGATTCATGGGTTGAATCAGTTTATGGAAGCGTTACCCTTGGAAACAGTAATCCACATGAAAACTATTTGCAAAACATTACCCCGGGTGTTATGACCCAAAATACAGGTAACTTAGCATACATGAGCAGTTCTGATGACAGCACAGTTCATGTTATTGGTGAAGGTTTTGATGTAAATACAGCAGGTGCTTATACCAGATGGCAAGGAGCGGTTTTAACAACCGGTAAATTCAATGCAGTACTCGATTCATTTGTTTGGACACAAACCCGTTTCTATCCTCACATTGTTCCTTCCGTAAAAAACTGGTCAAGCAATGTTGGCTTAGCTTACGATTCATCAGCTGTTCCATTAGGCACTCCCGGAACTGCCTGGTCGAAAGATGGTAAAATTGGTTATGTTGTTATTTTTGCAAACCTTGATTCAGTTGGATACAACTACGCATCAGATCAACCTATCGTTTACAAAACAACAGACCATGGAACAACCTGGAACATGATGCCTCCATTCAACTTCAGCACTATTCCAAGTTTAACCACTTATCTTTACAATGCAAGCGACAGCGCAGTAAAAGTTCCATTATTTTACACATTTGTTGTAAGTTTAACCGGACAGAGCTACGCTCAAGGCGCAAATAGCGACTTCGACCTGACTGTAGATGCGTATGGCAACCTGCACATTATTTCTGCTATTCTTAGCTCAGCTTATTCAAGGCCTGATTCTGCTTATACATTAAGTTGGTACCTTAACCAACATGGTTATATCTATGATATTTCTACCAATGGAAGCGGATGGAATGCACGTTTTATCGACTCCATGACAACCTTTGCTACCCACGTTATTACAGCAAGTATGTCAACCGACTGGGATAATACAACTGCAAGTTCAGTTGCGTTTGGTAACCGTTTACAAGCATCCAGATCAACCGATGGCAAAAGAATCTTCGCTACATGGTTAGATGATTTCACAGGAATTGTTACCGATTCGCTCGTTGCTCCTGATGTTAAAGGTGAAGGTTATAATATTGCAACTGGCCTTGCCGGACCTGTAATCCAGTTCACTAATACGAACAATAACTATTACTTATGCGCTTCTGATATTGCAATGTCGAGCGGAGGACCGGATACAACATGGACAGTTCCATGTACAATTGTATATCCTGAAACTACTCCTTGTGATGGGTCTACAGCAGTAAATTATTTCTACCTCGGAAATGTTCAGTATGATAATGTACTTAATGCAATATCTGCTGTACCTACCATTTCAAAACAAGGATTTTCCATTTCTCAAAACTATCCTAACCCATTCTCGAACGTTACTAACTTCAACGTTAGCCTGACCAGTGAAAGTACTGTTTCAGTTGATGTTTATAGCATGGTTGGACAAAAAGTGTACAGCATAGCTGCACAAAAAATGTCATCAGGCAATCATATTATGACCATTAATGCAAATGGATGGAATGCGGGTGTATATTTCTACAAAGTAACTGCAAACAATAGTTCCATAACCCAAAAAATGATCGTTCAATAACCCTTAAACAATTAAAACCAAAGTCATGAAAAAACCCTTATTACTCTTATTAGCTGCAGGAGTTTGGTGTGGTTCACAGGCACAGAATTCAACTGCCGTGAAATCAAACCACGTAACTGTAAACCCTGCTGCAGCAGCAGTGGCACGATACAAAGCGTCTCTTGTTGCTGAAAAAAATTCACCTGCCAGAAATACCAAAGGCAATCATAAAATCGGAAATGAACCGATTTTACCACCAATGGGTTCTTCGGCCAACGTTAATACTTCCAGATATACTGCCTCGACTCAATTAACTGCAAACCAGGCTTGTAACCTGCTTGTTATGACCCACCGGATTGACTATTCAAAAGTGGGAACCTGCGGAACAGGAGCTTATGAGGTTGCCAAATCTACAGATGCAGGTGCAACCTGGGACACAAGTATCACCATGAACTGTAATAATCCAACCCGTTACCCTAATGGTGCATTATTCAATCCGGCAGGAAACACAAGTCCTGCTAATGTTTATGATGCATATATGGGAGCATGGAACGATGGTTCAACAACAACTATTTCATGGACAGCAACCGACTACGGCAGTGTGCAAATCAGCGGTGCAAATCTTCATACCATGTACTGGCAAAACACAGGAGGCCCTGGCTATAACCAAAATGGCGGTCAAACTATCGGATATGTAAGCAGTAGCGACGATAGCACCGTTCATGGACTTGGCGAAGGCTGGACCTCTCCTGCCAACAACTACGTTACCTGGACTGGAGCCGTTTTAACAACCGGTAAATTTGATCCTGTTGCTGATTCTTTCAAATGGACCCAAACCGTTTTCCGTCCGCACCTTGTTCCTGCAATAAAAGGGTTTGCTACTAATTCATTCCCATTCGATTCTATGGCTTATCCTTTAGGACAACCCGGAACTGCATGGTCACAAGATGGAAAAACAGGATATGTTGTAATATTTGGTAACCTTGATTCAGCCGGATATAATTACACCTCTTATCAGCCTATTGTATACAGAACAGGCGATGCAGGTGCAACATGGGCTATGATGCCAATGTTTAATTTCCGTAACTGCCCTAACCTTACAACTTATTTGTATCCTACCTCAGACAGTAATATCAAAACCCCGCTTTGGGATTTGTATACCTACTACGGCGGTGGCGGTTTCAGTGATTATGATCTGACTGTTGACAATAGTGGCAACCTGCATATTATTGGAACTATCATAAGCCAATTCTATTCAAACCCTGATTCAGCTTATGATTTATCCTGGTACAGAAATCAACATGGATACATCTATGACGTTTATAACACCAACCCAACAGGTGGCTGGAATTCACGTTTTATTGACTCTATGACTACCTATTCTACCAACGTTGTTACAGCTTCCGAGTCAACTGACTGGGATAACACAACCGGTGGTTATATATCTATGACAAACAGATTGCAAGCTTCCAGATCAACCGATGGTAAACTTATCTTTGCTATTTGGGAAGATGATATGACAGGTGTTGTTACAGATTCATTAGTTGCTCCTGACGTAAAAGGTGAAGCATTTAATGCATCTACCGGTAAAATCGGACCGGTTATTTCTTTCACAAATACAAACAACAACTACTTCCTGAGTGTTTCTGACATTGCAATTTCAAGCGGCGGACCAAATAAAACCTGGACCATTCCTTGCTCTATTGCTTATCCTGAAACCACCCCGGACGATGGAACTACAGCTGTAAACCACTTCTACCTTGGTACAATCCAATTCAACGATTCATTGAATTCAGTATCTGCGGTGCCAACTGTAACCAAAAATGGTTTCTCCATTTCTCCAAACTATCCTAACCCATTCTCAAATGTTACCAACTTTAACGTTAGCCTGACTAATGAAAGTACAGTATCAGTTGATGTGTATAGCATGGTTGGACAAAAAGTTTACAGCATTGCAGCACAAAAAATGTCATCAGGCAACCACATCATGACCATTAACGCTAATGGTTGGAATGCCGGTGTATATTTCTATAGAGTTACAGCAAACGGCGAATCTATCACCCAAAAGATGATGGTTAAGTAAGTATTGCTTTAATTCTTTTCTCTTAAAAAAGCCCTGACTATAAACGTCAGGGCTTTTTTATTTTGCAAAACTTAAGGGAACGGGATTCCTCACTTCGTTCGAAATGATAGTTAAGCTATAGAAAGATTGCGAGCTCTGTTGCGGCGGGCAAAGCCCGCCGCAACAATCCCTACTCTATCGCCTATTCTATTGTCTTTCCGAACAAAAAGAGGAATCTCTTTTCTTACTATATCAATGATTGGAAAACCGATTGAAAATTCGTCTTTTCACATCTTTCAATTTTCAAAATTTTCTCCAATTTTTATATCAACAAAATGCATCCTGTTTTGTTAATAATTAAACCCTGTTTTTGTGGCTCGTTTTTGTGCTGTATAATGTGGATTTAGTGTAAATTCGCAAGAAACAGTTAAGCCCCATAATATATGTCAGTAAAAACAACAGAATTAGTTGATTCTGAATTAGAAACAAAAAAAAATATGTCTGAAAAAGAAAATGGTTACGGAGCAGAAAGCATTACCGTATTAGAAGGACTTGAAGCAGTCCGTTTACGCCCTGCCATGTATATTGGCGATACAGGTCTTCGCGGCCTGCATCACCTGGTGTATGAAGTAGTGGA
>CAIUPO010000102.1 GCA_903901055.1 uncultured Bacteroidota bacterium
TTGAAACATGATGCAGCAAAGCCTTATTAATTGAGGCTTTGCGAAGCGTCTTTTACAAAATGTTTCACCCTATCACATAATATTACTATCTTTGTTTCACCAAGGTATCACCATAACCTAAATTGTTTCACCTATGTTGAACTCATTAACAATCCGCTACTACCTCAATGAATACAAGGCAAAGGGTACGCCGGCACCAAGAAAAATCTTACCCACCACGTAGCGAGACACACCTGCGCCACTACTATCCTGTTAAGTAATGAGATTCCTATGGAAGTAGTCAGCAAATGGCTTGGGCATACGAATATTAAGACAACTCAGATATACGCCAAAATCACCAACAGTTATATGCAAAAGATGGCGGAAAAAGTTGAACACATGTTGAATGTTTAAAAACGATAGTCTACATTGCGATAATTCTACATAGTAGGATACATTTTCAGATTAAAAACTTGATATATAATGTTCTTGCGCAATATTATTACAAAAACTCAAAATAAATTATGTTCAATAAAAAATCCCGGCTTTTTAAGTCGGGATTTTTCATAATTGAGAAACGTGATATTATTTTTGTAAAATCATTCTTTTGGTATCTATTACTTTACCATTTACTACAAGGCTATATGAATAAATTCCCGCATTGAGATTTTCAGGGTTGATGTTTAATGTTCCATTTCCTGTTTGACTGAGTTGTACTTCCTTCATTTTATTTCCATAGCTGTCATAAAACACCATTGTTGCTCCCACAGTGCCTTCCGGCAGATAGTAGTTTATTTTTGTGTTTGCGCTAAATGGGTTTGGAACGTTTTGATATAATAATGGAGCATTTGCAGAAGCTAATGTTACATCCTGAATATTTGTAATGTCATTTTGATTACTGTCTCCACTATTCCCTGTTCTTCTCTGGTGAGGAGAATTACTATTACAAAGTAGGGTCAGGCAATTTTGCATTGAATTAAGTATGTTCTTAAGACTGTCAATAGTACCTTGTTGTTGCTGAATTCCAGCAAGCAGGAGCGGTGTTATTTTTGAATAATCCATTGCGTAACCACTATCAGTAGCCTCAACAATTTCTGGGAGAACTGAATCAACATTCTGAGCTATGAATCCAATCTGTTTTCCGCTTGGGAAATGATTTTTAGGGAAATTGACAGTATCATAATAATAATAGTAAGGTTTAATATTATTAATAATACTGATTGCATTTGATAAAGGATTGAGATTAGTTTTGAATTTTCTATCGGAGGCAGTATAAAAACCAATTCCATTGATACCGCCAGCTACATAGAGTAAAGTTGGCGCAGCTGCTGAACCAGCAAATAATGTTCCAGTGGGTACGAATCCAAAAGGATAACCAATTGATACAATTCCGGTACTATTACCTGTAATTGACGCAGGCGGCACAAAAATGGAATAACTTATTGTTGCCCCTGAACCATTACAATACTCAGATTCAAACCAACCTGCAACTGCCGGGTAAAGATTAGCACATGATAGGGGTGGTATTATACTTTGTATTCCAATTGGAGGAGTGGTGAAATTTCCAGGCAGGTCAGTATTTTTAACATAAACACCTACAGACCCTGATGTACTGCCCGAACTTTGTAAAACATCTAACTTTCCATTTGGCGTAGGACAAGCACTTGTATAACCAATTGATACATTATTTAACGCAGTACCAGAACCGTTTCCTAAGAAATAAAAGTTGGCAAGGTTTGCCATATCAATTGCGCCATTAGCTGCGGTAAGTGTAGTTGGAGAAGAACAAGTACCAATTCCACCACTTGCAGTAGGCTGTGCCATCAAAATTACGTTACCGTTGGCATCTGTAGTTAAAAAAGGTTGACCAGGACAATTTGTATTTGGAGTTGATGCGCTAGTCAGGTCGCGAAACTGTAAACCGCTTGCACCAGTTCCAACTAAAGGCAAGCAAGTAGATATACTTGCAGGTTGAGCACAGGAAGGACAAGCAGCCGCAGTACTATAGTTGCTTATTTCAAGTTTGTTGGTGGGTCCACCAAGAATACCTGACATTCCAATTCCTACCTTAATTCCGTTATTGCCTAAAATCATATTATTATCAGTTGTAACAAGTGCTCCGGTACCAATAGCACAAGTACCATTTAAATTGTTGAACATTTGATTTGCGGTTACACCTAATGTCACGTTACTACTCCCAACAGTATTAATAGTTCCTGAAGTAGCCCCTATAAATACGTTATCCCCACCATTGGTAGTTTGATTTCCCGACAAATTACCATAAAATGTGTTAAAGTCTCCATTGGTTAATGATAGTCCCGATTGAGAACCCACCATAGTTGAACCATCAGATTGACTAACCAAGCCGGCCTGATACCCAACTAATACACTATACTGCCCTAAAGGGCCAGAAGTAAATCCCGCCTGGTTACCGACAAAAACATTAGACACTCCAACGCCAGGATTTCCTGCTCCAACACCAACTTCAATGTTCGATGTTTGACCCCAATGAGTTAACACCATATTTCCACCTATGCGATAGCCGACAGCTTGCAAGGCTGCCGTAGTGCTAATGTTTACATCATTCTTCGTACCATTAGCCGGGTCACAAAGTATATCGACCATATATTGGGGACCTACCAATGAAAAAGGATTATTAGGTAGATTTACACCCATGGCCTTCAATGGTTTTGGAGTGTTTGGAAATGGAGTGTGGAGTACCCCTTTAATACAAAGATAATCGGTACGTAAGCATACCACCAAGTACATCTTGACAGCGGCTTAAATGCACAGTACTTTTGTTGCCCAAAAAACAAGCAATGGAAGAGCCGACAGTAACAAGACAACGATTGAGCCGATATACCTCAAAGCAAA
>CAIUPO010000103.1 GCA_903901055.1 uncultured Bacteroidota bacterium
TGCCATGGCGAAACTAAAGGAACTAAGGTGGCAATAGCCTTGATTTACGACGGTTGCCGCACCAAAATTAAGTAACTCTAAGCATGTAGAAGGTTCGTTGTTTCCTTGTTTGGACGAGGGTTCGAATCCCTCCGGCTCCACGGATGGAGCAGAAATACTAATTGTTTCTGCTCAGAAACTCGATACCAATCTACTTCTATATCTTTGCAACTCATTCAAGACTTTCATGAAAGGAAACGTACTTATTATTGACGATGAAGATAAGCTCAGGGGGCTGCTTGCTAAGATTGTTTCTTTGGAAGGGTTTAAGGTTGCTGAAGCAGCCAATGCTAAAGCCGGAATAAAAAAACTAGAGCAAGAGGAATTTAATGTTGTAATATGCGATGTTAAGCTTCCGGATGCAAATGGGATAGAACTAACCAAAAAGCTAAAAGAGGTTTCTCCGGCTACTGAAATCATCATGCTAACTGCGTATGGTACCATTGCCGATGGTGTAAAGGCTATTAAGAATGGAGCTTTTGATTATATTACAAAAGGAGATGATAATGATAAAATCTTGCCGTTATTATATCGGGCTATCGATAAATCTGTATTACAGCAAAGGCTATATAGGCTTGAAAAGAAGGTAAATAAGCAATATGGTTTTGATAATATTATTGGCTTGTCTAAACAAATTATTGAAGCGATAAACCTTGCGAAAAAAGTAGCTGCTACAGATGCTACAGTTCTATTATTGGGAGAAACAGGAACAGGTAAAGAAGTTTTTGCTCAAGCAATACATTATGCAAGTAACAGAAAGGATAAAAACTATGTTGCTGTAAATTGTTCTGCACTCGGAAAAGATATTTTGGAAAGCGAATTATTCGGACATAAGGCTGGTGCGTTTACGGGAGCCATGAAAGATACAAAAGGACTTTTTGAAGAGGCCGATGGAGGAACAATATTTCTGGATGAAATTGGGGAGATGAGTCCTGACTTGCAGGCTAAGTTATTACGGGTACTGGAATCGCATGAGTTTTTAAAAGTGGGCGATAGTAAACCAACTCGAGTGGATGTACGTGTAATTGCTGCTACTAATCGAGACCTCCAGAAAGAAGCTGACAACGGACAATTCCGTTCGGATTTGTTCTACAGACTGGCCGTTTTTCAAATTTCCCTTCCTTCTTTAAGGGAACGCCCCAAAGATATTGAGCTATTGGCAAGGCACTTTCTTGGTCTTTTTGCTGACAAGGTAAATAAACCGGTTCCAAAAATAAGTGAAGAGGTTTTAAATAAGTTAAAACATTACTTATGGAAAGGCAACATTAGGGAATTAAAAAATATAATGGAAAGGATGGTTATACTTTCAGATAACACAGAATTGACAATCGACGACCTGCCTTTTGAAATTAAAAACTCCACAGATACAGTAACTTCTTCTTTTAACCTGGAAGATATAGAGAAGCAGCATATTCAACGAGTATTAGCTTTTGCAAAAGGAAATAAAACCGAGGCGGCAAAATTATTAGGTATAGGCCTAACTACGCTCTACCGAAAGCTAGAGGAATATAAATTATAGTAAGTTATATCATGGACGAACAACCAAAGAAGACTAAAAAGTTAGCTCCTTTTCTTAGAACCTTGTTAGAGGTTGGTTTCATACTTTTTCTCTTTTATTCAAACCTGCTAATGGGTGAGTTTACCCACTCAGGATTGGGGCAACAACATGGTTTACTCTGGGCTGTTCAGGATATATTCACTTTTGAAAATTTAATTATCGCAATTGTATTAGCCTTAATTGGTTATTTGGTTATCGAACTATTGAGAAGAAGATTGTAAAGATTCCACCAAGGAAATTTCATACCCTACCAAAATGATAATACCCTACCATTTTGGTAGGGTATTTTGTTTGCTGAATATTGTTCAGATAAATCAAGTTGATTATAATATATAGATTATCAGCGTATTGATTTCATTCCGCACATTATGTAAGAGTTTGGCACGAAGGTTGCATATATAATGCCAAACAGAAAAAATTAAGAACACAGTATTAACCAAAAGTAATTGATTTTAGTGATAAAAGTCATAAGGATGTATGAGGAAGTGCTTGGCATTATGAACATAGCAACCTCACCTTTGTTAAATGATAATAAACGTGAAAAAGGAAGAATTAATAATCAAAGGACTGACAATAGCAGTATGGCTTATTGCTTTTTCAATTGTATACCTGGTTTACTTGAAATATAAAGTGATTTTACATTAATTAATTATAAATACAATGATGATACCAATTCTTTTTCTCGGCTGCCTTGTTGGCATGTGGCTACTCTTCAAATCAATTGACTTTTTTGAAAAAATATAAGTTATGGTTGCACTATTCATATTATGCATAGCAGTTTTCTGCTACTTGGTTTATGTACTCATTAAACCTGAAAAATTTTAAACGATGAACACAGAATATCTTGGAATAATTGTTACTTACGGCATTACCGTGCTGCTTGCAATTCCTTTGGGCTAAAGAAGATTGGGGTTACAAGCATTTCTAAGGTATCTCTACATGATAATTATTTCGACTTCTCTTTTCCCTTCAAAATCTCTTTATGTTTTTAAGTAAGCCTTGTTTTTCATCCCAATATTTCCACTTCCTGGCAAAAGCAGTTCAAATGCCTTTATCGGCTCTTTACTAATACACCACCAACTTCTTCACCACTTTAGTGTTCTCTCCCTGAATATTCAAAAGATAAACTCCGGAACCAAATCCTGTCAAATTCAAATTGGTGTTGTAAGTTCCCGAAATATGCATCTTCTGATTTAACACAGTCTGTCCAATAATATTATCGACTGATAGTGAATAATTCCCTTCAGGTAAATTGCACGTTATACCAATAGCTCCATTCGAAGGATTAGGGTAAATTGTTACGTATTCGTTATTTGAAACTACAGCTGTATTTGTTGATACAACAGGCAAAGAACCAACACTGGAACAGCCACTGCTATTGGTTATAACAACTGAATAAGTACCTATAGGAAGACTTGGAGATTGGGTATAGATGCTTGAATTAGCTCCGGGTATCATCAAGCTATTAAAATACCATTGGTAAGAACTCATGCTATTGGGAGTGCATGTAAGGGTATTTGTTGTTTGTGTAATAACCGGTGTTGCAGGGTCTGCATTTACGGTAATGTATCCTGCAACTGTTGAGGTATTATTTCCATGAGTATTGGTGGCTGTGAGTGAAACAGGAAAAACTCCTGAGGATAAATATCCTATTGTAGGGTTCTGCACGGTAGATGATGAAGGGCTTCCTCCGGTGAAAGTCCAACTCCATTGGTTAGGCTGGTTGGTAGAAAGGTCGGTAAACTGTACAGTATCTCCAACACAGAATGTGGTCGGGAATCCGCTAAAGTTAGCCACAGGGGCAGCAGTAGGGGATGTGTATGTAGCCGATTGCCATGTGCCTCTTCCGAATGTAGCAGCAAGAAGATTGCCTGATTTTTTCGAGATTTTTAAATCCTGAACAACAGTATTAGGCAGATTATTGCTGTAATCTACCCAAGTATTAATAATAGTATCGTGATAATATATTCCCTGATCGGTTCCAACGTAAATTCCATCGGCCGAATTTGGTTGATAAACAATGCAGTTAACAGGAAGATTAGGTAATCCCGCTGACATGTTAGTCCATGTTGCGCCTGCATCCTTAGTTTCATAAACTTTATCATTAGCAGAATAGCCTGAGAATGTTACCCACGCCCTATATGGGTGATTTGGTGAAATCGCAATTGCATACATGCCTGCATTATTAGTAGGTAAAGTTCCCGTAATATTTGTCCAGGTTGTTCCACCGTTTGAAGTATAGTAAATAAGGCTGTCCGTGCAAGCATATATCCAACTGTTATATAGATTTTGGCCGTCCGCAATTGCAGTTATTTGGTAGCTGGAGCTAGCCCATGAACTAATTTTTGAAAAATTCTTTGCCTGATTAGTTGATTTCCAGATATTGGAAAATCCTGCATAAATTGTGTTTGGGGTTTTGGTATCCTCTACCCATGGGGTTATCCAGGGGCCGTTATCACTGATTCCATTTCCGCCATTACCCCAGGTGTTCCCACCATTGGTAGAGTAGTAAAGGGTTCCGTAAGGGTAGGAGGCATACATGTTATTGTCGTTGGTATAATCAATAAAACATTGTGTTCCGTCGCCACCAACGGTCTGAGACCAGGTAACACCATTTGTAAGTTCAGTACCATTATCCTGCCAGCCTGTCAGCCACAAATTTGTGGTAAGTGAAGATGGCCCTACACCATATTGTTGCGCTATCTCCAGATTGTTGCTCATATCTGTCCAACTGGTTCCGGTATTGGCAGATAGAAATACACCTCCATCACATGCTGCCCAAATGGTTGTGCTGCTTCCGTTAGCAAAGGTTAAATGGTGAACATCAGCATGAACATAGTTGCTGCCATTACTTGTCCAGTCTGATTTATTGCTCCAGTTTGCACCTCCATTGGTCGATTCCCAGATATCAACACCCCCGATAAAAAGTGTAGTTGCATTTGAAGGAGAAACAGCAATCGTCAAGTCATACCAGCCTTGTCCTCCCGCACCACTTCCATTGGAGTTCCAGCCTAAAATATCTGGAGAAGTGGACTTGGTGGTAAATGTTTTTCCGGTATCAGTTGATTGGTATAAACCTACGAAACCTCCGCTGGCACTGTCTGCTGCAAGTATGTATACGTAAGCAGGGTTTGCAGGAGACACACCGATTTCCATTCTGGCATAAATCATAGCAGAAGGTAAACCTGAGGTTATTTGTGTAAAAGATGCACCTGAGTTGGAGGAACGATAAAATTGACCATCCAGTGTCGATACATAAACAACTTTGTAATTGCCAGGTTCGTATTGTATGTCATAAGCCTGAACGCCGGGAAGCACATTCGTCCAATAGCTACCGCTATTGGTAGAAAGAAAGACACCGGCAGTAGTTGCGCAAAAAAGAACATTGGTATCAACAGGGTTTAATAACAATTCATTGAAGGTAGAAATAGAAGGTCCAGTCATTGAAATATTGTAGTAAAGTCCGGAAGGCTGCCATGTTGTTCCACCATCAAACGACTTTAAAACTCCAACTGTTGTTGGGGTGTAGGTGGCATACGCAGCATCTCCATCTCCCGTGGCCATGTACATAATGTTTGTCTTTAAAGGATTAATGGCAATATCATTCACTGCCAAATCAATTAACTTATCGGTATTGGTCGACCAACTTGTACCTCCGTTAGTTGACTTCCATAATCCACCTGAAGGTGTACATGCATAAACAATATTTGCATTGTTCGGGTCGAAACGGATGTGAGCAACACGTCCGTCACCGCCGCCGCCACTCGGCACACTTGTATTTCCAACATAAGTCCAGTTTGCTGCTGTTGTAGTTTGGTGCGTTGTTTTAGATTTACCTCTATCTCCTAAAAATGAATTGTATTCTTTTTCCATAACAACCGGATCAGGTCTGTTGCCGGAAGGGAAGGTTCGTTTTGTGTAGAAATATTCCCAACGTTTGAATTGCATAAGGGCTTCATCAGCACCGGTTTCTTTTGCTTCGTGTTTTCTTGATCTTAATTCCTTTAAATGCTTTTTACCCCCGGGTTGTTTTAAATACCATGCATAAAATGCTTTCTGAACATCATGCACATTCACTTTCGGGTCCTTCATCATACTTACCCACTTTTGGGCATTGGTATTGAAGAGTGAAAAAGTAAATAATAAAATCAACAGGGAGGAAAGTAGTTTTTTCATGATAAGGTATGTAAAAAGAGGTATGTTTATTTTATAGTACAAGTTTAGGAATTTTTCCGCAAACAGACTTGATTATATGTCATAAAAACAAAAAGTCCCTAGGATTACTCCCGGGACTTTTTAAAAAGGTAACAAATAAATTACATTCCCTTATTAGCAGCGGCTGCTTTTTTAGGAGAAGCTTTCTTAGTGCCGGCTTTCTTGGTTGTAGATTTAGTTGCTGGTTTTGCAGCGTCACCCGGGGTAGTAGTTTTATTTTCTTTGTAACGTTTATCCGGTGTGCCGTCTTTTTTCATGTGCTTGGTAGCAGGCTTTGTCTGGGTGCTCGATGCAGCAGCAGGAGCTGTGGTTGCTTCCTTTTTAGCACTGGTTTTTTTTGTGGTTTTCTTGGCGGTTGCAGGTTTAGTACCTGTGGCAGCAGCTTTGTCCTGAGCGTTAACAACTCCTAAGCCAAGGCATGCTACTAATAGCCCGGCAATAGTTACTTTTAATTTGTTCATGATAATGGGTTTTTGTTAGGCAGCGAAGATAAATAAAAATGTTAGATTTTGAATGCTAAATGTTTAATAAATACTATTAATAAAACTTAACATTGAGCAGTCCGTCTTCAAAAATTAGATAACCATGTCTTACACTTTAATATCTTTGCGCCTCCTTAAAATGGAGATTTTACATAATGGGCTCTGACAAAAACACATACATAGGTTTATTTTTAATAGCAGCAGTGCTTATGGGTTGGATGTGGTGGTCACGCCCTTCAGAAAAGGAATTAGCCCGCCAAAAAGCTGTAAACGACTCCATTGCAATGGTTCACCAAAAGCAACAGGAGAAGGCTAAGATGGATGCCTCTGCCGTTAAAGCCGTAACAAAAGATACGGCAGCCTCTGCACACGATACAGCCAATCACTCAGGCGATTCATTAGCAGAAGTACACAAGCAACAATCAAGCTTAGGGATTTTCTATTCTTCTGTAAAAGGTACTTCAAGTACGTCTACCATTGAAAATGAATTATTAAAGGCAAACATAAGCACCAAAGGTGGAAAAATTGAATCGGTTGAACTTAAAAGTTTTAAAACCAGTGCTGGCGGCCCATTAATATTGTTTACCCACGATTCTAATAATTTTGGGTTAACATTAAATGCTTATTCCGGTTCTATTTCTACCGACTCATTATATTTTAGTGTAGTTGGCGGTGGGCCTGTTACAACAAAAGATTCAACAATATTAACAATGCAGTTGAATACCGGCAATCCGAATAAATATATCCAATATATATATTCAATTAAGCCCGGAACTTATTTGATGCAATGCAGTATCCGTGTTGTTGGTATGCAGGATGTGCTTGCTTCCAACACTCAGGATATAAGACTCGACTGGAGCATGCATACACCTTCTCAGGAAGCCAGTATTCCAAATCAGCAGCGGGCATCTACCGTTTATTTTAAGGTTTACCAGGATGAGGTTGACCATTTAAATACAATGAAGGATGAAAAAAAGATTTTGCCTTCAGCAATCCAATGGGTATCATTTAAACAACAATTCTTTTCTTCGATTTTAATAGCGAATACCAAATTCGGGACACCTGTGGTAGACGTTGCAAATAGCAGGAATCCAAAATTAGTTAAGAATTACGCTGCCGAGGTTTACATCCCTTATAACCGCACACAGGATGAATCTTTCGGGATGCAGTTCTACTTCGGTCCTAACAACTACAAGTTGCTTAAAAAGTATTCTTCCGGTAACGACCTTGATTTGAATGGACAAATTAGTCTTGGATGGGGAGTTTTTGGTTGGGTAAATAGGTTTCTGGTTATCCCTGTTTTCGATTTCCTGAACGGATTTAATATGAATTATGGTTTGGTAATTCTCATTCTTACATTAGTTATTAAAGCAATTCTTTTCCCTATTGCATTCAAAACCTATAAGTCATCAGCTAAGATGAGGGTTTTGAAACCTGAAATTGATGAGATTGGTAAAAAATTCCCGAAGACAGAAGATGCTATGAAAAAGCAACAAGCTGTTATGGCATTGTACAAAAAGGCAGGTGTAAATCCAATGGCAGGTTGTTTGCCTATGCTTTTGCAGCTACCTATATTATATGCATTGATTAGTTTCTTCCCTGCTTCAATAGAACTCCGCCAGCAACATTTTTTATGGGCACATGACCTGTCTACTTATGATTCCATCTATAATTTCGGGTTTAATGTTCCGTTTTATGGCGACCATATAAGTCTTTTTGCATTGTTAATGACCTTGTCTCAGTATCTGTACTTATCTGCTAACCAGCAGTTAATGGGAACCGGCGGTACCGACCAAATGGCTAAAACAATGAAATGGATGATGTACCTTACCCCGGTAATGATTCTTGGATTCCTGAATTCATACTCGGCAGGACTTAGTTACTACTACTTTCTCGCAAATCTTATTACTTTTGGGCAAACTTTTCTGGCACGTAGATTCATTAATGAGAAAGAATTACATCGTAAGATGCAGGAAAACAAGGCAAAACCCGTTAAGGTTTCAAAATTCCAGAAGAAACTGGACGACATGGTGAAACAACAACAAGCCCTTAAAAAAAGATAACAAAACGTATACAACCTAAAATATCCTTGAAGTGAAAATAGCAATTCCAAAAGAGACTAAAATCAAAGAAAACAGGGTATCTGTTACACCCGACACCATCAAAGATTTAATAAAGAAAGGATTTTCCTGCACCATTGAGAAAGGGGCTGGAGAAAATTCTTATTTTAAAGATGATGTGTACACTGCTGCCGGTGCTACTGTTGCAGGCAGCCGTAAAGAATTATTTTCAAATGCCGATATTATATTGGCGGTGAATCCTCCGTCTGCTGATGATATTGCAGCCATGAAAAAAGAAGCAATTCTGATTTCATTTATGTATGCAGCAACTCACCCTGATTTGGTGAAGGCTTGTGTAGGCGCAGGTATTACAGCTTTTTCAGTAGATGCAATTCCACGTATTTCAAGGGCTCAGAAGATGGATGCCCTTAGCTCACAAGCCAACCTTGCCGGTTATAAATCGGTAATACTGGCGGCTGATAACTTAGGAAAGATATTCCCAATGTTAATGACTGCGGCAGGAACTATTAAGCCGGCTAAAGTTGTAATTATGGGTGCCGGTGTTGCAGGATTGCAGGCTATTGCTACGGCAAAGCGTTTAGGTGCAATTGTAGAAGTATCTGATATTCGTCCGGAAACCAAAGAACAGGTAATGTCGCTCGGTGGTAAGTTCATCGAATTAAAAGGCGATGATACAGTAAAAATGGAAGGCGGATATGTAACCAAAGTATCTGATGAGTTTTTGAAAAAACAACAAGAGTTAGTTGGCAAACACGTTGCCGATGCTGACATTGTAATTACCACTGCTCTTATCCCCGGTAGAAAAGCCCCGGTGCTTATTACCGAAGATATGATAAAGAGTATGCGAAATGGTTCGGTAATTGTAGATATGGCTGTTGAACAAGGCGGAAACGTAGTGGGTAGCAAAATGAATGAAAACGTGGTTTCACCAAATGGTGTAAAAATCATCGGGGAATCTAACCTTCCTGCTTTATTGCCATTAAATGCCAGCGATTTATATGCGAAAAATATTTCTACTTTCCTTTACCACCTTGCAACCAACGAAGGCTTCAAATGGGAGATGGAAGAAGAAATTACCAAGGGCTCTCTTATTGTTCATAAGGGAGTTGCAGTTCATCCAAGTGTAAAACAATCTTAATTTTTAAATAATCATGCAAGAAACATTGTCATTTATTGGCTCACACATGCAAATGTGGTACATACTCATCCTGATGATATTCGTTGGTGTGGAAGTAATTAATAGCGTACCATCCGTATTGCACACTCCACTTATGTCAGGTGCAAATGCAATCCACGGGGTTGTTATCATTGGTGCAATTATTGTATTATTGAATGCTGACCCTGAAAACTACGTGGAACTTATCCTCGGATTTGTTGCCGTAATATTGGGTACACTAAACGTTGTTGGTGGATTTGTGGTTACCGACCGTATGTTAGAAATGTTTAAGAAGAAACCTGCTAAAAAATAATAAAACTTACTATGGGAATCTGGAGTCAAACTATAATACTTGATTTAATTTATCTTATTGGATCTGTTACCTTCATTCTTGGATTGAAGATGATGGGCAAACCCGATACTGCACGCAGAGGAAATACGTATGCTGCTTTTGGAATGACATTAGCTATTCTTGGCACTATTTTTCTCCATACAGGTGAGATAAAACCTATTATTTACATCATGCTTTTCGGAGCATTTGCAGTAGGTGGAATTATTGGCTGGATGGTTGCGAAAAAGGTAAAAATGACCGCTATGCCTCAGCTTGTTTCGCTCTTCAACGGTATGGGTGGAGCTTGCGCAGCTTTAATTTCAATTATGGAATTCCATGTTCATGCAGGTGACCCGAAAACTATTATGATGGTAATGGCCGGACTAATTATCGGAAGTATTTCCTTCTCCGGTTCTATGATTGCCTTTGCAAAACTGAATGGTAACCTGAATAAGAATCCTCGTATCCCGTTCTATAATATCATTAATGCCGTAATTCTTTTAATAACAGTTGGAGTAGGGGTGTACATAACTGTTGGTAATATAACCGACTTTATGTGGCCTTGTATTGATTTGGCATTGGCTTTATTCTATGGTATTATGTTTGTTTTGCCAATTGGTGGTGCAGATATGCCGGTTGTTATTTCATTGTTAAACTCATTTACCGGTCTTGCTGCGGCATCCGGAGGTTTCCTTTACCACAACAAGGTTATGTTGACAGGCGGTATTCTTGTAGGTTCTGCCGGTACCATCTTAACCATTGCAATGTGTAAAGGTATGAACCGTACTTTATTCAGTGTTGTATTTGGAGCATTTGGTGAAGGCAGCGCGGCTGCTGCCGGCAGTGCAAGCCCAACAGGTGGAACAGTAAAAGATATATCCATTGCCGACTGTGCTGTATTAATGAACTACTCCAAAAAAGTAGTAATTGTTCCAGGTTATGGTTTAGCTGTTGCGCAAGCCCAGCACGTAATGCATGAATTGGAAGCACTGCTTGAAGAAAGGGGAGTTGATGTAAAGTATGCTATTCACCCGGTTGCAGGACGTATGCCCGGCCACATGAACGTTTTGATGGCAGAAAGTAATGTTGACTATTCCAAACTTTGCGAAATGGAAGACATCAACCCTGAATTTGATACAACCGATGTAGTCTTTATTGTTGGTGCGAACGATGTGGTGAACCCTGCAGCTAAAAATAACCCTGCCAGCCCTATTTACGGTATGCCTATTTTGGAAGTTGAAAGAGCCAAGAACATCATTGTAAATAAACGTAGTATGGCTGCCGGTTATGCCGGTATCGACAACGAACTTTTCTATAATCCTAAAACCAGCATGTTATTCGGTGATGCCAAAAAGGTAGTTACTGAATTAGTTGCTGAGTTAAAGACGATGTAAATATTTAAACGGGATGAATTATTAGTGTTGAATGAAAATTCAATGCTCAACGATTCTTACTTTTTATTACTCTTGTTTTCATTAAGATAGTTCGGTTCATAACTCGTAATTTATCCTAATGAACTTTAATTTAAAGTTTTTCTAATTTTGAATCGTCTTAAGGCAAATATGAAAGTTGAAGCGGCTAAATAGATTATTCATTAAAGAACCAGTCAACCTAAATTGAAACACTTCTCAGTAAACGGATATACAACCTTTTTAAGTTTAGGTTTTGTAATACTTTTAATCCCCGGTAAAGTACTTGCAGGTGATAGCTTGAAGCATAATACGGTATTGTCGTTAGATAGTGCCATTAGTATGGGTTTGCAGCATAGCCGCATGGTTCAATATTCCAGCGCAAGAGTGAATGAAAGCAAATCCTCTTTAAAGGATTTAAACAGCCGTATTTATCCCGATTTGGATGTTTTTGCCGGATACTCGCGCCTTAGCGATGTGCCAACCCAGTATTTTCATTTCCCTGGCTCATCCGAACCAATTCCGTCTACCACTTTATTCCCGGTTATACTCAACAACTATTCTTTGGGCGCTTCCTTGAATGAAAGTATTTTCAATGGATTCCAATGGAAATATGCCGTGCAAACTATGGAGCTTAATGAGAAAAGCACTGAGTTTAGCCTTGAGAGCCAGAAAAGCACTATTTCAATAAGCATAATTGTCGGGTATATTAACTTGTTCAAGTTACAGAGAGCCCATGATGCAGTTATTGAAAACATCAAACAAATTTCTGCACACGTGGATGAAGTGGGCGACTTTGTGAAACATGGACTTGCAACCCAAAACGATTTATTACGTACTCAATTACAACTCTCCAATGCACAACTTTCTGAATTGGATTTAAAAAACCAGATAGCAACCGTTAATTTCAATTTGGATATCATGCTCGGATTGGGCGAGAATACTGCCATTGCAGTTGACAGCAATTCTATTTTGGATAATAAATCGGTGCAGCCGCTTCCATATTATTTGCAAAACTATGCCCAAAACCGCAACGATATGAAAGCTGCCGATATGCAGCAAAAGGCCGCTGAGGCTAATATTAACGAAACCCGCAGTGGAATTTATCCTAAACTTACTGTTGGGGCAGATTATAACTACTTACGCCCTAACCCACGCATTATTCCTCCTCTCGACCAGTTTCAGCCTACCTGGGATATCGGGTTTAGAATCTCATATAGCCTCACCGGCTGGTTTGAGAATAAAAATAAAGCAGATGTAAGCCGTGCTAAGCTGGCGGAAGCAAAAGCCCAATACGATGACCTTTCGGATAATGCGAAAATGGACATTAACCGCGATTACCTGCAATATAAAGAATCATTGGAAAAGATTGCCCTTGCTCAGAAATCCATTGAACAGGCTATGGAGAACTATAAAAGTATAAAGTCAAAATATGACAACCACATTGCCCTGCTAACCGATTTGCTCGATGCAGACACATTCCTTTTTAATGCAAAAATTAACCTCATATCATCTAAAGCTGATGCTACTCTCGCATACTATTCTATGTTAAAGTCTGCCGGAGTATTCACTACAAAATAATCGCTACCCATGAGCACTGAAAAAGACGGTAAAAAAAGAAAAAAAACAACCACTATTATTCTTGGAGTAATCTTGCTCGCAGGAATTGTATTTGGTTTAAGAGAATATTTCAAATTCAAGAATATAGAAAGTACCGACGATGCTCAACTCTCGAGCAATATTGACCCGGTTGTAGCAAGGATTTCCGATTATGTTACTGCCATTGATTTTAAAGATAACGAACATGTAAACAAGGGGCAGGTTTTAATTCAACTGGATGACAAGGACCTTGTAATTAAGCAGCAGCAGGCGGAAGCCAATCTGAATGATGCTATGGCAAAAGCAGATGTCTCAAAAGCGAATGCGGCTTCGGTTGAATCGTTGCTGGCAACCGGAAAAGATGAAATCAATTCAGCTAAAATTAACTATGGTAAGGCGCGAAGGGATTTTGAACGGTACCAAAGTTTGTATAAAGATGGTTCTGTAACTCAGGAGCAATTTGATCAATTCCGAACGAAAATGGAGAGCGATTCCAATCAGGTTGATATTGCTTCAAAAAAATATGAGTCTGCGCAAAAGCAATACGAACTGTCCCTTGCTGATCTTGCTTCGGCACAAGCCGCTGTTAACGTTAAGCAGGCGGATTTGAATTTTGCAAAACTGCAATTGTCTTATGCAACAATTACTGCACCTTCAAGTGGAATTGCATCAAAACGTTCAATCCAAATTGGGCAATTGGTAGGTGCAGGTTCTTCCTTGCTGGCAATTGTTGAGGACAGTGTTTGGGTAGAAGCTAATTTTAAAGAGACCCAGTTAAGTGGAATTAAAGCAGGCCAGGATGCTGATGTAACTATTGATGCATTAAACGGACAAATTATTAAGGGTAAAGTAAGTTCATTTGCAGGAGCTACCGGAGCATTATTTTCCTTGCTTCCTCCTGATAATGCAACCGGAAACTTTGTTAAAGTAGTACAACGTATTCCTATTAAAGTAGTACTCGATACCAAAGACCCAGCATACAAATTGCTCCGCCCGGGGCTAAGCGTTGAGGTTGGTATTACTGTCCCGTAATTATTCTCACCAGGAATAATAAATACTCATATTTCCATAAATATAGCTGTACACGTTTTTCAGTACAGGGGTTGAATAAGTTTGTGTCCATGAAGCAGCCCAATGCTTGTAGGTTATTACAGGGCCATACTCGGCAATTCCAACAAAATTTTCTATCTCCTGTTTGGGTTTTTCAACATATACGGTCTCCTTTGATTGCCCACTTACAATAATAGTTTTAACCATCGGCTGAGGACTGAACATTCCACCTTGTATCATTGCGCTGTAACGTACATATTGGCCTGCCGCTTTTAGCATAATATATAACTGAATCTTATTATAACATTTGTCGGTATAAGAATTTGAGAAGTGGCCCATGAACCCATTAAAGTAAGGGTTCATCTTGCCAATATAAATTGATGTTCCCAATTCTATTGCATCAAACATAGTTCCTGCAGAAATCTGAGCCCTGCCTATAGCTTGAAACCCCTTATTGCTTACAATTTCTTTTTCAATGGTAAAATTAATATTTGCTAAAACAGCATTCCGGTATTGATTGCCCCATCCGTTTGGTATTGCAGTGTCTTGCAAAACGGTATGCAGCCAATGCTGCGCTGTTCCTGCAAAAGATGAGGGGCCCATAATTCCCAAAACGAGTTCCGTCTGCAAATCGTATTTCTTTTTAGGATTATAAGAATACAATGAATGCTTAGCAAAATCAGCACCTGCATACGAATAGTCGTTGTAAACGTAATACGAGGTTGTGAGGTAATCGGGTGTGTACATCATTTGCATTAACCCCAAACTATAGGTGTTTATGCTGCTGTCACCTGCTTTTGGCAATATCTTATCTAAAAAGAAACCGGGTTTGTGATTCAGGTTGTAAAATAAATTCAATTGTTCACCACTTGTGTAAGCTTTGTCTGTTCCCATTCCTATGTCGTTGAAATAATCGTCATCTTCATACGCCCGAAGCATATATACTGTTGAATGATTGCTTTCATTCTGACCGAAAAGTTGGAAAGCACAAAGAACCAAAATTAGAAAGGGAAATAACTTTTTTATTCCTTGGGTTAACATACTTTCTGTTCGTTATTCCTCCCTGTTTTCTAAGCGTTCATCAACTGTTGAGGAACTTTCTTTTTTGTTGCTTTTCCTGCTAATCCAATTAGAGAGCCACCTGTTAAAGGTCAATAACAACGCCCCTAATAGTATCCTGCCAAAATTGAAGATAGTCATACTTAAACTTACACTGCTCCAAATCTTTTCTAATGATAACCCTGTTGTTTTATCAGATGAATAGATAGTATCTTTAAGCCTGGAGTAATAAATAAAGTCGGAAAACAAATCCGGAATAGAATAGATAAGTATTGTTACTCCTGTAACAATAAAGGCTATTTGCAAAATAGCAACTCCTTCTACGTTTATATTAACGGTCTCCTGGTCGAAGTTTTTATCAAGTTTAAGTTTGTTAATTATCCAACCGGTTTTGAATAGCGATGCCCAAATAATCAAAGAATAGGAAGCAAAAACAATTGTTATAGCCAAAATATAAACCACCATCGACGAGCCATGTGTAGTTGATATTGGGAATTTGGTTATCCATGAAGGAATAATATTAATCAGGTTATAAATCATGGCAATGCCAAAGATTCTAAGGATAATGGTGAATAGGGTGCGTGGCGTCATTCGGTAAGTTTATCGTAGAACAAACATAATAAAAATAAAAGCACGTAAATTCTTCTGCCCTTGCAGTATAATTTTGCTATTAATTATTGTAATAATTAATATCGCTATAAAAAGACACTAATTAGATCCCACTAATAAGTGTCTTTTTTTATTGCTAGCAATGCTATTTTCATTTTTTACTTTTGGTTTTGAATAGCACTGTTCATAAATAATTGCCTGTCGGGCTCCGGCCTTTTTACAAAAACACTTTTTGGTGTAGTATATTTGCATTAGAAAATAATGCTTTTATGCTCAATCAAAAACTGATTTTTGAATTTTACGGCCTCGATTTTCATTGCAGATTATTGCTATTTACAATAAAATTATTTGCAACGCGCTCATTTTCAGTGCCTGTTAAAAACAGGTTTTATTGTTTTTCATTGCAAATACATTGCTTTTTCATTGCTTTTCCATTGCTAATTCATTGCTTTTTTATGCCGATTTTTAGCAATATAAAATCAGGGTAGATTGGATAATTATAAACCGAACAACGTGATTTCGATTCCTAATTATTAATTATTCGTGTTTCGTTTATTTTTTTATTTGAACTCATTAGGGCTTCGCCCTTCCTAATTCCTGATTAAGTCTTGTGAAACAAGACGAGTTCCTCCACCGGTTCCAGTACAAACTTCCCTGTTTTAATTCCTTTGTTTTTACAAAGCTCATTCAGAATTTCCTTGTAGTAATAGGCTACCGAGCCTACAAAATGCACAGTTGTGTTTTTATAATCGGCATAGCGGCAAACATGTTTTACTAAAAATAAATCCAAACATTCTTTCAATAAATTTTGAATAAATGGGTGTGTAATATGTTTGGCTGCAAACATGCTGAAGGTCCCTAAAAATTTATTAAAGTTTGGCTCCAGGTAAACCTTTTTATCAATAGCGGCGCGGTCCATCTGGTAGGTATTCGTGAAGTCGGTTCGTAAGTCTTCCGGCATTTCTTTATTTAAAAAGGCTGCAACAATACTCTTTCCAATATGGCCTCCGCTGCCTTCATCCCCCAGTATAAACCCCAATCCGCCTATGGTTTGGGTGGTATTAGTCCCATCATAATAACAGGAGTTAGAGCCCGTGCCAAGTATGCAAACAATCCCTTTTTCATGGCCGCAACAGGCACGGGCTGCACCAAGAATATCGTGCTCCACACTAACAGTTGCATTCGTAAAACATGCTGAAAGTGCCGTTTTCACTTCCTCACATTTTGAGGGTACTGAACATCCGGCACCATAAAAATAGATTGCATCAATAGCTTCTGCTTTGCAAGGCAAATGAGCTATTAGGTCATTATTCAAAACCGCTTTTAGTTGCTCAATTGTTTTATAATATGGGTTCAGCCCTTCAGTGTGAAATGGGAATGCTAATCCATTATCATTTACCAATCTCCATCCTGTTTTAGATGAGCCGCTATCTGCAATAAGCACCATGAGTTAATATTGTGTTAATAGAATTAAATTAATTTTACCGCAATCAGATTACAAAAATGATAAAAAGACTTTTACCTGCGCTTGTTCTCATTACTATTCTTTATTCATGCAATAATGAACAGAAGGAAAATAAAAACGAGCATCGTCCCAAACTTGTTATAGGAATTGTTGTTGATCAGATGCGCTACGATTACTTATACAAATACAGTAAAAAGTGGGGTAAGGGTGGTTTCAGACGCTTAATGAAGGAAGGATTTTCGTTTGATGATGCCCAATATAATTATGTGCCAACCTACACAGGGCCGGGGCATACAGCCATTTATACAGGTGCTACACCTTGCATGAGTGGTATTGTTGCCAATGATTGGTATGACCGTAAATTAGGGAAAATGGTATACTGTGTTCAGGATGATACGGTGGCTACTGTTGGGAGTTTTTCAAGTGCAGGTCAAATGTCACCCAGGCGTGAATTAGTGAGCACTGTGGGAGATATGCTTAAGTTAAGTGATGAAGGGAAATCAAAGGTGATTGGTATTTCTCAAAAAGACCGTGCTGCTATACTTCCTGCAGGGCATAGGGCTGATGCGGCTTACTGGCTCGATGACAGCACCGGGAACTTTATTACCAGCACCTATTACATGAAATTTTTACCCCAATGGGTTATGAAGTTTAATCAGGAAGGAAGAGTTAAAAAATATTTAAGCGCCCCTTGGTATCCCCTATACCTGCCAAAGAACTACACTGAAAGTATGGGTGATGATAACGCGTATGAAAAGCCTTACAAGACAGAAAGCGCTCCCTTATTTCCCCACAATTTGCCTGTGTTAATGGATAAGAATGGGGGCTGTGGCTTAATAAAAGCAACCCCGTTTGGAGATGACCTTACCAAAGATTTTGCCATTGAAACCATAAGGAGTGAAAACCTTGGAAAGGGAGATGAAACCGACATGCTCACCATTAGTTTCTCCTCTACTGATTACGTCGGGCACCAATTCGGAACAGAGTCTATGGAACTGGAAGATACCTATATCCGCTTAGATAAAGACCTTGAAGAGTTATTTAATTTTCTTGATTCCTACATTGGAAAAAAGAATGTGTTAGTATTTCTTACTGCCGACCACGGTGCAGCAATTAATGCTCAATACCTCATGGATAAAGGTGTTCCTGCCGGATACCTTGACGAAAAAGCCCTGTTTGCAAAAGAGAATGAATTTCTCAATTCAAAATACCATGGCGATGTAGCGCTTGAATTTGCGAACCAGCAATTCTATATTGATTTTATTACTCCATCTATTGTTGAACAAACCCATTTACCAATTAATAAAGATTCTGTAGAAGACGAAATAGCCAATATTGCTGCCCAATGGCCAGGCGTGGAGCGCGCCATTCCTGCTTATAAATTAGGTGCAATAAATAGGGATTTCATCAATACCAAAATTTTGAACGGTTATAAAGCAAGCCGCTCCGGTGATGTGATTATTAACCTTTTGCCCAACTGGCTCAGTTATGCCAAAACAGGCACCACACACGGTGCCCCGTATGATTATGATGCCCATGTTCCTTTGATTTTCTGGGGAGGAAATATCCAACATGGTGCATCACCAAAAGAGGAAGCTATTACCAATATTGCCCCAACTGTATGTTGGCTCTTGCATATTTCAAACCCGGATGGGTGCATGGGGCATGTGATGGGGGAGGTTGGGAAAAGATAATTTTGAATGTTGAATAAAATTCAATATTCAAGATCCTTGCCAATTTTAAAATATTTTAAACTATCAGTGGAAATCTTGCCTTTTATAATCGGGTAAAGCAGACCCTTTTTGTAGTCAACAAAATATTTATTCGCTATTGAACTATCTGTAATGCTTGATACATTTCTCTCAAATATTAGGGTATCATGTTGTAAAATATATTGTCCTCCATAAGTACATCCATATTCAACCAGTCCAACAAATATTTCAAACTTGCCATTATCTTTAAGCGATATACTTAATCTTGCATGGGTGTTATTTTTTGCGAAAAGAGAAGTTTTATGCGTAAATATTGAACCCCAGTTGATAAAAAACGTAAAAAGGAGCATTAAAATACCGGTGATAACTAAAGGAATGTAGTTAAATTTTTCTCCATTTTTTTTTAATCTAAATAAAGAAAGACCCAAAAATGCGGCAAAGGGAATAAATAAAAAAAATGACATCAGAAGTTCCGGGAATCCACCACAGTCATCCTCTCCAGCATGGAAATTTAGTTTGATAAGTAGTCCTCCAATTATGATAAGGGGAATAGAGGAATAAAATTTTCTCAGGGACTTCACATCAAATGATTGGATTCAAACAAAGATATTCATTTCCGCAAATTGATGACCGACCAATAGCAATTTCCCTTTTACCCACCTAACAACTCTTTTGCTTTACTTTTTCTTGCTTTTTCCAAGGCTTCGTTTACTAAGTAAGTTCTTTGCCTCTTCATTCGAAAATGGATTCATTTCCGATACGGCAATTACTTTTTTAACCGAAGATTTTTTTGTGGTTTTTTTCTTTGCTACAGGTAATTCCCTGGTTCCGAAAAGTTCTTCCGGAAATGGCTCTCTTTCGAAATGTTGCTCCAATTGTACGAAAGTTTTATTCAATTTGTTTAGTGACCCGGCCTTATTTCCGGAAAGGTTATTAATACTTGCCTGCTCTGCCAACGCCTGAAATATGGTCTGGCGAATCCACCACACAGCATAAGAAATGAACCTGAATCCTTTTATAGGGACATATCTTTCGGCAGCCTTCATAAGCCCTAAATTTCCTTCAGTAATCAAGTCAATTATGCTGAGGCCCTGGTTGTAATATTCCTTTGCAACAGATACCACAAACTTCAGGTTAGCCTTTGTTAGTTTTTCAAGTGCTTTTTTATCTCCCTTCTGAATTTTTTTTGCAAGAATTATTTCTTCACCTTCACTTATAGATTTTTCGTGATAAATATCTTTTAAGTACTTTTCTAAAGAAGAAGTAGCTTTACTAATAGCAGGTTTTTGGGTTTTCTGTTGTTTCATTTAATTTTCAATCAAGATTTATACGAAGATAAATAAAATTCATTGCCATTCACACTTACTTGCTACAGCACAATAAAATCATGTTATAGTAAAAGCATGAGATATTCCATTAACACACTTTAACATCCCATCTTAACCCTTTACTATAGCCCCCAAACAGCTATTAAACAGGTGAGTGTAGGAACTACGAACAATTTCCACCTGAAAATGGGGTTATTTGTTCTATATTTGCGCAGATAACCAAAGCTCGCAACTACCTTAAATGGGAGAGAATAAATTCCTCGATAAAATAGAATATCCTGCCGACCTCAGAAAACTGAAGTATGAGGATTTGCCAACTGTTTGCGCTGAACTGCGCCAATTCATTATTGACCTTGTATCGGAAAAAGGTGGTCACTTCGGCGGAAGCCTTGGTGTTGTAGAGCTTACCGTTGCATTGCATTATATATTCAACACTCCTTACGACCAACTGGTGTGGGACACTGGGCATCAGGCTTATGGGCATAAAATTCTCACAGGAAGAAGAAAAGTATTTCATACAAACCGCCTCTATAAAGGCATTAGCGGATTTCCAAACCGCCACGAAAGCGAATATGATTCATTTGGTGTAGGGCATACCTCAACATCCATTTCGGCTGGTTTAGGAATGGCGGTTGCATCCAAATACAAAAAAGAATTTGACCGAAAACATATAGCAGTTATTGGCGACGGAGCCATGACTGCCGGACTTGCATTTGAAGGATTGAACAATGCCGGAACATCAAAGGCTGACATTTTAGTAGTGTTGAATGACAACTGTATGTCAATTGATCCGAACGTAGGCGCATTGCGCGAGTATCTAACCAACATGACTACTTCCCCGACCTACAATAAAGTAAAGGATGAAGTGTGGCGTTTGTTGGGTAAAGTGAGCAAATTCGGGCCTAACGCACAAGACATAGTTGCCAAAATTGAAAATGCCGTTAAAACCTCTCTGCTTAATCAGAGTAACCTTTTTGAGTCTTTGCATTTCCGCTATTTCGGGCCTGTTGACGGGCATGATGTGGTGCACATGGCAAAGGTTTTAAATGACCTTAAGAAAATCCCCGGACCTAAAATATTACACGTTCTCACCTTAAAGGGGAAGGGCTACAAATTTTCGGAAGAAGGCGACCAGACCTTTTGGCACTCTCCCGGAACGTTTAACAAAGATACTGGAGAAGTTATTAAATCTTCCTCCACCAAGCCTCAGCCGCCCAAATACCAGGATGTTTTCGGACATACCCTTGTTGAGTTAGCTGAGAAAAATGACAAAATAATGGGAATTACTCCCGCCATGCCTACCGGTTCATCGCTGAACATAATGATGAAGGCCATGCCCGACAGGGCTTTTGATGTGGGTATTGCCGAACAACATGCAGTAACATTCTCCGCAGGCCTTGCTACAAGAGGATTGGTACCATATTGCAACATATACTCTTCTTTCATGCAGCGGGCTTACGACCAAGTTATACATGACGTAGCGATACAAAATCTGAAAGTTGTTTTTTGTTTAGATAGGGGAGGGATTGCGGGCTCTGACGGGCCTACCCATCATGGTAATTATGATTTAGCCTATTTCCGTTGCATCCCGAATATGATTGTGTCGGCACCCATGAATGAGATAGAACTTAGAAACCTGATGTACACTGCCCAATTAGATAAAGTCACAAGTCCTTTTTCTATCCGCTATCCCCGTGGAAATGGAGTCATTATTGATTGGAAGCAACCATTTACCGAGATTCAGGTTGGTAAAGGCAGGAAAATAAAAGACGGAACTGATTTAGCTATACTCACAATCGGCCACCCCGGCAATTTTGCGTTAGATGCTTGTAAAACTCTCGAAAACGAAGGTATTAATGCAGCACATTACGATATGCGTTTTGTGAAACCCATCGATGAGGAAATGTTGCACGAAGTATTTAAAAATTTTAGTAAAATAATTACCGTTGAAGATGCCTGCCTTATGGGTGGTATGGGTAGCGCGGTGCTGGAATTTATGGCAGACAACAATTATGCCGCAACGGTTGTAAGGCTTGGTATCCCTGATAGAGTTATTGAGCATGGTACCCAACAGGAATTGTATAAAGAATGCGGATATAGTACCGATGATATTTTAACAGCAGCAAGAAACTTTACCGATAAAAAGAAGAAAAGCCATAAGGCTTTATTTATTACATTATGAGTTACCTCATAGGTAAAATAATCAGAGCCTTAATTGCTGTCATTTATAATAAAAATAAATCCAAATAAGCTATGAATTTAAACTTACGACTTATGACTTGCGACTTACGACTCTTGCTCCTGTGTTTAGGATTCGGTTCGATGTCTGCAATTGCTCAAAACACTACCAATCCCGACATCCCACTCACAAACAAAGCAGGAAGCAAATATCAATTCACAATAATAAAAGATAATGGTGCATTGAGTGTTAAAGATCAGAACCGCTCTGGGACCTGCTGGTGTTTCTCAACACAGTCTTTTTTAGAATCTGAATTGCTGAGGATGGGCAAAGGTAATATCCAATTATCAGAAATGTTTGTAGTGCACAATATGTATCTTCAAAAAGCAAAGAACTATGTGCGTTACCAAGGCCATGCCCAGTTTGGTGAAGGCGGAGAACCTCACGATGTTATTAATGCAGTCCGTGAATTTGGACTTGTGCCTGCAAGTGCTTATGTAGGTTTGCCGGACGATCAAGTAAAAGATGGACAACTAAAACCTGTGATGGGTGAAATGGATGCAGTACTTAAAGATATATTAGATGAGGTAAATAAACTGCATGATGGAAAACTCAATTCAAATTGGTTTAATGCATATCAGGGTGCATTGGATGGATATATGGGAGCTCCGCCAACCAATTTCACCTATGAAGGTAAAAGCTACACCCCTCAAACTTTTGCAAAATCGTTGGGAATAAACCCGGACGATTATGTAGAGATATCTTCTTTTACCCATCATCCGTTCTACTCTAAATTTATTTTAGAAGTGCCAGACAATTGGGCGAACTCAGAGGTTTATAATGTTCCCTTGGATGAGATGTATCAAATAGCAAATAATGCAATTCAGACCGGATATACAGTAGAGTGGGGCGCTGATGTTAGTGAACCGGGATGCTCACCAAAGGCCAACAGCCTAGCTATTGTGCCTCAAATGGAATTGGGAAACATGACTGCATCTGACAAGGATTCCATGTTTTTAAAACCTATTCCTCAAAAAGAAATTACACAAGAACTGCGCCAGCAAGCATTTGATAACCTAAGCACCACTGATGATCATGGTATGCAAATAACAGGCTTGGCTAAAGACCAAATGGGAAACCCATTTTTTATCGTTAAAAACTCTTGGGGAACTACAAATTATTGCAAAGGATATTTTTATGTTTCTGCACAGTATTTCGAATATAAAACAACCAGTATAATGGTAAATAAAAATGCTATTCCTGCTAACATCAGAAAGAAATTGGGGTTGTAAACAAAATCAATAAACTTAATAAAAGAAAAGGGTTGCAATTTGCAGCCCTTTTTTCTTTTATATTTGATTCATATTTAGCCTGAAACCACTAGCATGAAACTAAAACTATTTATTTGCTTATCACTCTTAGGTCTTAGTTCTTCGCTCTTCGCTCAATCCTGGCATCTTCTCCCTTCCTCTCCCGCCCAAACCTTCCGCCACGATGATTTGTATTTTATAAATGCTGATACCGGTTGGGTTGTAAACGTAAGCGGTCAGGTATGGACTACCAAAGATGGTGGCAATTCATGGACTCAATTAATAAATCAACCATCCTCATTTCGGTGTGTAGGCTTTTTTGATGCAATGCATGGATGCATTGGTAATCTGGGTCCCGGCAATTGGGCACCAACGAATGACACTAATCCAATTTACAAAACATCAGACGGAGGAAATACACTGCAACTTCCTCTAATTGTCGGGCCTAAGCCAAAAGGTATTTGTGGATTGTCAGTAGTGAATGATACAATCATAATGGCAACTGGCAGATTTGACGGGCCTCCCTATTTTATGAAAAGTACCAATCAAGGAAACACTTTCTACTCCCGCAAAATGGATACCCTTGCCGGAATGTTGATTGACACCTATTTTATGACACCTGATTCCGGGTTTGTAGTAGGTGGCACTGATTCTATTGAAGGACTTTCTTATTCCGTTATTTTATTTACATCAGATGGTGGCAAAAACTGGACAAAAAAAATTACGGGCACTAAACAAGGAAACCATTGCTGGAAAATCAGCCATCCCTCCAAAAATGTTTTTTATGTTTCAGTAGAAGAATTATATAGTAATAATACCTTACGCTTTTTTAAATCGAGCGACCGTGGAAATACCTGGAGCGAGGAAGTAATTTCAAATGTGCCTTATGGATGGAGCCAGGGAATTGGTTTCAGAAATGATTCGGTTGGCTGGGTAGGTGGTAATTCGTATGCCTTACATACGCGAGATAGCGGCAAAACATGGGATACGGTTAGCCCATCGAATGTGTTGGTTAATTTAAACAGGGTTCGCTTTTTAAGTGACACATTGGCCTACGCCGTCGGACAACGAGTTTACAAATATAATGGTCTACCAACCTCTATCAATAATAGTATAAAAGACCTTAGTGGTTATTCTTTATCTCAAAATGTACCAAATCCGTTTACAAATTCTACTGTTATTACTTTCACAATTCCTCAATCACAACTGGTACATATCGAGATTTTTGATAATGGCGGCAGAAGAATACAAACCCTTGTTAATTCGTTAACTCCACCGGGAACTTACCATGTAGAGTTTACCATTCCCCAACCGCGCAACTTTTCCTTTATTTGTGCTATGTCGGCTGGCCCTTTTGCCAAAACAATAAAGATGATATCTATTAAATAAGCGTTTCTAAAACCTTATTTCAAAACCTAAACCCACGCTAATTGCCTGGTAAAAAACCATAGGGCTTACCTCCGTTTGATGATTTAAATTGGTTAGTGTAAGAGAAGTTCCTTTACCTGCATTATTTTGATAGACTGACAAATTATAAGAAGCCGGGACATTTGAATATGTAAGGGGGCAACCCTGATAATGCAAATTAATAAAGAACTGTAACCGGTTATTCAGTGAATAGTAAAGCCCTTCATCAACCCTGAACGAAAATGAATATGCATATATTTTAGGCGTATCCCAGGTTTCAATAGTATCAATACTGTTGCCGTTTTTATCAGGTGCACCCTGCAAATGATTTCCAACCACTTCAACTTCCGGAATACTGCAGCCCATGATGCCCAGCAATACACGTGATTTTAAAAATATATTACCGCTTTTGCTTATTGGTAAGTCATAATATCCGCCAATCATTATTGATTGTTCCACCAATTGTCCGCTTTTTAATACTTCAGCGTTTTGGTATAACCCCGGATGGTTATTTATCAGTTCCGAAACACCTGAACTTGAAGGGTCAATTGCAAAAAGGCCTTCGGATAAAGTAACCATTCCCCCATATTTAGAATTGATTTTATAACCTAATGACAACTCAAAAGATGATGCAGTGCTAACAACTGAGTTACAGGGGTAGTTGATATTTATATTCGAAAAACTTCCGGTTGGGAATGAGCCAGAAAGTTCAAATCCAACCGAAAATTTATTTTTATCGGAAGAAAAACGGCTTACGTCTTGGGAAAAAGTAGTTTCGGCTATTAAAATGGCTAAAACACTGAGAAGTAATGGAATTAAACGTTTCATTTTATAAAGCGGGCAAAGGTAAAAAAAAATAAAAAATAATTTTTTTCTGAAATAATGTGTTTTGAATTGGATATGAGCATTAAATGACAAACGTGAATATTTTTTTTAGTTAAGTCATGTTAAAATATGATGTAAGTATACTAATATTATGTAAATATGTACTAATATTGCGACATGACAAAACTAATAGAAACCAAAGTAACCGAACAGCTTCCTCAACTTAAGTCTTTACTTAAGGATGTGAAGCCTTATCTGAAGCCCAGGATAAGAATGTTATTAGCGCTTAAAAAAGAGCGCAGGGCCACGAGAATTAATATAGCCAAAGCTTCCGGAGCCAGCTACAGTTCCATTTTAAAGTGGAGCGAATTGTATGACAAGGGCGGACTTAAAGCCCTTATGCAATTGCAGGACAAAGGCCACCGCAGGTTTTTATGGCCGGATCAGATTCGCAAAGATCTTGAGTCAAGACTCAAGAGCGGCGAACCTACCAGCTATAAAGAATTGCACAAGTGGTTGCAGAAAAAACATGGTTTGAAGGTTAGTCTTCCTACCTTGTATAAGTATGCGCGCAAAGATTTCGGCGAAGAAATCCGCGAATTGAGGTTGAATCAACTTCCTCAAATCAAAGAATCACTTGCTGAATTGAAAGAAGCCTACAAACTTGCTTTACCACGAATCAAGCCCAGGATTCAAATCCTGATCATGGTAAAAGAAAGGAAAATCAACGGTATTGGCGACATTACCCGCGAAACAGGAAGTTCTTTCATGCGTATTATGAACTGCCTTGAATTATACAAGAAAGGTGGTTTAGCACGTGTACGTCAAAGCCAGGCAGGACCATTCCGTACGATTATCAATGAAGAAACGCACAATGCAATTAAGAAGCGTCTTCAAAGCAAACCGAACGAAAAGCTGTCTGACTTGCACCGTTGGCTGCAAAAGAATTATTTACCAAAACTTCAGTATGTTACCTTACACTCACACTTAAGGAAACATTTCCCTGGTAAATCAAGAGCCGGCAAAAGCAAGAAGAGGTTTCACTAACTCTCGGAAATTTTTAACCCTTTAACCATTAGTCCCGTATCGCCTACGGGACTAATTTGTTTTATGCAATCTACCAATCATTTTAGTAGTATTTTGATGGTGGGGAGTTTTCCCTCTCCAAAAATGAGGGGGCAGACCAGTCCCGACCGAAGCGTCGGTAGTGAAGTCTACTATTTTATTGCCCCGCTCAATATCCCCAGCCCAACCTTACACAAGGCTCTGGCATGGCCTCTCAACTTTTTTGCAGCTCTTGGATATTTTTTGCACCAATCGGCAAAACCATCTTTGGATGAACCACCTCTTGATGAGCTACCTCTTGATGAGCTACCTCTTGCAGGTGCATTGCCGTAATGGTAATTATGTTGACTCACATCGTATCCGCTTTGCTGAGTAGTTGTCTCTTGTTGTTGATTAGAACCAGCAAGTGCATCATTGATTTTTTTCTTGAATTGCTTTCTGTCCGAACAGTCAACATTTAATAATGCAGCAGCATCTATTGAATTACTTGCCGCCCAATTACCAAGTGCAGTTGCAGCCTCCTGATGCCTTTTGGCCCAGATGCCCATTTTTATTTTTGGGGAACAACCATAAAAAGCTAAGAGTAAAGAACTAAGAGCTAAGAATAAAAACAATTTACAGTGAACGCGATTTTTTAACATGCGGCGAAGATAGGGAAAGAAGATAAATCTCCCTTCCGATAAATTTTAAAACAAAAAAGATTTGTACGCTACTATTTTACCACAATAGTAATCATCGCATGCCAGTCATCTCCATACGACATGTGTGAACCGTCGGCAAATTGCAAAGTAAGTGTATGCGAGCCCGGGCTCAATGAAAGGGTGTCAACCGTTTGTCCTTTTCCAAAATGTAGGTGGGTTTCATCTTTTGGCACCATTTGGCCTTTTACTACATAATTGCCATCAATAATTAAATGGTGGTGTCCTGTTTTTATATCCATTGTGCCCATTGGTGCAACAGTCTTTCCTTTTACACCCATTTGAACAACAAATGGTGATTTTACGGTATCCCAGTTTTTCAGGTTTACAAAATATACGCCGCTGTCCTTAGGTTCATTAGGATTGGTTGATGTTGTTTGTGTAGTAGAAGTGTTCGTAGTGGTTGTTGTAGTAGTGGTAGATTTTGTATCAGTTGGTTGGTTGCAAGCTACAACTGCTGCAAGCAATGCGATTGGTAATAATAAAATAGGTTTCATAGATGGAGTGTGTTTTGGTTTGAGTGTAAAGATAGATTATTTCCATATATAAATTTTCACGATTTTTTATGAAAATAGCTTTTCGAAATCTAACATTTCTTTATCGATTGAAGCTATCAACAAGCCCACTATCGCGAGATATTCGTATTGAAATAGCATAGGCTTCAATATTGTAACATGTGTTGATTTCAAATTTTACAGGTAAATAGCATGCAAATAAGAAAATTATTAAGGATGGATCCTAAATATTATTTATCCCCTTTCTTGTTATATGACCTGGTTAAAAAATATGGAACCTGAATATTTTGATTGCCAACATAATCACACGGTATAGGTTGACCACTAATCCCTATAATATTAACATTTACAGTATCATATCCCTTTGTAGTCCTATTTAAAGGTAGATTATTTGCTTCCGCCTTAGGAATAATTGAAGCATTCTGAATTACTAGAGCAACTAAAGCAACAGCAATAATTGTAAGCACTGTTTTTGTGTAAAAATCTGTTTTCATAGTTTTTAATTTTTTATACAAAAGTAAAAACTATTTCGACTTTAAAGTAACTGTTAGGCATCGATTACTTAAACTTTAAATCCTTTTGAGATTTTAATTTTTACAATATTTTAGTATTTTTTTAATTGCATTTTCAAGTAAATCCATAAATTCGGGTTGTAATTTAACCACTGGAAGTTTTTTAGTATAAGTTTTTAAAGGATCTTTACCTTTATTCGGATAGCGTGCAGCTTCACAATGATGAGAAGTTATGAAAGCGCAAACAAAAATAACAGTGTGGATTTTTTGTATTTGGAATAGTTCTTCAAAGTATTTAATTAAATATTCACACAGCAACTTGACTTGGTCATCATCTTTCATTACTTCATAAATTTCATCTTTCCCCTTTATCTTTCCAAGTTTCCCGAACCCGTCTGCGTATTCAAGCATTTTGCTTTTGAAGCTATCTTTAAACTCCTGAGGCATTTTAAATTTGGAATCATTTATTTCATAAAGAGTGTAAAGAATGTCGTTTAAAGTAATTAAAGGAATATTAATTATTTCCTCATTATAGCGTTTATCAAAAAGGGTTTGAATATCGTTTAGTTTCTGATAATAACCATTAATATCTAAGTCTTTAAATGGAGTAATAGTATTCAGCATCGGGTTTTTTGTATACGCATAAATCAATTCTTCCACTTCTAATTTCTTTTGCCTAACAGCGTTTCTTTGAACTTTTGCAGATTGATGGCTTACTTTTTTTAAACCATCCTCTCCAATAAGTTGATCAAGTAAACCAAAAGCCTTATTAGCTTTTTCTGCTGCTTGTTGAAAAGAAAAAAATGATTGTGAGTAAAATCTTTTATTATAAAGATAGTTAGAGGCTTTAATATCGCTTTTGGCAATTCTAAGTAAATTCTCGGCGAACTTATTCATGTTTTTAAGTTACTTCAATATTACAAACTTTGGTCAACTATAAAGTTGGAATCTTTTAAGGTTTCTATCCCTTCTTTTTCAAAACTTATTCACAATCCGAAATAGTTGTTTCGGAAATAGCATATATTTGCAGCGAATTTCAAAAAAAGAGGCTAAAAATACCTCAAAATGAACCTAAAAGTGATTGATTTTAAGCTTATTTCAAGTTTCAAGAAACTCCTGTTTGTAGTTGCCCTTCTTTTTGCGGTACCTGCTATGGTTTCGGCAGAACCCTCCGACGCTAAAGCTGAGGCGGGCAAAGAAGGCAAATCTTTCAATGCAGGAGATATGATTTTAGAGCACGTAAGCGATGCTCATAGCTGGCATGTTGCAGGCGATGTTTCCATTCCGCTTCCTATCATATTGTATTCTTCCAATCATGGTTTTGCAATGTTCTGTTCCAATAAGTTAGAGAACGGAGCCATATATAATGGATACAAAATGAATGGCGAACACATAGTGGTTGCTAATTCAGATGGTTCAACCAATACTGCTGATACTGCAAAACTCTGGGATTTCTCTATTACCAAAACTGCTGCAAGCATTATGTTATCGGGAATTCTTTTGTTACTCATTATGACAGCAGTTTCAAGAGGGTATAGCAAAAGAGGCCTTGGAGCACCCAAAGGGATTCAATCATTCTTCGAACCAATTATCGTTTTCGTTCGCGATGATTTAGCCATCCCAAGTATTGGCAAAAAGAATTACGAAAAATTCATGCCTTTCTTATTGACATTGTTCTTCTTTATATTACTGATGAATATTCTTGGACTCGTTCCTTTCTTTCCGGGTGGTGCAAACGTAACAGGTAATATTGCTATTACTACCACTCTTGCATGCTTCACATTTATAGTAATGATGGCCAACTCAGGAAAAACCTATTGGGGTCATACTTTATGGATGCCAGGTGTTCCTGCATGGGTGAAGATATCTATCCTCGGGCCTATTGAAACACTAGGTATTATTTTAAAGCCCTTCACACTCCTTATCCGGATATTTGCCAATATGCTGGCGGGTCACATTGTAGCCCTTTCATTTTTTGCGCTCATCTTTATCTTCGGTGGTTTATGGGGGCATTTTGCAGGATATTTAACTTCTGTTTTTTCAGTTGCGTTCTCAGCGGGTATGCTTTTGCTTGACGTTCTTGTGTCACTCATTCAAGCTTACGTATTCACGCTTTTATCTGCAATTTATTTCGGAATGGCAACGGAAGAAGCGGAGCATCACTAAATCATGGATTCTTTAACTCTAAATAATTATTAATTATGTTACTATCAGTTTTATTAGACGCAGCAGCTTCAGGCCAAAACATTGGCATTGGTTATGGTCTTGGTGCAATTGGAGCGGGCTTAGCAGCTCTCGGTGCCGGTATCGGTATCGGTTCAATTGGTTCCAATGGTCTTCAATCTATGGCCCGTCAACCTGAAATTATGGCTGATTTGCGTACTAACATGATTCTTGCCATCGCCTTTATTGAAGGAACTTCCTTCTTTGGTATGGTAATAGGATTGTTGGTATTGCTTATCAAGTAATTGCTATTTGAACTCCGGAGACCAACGGTTGGTTGTTCTCCGGGGTTTATTTAATTAAGAATCAATAGGATTATAACTCATAACTTATAACTCATAACTCGAAATGGATCTTATAGTACCTTCAATCGGACTCATATTTTGGATGACACTTACCTTCCTGGTGGTGTTTTTCCTCCTGAAGAAGATGGCATGGAAGCCAATCCTTAAATCCTTAAAGGACAGGGAACAATCAATTCAAACAGCCCTTGATTCCGCTGAAAAAGCGAAAGAAGAAATGAAAGCGCTTCAGGCCAGCAACGAAGCTATTTTGATGGAAGCACGCAACGAACGTGATAAACTTTTAAAAGAAGCCCGCGAAACCAAAGACAGTATTATAGGTGAAGCCAAAGCTAAGGCGCAAATTGAAGCAGATAAGATTATGCAAAGCACCCGAGATGCAATACAAAGTGAGAAGGTAGCTGCAATGGATGAAATTAAAACCCAGGTTGCAAGGCTTTCAATTGAAATTGCAGAAAAGATTATTCGTACCGAATTATCTTCGGATGAAAAACAGAAAGCCCTTGTGAATACAATGATTGACGAAGTTAACCTTAACTAAGAAACAGGATGGCCAACTCAGCAATAGCATTCCGTTACGCAAAATCGCTCTTTGAACTTGCAGGTGAGCAAAGCAAGGAGGAAGCGGTATATGGCGATATGACCAAGCTGTTGAAGCTATGCCAGAAAGTAAATGACTTCAGGCTATTATTACAAAGCCCTCTTATTAAAACGGACAAGAAAATAAGCACCTTAAGGACTTTATTGAAAGGAGAGGTATCGGAAGTTACCGATAAGTTTTTGGTTCTGATGGCTAAAAACAAAAGGGAGTCTTATTTAGATAAGATTGCTGAGGAATACATTGCACTTTATAAAGTTAAAATGAATGTAACAGTTGTTACAATCACTTCAGCGATTCAGATAGACGAACCTACCCGTAAAAAGCTGATAAAGATTCTTACCAATCACCTTAAAGCCACCATTGAATTACACGAAAAAATCGATCCGAAAATTATTGGCGGGTTTGTTCTTACTGTAGGAAACCGTCAGGCTGATATGAGTGTCCTTAAGCAGCTAAAGAGTTTAAACAAAAATTTTAATCAAACGCATATACTCAATTAATTTATAAATAGTTATGGCTGAAATAAAACCTGCAGAAGTTTCTGCAATCTTACGCGAACAGTTATCAGGATTCAAGACCGAAAAGGAACTTGAAGAAGTAGGAACTGTCCTTCAAATTGGTGACGGTATTGCCCGTGTTTTCGGATTGGATTCTTGCCAGGCGGGTGAGCTTGTCGAATTCGAAAACGGATTGAAAGGCGTAGCATTGAACCTAGAAGAAGATAACGTAGGTTTGGTATTACTTGGTAACTCAGGAGATATTAAGGAAGGCGCTACTGTAAAACGTACCGGAAAGATTGCTTCAATTAAAGCCGGCGAAGGTTTACTTGGCCGTGTTGTTGATGGTATGGGTAATCCGATTGATGGAAAAGGCCCAATCACAGGCGAATTGTATGATATGCCTATGGAACGTAAAGCTCCGGGTGTTATTTACCGTCAGCCGGTTAATGAACCACTTCAAACAGGTATCAAGTCAATTGATGCGATGATTCCAATTGGCCGCGGACAACGTGAGTTAATTATCGGTGATCGTCAGACTGGTAAAACGGCAATTGCAATTGATACTATTATCAATCAGAAAGAATTTTACGAAAAAGGACAACCTGTTTATTGTATCTATGTGGCTATCGGTCAGAAAAGTTCTACCGTAGCTAACGTTCTTCGTACATTAGATGAACAGGGAGCTTTGCCATATACTATTATTGTTTGCGCCAGTGCTGCCGATCCTGCTCCAATGCAGTTTTTTGCTCCGCTATCAGGTGCCGCTATGGGCGAGTTCTTCCGTGATACAGGCCGCGCTGCTCTGATTATTTATGATGATCTTTCAAAACAAGCCGTGGCTTACCGTGAGGTATCATTGCTTCTCCGTCGCCCTCCGGGACGTGAGGCATATCCGGGTGACGTGTTCTATTTACACTCCCGTTTACTTGAACGTGCGGCTAAAATCAATGCGGATCAATCAGTTGCAAGCAATATGAATGACCTTCCTCCAAGTATCAAGCATTTGGTAAAAGGCGGAGGTTCTTTAACTGCATTGCCAATTATCGAAACCCAGGCAGGTGACGTATCAGCATATATCCCTACAAACGTTATCTCTATTACTGACGGACAGATATTCTTAGAAAGTAACCTCTTTAATGCGGGTGTACGTCCTGCTATTAACGTAGGTATCTCTGTATCGCGTGTAGGTGGTAATGCTCAGATTAAGTCCATGAAAAAGGTGGCTGGTACATTGAAGCTTGACCAAGCTCAATATCGTGAGTTAGAAGCGTTCTCCAAATTCGGTTCTGATTTGGATGCCGCTACCAAATATGTATTGGAAAAAGGTTCTCGTAACGTGGAAATCCTGAAACAAGCACAGTATTCCCCAATGGCGGTTGAAAAGCAGGTTGCTATTATCTACTGCGGAACAAAAGGGTTGTTGAGAGATGTTCCATTGGATAAGGTAAGAGAATTTGAAACAGAATATTTAGGCATTTTGGAAGCTCAGCATAAGAATGTTTTATCTGAATTAAAAGCAGGTAAACTGCCTGATGATGTGGTTGCCACATTGGAAAAAATTGCATCTGATTTAGCTAAGAAATACAAGAAATAGAAAGTCATGCCAAACTTAAAAGAGGTACGCATACGTATAGCATCAGTAATCTCTACACAACAGATTACCAGCGCCATGAAAATGGTGTCGGCAGCTAAGTTGCGCAGGGCACAAGATGCTATTATTCTAATGCGCCCTTTCGAGGCCAAGCTGAAAGAAATATTAGATAATCTTATTGACTCTGCCGGGTCAAGTGCCGGAGTTTATGCAGAGAACCGTCTTCCTGAGAAGGTTATTATTGCAGTAATTACTTCCAATCGTGGGTTATGCGGTGGCTTTAACGCAAACGTTATTAAAGGTGTAAACCAACTTATCAGGGAAAAGTACCCCGAGCAGATGGCTAAGGGAAATGTTAGTTTTGCTTGTGTTGGTAAAAAAGGCAGCGACTATTTCAAAAAAGCGAATGCCAAAATATTTTCCTCACGCAATGAGATTTGGGACAAGTTAACCTACGATAACGCAGCTGAATTTGCCAGCGAGATATTGAAACTTTATGCCGAAGGCAAGGTTGATAGGGTAGAGGTGGTTTATAACCGTTTTAAGAATGCAGCTACTCAGATATTGACCGTTGACCAACTTCTTCCATTTAATATTGAGTCTTCTAAAAATAAGTCCAAAAAGGAATCTATTAAAGGCATTAAGCCTGATTATATTTTTGAACCAGACCAGGAGCAGATCATTCAGGATTTAATTCCGTATGCACTTAAAGTAAGGTTTTTCCGTTCATTACTTGACTCGTATGCAGCCGAACACGGAGCTCGTATGACTGCTATGCACAAAGCAACCGATAATGCCTCTGAATTAATTAAGAGCCTCAAGTTATCATACAATAAAGCCCGTCAGGCTGCTATTACCAAGGAAATCCTTGAAATTGTTGCCGGAGCGGAAGCAATTAATAACTAATAGATATGAAAGAAGTTAATGCTCAGGAGTTAAAACAGATGATAGACTCTAAAGAGGACTTTCAGCTTATTGATGTTCGCGAGCCTTGGGAAGTTGAGGAAACAAGCATTGGCGGATTAAATATTCCTTTAGCAACTGTACTTACAAGGGCTGATGAAATTTCAAAAGATAAAAAAACAGTTATCCATTGTAAAGGTGGAGTCCGTTCGGCTACTGCCATTCAGGCTTTGGAGCAAAAACTGGGTTATACCAACCTTTATAACCTGAAAGGCGGCATTATGGCTTACCTCAGCGAGGTAAAGTAGTTTTTTATGAAACTCCCATTCTCTTTAGTTGGGTTAATAATTAGTATCTTATTTGTGTCATGCCTGTTTCCCAAAAAGGAAACTGATATGCAAAAACTCGCTCATAAATGGGTTGCGAGAAAAGCTTACGTCAATGTGCCTAACATGAGCGATATGACAGATTCAATAAAATATATTGTTGTTACAAAAATTAAAGAAGCGGAGGCTTCTTATATAGGCCAGACATATAATCTGAGAGCTGACAGTACTTTTACAGCTAACGGAAAAGTAACGAATGTTTCGGGTAAATGGTGCTATAGGCCGGGAGAAATAATATTTGCCGGTAAAGATAACTCAAGTTGTTTGTGGAGTTTCCCTTCTAAGAATATCCGAATTGGCATGGATAGCGCGATTGATGTGAAAATTACCCTTGACCTGCAAGTCACATTTGTTGAGTTATACATGAAGCCAGCACCTGGAGAAAAGCTGAATATTGACTATTTCGGAGTTAACTAAACTTTGCTTCTCTTTTCATTTATATGTTTTACATACCTTTACTTCTTTAAAATCCTAATGAGGAAAGTTCTTCTGGGCTTTGTGTTGATTACTTTACTTGCTGCCTGCAAACGCAGTAATAAAGAAAAACTCACCAATAAGTGGGTGGTTATTTATGCCTACATAACAGCACCCGAATTGCGTGATGTGAAGGATTGGGATAAAGATAGCCTTGCTTTAGTAGTAAGGAAAATTGAACGTGATTACAAAGGGCAAGTAATAGATATCCGTAATGATGGCTCATTCACATCCAATGGAAATCTTAAAAATATTGCGGGTACATGGCAAGAGAAATCAGGGATGGTTGTATTCACTACCAATGATAAAAAAGAATATTGGGATTTCATCGGAGGGGTGGTACACATAAACCACGATAGTACCCTAATGACCTTAGTTAGATTACCTGGAGATAGCGCCTGTATTCAGCTAAACATGAAAGTTGCGCACGGGCAACCTGTGAAGACTGACGAATAAGAAAAAGAATGCTTAAATAAATACCGGGGCAGCCGATTTTTCCTGCTTCTGGTTGAAACGCGGAAGAGAGCCGAATGTATTCTTGAAATCCTTTATTAATTCCTTCTGGCGTTGCTTGGCTTTTTCTTTCGTATAAATTTCAAAACGGTATCCATATAAGCCAACTATCGAAGTTCCGAAAATAGAAACATGTTTGTTTTTCCCTCCATCAGGGCTGTGGGCAAGCAAGCCTGAGCGGATATTACCTTCACCAATATACAGAATGGCTCCGGTTTCAATATCTCCTATTTCATAAACTCCATATTTATCGGGTTCTGAAGACGCGTTTTTTCGGGTGTAATTTGACCACCTTTTATGTATAGACATATAACTTTTAATCGGGTATGAATACAAATATAATTATTTTTTCAACAATCTGATGTTTAAATCGGAAAATTTGTGTTAAATTATCTGTTAACTGGATTCATTTACCGTTAACAATTAAGCATTTACAATTACTAATTAAGCCCTCAACTTTTCTTCTTTCTGAAACTGAATTTCGTAGAGTTTACGGTAAAAACCATCTTTCTGCAAAAGTTCCTGGTGCGAGCCTGATTCTACCACTATCCCATGATCGAGCACTAATATTTTATCAGCCCTCTGAATGGTTGCAAGCCTGTGGGCAATGATAATAGATGTACGATGCTCTGTTAGTTTTTCAATAGCAGTTTGAATTAATCTTTCTGTTTCTGTGTCAATAGAGGACGTGGCTTCATCCAACACAAGTATAGCCGGGTTTTGCACATAAGCACGGATGAAGGAAACCAATTGTCTTTGCCCTGCTGAAAGCATATTGCCCCGTTCCCTTACATTGTATTCATACTTACCTGGGAGGCTTTCAATAAAGGCTTCTGCGCCTATTGCTCTTGCTGCATCCTGAATTTGCTGAACGGTTATCTCTTTATTAAATAAAGCAATATTGTTAGTTATTGTATCTGAAAATAAAAATACATCTTGCAACACAATAGCAATATTTTTACGTAGCGATTCAACGGAATAATCCCGAATTTCCTCATCATCCAGCATTATCGAGCCCTTCTGGAATTCGTAAAACCGCCCTAAAATATTAATGATGGACGATTTGCCGGCGCCTGTAGCACCAACAATGGCAAGTGTTTTGCCAGGTTCAATATCAAAGTTTACTCCTTTCAGAACCCAATCATCATTATTATATGCAAAGTAAACATCCTCAAACTTTATTTTGCCTTTCAGTTTCTCAGGTTTAAGAGTGCCTTTGTCCTCAATATTGTCCACGGTATCCAACAGGGTAAAAATACGTTCTGAGCTAACCACACCCATTTGCAGGGTGTTGAATTTGTCGGAAAGCTGACGTATAGGCCCAAACAGGAGGTTAATGTAAAGCACATATTGGGTAATTGTTCCTGAACTTATTGTGCCTGTTAGCATCCCCTTGGTACACCACCACACTATTATTGCAATAGAAATAGATGATAGTATTTCAACCACCGGAAAAAATATTGAATAGTACCAGATAGAACGGATATTCGCCATTTTGTGGCTGTTATTAATCTGCCTGAATTTTTCCAGTTCGGTTTCTTCACGGTTAAAAACTTGCACAATACTCATCCCGGTAATATGTTCCTGCACAAATGCATTTAGCCTTGCAACCTGCACCCTTACGTCCTGGAAAGAGGCGCGTGTGGCCCGTTGGAAAAGGTATGTAGCAAAAATGAGTACCGGAAAAACACTAAGGCTTAGGAGGGCGAGCGCCCAATTCTGCCAAATCATTACAACAATAACAACCAATACCGTTAAGGCTTGATTTATTATAACTACCAACCCGTCTGAAAATACTTCCGCAATGGTTTCAATGTCGGAATTAACTCGGGTAACTAGTGTCCCGACCGGTGTGCGGTCAAAGAACTGAAGTTTCATACTAAGTATATGTGTATAAAGTTTTATTCGCATATCTTTAATAATATTTTGCCCTAAAAGGCTTGCCAGGTAAGTATTTCCAAATTGAAAAACACTGCGGATAACAAGCAACCCGAAAAGCAACAGGCACATATTAAAAAGGAAGGAAAACCCGGCCGCCATGCCCATGTGGGCCGCAGTATCTTGAATATATTTGATAAAAGTAGGGGTAAGGGGAGCAATTCCGGCAAGCAATACACTTAAAATAAGGGTAATCCATGCGGTGCTCTGATAAGGCCGCAGGTATTCAATTACCCTTTTGAATGCTTTAAAATCAAATGCTTTTCCGCTAACATCACTCATATAATCCCTTGCATACTTTTGTATTATTGCAAAGGTAAGTAAAATCGTTTATTTGTCATATTGAACCAAGTGGAACATCTCTTGAACAAAGCGTTTCTTAGCAATAAGTTAGAATGACGAATAAGAAAAAAGTTTCCTTTAGGAATTTAGCGTCTTTAGAATTTCCTTCATATCAGCCACCTTATCCGGTTGGTCAAGGTTGGTATATGAGGTAATCAGATTGCGAACAAGCCTCTTAATTATTTCAACATTAGAGCAAGGAAGGTAAAATGATTTCTGTGGGTCAATAGCAAGCTGGTTAAGGAAAATATCTATTTCCCTGCGGCTGAATATTGCGCCCTTGCTAAATGGATTTATGTAAAATAAAATATTGTCCTCCTTGTTTTCCGATGAAAATACAAGTTCATCAATATATACCATTACAAAATGCTGTGGTAGGTTAACACCATACACTGAAAGGCCAAGTTTGCGACAAAGCGTAAGGTATATAATGGCCAATGAAAGCGGATTTCCCTTTTTAGATTCAAGTACTTTATTAAGATATGAATTTTCGGGGGCCGTATAGTTTTCGGTATTTCCGAGGTAGCGGTGTACATCAAAGAATATATGGTTGATAACCCTAACCTTTTCAAGGGCAGTAAGCTGGTCATTCATTTCGAGCCATACATCTTGGTATAACTGGCGTAAGGACTCATTTATCTTGGTTTCATCTAATTCCGGATATTGATAACGTGCCACCAGCAACGCGCCTTCCAGCAGGTCTGTGGTTTTGCCGTCCTTCCAGTCTCTTATTGCATCAAGGGTTTTATCGAATTGTATACGGTGAATGATATTTTCAATACGGGTTTGGAGTAAAATATCAACCGAACTTTCCCATGCATCCTCCAATACAGGAATGGCTTGTTCTCCCAAATCAAGAATTTTACCTTTTATAGTGCTGAAAATCCTTTCGTCCGGATCATCTAGCAAATTAATAAGGGCATTTACTTCTTTCTTGTTTAAATCAGCCATATTGGTATTTTATTTCTACGTTTTTAATTCTTACGCAAAAACTTTAAATAAGTTATGATTAATGTTTAAACTTGAGTGAAGGATAGTTCGTTATAAGGGAATCCACATCTCCTGTACCTAAATTTTTCTTTAAATTTAATACGTGCCTTGAGGTATACAACCCTATTCCGTTTTTAACATCGGTAAAGGAAGGTACATCCTGGTTAATGCCAAGTGAAGGCTGGCTTAATTGTACATACGTATAAAGGTCGTCAGAGCCTGTTGTGAAAATAACACTCATATAATCCACGTGCCTTGTTACACCAAGTTTAGGCTGTATTTCCGACTGAATAAGAGAATATAATCCCTGAACCGTAAAAGCGTAGTCAAGCGAAATTCCACCTGCAAGGGAGGATGAAACCACAGGGGCAAATACCCAATCGAGATAATAACGGGTAGTGTCGTTGGTTGAGTTTACCTCATAATAATTGAAACGGATAGTCATTTGGTAAATACGACCGTTAACTGAACTGTTCCAAACTATGGTAGTTGGGGCTTGTGGATCGAAGGAAATATTGAGCGTTGTTGCTACGGCAAAATTATACGGGCTTGTAAAATCAAGGTCAGGCAGAAGTAAAGTACTTCCTGAAATCCGCTTGCCTGTTTTCGTGTTCTTGATAACTATGTTATAATAATCACTCGGGTTTAACTTTTTGCCACCTGCAGTGGTATAATACAACAATTGCTTTGTAGGGAATGTCCCTGCCGGCAAAGGAATAGTAGTAATAGTATCAAGGGTGAATGAGTTCACTATTTTGCCTGAAGTGGCATCGGAGTCTTGCAGAACAGCAGAAATATTCGCTACCGGATAGTAGATAGAATCATAATTAGCTGCCATGGTGTATGCATTACCTGCGCCTTCAAACGCTTTATTAATGCGGAAATAGTGGATAGAATCGCCCTGATCCATTAAGCCATAAACCACGGTTACATCTTTATAGGGAGCCAATATTTTTATATCGTTGCTGCAGGAAGCGAATAACAGGGCTGATAATGCTATTATTCCGGTAAGTCTTTTAACGTTCATTAAATTGTTTTTTTTAGCTAACAGCTCAAGGCAAATACCCCTCAGCTATTTCGCAAATATAGGAAATCATTTCATGCAAAAAATCAAGGATTAACCGAATTATTGACAAGCCTTTGCCAATAATTAAAATCCAAGGGTAATAAACCTTGGTTCGGTGCTAAGTGAATCAACCACTCCGTTGTCAACTTGCTTCAGGATTGTTTCAATATGGCGGGCAGTATAAAGCCCTACACCGTTTTTTACATCGCTGAACGAAGGAATATCCTGGTTAATCCCTAGTGGGGGCTGGCTTAGCTGAACGTAGGTATTCAGGTCATCGGAACCGGTTGTGAAAATAACAGATACGGAAACAGGGGTACGCGATACACCTTGCTTATGAGGTAAACTTGCTATTACGGCAAGCAGGCCTTGTGCATTAAACGAATACGATAACGTCAGCCCACCTCCCAGTGTTGATGAGGTAATAGGTGCAAAAATCCAATCGATATAGTCTATGGTTACATTGCTTTGGTAAACTTCCCTATAAAAAAATCGGATTGCCATTTGATATATCCGGGCTCCCGGTGAGGTTTGCCAGGCAATGCGAGATGGGCGGCTGGTATCGCTCGAAATAGGAAATGATTTGGAAAATGTGAACCCTGAGGGGGAGGTAAAGTCTACATCGGGCATCAGGCTGGCAGAACCCGTAACTCTCTTACCTGTCTTGGTATTTATAATTACAAGGTTATAGTAGTCATTCGGGTTTAGTGGTTTTTTGTGAGACTGGGTGTAATACAACAGTTGCTTCGGATTTGAAAAGACACCAGGCCCAAGCGGAATGGCGGTTGTAGTATCAAGATTAAAAGTATCGACTACACTGCTCGAAATTGCGCTGGAGTCTTGTATATATGCGTGAATATTACCAACGGGGTAGTAGATAGAATCGTAAACTGCGGCCATGGTGTAGGCATTACCAAGCCCTTCAAAGGCTTTATTAATACGGAAATAATGCACTGAATCGCTTTGGTCCATTAAGCCATACACAACCGTAATGTCTTTATACGGAGCAAGGATTTTAACATCGTTACTACAGGAATTTGACCCCAAAGCAAGCATGAAAATTGAAAAACCACAAATTAAAAATTTAAGACTGCCCGGTTTCATTTTTTGTAACTAAAACAAATATATGCATTATACATATATATTTACGAAATGAAAAGGCTATTCATCCTTTTTTTGATTTTGTTTTCGGTTTGCTCAATCCGGGCCCAAAACCTCAATTTTAAAGATACAAACAGCCTCAAGTCTTTATTGTGCAGCCATGCATGGATAAGATATGCGGTTAGTGAAGATTCCACTATTTCCGACAGGATAATGGACAGCATTACGTTTTATCCCAATCACACATTCTTTCAATCTGCAAGGCCAAGCGATGATAGGGACTTAGACTGGATTGTACCCAAACGTGTAATCCGGGGTATGTGGGGTTTTAGTGGAACAGCAAAAGCATCACTGAAAGATTTAGAAACAGATTGTGTAAATGTAAGTATGGTAGAATCAAATAAAGCCAGCAGCATAACATTGCAGTGGAGGCTGGCTTTGGTCGATGGAAAAAGAATAAGGAGCAGTAAGTTTACAAGGGCAGGTAATGTTTTAGGGCAACCTTTTATTGTTTACTCATTTATTCAAAGAGGCATTGAATGGGATATTGAACATATTTGGCGGGTTCCGAAGTGAAAAAAGCCAAACTTCTTTACAATTAGCCTTGAAGGCGAAATAAACTATCACCACTCTAACAGAATGGATTCCGTAATTCTTAATTCGCCGAGATGGTGTCAATATCTTCCTGTGCAATCAATCCCTTTTTTACAAGGGCTTTCATCCTTTGCAGGTAATCATTGTAAAGGGCATCCTGGTTAAAGTTTTTTGCAAAACGGGTCAGGTCTCTGAGGGAAATTTTCGCTTCTTGTTCCAGCGATGATACATCCACATATCCGCCTGCATTAACCGTTGCTTTACCGGTATTTGCCTTGCTCAACTTAATTAATTGTTCTTCGTAAGATTTAAATAGTTTTTTCGAAATGGAGTTAGCTTTGGCCGCTCCACCTGCCCTGTAATAGGCATGCGTAATAAATTTTACCTGGTAATCGTAAGGGCAATTTTTTTCAGGTATCGAATCCATACAAAGATTAAGCACCTTTAGGGCAGAATCATTTTTGCTTTCATCAATCAGTTGGCTGGCCAATTTCCATGCACAGGCCCTAAGACTGCCTGCCATACGGGTTTCCGATTCGCATATATGCTTGCCCGAACTTATTCCTCCCCATTTAAATTTATGCATATACAGGTCGTAGGAATCAGCGCTTGAAATGATGGGGTTAAAAAATGGTTGGGATGATTCGTTTTTAACAGGAACTAATTCATAAACGAGCCCATTCTGTTTCATATAATTATTTAATCCGAGGTATTGGTCTTCGTTTCCGTTTGTGAAGCAGAGGGGCCTTTTCCAGTCATTGGCAAGTAATACGTCAAGCAGCATTAAATTACCTTTCAATAGATAAGTTCCGTTAAACTTCCAGTTGATTTCATCCGTTAAATCTTTATTTTCATCAGTAGATAATATTTTACTCTTCAGCACATTTTCTTTGTTTACCGATAACTTAAATTTATTGGTTGGTAAATAATTTACAAATGCAGTACTCTTGGTTCCTGATTTGTCTGCCGTAACTTCCAGCATATTCGCGGTATCTGAACTTGTCATAAAATCCATTACTGATTTTAAATCGCTGTAAAGATTATCGCTAAAATGCCCGCTTGGGTTGTTGTAATAAAAAAGGTAATCCCGCACCCCATCCTTATACTGTTCCGGAGTCATTGTTAATGGTAAAGCCTGAGCTCCCAGAAAAGGCCTCCTAACCCGGTTAGCGTATCGTGCCACGTTTATCAATTCATTATTTACAATCAGCACATCGGTACGGTATTTATACTTAGCCTGAACGTATAGCAATGGGTATGTATCGTTGTCTCCATAAGTAACAAGCATTGCATTCGAATCGCAGGATTTTAGATAGTTTTTCGCCATCGCTATCATGAAATCGTCGAAAATATTATCCGGTAATTCTTTCTTTGCCTCATCATCATTCTGGTAAACAAGCATATCCAGGTATCCAACTGTATATTCATCTGCAAGTTTTAATCCAATATCACCCACCATAGTCACATAGTCAGGGTTCATTTTTTTAACCTCTTTAAATGTTTCAATTGCAAGGTTGTGATACTTTCTGTATTTAGCAAGCTGTTCGGGTGAAAGTGCATCAGGCCCATCTTTCAGGGTGAAAAGAAATCGCTTATCCGACATGCCTGAGTTATTGTTGAGCATATTGTCGGCAAAATAGGAGTAGGAGCGTCCCAATGCATATTCAATAGAATCGGGCAAGTTTTTCTGATCGCCATATTCCTGTATAATATCCCAATCGAAGGCTGGGTAATTGTAATAGGGAAATAAATTAAAATAATAGTTCTTGAAATCCTGCCTGAATGTAGCCAGGTTTTCTTTGTTTTCGCCTTCAAAGCGGATGGGGTCAAAGTTTATTTTCTGGAATGATTTGGTTCTCCTAGACCAGAACAGTTCGTCTTTTGCAAAGGAATCGTAACTTTCATTCAGTTGTACAACATGCCACCCGTCAGGCTTTTTCTGGAATTGCAGGTATTGCAACGAGGGTAAATTTTTGACGGAATACGTTTCGAAAAACTTGGTGTAAACTATATCCGCTTTGGGATAGACAAGATAGGCATTCTGAGCGTGGCAAAATGTAACGGAAAGTAAAAACACAATAAAAGGAAGCAGTTTAAAACCTTTGTTCTTCATGTAATGGTAGGCTGATTGTGGGTCGGTAAATGTACAAATGTAATTGTTCAGGCAAGGCGTAAACTCTTTTTCACTGTGTTTAGATTATTTTTCCCTTACGAGATTTTAACTCTATATGCAATTTTTTTTTAGTTTTGTCATTACCAAAACGTGCCAATTTAAAATTACCAAATCTGTAAACAAACTTTACATGAATTTATTTACCAAACTATCTGTTAGTTTTTCCCTTTTAATTTTTAGTTCTTCATTAATTAATGCACAGAAAGCAACCAAATTTGAGTTTGGCCAGCGTAACGCATTTGTAGAAAATAAAGGGCAGTTCAAAACCCCTGCGGAGCAGACTGGCAATATCTTGTACGCCTTTGAGGAAGGAGGCACAAGAATATATTTCACACCTAAAGGAGTGATTTATTCATTCACAAAAGTTACCATTAAAAATAAGTCAAAAAAAGAGGAAAACTCTGTTGGTGAAGATGAAGAAGAAAAGAAAGCTATAAGCACCCAATCGGATGTTGTTTCGATGGAATGGGAAGGCTGCAATAGTAATTGCAATATAGTTGCAGAAAATAAATTGCCTGACTATTTCAATTATGGCACAAAAAATAATGGTGCTTATAATGGAATATCAAATGTGAACGGTTATGAAAAAATAACCTATAAAAACCTTTATCCGGGAATAGATGTGGAGTATGTAATTAATCCTAAAGGTGGAGTGGAATATTCACTAACAGTGCAGCCCGGTGCCAATATCATGTCGGTTAAAATGAAATATGCAGGGAAAATCCCTATGTTAGATAAGAAAGGGAATGTGCATATTTCAACTTTGTTTGGCGATATAATAGACCATAAACCAACTAAATGTTTGAATGGCGAGAATTCAACTTCTCATTCCTTCTTTAGATTAACAGCGAATAATACAGTTTCATTTGGTGTAAGTAATTATCATCCGGAACAAATTTTAGTTATTGACCCATGGACAATCACCCCATCCTTCCCAAACAGCAACAGGGTTTGGAATTGCCAGACCGATGCAGCAGGCAATGTATATCTATATGGTGGTGATATGCCGCTTTTATTATGCAAATACAATTCAGGAGGCACTCTTCAATGGACCTACACAACAACTTGGGATTCCACTTCCTATTGGTTAGGTACATTAATTACCGACAGAACAGGGGTGTCTTACATAACTGCAGGTTCAAACGGCGAAATTTCAAAAATTAGTACTGGTGGAGGCCTTGTGTGGCACAACAATCCGAATGGTTTTTTTGGCCCGCTTTATGAATACTGGCACATGGCTTTCAACTGCGACCAGACACAATTAGTTGTCGGTGGTATGTATGGGGCTAGCCCTTTCAATATTGCAGGATACCAAGGGGCTATTTTCAATATAAATCTTACAAATGGCACAATTGCTAATCAGATTGCAGTAGGATACAATTTTGGATTACTAAATATTAATGAGGTTCGCGCCATGTGTTCTGCACCAAATGGTAATTATTATTTCTTAACACTTGATTCCATTGGTTCTACTCAATCTGCATTAACATCTGTAAATTATAAAATACCAAACAATTATAATTTCTCTTATGGCAGCCCAACTTATTCAATTGTAGGTAATTTAGGCATGAACGCTATGCGCGCCACAACAAGTTTTATTTATACTCAGAATGGCACAAATATTGATAAAAGAGACATTAATACCGGTAATATTTTAACAACCGCAGCAATCCCGGGAGGAACCTCTTCCAGTTTTCTGGGTGCGTATGCACCGGGCAACTCCGGCCTTGATATAGACAGTTGCGGAAACGTATATGTGGGTTCTACTAACCAGGTTATTGAATATGATGCAAACCTTAACCAGATTACGACAGTAACAACACCTTCTGCCGTGTATGATGTTGCCGTAAATAATAATGGAAACGTAATTGCATGTGGCAACGGATTTGCAATGTCAATTAATTTCTCGGCATGTAAACCACCTGCTCCTATTTGCAAAACAGGTTGCACACCTCCCGGCCTCATTGGTATTCCAACGAATATTAAATGCTTCGGAAGTTCAACAGGTAGCGCCACTGTAACCCCATCAGGAGGAAACCCACCATATACTTATAGTTGGTCTCCAAACGTAAGCACCACAGGTAATGCCTCGGGCTTAAGTGCGGGTTCTTATACCTGTACTGTTACCGATAATACCGGATGTTCTTCCATAAGTTTAATTGCTGTTACACAGCCAGCAGTTATTACAGCTACCGTTACACCTACGGCTACTTCCTGCGGAGGCAATACAGGTTCTGCATCTGCCAGCGCAGCCGGTGGAACAGGCGCTTACACTTATTCATGGTCACCAAGCGGAGGTTCAACAAATAATGCTACCGGATTAAGTGCGGGGACTTATACCCTAACAATCACAGATGCAAATTCATGTAGTTTTTCTGTATCAACCAATGTAATTAGTTCAGGCGGACCTACTGCAACACCAACTCAAAGCAATATTAAATGCGGAGGAAATAACACGGGTTCTGCTACCGCGAATGTTACCGGAGGCACAGCACCCTATACTTATGCCTGGAGCCCCAGTGGAGGAAGCAGTGCAACTGCTTCAAACCTGAGTGCAGGAACCTACACATGTATTGTAACAGATAACAAAGGATGTATCAGTTCATTTATTATAACAATAACTACACCGGCTGCGTTAACGCTAAGTTACAAGAGCGATACTATCTGCCGCGGAGATACAGTTGCTTTTACAGCCAATGTTTCCGGCGGAACAAACCCTTATGCTTATGCATGGGCACCTGCTACTGGGTTAAGCTGCAATAACTGCCCTTCGCCAATGGCATCTCCAACTGCAACTACTTGTTATAATGTTACGCTTACCGATTCTAACGGATGCAGCGCCACGGCTCATGTTTGCATGAAAGTAAATCAACTGCCGAATGTTACACTTATTAAGCAATCCGCCGATACAATATGCAACAGCTCCGGAGCAATCCTATTGTTTGGTTCACCCGGTGGTGGCGTGTTTGGTGGTAAAGGTGTAACCGGAACATTTTTCTATCCCGATTCTGTTCCTGTTAACCAGTATGATGTTTTCTTTTACAAATATACCGATGGCAACGGATGTTCTAAAATTGCAAAAGACAGTGTTTATGTTGTGCTCTGCGAAGGCATTGATAACATTACTGGCAACAACGGAATAATTACCATTTACCCTAACCCGAATAATGGGCAGTTTATAATTCAGTCGTCAGTTATCAGTAATCAGTTGTCGGTCGAGATTTATGACGTACTCGGACAGGTAGTATCTAAAAAACAATTGAAAGCAAAATCTACCCTTATTGACTTGGGAACTGTAGCTAATGGGGTTTATTTCTATCGTGTATTAAAGGCAAGCGGCAATGTGTTAGGAGCCGGAAAAATAGTCATTCAGAAATAGTAATTAAGCTTTACTATGAAAAAGGAGGGTAATTCCCTCCTTTTTTGTTTTGTGCATTAACCTCCTTTTAGGAGAGAGTAGGGTGAGGTCGTTTTGCATTGCAAACGAAATATTTCCCTAAATTTGGATTAATGAAAATGAAGTGTCTTTTATTGTTTTTACTTTGCACAACTACCTTCAGCATAATAGCAACAAGCCAGCAAGCCTTGCCCGATAGCGGCTTCACTAATAAAGCAGAAGCCACAAATAAAAAAGTGAACGGAGTAAAAGAGGGGAAGTGGGTGGAGTATTACAGGGAATACGATAACCTTAACGGTGCAGGGTTAAAGCTAAAGAAACTACAGTTTATCCATACCAAGCATTATCATTTGCTTGTTTACAAAGCCGGCAAGCAGGAGGGAATTGACAGGCAATATGATGATGGGAAATTATTTTGTATTACCCCATATAAAAATGGAAAAATAGATGGGGTTGAAAAATGTTATAACGATGATGGGACCGTTTGGATGGAGGCTACTTATACAAACGATACATTAAACGGAGTAATGAAACATAATACTATTGATGGACAATTGCGGGATGAGGGTTACTATGACATGGATAGATTAATAAGTGAAAAGTCATATTATCCAAATGGAAGATTGAGTGGTGAAGGCAAATATACAGGTGTAAATTGGGTATTTAAAAACTACGATGATAGCGGAAAGTTGACAAGCACAATGGTTGAAACCGAAATCGATAGCATTCATTACATAGAGAAGAATTTTTATGAAAATGGCCAATTGCATTTTGAAGCATTATATACCAATGGTGAACAAAATGAAGTGGAGAAAACATATTACCGGAATGGAAAATTAGAATCGGAGAATACTTATGTAAATGGCTATTCGAATGGGCCGCAAAAGGATTATTACGAAAATGGAGTGTTATGGAAGGATTTTAATGAGGTGGATAATGAAATTGATGGAGTATATTCGGAATACTATAAGGACGGAAAACTCGCTATTCAATGTATTTATAAGCATGGAAAATTGAAGCAGATAAAATATTTCGATGATAAAACAGGAATGCCTTTTGATAAAAACGGGAATGAAATAAAATAGACACTAATTAGGTCCCACTAAGTAGAGTCTTTTTGCTCACTGTTATACCTGTTAATTTGATTTTTCCCTGAAAGGAATTTCATTCTGAATTCTTCATTTTTCATTCTCCATTCATTCCAAGTCATTGACTTCTGAAAAAACAACATTTGATGCATTATCTTTGAATAGAAATAAACCGCAAAATGACTTCAGCTACTGAAAATATTTATACCAAAAATGAAAAAGTATATACATTTTTTAGTTATGAAATTCTGTTTCCGCCTGTTAATAACAGGAAATTCAGAAAAAATATTATTGAATATCAGGCAATTAACTTTTTGCATGTTTGGCTTTTACCCTGTTAATTTCCCTGATAGGCCTCTGTTACAGCTCCTGTTCCGCCCTGTTATTTGGCCAATTTAAATTTATAACGAAAATAAAAATGAGTATATTAATAAATAAAACAAATTCGTCATTCCGAGGATCTGCTAAGCAACTCCGAAGGGTTCATGAACTCCCCTATAAATATGAATAGTGAATAATCTCATAAAATTCGGACATCCTTTTGGGGCAAGATTGCTTGGCAAAGCCTCGCAATGACAGGAAACTAAAGGTCATAGCTTATATCTTACATCTTATAGCTGAATTACAGCGTCTCTTTCAGCCAGCGGTAAAACTCGTGCTGCCAAACCATACCATCCTGAGGGCGAAGCACCCAGTGGCCTTCATCATCAAAATATAGGAAACGGGCCTTGATACCTTTCAAACGGGCTGCCTGATAAGCTTCCATACCTTGTTCAACCGGTACGCGGAAGTCCTGCTGGCCATGTATCACAAGGATAGGTGTGGTCCATTTATCCACATAATTTTTCGGGTTGAACTTTTGGTAATCTACCGGAGTCGGGTTGTTCCAGTAAGCACCGCCATGTTCCCAGTTGTTGAACCAAACTTCTTCAGTAGTTCCATACATGCTTTCAAGGTCAAATACGCCATCATGCGCAATAAATGTTTTGAATCGGCCATTATGAATACCTGCTAAAAAGTAAATGGAATATCCTCCGTAACTGGCTCCCACAGCACCTCTGCGATTCACATCCACAAAAGGCAGTTTTGATATAGAGTCAATAGCGCAAAGGTAATCTTGCATTACAAGTCCGCCCCAGTCGCGGCTTATAGCTTCATTCCAGGCAGTACCAAAACCCGGCATCCCGCGCCTGCAAGGTGCTACAATAACATATCCGTTGGCAGCCATCAACTGGAAATTCCAGCGGAACGAATAAAACTGCGAAACCATTGACTGTGGCCCTCCCTGGCAGTAGAGTAGGGTAGGGTATTTTTTAGTTGCATCAAAATCCGGTGGGTAAATAACCCAAACGAGTTCTTGCTTATTGTCAACCGTATTAACCCAGCGCCTCTCAATTTTACCTGTGTGTATATTGTCGTAAGCGGCTTTATTAGTAAATGTAAGTTGGGTATATTCGCCTTCAGGTGGGTCTTTGTCAAACTTTTTCGGGTTGCCATAATGATGATAGTCTACATTAACTTTATAAATTTCAGCAGCATGATTCATATCGGTTCTGGTAACCAACATATAGTTGCCCGATAAGCCAAGCATGGCAGTTACATCATGGTCGCCACTTGTAAGTGACCGGATTGTTTTATTTGATTTCGCAGAAAGCTCACCCGGAAAGGTCAATTCAAAAAGTTCATCAGTTCCCTTGCTGGGTGCAATAAAATACAATGTTGAGTTATCTTTGCCCCATTTAATCGAGGAGACGGATTCATCCCAAAAACTTGTCAAATCGTATTTGGTTTTGGTTTTAAAGTCATATAGCATAAGGCGGTTTTTGTCTGCCTCATAACCGTCACGAGCCATACTTAACCAGGCCAGCCTGCTTCCATCACCCGAAAACACAGGATAGGTATCATACCCCGGATTATCCTGCGTAAAGTCAGTTGTTGTGCCTGAAGCAAGGTCATACATGTATAAATCAGTATTCGTGCTAATGGCGTATTCTTTACCTGTTTTCTTCTTGGTAACATAAACGATAGTTTTGCTATCAGGGCTCCAAACCACGTCTTCAGCGCCCCCTTCCGGTTGCTGAGGACAATAGTAAGGTTCAGCTTTCATAATATCAATAGCCTTGGTCATATCAATTTTGCCAGTAGTATAAGGTGCATAAAATACATGCCCATAAGTTCCATCTTCCCAAAAATCCCAGTGGCGGTACATCAGGTCATTATAAATTTTGGCATGGGCTTTAGGCAGGTTAGGGTAGAGGTCTTCCTTCATCTCGTCTATCTTTACATTCTTTGTAAAAAGCACCCATTTCCCATCCGGCGAATATTTAACATTGTCAATTCCATCATTGTCATTGGTTAGTTGCACCGCAGCACTTCCATCGGCATTTGCTTCAAACCAATTACCTTTATAACAATACCCCATTTTCCCGGCAGGAGAAAACTGAACATTGTTTTCTGCTCCTTTAGTAGTAGTGATTTGTTTAGGCTCGCCACCCGCGATCGCAATAGAATAAAGGTTTTCTTCTCCTTTATTCGAGTCTACATTGTAGTATGTAATTCCATAAATAACCGATTTACCATCAGGCGTAACTGTTTCACCGTTTACTCTTCCAAGTTTCCAGAGCAGTTCCGGGGTCATTACGTTCTGGGCCGCAACAAAAGTTGAAAGTGGCAGGCTTAAAAATAAAAGTGAAATGGCATTTTTCTTCATAGCTATTTTATTAAGGTGGCTAAGATATAGAAATGTTGATTCGTATCGGGTGATTTTAACTATCGTTAATTTGAAGTGCCTCTTCCCTGCAATTCTAAAGGGTTTCACTTCCCTCAACTTTTCATACTTTTGCCAGCTATGTTAAAAGTCTTTAACGAAAATATTTTAAAGCTGGTAAAAGACCATCCGGGTAAAAAATATTTGCTTGCTGTAAGTGGCGGGCTTGATTCTGTTGTAATGGCTGAGTTGTTTTTTCTGGCGGGGTTTGATTTCAGTATTGCCCATTGCAATTTTCAATTAAGGGGTAAAGAATCGGATGGAGATGAGAGGCATGTCAAGAAACTTGCAACTGATTATAAAGTACCATTCTATTCAATTAAGTTTGATACTGAAAAATACTGTGCAGATAATAAAGTATCAGTGCAAATGGGGGCAAGGCAATTACGCTATAATTGGCTTGAGGAAATAAGAAAACAATATAAGCTTGATTATCTTGTAACGGCTCATCATGCAGATGACGCCATTGAAACGTTTTTCATTAATCTTTTAAGAGGAACGGGAATTGCCGGGCTACATGGCATTAATGCAATACATGGAAATTTAATTCGTCCAATGCTTATCTTTTCAAGAAAGAATATTGAATTATTTGCCAAGGAAAATAAATTAGAATGGAGGGAAGATAGCAGTAATGAAACAGATAAATATGAGCGCAATAAAATCCGGCATCATTTAATTCCGGCACTTGAAAAAATAGAGCCTCAAGCAAAAAATGCAATGAGCCATACTATGGATATGCTAAGGCTTACCGAAGAAATATATAAGGATGCAATAACTGGCAAGGCATCGCAATATGTTAAAGAAGATACGAATAAAACCACCATTCAATTTGGGTTGTTCAAGAATTTGAAACTTGCCCCTCTTTATCTGTTCGAGCTATTAAAGGGCGTCGGATTTAATTATAGTCAATGTGAACAAATAGTGGAAAGTTCAAAAGGCCAGCCAGGGAAAATGTTTTTATCTGAAACGCACAAATTAGTTATTGATAGAGGGAAATTAATTGTTGAAAAGCGAGCTGAATCAGGAGGAATTAAGGAAATGGTTGTGACTGAAAAACTGGAAGAACTTTTGACAAAAGAAACGCACTATTCTTTTAGGATTCGCAAAAGGACTACTCATTTCTTAATTCCACAGGAGGCAACCATTGCAACCATTGATTATGATAAATTAACATTTCCGTTAAAAATCCGTAAATGGCAAAAGGGCGACAAATTTTATCCGCTTGGAATGAAGAAGCCTAAAAAGGTAAGCGATTTCCTGATTAACAGCAAGATTCCATTACCTGATAAAGAGCGTGTGTATGTGCTTCAATCGGATAATGATATAGTTTGGGTTATAGGCTATCGACTGGATGAAAGATATAAAGTTACAAAGGCAACAAAAAAATTATATCTTTGTAATTCACAAAAAGCAATCACCCTATGAATGCAATCCACAATCCGCTTTTGGTTGATAAGGAAATAATAGGCAACCTACATTTTCCGAACGAAGAAATTCTTCATTCATCAGAGTTAAAACTAAGAAGGGAGTATGAACTTGAACGAGCTGCTTCTTTAGGAAACGACAAAGTAAAAATTAAAATATTATTTGAAGATGCTGAAGGATTGAAGCAGGTTGAAACAACTGTTTGGGCAGTTACCAAGGACAGGGTTGTTCTTAAACACGGGGCTACCATTCCTATAAAACGAATACACGAAATCAAGATTTAATTTATGCACCTTCTATTGAAGAGAAGTTTAACAGGTTTTTTTTTATTTTTTTCAATTCTAGCCAGTGCACAGAATATTGACCCACTGAAATGGTGGAGCGTTTCACATAAACAAATCAACGACAGTGAATATTCAATAGTTATTCATTGTGAAATTCCTAAATTGTGGCATACATTTTCACAATACACTGACAGCAATGCAGAGACTCCGATGGCTTTTACATATAATGCCTCATCTGATTACAGTTTAGTTGGTAAAACAATAGAGGACCCTTGCATCTCGGAATATGATTCTGTATTTAAATGTACCGTTAAATACTTCACCAAGCCCGTTAATTTTACTCAAAAAATCGTCGTTCACAATCACAAAAAATTTATCCTGCAAGGGAATGTTTATTTTCAATCCTGTAACAATGGCCAGTGCCTGCGTCCGCAGGAGTATGATTTTTCCGTTAATATTCCTTAATAAAAAATAGTATTTTTAGACCTTCAATGAAAAGAATTTTATCGGCCCTGCTTTTATTTCTTGCATTTTCTGCAAGTTCACAGATTATTGATCCTACCAAATGGTGGAGTGTTTCTCAAAAACAAATCAATGATAGTGAATATGTAATTACAATGCATTGCGATCTTCCGAAAGGGTGGGATACCTATTCTCAGCATTCCGACAGCAATGCGGAAACCCCAATGGCATTTACATATACCGCTTCACCTGAATACAGGTTGGAAGGAAAAACCCAAGATGATTCTTGCGTTACAAAATATGATTCTACATACAAAACTATTATTAAATATTTTATAAAACCGGCCAACTTCACACAAAAAATTGTTGTTCATAGCCCCAAAGGTTTCATATTTAAAGGAAGTGTATTTTTTCAAGCATGTAATAATATAGGGCAGTGCCTCAGGCCAGTATCTTATGACTTTTCAATATCCATTCCGCCAACTGTGCCAACTGAAAAGAGTTCAGGTTATTGGTGGCTTTGGCTGCAATGTTTTGGGTGGGGTTTTGTTGCTCTTCTTACCCCTTGTGTTTTCCCCATGATACCTCTCACAGTTAGTTTTTTCACAAAGCGGGCTTCGTCACATAGTAAAAAAGTATCTGCAGGGCCATATTTATATGCATTAAGCATCATTTTAATTTATGTAGTTTTTGGTGCGATAATAAATGCTATTTTCGGTTCTAAAGCACTTTATTTTATTGCCAGCAACGGATGGGTAAACCTCATATTCTTTATTATCTTTTTAATTTTTGGTTTTTCTTTTCTTGGAGCGTTTGAAATAACACTTCCCAGTTCATGGGTAAATAAAACTGATAAAGTTTCCGAACGTGGCGGAATTATTGGTATTTTCTTTATGGCACTTACATTGTGCATTGTATCATTTTCCTGCACCGGCCCAATTTTAGGTTCATTACTTGTGGGCGCATCCCAAAGCGGAGGGACTTGGAGCCTCCTTGTAGGTATGTTTGGATTTTCAGTGGCAATGGCATTGCCATTTGCTTTGTTCGCTGCGGTTCCGGCATTGCTTGCTAAATTACCTAAATCAGGTGGCTGGCTTAATAGTGTAAAGGTGGTATTAGGATTACTGGAAATAGCCTTCTCGTTTAAATTTTTATCGAATGCTGATTTGACGGGCCTGCATATCAAGTTCCTTCATATTCATCTGAATGGTCCAATTGGAATACTTCCCCGCAATATATTTATAGCTATCTGGATAGTGCTATTTGCCATAACAGGTTTTTATCTATTGGGGAAATTAAAATTTCATCATGATTCCGATTTAAAACACATTAGCGTTTTTCGTTTAATTCTTGCAGTTTTTGCATTCATGATTTCACTTTACCTTGTGCCCGGGTTGTTTGGCGCTCCGCTTAAACTTCTTAGTGGATTGCCACCGCCGCAGTCATCATATGACAATGAAGGTTGGGGATTATCTTCAGCGTCTTCATCCTCTGGACAAAATGGTAAGGCCGATACTGCAAAAAAAGTAGTTGCAAAAACTTCAGGCACTCATGGTTGCCCACCACACATTAATTGTATACATGACTATGATGAAGCCGTTGCTACTGCTAAGCAACTTAATAAACCTATAATGATTGACTTTACTGGGAATACTTGCCCTAATTGCCGAAGGATGGAGGAAAAGGTATGGTCGGACCCCTCTATTTATACTATTATGAATAATGATTATGTGCTAGTCTCTTTATATTGTGATGACCAAAATGAATTGCCCGATAACCAAAAAAGTATTTCCAAATTTGATGGCTCAAAAATTGAGACTTTGGGGGATAGATGGTCTGATATGGAAGTGAATCTTTACAAAGGTAGCATTCAACCTTTGTATGTGCTAATTGATGCCGATGGTAATATTTTAACTCCCCAAAGAGGATATAACGCCGATATACAACAATATAAACAATTCCTTGAAGACGGCTTAAGGGCTTTTAAAACAAAATCATCTGGTGCTTCTTTTAAGTCAGATTCAAAAATAAGTCTAAAGTAAGGTGCAGTTAAGGCAGGCAATCCGTAATCTGTGGGAAGAAAAGCCCCTTGTGCTTATTATGTTTGCTGCTATATTTTTCCGTCTTATAGCTGTTGTTTTTTCAAAAGGATTTGCTTTTCATGATGATGAGTTTTTAGTGCTCGATCCTGCCGGCTCATGGGTTGATGGCTTCGATTATAATGCCTGGCTTGGTGGTCGACCATCGATGAATAATGCACCTGAGGGGCCAAGTTTATTTTTCCCCGGACTTCATTATTTGGTTCTGAAATACCTAAAGTGGCGCGGTGTTATGGATCCGCAATACCGCATGTACATTTTGCGGAGTTTGTTAGCTCTTTGGTCGCTTATAATAGTTAGGGTTGGATATAAAATTGCCAATTTTTATAGCGGTAAAAAAGTTGCAAAGCAAGTTGGATTACTGCTCGCTGTACTCTGGTTTATGCCCATGCTAAGCGTGCGCGATCTTGTAGAAATGTTTTGTATCCCGCCCTTGTTGTTAGCAACATGGATGACCATTAATCCTAAACGTAAGGATAGGTTAATAACCTATATGTGGGTGGGTGTCCTTTGTGGAATTGCCTTTAATACACGCTTTCAGACTGCGATGTTTACCGGCGGACTGGGCCTTGTGCTAATGTTCCGGAAAAACTGGAAACACTTTTTTATGTTTGGGTTTTTCTTTGTGGCAACGTTTGTGGCTTTTCAGGGCGGGGTAGATATGTATATATGGGGGAGGCCCTTTGCAGAGTTCAGGGCATATATAGAGTATAATATTAATAATAACCGTGGCTATCCATTCGGACCCTGGTATAATTACTTTTTAGTTATCGGCGGAATATTGATTCCACCCATAAGCCTATTCCTCATGTTCGGCTTTTTCAAGTCGTGGAAAAAATACACTGTTTTGTTTCTTCCAGCTTTTTGTTTTTTCGCATTCCACTCAATTTTTCCAAACAAACAGGAAAGGTTTATCCTGCCTATTGTTCCTTTTGTAATTATTCTTGGCTGCATTGGCTGGAATGAGTTTGTAACTTCATCTAAGTTTTGGCAAAAGCACCCCAGTGTTTTAAAAGGTTTCTGGGTGTTTTTCTGGATAGTTAACTGCATGGCATTACCCATTGTTTCTACTATGTATAGTAAAAAGACACGTGTAGAAAGCATGTATTACCTTTACGGGAAAAAGGATTTAAAGAATTTTATGGTGGAAGAAAGTAACCGTGGAAGTGTTACCCAGTCGCCTATGTTCTATACCGGAAGATGGAATTTCAGTCCGCGTGAAATAACAAATGAACATTCACTTAAACAAGATTATTTAGACATCCTGCATGTTCCTGATACAATGATACACCCGAATTACGTCTTCTTTTTTGGTAAAGAACAAATTGAAGAAAGAATTGCTGCTTTTCAAAAAATGTATCCTCATTCATCCTATCAAACAACCATTGAACCAAGTTTCGTAGATCTAGTAGTTTGGAAACTGAACCCTATCAACCGCAACGAAACGGTGTACATTTATAAGTTTGATGACAAAGTGGTGAATTTGCCGAATTAAAACAGCAAATGCAAAAGTTTATTTTCTAATCCTTTTATTGCAAAGTTTCAATCCAACGCCAGCACATTCTTCCGGAAGAAACGGAAAGAGAGCAAAATGAAACAGGCTCCAATAAGCAGAAGTATGCCAAGCCTCATAAGTAGTATTCCGCTTAACGGTAGTTGCCTCCATAGCACATCATAAAACCCTTGTACCGACCAGTAATTTAAAGTAAAGCAACTAATATTCTGCATCCATGATGGCATAATAAATGTGGGAACCATACTGCCACCCAGTACCGACATGGAAAGAATAATTAGAGTACTAAGGCCTTGTAATTGAGACCTTGATTTAGCTATGGTTGCAAGAAATACGCCAAAACCGGAACATGCAAAAGCGGTTGCCAGAATAACTAATGCAAGTGGCAAAATTTTATCATGTACTTTTAATCCGAAGACAAAGCTTGTAAAAGTGAACATAATTGTAAGTTGAACACAGGCTACCAAAATGGATGCAAACATTTTACCCAACATTATTTGTGAAGGATGAATAGGGGAGTAGAGTAACCTTTTTAATGTTCCCTGCTCCTTTTCATCAAGAAGGCTGCCGCCCATACCTGTTAAGGAAAAAAGCAACATCATAACCGCAGTACCGGCTACTGCATGCACCAACCCGGGGCTTGTAAGTTCGGCACTTACCACTGATTCTGTTTCCAGTTTCATGGTCTCATTCATATTGCCCATGCCTCCTCCACCGCCTCCGGAACTTTTGCCGGAGCTCTTTTTTGAAGTGTCGGATTCAGCGTCACCAAAATTCTCTTTTATTTTTGAAAATACAAACTTAAATGTGCTGCTATCCATACCCGGGAATTGGGCACCAATGGAGTTTGTAATCATTTTCTCACCAGCCATTTTAACCACCTTCCCTCTGTATAGTCCTTGTGCAAGCAACTGTTGAAGCATTCCCATTTCCATAGATTCAGCCGCATCATATTCAAGTTTCCAATGGAATTTTTTCGATGCTTTTACTGAATCTGAAAACCCCTTTGGGATATCAAATATCGCGGCTCTTTTACCTGTTTTAACAAGATTTATTCCGCTGTCATATTTACAGAGGATTACATTTAATAGTTTAACTGAGTCAAGGTCAGTAACCGTTTGTTGTGACAACACTGAGTTATCTTCATCACTCACTAATAAAGGAATTTTATCAATAGTGCCTTTTCCATTACCGCCGCCAAAGGCAAAAGCGAATACGGTAATCAATGGAATAGGCAAAAGAAAAGTGAGTATCATTGCCCTCCTGTCCTTCAGGAAACTTTTTAGTTCCTTTCTTAGTATTTTAAACATTAGTCTCTGAGTTGTTTTCCGGTCATTTTTAGAAACACATTTTCAAGGTTTGCTTTTTGAATATCGATATGATGAATTTCATATCCGGCTTCTGAGCAGCTAACCACGCATCTTGTAAGGTCTTTTTTAGAATCTCCCGTTTGAATATAAATAGTGTGGTCGGTAACTTTAACTTCCAAATTTAGTTTTGTTGTAATAGCTAATTCATTAGGTGTTTGAGTACAATGCATAACTATTACATCTTGTATTTCGCTTTGTGTTTTAAGTTCTTCCAACGTGCCTTGGGCAACAATAACACCGCAGTCAATAATTCCAATTCGGTCGCAAAGCCTTTCAGCTTCCTCCATATAGTGGGTTGTATAAATTATGGTCATTCCATCTTTGTTAAGATGTTCAATCAATTCAAAAATCATATTGCGGCTTTGCGGATCAACACCTACTGTCGGTTCATCCAACAATAATATTTTGGGTGAGTGGAGTAGGGCACATGCCAGATTAATCCTGCGTTTCATACCTCCTGAATAACTTTTTACTTTTTCATCTTTCCGGTCCGATAAGCCCACCAGTTTAAGAAGTTCCTCTGCCTTTTTATGAAGAGCGTCTGCTGAAATGGAATGTAATCCTCCCCAGAATAACATGTTCTCCCATGCCGTAAAATTCGAGTAGAGTGCAATTTCCTGCGGTACTACACCCAATATTTTTTTTACTTGTTCAATGTTTTTTTTGGCATCAAGCCCATTAATATTTATTTCTCCTGAATCGGGAGGGAATAAGGTGCTAAGCATATTGATGGTAGTACTTTTTCCTGCACCATTCGGGCCCAATAGTCCGTAGCATTCTCCATCTTTAATTGAAAAACTCAAGCCATTAACCGCGTGGTTATTCCCGTAGCTTTTATGAATATCTTTTACGTCAATCATGATTATTCAAAAATAACATTTTCTTCTTTAATTGTTATATCACCTTTTATCCGCAGAAAAACGTTTGTAAGTGTTACCACATCACTACAGCAATAACGGACTATTTTTTCCAATTCCTTTTTCTCCCAATAATAATTGCCAACCATGCTACCATCCATATCCTGTTTTGGGCTTGGAAGTCCCATTATGTAAGCCAAAAGATTTAAGGATGTAAATGCTTTATAGTCTCCGAATTTCCATAACTCCAGGGTATCTATCAATTGCACTTCCCAGGGCTTCTTTCCCGCATTATCAAGCAGAGCCGGTATTTTAAGCCTGTTTATAATCATTCTGCGGGCAATATAAGGATAGTCAAACTCTTTGCCATTGTGGGCGCATAACTGAACTGGGCGGTTAAATGGTTTATGGTTTTCGATGAATTGAGAAAATTCTTTTAATAAAAGAATTTCATCGTCTCCGGCAAAGCTTCGGATATGCAGCTCATCCTTTTTTATAAATCCGGTTACAATACAAATTATTTTTCCAAACTCGGCATAAAGCCCGCCCCTGCCAAACGAGTCTGGTATAGTTTCATTTTCTTTCAGAATCCGTTGCTTGACCATTTTTTCCTCCCACAAATGTTTGAGTGGATCCGGAACATCATTGAAATTGGCGTATTGAGGAACTGTTTCAATATCGAGGAAAACAATATTTTCCTTTTCCATAGGAGTCAATTGCATAAATCTAATTTTGAATGTGAAGATATAATTAATTCATCATTCAAAATTCATCATTCAAAATTTCTTCTAATGGTGTAAGTTTTTACGTTTGATTATTCCACCCGAAGTTTCCCTTATTATGCTTACGTAAACAAAGGCTTTCGGGTCGATGGAATGAATAACATTTTTTAATCTTCTAACTTCAAGGCGGGTAGCTATTGTGAAAATAATATCGCAATCATAACTTTGATGAAAACTGTCGGGTAAGAACCCGCGCTCTCCTTTATAAACAGTAATACCCCTTCTCATTTCATTCACAAGTTTATGTTTTATTTCTTCACTTTTACTTGAGATGATAGTAACGCCTGTATATGCCTCCCAACCCTCAATAACATAGTCGATGGTTCGGGTTGCGGTGAAATAGGTAAGCATGGAATAGAGCGAAGTTTCAATACCAAATTTGAAGGCAGCTATGGTAAATATGATAGCATTTATTCCCATGATTATTTCAGTGATAGTAAAACTGGTTTTTTTCCAAGTATACAAAGCAAGGATTTCCATACCATCGAAAGCACATCCGGCCCGCATACAGAGCCCAATTCCAAGCCCAAGGAAGAAGCCTCCGAAAATAGCGATTAACAGTTTATCATGTGAGATGATAGGGTAGTGAATGAATAACAGACAAACGGATAATAGGATTATACAAATCAGGCTTTTTACTGCAAACTTCAGGTTGATGGTATAAATACCAATAATAAGTAGTGGAATATTAGCAAGAATGATAACAGATGCAAGGTTAATGTGGTACAGGTCATGAATTAAAAGAGAAATACCTGTTACCCCGCCATCGAAAAAGTCATTGGGAACAAGAAACCCTTCCAAGCCGAAACCAATAACAATAACCCCGATAATCATCATAACAAAATCCTCGAATTGAAAAGGAAAACTAATGGCCCTTTTTTTTCTGGATTGTGTTATAACGTGTTCCGTCATAATGATTTTTTCAGCAATTCAAGATTTTCAATCTTTTTTTGCCCCCTGCTCCTTATTGCAGCATCGGTATAATAATTATGCGTTTCTAAAAATTTTACCTGGAGTTTATTCCAGTTAGTATCATCGGCAAGCCTGCCGAGTGAAAGGAGTTCTTGCCTTAGATCTTCAGCCCGGGGAAAGAAGCGGTCAGTTCCAAGATAATCCAGATCAGCATCTACAATTATTTTTTGAAGATGATCTTCAGGAGACCAGGGCAGTCGGGTTGCCATAATTAATTTACAAACAACCTCTATTTGCCGGGGTGTGAATCCGTAATCAGGGAGGTATTTCATTACTATTTCGCACGACATCATCTCATGCTCGGTATCGCTGAAAGTCCAACCGGAATCGTGGTAAAGGGCTGCTATTTGCAAAAGTGTAAGCTCCTCTTCTGTAATATTCTCTTCTTTACCCAAACGCGTGGCTGCTTCATATACTTCTTTAGTATGCGCCAGGTTGTGGTAAGTCAGTATATCTGGTAATTCATTTTCCAGTTTATGTAAAATGAATTGGGATGCTCCTTCAAAATTCATCGCGCAAAAATATATTTATTTTTATCATATAAGTTACGATTGAATCATATTTTCAACAAAGTACATGTCAATTTCTCCTTTATTCTTAGCTTGGACCTTACCCCGGTAGGTGCATTTGAACGTATCTTTAATGTATTCATAAGTGGCTCCGGATATATTTACTTTCCCCGCTTCCCCGCTAGATTCCATGCGGGAAGCAATATTTACTGTATCGCCCCAAATATCGTAAGCAAACTTTTTTATACCTACAATTCCTGCCACCACATGGCCGGTATGCAAGCCTATTCGTATATCAAAAAAAGGTTTTTGGTCTTTTTGTCTTCTTGCCTTCTCTTCATCCATAAATGCAGCAATATCCATTGCTGCTCTCACTGTATCTATTGGGTTGGTTGAATTAGCTACCGGCAATCCACCTGCTGCCATATAGCCATCTCCAATAGTTTTTATTTTTTCGACCCCGTATTTTGCCATAATCCGGTCGAATGCACTGTAGCAATAATGCATTTCGCTAACCAAATCTTCTGCACTCATCGTCTCGCTTGCCCGGGTAAAATTTTTAAAGTCAGTAAATAATACGGTTACCATATCGAAACTTCGTGTTTTTGCCCCACCGGTTCTTTTTAGCTCTTCGGCCGTTTCAGCAGGTAGAATGTTTAAAAGTAAATCATCACTGTGTTTCTTTTCCCGTCGGATTTTATTTCGCTGAACAAATACAAATATCAGGAAGAAAACTACAATAGCAAAGCCACCTAAGGTATAATTCCGCAAACGCCTTTGATTGCGTATTTCATTCTCCTTAACGGCATCTTTTTTTACCTGGTCTGCTTTTATTGAATCTTGCCGTTTATCCGAAAGAAATGTCATTTCCATTTGAGTTAAAACTGAACTATGAGATAAAAGATAATTCGAGTCTTTCCAATGTTCAAACTTTACATGATAATCGTAGGCTGCAGCAAAATTCTTGAGTAAAGCATTTATTTCAGCCAAATTACTGTAAGCATCCTGAATGTCTTCCTTGCTATTCACATGCTGAGCCAGCAATAGCCCCTTATTTTCATAATTCAAAGCCTCCTGCAAACTGCCAGTTTGTTTATCAACTTCACCAAGCGATATGCATGTCTTCGCAATACCGGCAGTGTCTTTTAGTTCTTCAAATAAATTTAAGGCCTTTAGGTAATTAGTTGTTGCATCCGAAAGTTTATCCTGTTTTTTATAAACATCTCCAATACTTGCATTTTCCAATGCACTGCCACTTTTATCGCCAATTGCTTCCATTTTTTTTAATGCTGTTTCGTGGAATATTAGCGCTTCGGAATAGTTGCCTTGTTTAAAATAAGTATTTGCAATATTCACATAGGCATACCGGTTTTGAAGTTTATCACTACCTGGTTCTTCGCTCATCTCAAGGGCCTTTCGATAATACAACATAGCATCGGAATAGATTTCCTGAACATAATAGATTTCGCCAATGCAATTATATAACCATGGCATGCCATGTGCATCTTTAATTTCCTCTTTAATTTTTAATGATTTGAAATAGTATTTTAATGCTTCCGGGTAATCCTTCATAATTTCATATCCGGCACCTAACCGACTATAGATATCACTGATGTCTTTTTTATCCCCTGCTTCTTCATAAAATGATAATGCTTTTTTCAGCACAACCATACGTTTATCATTATTCCCTTGTTGCCTATATACCGATCCCATATTGCAATAGACATCTGCAACGCCAATTTTATCACCTATTTCTTGCCTTATGTCTGCTGCCTTTTGATAATATTCAAGTGCATTTTGATAATTATTCCTATGCAAACAAACGGTTCCCATTTCTTTACATCCATTTGCTATTCCTCTTTTATAGCCAATTTTTTCTGATAGTGTAAGGCACTTTTGGGCATATCGAATAGCTGAGTCATAATTAAAATCACGATAAGCTATTTCAATAGAATAATAGATATCGGCTTCTGCTGAATCTGCCAATACAGTTGTTTTACTTCCTGATGTTTTTTTGTGGATCTCTAGTTTTTGTAATTTGTTTTCGAGAGAATCAACGAGACGGCGGTCCTGTGCCTTCAGAATGAAAAATGAAGAATGAAAAATGAAGAATAAAAAGACGAGAATTTTTCTCAATGGGGTAAGCTAAATACAGGTTGTAAAAGTAAAAATAAGTAATTATTTCAAATAATTGCCTTGATCAGTGAGTGCATGCATGTTAAAAAAATGTTGCCTTTCTTCAATCAGAGACTAATTTTTATATATTTGTCCTAAATTAATAAACTAAATTACAATGAAAAAGTTTAAAAACTCTGCCCCTCCTCCTCTGGAACCACCGAAGAGAGGCTAACTGAATGTTAGGTCTTAAAGATTAAGCAGTGTCTCTCGTTAAGACATTGCTTTTTTATTTTTTCCCCTTTGCAGGCTTATTTTTCAGGATGGACTCCTTCAGTATCCATCCATTTATTGTAAACCTACCATCCTTAAATTTTTTAGATGGACATGAAACCTTCAGCACTTCATGTGTATGTGTAGGGTTGAAAAAAACGATTGTATTATTAACCGGCTTAATTAAAAGGTCGCCCCCTTCAGGAAAAAGTAATTCACCCCCACTGAATTTTTTAACCGGTGAGTTAAAATAGTAAACAAATGTTATCATTCTTTCCTCGGTGGCTGGGGTGCTTTTATCTTTATGCAACTTAAAAAGTTCCCCATCATTATGGCTTGTAAGTTGATAATCGATATCATGGATTTTAAAGGGCTCTATTTTTAAGCATTGGCATATTTCGTTGAAATGTTTTTTGATGAATTTTTCAAGATGGGGCACAAAATCAATAAAATCCTTCTTGTACAATACTTGCGACTTTCTCCAGTCATGATAAATTTCATAAGAAGAATAATTCGCGCCACCGGTAAATTTAAACAGTTTTTCTTTAGAAAGAATGTTCCTTAATAAAGCCTTGTTTGTTTCATTTTTTAGTACATCAGCATATTGAATAACAACTTTAATGTCTTTATTCTTTTTCCACATTCCCATACTTACTTTTTTTGACAAAAATAATAAAAATGACTACCCGAGTTTTAAGCCGATATATTCGATGAAGTAGCTTTAAGAACATTTTTTAGAACAGCTTTTTCATTTTCCCAGCATAATATTTTTTTAGCATTTGCTTCATTCTCTTTCCATTCAAGCCACCTTGTTTTATCAGCGAGCATGTAATTTATTTTACTAGCTATTTCCACCGGGTTGTGAGATTCAATACAAATACCAACATTATATTCTTCAACTATTCTCTTCACTTCAACCAATGGTGAGGCTAAAACGGGTACTTCCGCCTGAATGTAATCAAAGAGTTTATTGGGCAAGCTGTAGCGGTAATTAATATTGGTGTCTTTATCAATACTAAGGCCAATATCCGCGTGAATGGTGTATTGCATTAATTCTTCAAAAGGGAGTTTAGGAAGAAATTTTACTTTATCATTCAGCTTTAATTCAGTTGATAATTGCTTCAGGCTATTTATTGCATCACCTCCTCCAATAATTAAAAGCAAGCAATTATCGAGGAGTGCCATAGCCTGTATTGCTTCTTCAACTCCCCGGTTTATATTAATCCCGGCCCCCTGTAAAAGTATAATGTTTTTATCTTCCGAAATTCCTATTGATTCCCGTGAAACCTTGATAGGTATTGCTTTTTGAAGTGGCAAATTTCTCATTACTTTAACATCGGTGCCAAACTCATCCTTATATAATTTGGCTATCGAATCATTTACGGTGAACATATATTTTAGCTTAGGAATAATCATTTTTTCAAGCCTTTTCCAAAGGTTTCTTTTGAAATGGTTTTCCATTAATTCAGGTACACCTGTGAAGTATTCATGGCTATCATAAATTATTGGAATCCCTTTGAGTTTTGATATGCAATAATTTGGAAACAGGGTGTCTAAATCATTTGAGAATAATAAGTCTGCTTTATGAAAAAGCAGGTAAAAAAACAATCGTATTTGAAATTCAATATAGAACGGAACGCCCTCGGTAAAAAGCAATTTCATTCGATGGTTAGAGTAAGGGCGTGGTGGCATTGGAAGGCTGCATTTTGTTTGCCTGCCAATAAGAATAACTTGATACCCGGATTCAGTAAGGGTGAGGCAAGTTCGGTTAACCCGCTGGTCTGTTACCAAGTCGTTTATAACAGATACTAGAACCCTCTTCATTTAATCATGAATTACGAATTAGGAACAATATAATGACTCCTAAGTGTTGAGCAATCTTTTTACAATTTCATCAGCTGTAATTCCTTCTGCTTCGGCTTTGTAGTTGCGCACAATACGGTGGCGAAGTACAGGCGCTGCAACAGCCCGCACATCTTCAATATCCGGAGAGTATTTACCATGAATAGCTGCATGGCATTTTGCCCCAATAACTAAAAACTGCGAAGCCCTTGGACCCGCACCCCAAACAATATATTCTTTGGCAACATTAGGTGCTTTTGGATTATCCGGCCTGGTTGTTGAAACAAGTTTAACTGCATATTCCAACACATTATCTGCAATCGGAATTTTACGGACTAATTTTTGAAAGTCAATAATTTCCTCTGCGGTAAGGATGTTGTTCAGTTTAACTTCTTTATCGAAGGTAGTGCTTTTTACAATTTCCAATTCTTCCTCATAAGTGGGATAATCTACCCAGATGTTAAACATGAAACGGTCAAGCTGCGCCTCAGGCAAAGGATACGTCCCTTCCTGCTCAATTGGGTTTTGTGTTGCCAGAACAAAAAACGGGTTGTCGAGAACAAAGCGTTTTCCTCCTACCGTAACTGCTTTTTCCTGCATTGCTTCTAATAAAGCAGATTGGGTTTTTGGTGGGGTACGGTTTATTTCATCGGCCAGAATGATATTAGCGAACAAAGGACCCTTTAAAAACCTGAAACTCCTGTTCTCATCCAGAATATCGTGCCCGATAATATCAGAGGGCATTAAATCTGGCGTAAATTGAATCCGGTTGTAGGCAAGACCGAGCGTTTGGGAAACAGTATTTACCAATAAGGTTTTTGCAAGCCCTGGTACACCTATTAAAAGACAATGCCCTCTTGAAAAGATAGAAATAAGAACATCCTCAACAATTTTTTCATGTCCCACAATGACCTTTCCAATCTCTTTGCAAAGTTCTCTATATTTAACTCCGAAAGCATCAACTGCTTCAACGTCTGACTTATAATTCATACATAAAATTATTTAAACACACACTGACGGACAAACGGTTGCCACCAGCGGCCACAAAATTAAAAACATTGTTGGAATAAGGGTTAAAATAAGGAAATTTAACAATAAATGAAAAATCCTTATATTTGTCCGCGCCTGTTTCATAGCATACTTAGTAGTTATTAATAGTCGGATAGCGACAAATTCTTTTGATTTTGTTGAGTTTGACGGGAAAAATTTAATATATTTGTAACATTAACAATCGATACATGAACAAAATTACTCGCCTTATTTGCTTTTGTTTAGTTGTAATTGCCTCAACTTCAATTAACTTTAGAGCCTTTGCACAAGGCCAAGCGAAGCAAACAATTTCCGCTCAACCCAATCCTGAAACAGTAGAAAGGCTATTTTCCTTCTGGTCGCTAACCATGGAGCAGGTAAGTATAGAACAAGATGCCAGCAAGCAAGAATTTGGTATATTTAACCGTTTTAATGAGAAGGAGATTAGTGCTATGGAAACGGCATTTAGCCAAGGTATTTGGAGTGGGGCAATTAATCTTTCCAATGTAAAGGATTATATGGCTGCCCGCAAAGTGCAGCTGAATGATATGTTTGTTAAGTTCAAAAAAATTGAAGTAGAATTCCCAACCTCCATTGAGGAGTATAGATATAAGAAACGCCCTAGACTTAGCGCTGACAGTTGTTTCCCTGTTTGTTACAATACAGGATTTGAAGATGGTACTTTTAATGGCTGGTACGGGTTTTATTCAATTAATAATTCAACAGCCGGTAACTTCGCATTAACTGCCCCAATCGGTGGTTATCTGGGTCCTGTTACACAAGCGGCCCAAGATCCGAATACCGGTAATAGTTACCAAATGAGAATAACCTCAGGTGTGGCTACTGACCCTTTCCTTAATGCCAATTCAATTTATTCAATGCCAGAAGTATCTCCATTTGGTGGAGCCCATTCTGTATTATTGGGCGATAGCACACGCAATGGCAAAGGTGTTGCAATTCTTTCACAAACATTCAAGGTGTCTTCTGTATCTGCAAGTATTACCTACCAATATGCTCTTTTTCTTGAAAACCCTACCTCAAGTCATACTTATTTTCAACAACCATTTTTTACGGTAGCTGTACTCGATCAAAACGGGGATACAATTCCGGGTTGCGGCGCTTATGTGCAAGACGCTTTGTATGGTAGCACAGCATTGGGATTTAAAGGGATTTATTATCCAACAAATGGAGATACCGTTTATTGGCATAATTGGGCTACAGTGAATGTGCCTCTAAAAAATTATCTCGGACAATGTGTTACAGTTATTTTTACAATTCAGGACTGTTCACTAGGCGGCCACTTTGGCTATGCTTATGTTGATGCTTCATGCTCCCCTGAAAACGTAATTTCATCTTCGCCTGCTTTATGCGGACAAGACTCTATTTCACTAACTGCCCCTCCGGGATGGGGTCAATATTCATGGTCTGGTAATCCGACTAACGGAATAATAAGCAATGATACTTTGCAGACTGTTTATGTAGACAGCGCTGGTACATATACTGTTATTACCAAAAATTTCAATGGAAACCAATGTACAGATACCCTTGTTATTGTTGTCGGTAAAGCACCGGGCCCAATTCCACAGCCTAGTTTTAAGGCAAATACCGTATGTGCCGGTCAAAACACCACATTCATTAATACATCAAACCCAATTTCAGGAGCTTCTTTTTATTGGGATTTTTATAATATTGGTACGTATCAGGATTCCCTTATTACCAATCCAACCTGGATATATTCCAGCCCGGGTACATATGTGGTAAAGTTGCATGAGGTTTATAACGGTTGCGGAGCCGATTTTTATGATACTATAAAAGTAGATACCTCAGTAAGTGGAGCGTATACATTCAACAATAATCTGTGTGCTCCGGCAACAATTAATTTTAATAACAGTTCAAGCGGTGCTATTACCTATTTCTGGAACTTTGGTGATCCTTCAGCTGCCCCGGGTGATACATCAAATGCTATTAATCCTTCATATACATATACTGCTTCAGGAACCTATACCGTTACTATGATTGCTAAAAACGGAGGCCCTTGCCCAGATACAATTAAGCAGATAGTTAATATACTTGGCCCACCAACTGGTATTATTACCGGTAGTGATTCAGTTTGTCCTGGTGGTGTTGATACATTGAAAGCCTCTGGTGGAACCAGTTATGTATGGAGTACCGGTGCAACAACCTCCACAATCACGGTTTCACCTTTAATCCAAACAGTTTATAGTGTTACAGTAACAAATGCATGCGGGTCAGCTACTTCTACATTCACAGTTAGTATTAATGCCCTGCCTATTGCCCTGCTGTCTACAGACAGAGATACAATTTGCTCCGGGGATACCGTTAAAATGACGGCAGGAGGTGGTGGTAGTTATGTCTGGAGTACGGGTGCCACCAGTAGTATAATTAAAGTTATTCCTTTAACTACTACTACTTATACACTTCATGTGTTTACCACAGGTACTACATGTCAGGATTCTGCTGTTGTTGTTATTAATGTTAACCAAACAATTACGTCATCAGTAACAAAAACTGCCGATTCAGTTTGCCCGGGTACGCCTGTGACCCTTACCACTACTTCAAGTGGAGGGCCACCTGCATATCTTTGGAATACAGGAGCAACTACATCTTCAATTACTGTAACTCCGCTTACAACTACTACCTATTATGTAATTACCTCGGGTAGGTGTGCCAACGATTCTATAGGGCAGGTTGTTACTGTGGTACCATTACCGGCACTAACCATCACCGCATCTGATACAGCATGTAGGGGTGGTGCTGTTATTGTTACAGCAAGTGGAGCAACAAGTTATATCTGGAGCAATGGATCCACAACTAATCCAACTACCTTTAATATTAACAGTGATAGTACAATTACTGTGATTGGAAGTAATGGAAATTGCAGAGATTCCTTAAAAAAGAGGATTAAAGTATATGCTCCTTTGGTAAGCAGGTTTTTAAGTGATACCGTTTGTGCAGGTGGCAAATCAACCGTTTCAGTTTCTGTTAGTGGCGGGCATTCACCTTATACTTATGCATGGAGTAATGGCATAACATGGGATAGTGCCGGGCCTTTATCAGTTACAACCCCACCTTACCAATATATATGTAAGATAACTGACGCATGTGGCGATACCTTAAAAGATACCGTTAATGTTATTGTAAGGCCAGCCCCAATGGTGGTCTTCACACCCGATACAGTTACTATTCCCGGTGGTGGATTTGTGAATTTTGTTAGCCTGACCACAGGTGGGACAAGTTATTTCTGGAACCTGGGAGATGGAACAACCTCTACGGATACAACTATTTTCCATGAATACAACCAATCAGGAATATACATTGTTTATCTAAGAGTGATCAATAAGTACGGTTGTGTTGGTACAGATTCCGGTTGGGTTCATGTACAGGAATTGTTCTCAGTTCCGAATGTGTTTACCCCAAATGGCGATGGAACCAATGATGTATTCCACATTTCGGCAGAAGGGATGAAAACCTTTGATGTTCAGATATTCAATCGCTGGGGACAAAAGGTTTTTGAAACAAATTCACCCAACATTGACTGGACAGGAAGAAGTAACTCTGGTGTAATGGAATCGAATGGAACCTATTACTATATTATTACAGCTACCGACTATTTTGGGAAGAATTTTAGCCAGGATGGGTATCTGGAGTTGATTAGATAAAATCAATAACATAGCAATGTTCATAGTTTTTATCTATACCCATTGATTATTGGGTTTAGTACTGTACATTTGTGTACGTCTATCCCTATTAATCAACCTGAGTGAGAAGAATTTTACTGTTAACACTTCTTGTATTACCGGGTATCAGAATTTGTTATTCTCAAAATAATGAATCACTGGGAGCAAGCCACAATGCGCAATCCGGAGGTGTTTCATTATATAATACCGGAGCACATACCGGTGATGGTTCCGGGTCATTGAATGTTACTTTTGACAGGGAGAATGTTTGTGGTTTGAATTTTGTACAGGTTTCTCAACTGGTAGAAACAAGGTCTAAAAATGCAGGCTTTAATACAAATGGTACGGGGTTGCCAACTACTGTTTCACTTGCCGGACTATGTGGCGCAAACGATTCAATTATTAAAGCATACCTGTATTGGAGTACTTCCTATTATGGCAGCATCGCAAATCCTGCACTTGTTGATATTAAGAATCCACTTTCTAATAATTATTCTTATAATGTAAGTATTATCGGTCTATCAGGCCAGAAATGCTGGGGTGAAACTGGTACTGCAGCCTACAGGGGAGATGTGACATCTTGTATTAGCGGTAGTGGTTCATATACCATAAACATTACCGGAGCAGGAGATTCTGCCTACGAAGTTGATGGAATAACCTTGCTTGTAATTTACAGGGATCCTACTGCAACCTATAGCGGGAGTTTAATTATTTATGATGGAATTCAAACAAGCCATCCCGGGACCCCTTATTTACAGACCTTTACTGGGTTTAACGTTTGTGCAGCTTCTTCAAACAGTTCTGCATTTTCTATCCTGGCGGATATGCAAGCCAATGAGAACGGTGGGACGAATACGGAAAAATATAATGGAACATCGGTAGTATTTCCAAACAGCTTCTGGAACTTTGCAGATATTCCCACTTTATTTAGCGCCGGGCAAAATTCCTGTGTTTTTAATACATATACCAATGATGGCGGTTTCGATTGTTATTCATGGATTGCTGCAGGTTTATATTGGCAGAATACAACCTGTGTGAGTTGTACACCTGCTAATTCCTTTGTTTCAATTTCAACCCCGGGTTCTACCATCTGTTCAGGGGATAGTGTATTGCTAACTGGAAACGGTGGAAGTGGATACTCATGGGCTCCAGCCGGTACCTTAAGCTGTACCTCCTGCGATTCTACTTATGCCAAGCCATCGGTAAGTACTTTATATACTGTTTCTGCAACTACATTATGCGGCACAGGTACTGATACTTTAACAATTCATGTAATTCCTTCGCCAACTTTAACTGTTTTGCCCGCTAATCCAGGGTATTGCTTAGGCGATTCGATTCAATTAACTGCCAGTGGGGCAACATCCTATTCATGGAGTCCTTCCACTGATTTAAGTTGCTCTAATTGCCCAAATCCAATTGCTTCGCCAACTGCAACTGCATCCTATACCCTTACAGGTACAAACGGGACATGCAGCACCACCCAAATAATTACTGTTTCAGTTGGCTCTAAACCCTCATTGAGTGTTGTTCCAAATACCGCAACTGTTTGTTCAGGCAACCCAGTTGGAATAACGGCTTCTGGTGCTACAACCTATTCATGGAATCCATCCGCCGGATTGAGTTGTAATAATTGCCCAACCCCAACGGCAACTCCAACTGCCACCACAATTTATACCGTAATTGCATCAAATGGAGGATGTAATGATACCGGTACAGTTACAATTAATGTAAATCCTTCGCCGGCGCTTAGTTACAGTCCTCCCTCACCTGCTGTTTGTCCCGGCGATTCAATTCAGGTTACAGTTAGCGGTGCTAGCACTTATAAGTGGTTAAATGGATCTGGACTTACTTGTTTCAATTGTCCGAATCCAACTGCATTTCCTGCTACAACCACTGTTTATACTGTTGTTGGATATGGCGCCAACGGCTGCACCGATACATTGCAAATAACCGTAAGCGTAAACGCAACTTTAACAGTAACTGTCAATCCAAGTTCTCCCGTTGTTTGTCTTGGAGGTTCAACTAATCTTATTGCGGGTGGGGCTGGTAAATTTGCATGGAGTCCTTCTTCTGGCCTGAGTTGCACAAATTGTTTTAATCCAGTTGCTACGCCAACTTCTACTACAACATATACTGTTATTGGTTCTTCAGGTGCAGGTTGCGTTGATAGTGCATTTGTAACTGTAACCGTAGTTCCGCCGCCTGTAATAACAGTTACAGGGTCTGATACTGTTTGTAAAGGTACCTCAGCCACTCTCAATGTAAGTGGAGCCGGCAGTTATACGTGGAGTAATGGTGCAACTACAACCTCTATAACAGTACCTTCTGTTTCGAATGATACAACTTTCACTGTGACTGGATTTAATGGCGCATGTATTGATTCGTTATTGAAAACAATACATGTTTATCCATTTTTAAGTGTTGCAATGCCTCCTGCGGACACAATTTGTATTGGTTCCAAAACAGCGATTATTGTTTATGTTAAAGGTGCGCCACCATTCAATTACGTTTGGAATAATGGAATTACATCAGATAGTGCCGGCCCTTTCATTGTAGCTCCCGGTGGCCCGATTACCTATATTTGTAAGGTAACAGATGGTTGTGGTGATACGGCATCCGGAAGTACAGCTATTACACCGGTTGCAAAAACTACAACTGCAGCATTCTTTGCCAGCCCCGATACCGTTATTTTGGGTGGAAATATTATAACTTTTGAAAACCAAAGTATTGGAGGTACATCCTTTTTCTGGAACCTGGGCGATGGAAACACAACAACTATATATAGTCCAATAGAGCAATACAATACACCCGGCTATTACCCAGTTTATCTTGTAAGTTCCAATGGAAGCGGATGCCCTGACACTGCATGGGGAAAAATTCATGTTATTGAAGGGGTCATTAGTGTGCCCAACGTATTTACTCCTGACGGGAATGGCACGAACGACTATTTCCACATTTCAGCCGGTGGAATGCAAGCGTTCAATATTATAATTTACAATAGATGGGGGCAAAAAGTATTTGAGTCTGATTCCCCGAATATTGATTGGAATGGAAGAAGTACATCCGGACAAATGGAATCTGCAGGCACCTATTATTACATTATAACTGCGAAAGACTATTCCGAAAAAAGCTACAACCTGAATGGGTTTGTACAGCTAATAAGGTAAATTTTTTAGCGTCCAAACGAACTATCCTCTACTTCAAGGTCGGCAGAGAAGTTGGCTATAATACCCTGGTCCGGCACAGATTGGACATTAACTTTAGTAAGATAAATTTTATTCAGATTAAGCAATAAAGCAGCACCTCCATATTTAATTGGTAGTTGTTTTTTTGCCTGCAAAGTAATAGCATCCAAACTGGGTCTAAAAGAATACCAGGCACTTTGTTCTATTTTTTCTTCTATAGTGCTTTTAAATAGTGCAGATGTTAAGTTCAATAATAAGTCTCCCGATGATTGCTCCATTTTTACATTCCGGAAGTAAAGTGTATCGTTCTGAACCTGTGGGATAGCGGTTACCGTAATATCTTCGGAAATACCAGGACTTAAAAAAAGAAAATGCGCATTTCCTGCAACATGCATTTTAATTGAGATCAGGTTTCCGGTTACCCCGATTATGGGGTTCTCAAGGTATAAGTCTCGGAATCTTTTGTCGCAATTCGGTTGTCCGCTGCAAACATAATATTTGCCATAAGTTGGTGCAAAAAGTATCTGGTAAACTTGGTTTTGAAGTTCTAAAACAGGAATAAATACAGGCAAATCAATCTTTTGTATTGGTTTTCCTTGAGTAACCGCGGTAGTTGTAAATGATTTTGGAGGATCAAGTTTTGGTAGCGTTTTTGCCAACGGTTTGTGGCTTCTGCAACCCATAAACACGACGGATGATATAAATAAGATTGTTAGACCTTTCCTCATTTAGAATTCTGATGGATGCAAAATAAAGTTATTTCCTCCAATGTTCGTCATTTCATTGAGTAAGATGATTTTTAATGAACTCCATTTTACATATTTTTAACAATGCAGAATGACCGAATTGAGTATCTTTGCGTCAGTAAATAAAACGTTTAAGTAAACTATGGATAATCAAAATTTTAATTTTAAAGAACCTGCACAAATACAGAATGTAAGTGCTGAAGTAATGTCTAGAACATTCATGGCAAAGGTATTTACCTGGATGTTTATTGGACTTGGAATTACCGGGCTTGTATCCTATTTTTTTGCCGCTACACCAAGTCTTTTAGATGCAATTTACATAACCACCGATAATGTAATTAGAATGACTACATTGGGTTGGGTTGTAAGGCTTTCCCCATTTGTCATAATTCTAATAATGGGCTTAGGAATGAATCGTCTTTCATATCCTGTCATTGCCGCATCATTTATAATATTTTCCGCTCTTTTAGGAATAAGTTTATCCAGTATTTTTGTATTATATACGGGCGGTTCTATTGCTTCAATTTTCTTTGTGACTTCTGCCATGTTCGGCGTTATGGCCATAATGGGATATACTACTCATAGCGACTTAACAAAGCTTGGACCTATTTTAATGATGGGTTTATTTGGTATTATAATAGCATCTATTGTAAATGCTTTCATCGGTAGTACATCAATGTATTATATGTTAAACTTTTTGTTGGTAGCCGTATTCACAGGATTCATTGCTTATGATGTTCAAAAGATTAAAAGTATCGGAGCGCAAATTAATGAGGATGGTTCAACCACAGGGAAACTCGCTGTTTGGGCAGCTATGAGCATCTATCTTGATTTTGTTAACCTTTTCCTTGCTTTATTAAGGATATTCGGAGGAAGGAGATAATAATTCAGTCTTCAAAATATAAATTTTAAACCCTGTCAGCAAATGGACAGGGTTTTTTATTACACCCAAGGATTAAATAGTCGTAATTTTGCAAACCTTTTAAAAATACGTGAAGCCCGTCGAACCAAAACAAAAAACAGACAACAAAAAGATTATTGTTATTAAGGGTGCCCGAATGCACAACCTTAAAAACATTGACCTTACTATTCCCCGCAATAAACTTACGGTGGTTACAGGCGTTTCAGGTTCCGGTAAATCTTCACTTGCATTTGATACATTATACGCCGAGGGCCAGCGCAGGTATGTTGAATCCCTTTCAGCTTATGCCCGCCAGTTTTTGGGTAAGATTAATAAGCCTGATGTAGATTTCATAAGCGGTATTTCACCTGCAATTGCTATAGAGCAGAAGGTGGTTACCCGTACTTCACGCTCTACGGTTGGTACATCTTCCGAAGTGTATGATTATTTGAAATTATTATATGCACGTATAGGTATTACCTATTCTCCAATATCTGGAAAGCAAGTGAAAAGGGAAACCGTTACTGATGTTGTGAATTATATTTTTTCGTTGAAGACCGGAGCCTTGGTCATGATATTGGCACCATTCAATTTGAAAGAAGGAAGGTCTATTCATGAGCAGCTTAATCTCCTTTTACAGCAAGGCTTCTCAAGAATTTTGTCCGGTAATGAAATTCTACAAGTCTCAGATATAATAGAAGGTAAAACAAAAACACCTATAAGCAGCGACCCAACAGATATAGGGCTTTTGAAAATTCTTATCGACCGAGTTGAAATTGGTCAGGAGGAAGTGGATGATTTGAAGATGCGTGTGGCAGACTCAGTGCAGACTGCATTCTACGAGGGCAACAGCATTTGTGAAATATCAGTTGTTGATGGAAAGTTCCGCAATGCTGCGGAATCCCGTAGAAATGCGGGAAAATCCATCAAAAAATTCTCCGACCGTTTTGAAGCAGATGGAATGAAGTTTGAAGAGCCATCTGTCCATTTTTTCAGTTTTAATAACCCAGTTGGAGCTTGCAAGCGTTGCGACGGTTTTGGAAGCGTAATTGATATTGATGAAGATTTAGTGGTTCCCGATAAAAGCCTTTCACTTTACGAAGATGCCATTGCTTGCTGGAAAGGCGAGAAGATGAGCTGGTGGAAAGATCAAGTATTGTTGAATGCCCGTAAGGTTGATTTTCCTGTGCACCGCAGTTATGCCGATTTAACTGCAAAAGAAAAGGCCATGCTTTGGGATGGTACAAAATACTTCGATGGGCTGCATAAGTTCTTTCAGCATTTAGAACAGGAGAGTTACAAGATTCAATATCGGGTAATGTTATCGCGTTACCGCGGTAAAACACTATGCCACGATTGCCTCGGCACCCGCATTCGCAAGGACGCAAGCTATGTGAAGATAGGAGGGAAGTCTATTATAGATATTGTATTGATGCCTGTTTCCGATTGCTATCCGTTTTTTAAAGAGCTGCCAAAGTTGTTAGATGAAAATCAACGTACTGTTTCCCGCCGTTTGTTACTCGAAATTACTAGCCGTTTGCAGTTTATGTCGGAAGTCGGTCTAGGCTATTTGGTGTTGAATCGCCCCTCTAATACACTTTCGGGTGGAGAGTCACAACGCCTGAATATTGCCAATTCATTAGGTAGTGCTTTGGTGGGCTCGCTTTATATTTTAGATGAACCTAGCATTGGCCTGCACCACCGAGATACTCAGCATTTAATTAAGGTGCTTAAATCGCTTCGCGATATGGGTAATACGCTGGTTATTGTTGAGCACGACGAAGAGATAATGCGTTCTGCTGATAACATAGTAGATATAGGTCCTCTGGCAGGTGTGAATGGGGGAGAAGTGGTGTTCCAAGGTACGATTGATGATCTTGAAAATGAAAAGGACAGTCTTACAGCACGCTATCTTACCGGAAAGGATAAAATTGAGCTACCTCTCAAACGCCGAAAGGTAAAGGACTTTATAACCGTTAACAAAGCCCGAGCCAATAATCTTAAAGGCATTGATGTGAAATTTCCCGTAGGTGCGTTTACGGTAGTGAGCGGGGTTTCAGGTTCGGGAAAATCTTCGTTAGTGAAAGGTATTCTATATCCCGCCATGCGCAGGCAATTAGGCGAGTTTACAGGAGAAAAGATAGGACTGTTTGAAAAACTTTCAGGCAGTATTGATATGATACAAGCGGTTGAAATGGTTGACCAAAGCCCTATTGGCAGGTCCTCACGCTCCAATCCGGTTACTTATATAAAAGCATTCGATGATATTCGTACACTATACGCTGACCAAAAATTAGCTAAGCTTCGTAATTTTAAAGCATCTCACTTCTCTTTCAACGTGCCCGGCGGACGCTGTGATGTTTGCGAGGGTGAAGGGCAAATAACCATCGAAATGCAGTTCATGGCAGACGTACATTTGGAATGTGATGCATGCAACGGCAAGCGCTACAAACCCGACGTATTGGAAATAGAATACCGAGGAAAAAACATTTCTGACATTTTGAATTTAACCGTCTCCGAAGCTATAGAGTTTTTTGCAGGAGGTGAAAAAGACAATCTCCACAAGAGATTAGTAGAAAGTCTGAAACCCTTGCAGGACGTAGGTATGGGCTATGTGCATTTGGGTCAATCCTCCGGAACATTGAGCGGAGGCGAAGCGCAACGTATTAAACTGGCATCATTCCTGAAAAAAGGTGCTGAGCAAAACCAAACCCTTTTCATATTTGATGAACCAACCACAGGCCTTCATTTTCATGATATTGTAAAACTTCTCAAATCCTTTTCCCTATTGGTTGACAGAGGCCATACGTTAGTAGTTATAGAACACCACCCCGATGTTATCAAGTGCGCCGACTGGCTCATAGACCTCGGCCCCGAGGGCGGCAATGCGGGTGGTAATCTTGTATTCCAAGGTGTGCCTGAGGATATTCTGAAATGCAAGGAAAGCTATACGGCGGAGAGCCTTAAAGGCAAGTTGTAAGGTAAGAATTATCATAGTTCGAACTCATATGCTTAAGGGATTTAGTTTTTGGTTATATGTTGTTTAATATTAATTCGATTTTTTACATTACGATAGTTATATTTATTATATTTGTAGAAATTGACGATAAAAATGAGATTCAAAATAAATGCTTCGCTTCTATTATTGGGAGCTACTTGTATTTCTACTGCAGTAGTATCTCAGGCGTCAAAATCATTAGTAGGTACATACCAAGCTTTTGGACCAACTACAAATAATGCTACAATTAGCTATTGCGCAGATAAGTCCACCAGTTCTGTGGATGTTGATTCTCTAGTAGGCTTTTTAGGGGGATGTGGTTTGTTTGTTTTTAATTGTAAACATGACTCAATGTACTTTTATTCTCCTTGGGGTTGTAGTATGTATTATTATGGATATGCAACATATAGTGCCGATTTTGATACAATAAATCTTCCCTACACACAGTATATTCAAGGCATAAAATCCGGTAGTTCTACAGATTATTATAAATTTGTTCGTATACCTACTTCAATAGATAATCTATATAACAATAGCCTTTTAAACATATACCCTAATCCTTGTACAGATAATTTGAATTGTACTTTCCCTTCTAAATACAATGTAAATGATTTAAAACTTAGCGTTTTCAATACGTTGGGAGAATTGCAATATTGTACAACTATAAATTCATTGGAAATAAATAAAGAATTATCTATTAACACCTCCAAATTTAGCCCTGGTATTTATGTTTTGGTGGTCTCAGATGGCGTTTCAAATTATATTAAGAAGTTTATTAAGGAATAAAGGACGAGGCAATATTATCTTTGTAGAATGATTCGTTTCCTCAAAGATTTCATCAGCCTTTTTTACCCCGAGGTCTGCATTACATGCGGTGAAGGGCTTGCGGAGAAAGAGGAATCTATTTGTACTTCCTGTTTTTATAAATTACCAAAGACCGATTATCACAATTTCCCCAACAATACTTTATACAAAACCTTTTATGGCCGTGCTGAAATACAGGCTGCTGCTGCATTTTGCTATTATGCTAAAGGCAGCATGGTTCAGGAGTTGGTACACGAAGTAAAGTACAATGGCAAAAAAGAGTTGGGTACTTGCTTTGGTAAATGGTACGGTATGGAGTTGAAAGGCGTTTCTCCATTTTCTGAATTGGATTTTATTATTCCTGTGCCATTGCATCCCAAAAAACTCAAGCGCAGAGGTTACAATCAAAGCGCATGCTTTGCACAAGGGTTATCACAAGTTATGAAGGTTCCTGTGCTTGAAAACGGCATAAAACGGCAGAAAGACACGGAAACGCAGACCAACAAATCTCGCTTTGCCCGGTGGGAAAATGTGAAGGATGTGTTTGAAGCAGGAAACATAGAGCAATTGCAAGATAAAAACATACTCATCGTTGACGATATTATTACTACGGGAGCTACTATGGAGGCCTGTATTCATGCGCTAAATGCGGCAGGGGTTAAGAGTGTTTCGGTGGCATCTATTGGGTATGTTACAGATGAATTAGTGTAATAATCCGTATTATTGTAGAATGAAATCTCTACAGAACTAATGAGCATCCGAATTTCTACATTTGAACAATATCAAGAAGAGTACAAGAAAAGCATTGATAATCCTGAATCTTTTTGGGCTGAAGTTGCAGAGAATTTCACTTGGAAAAAGAAGTGGGATAAGGTATTGGAATGGAACTTTAAGGAACCAAATATTAAGTGGTTCATCAATGCCAAACTGAATATTACAGAGAATTGTATTGACCGGCATCTGGAGCAAAAAGGTGACAAGCCTGCTATTGTTTGGGAACCGAATGATCCTTCTGAAAAAAGCATTACACTGACCTATAACCAACTTCACGAGCAGGTTTGCAAGTTCTCTAATGTTCTAAAAAAGCAAGGAGTTAAAAAAGGTGACCGGGTTTGTATATACATGCCAATGGTTCCTGAGGCTGCTATTGCTATACTGGCTTGTGCTAGGATTGGAGCAATTCATTCAGTAGTTTTTGCAGGCTTCTCAACTCAATCTCTTTCTGACAGAATTAATGATAGCACTTGCGAAATAGTAATTACTGCTGACGGTCTTTTCCGGGGACCGAAGACGGTTGAGTTAAAGAAAATAGTGGACGAAGCTATCACGGTTTGTCCTTGTGTGAGAAAGGTAATTGTACTAAAGCGCACCGGCACTCCAATTGAAATGAAAGAAGGCAGAGATATTTATTGGACGGATGAAATGGCGGGTGTTTCCACGGATTGTCCTGCCGAAGAAATGGACTCAGAAGATATGTTGTACATACTCTACACATCAGGCTCTACAGGCAAACCTAAGGGTGTAGTGCATACAACAGCAGGGTATATGGTCTACACCTGGTACTCGTTCCTGAATGTATTTCAATACAACGATGGAGATGTGTATTGGTGTACTGCCGACATAGGTTGGGTTACAGGTCACTCTTATACAGTTTATGCTCCACTTTTAGCTGGAGCTACTGTAGTTATGTTTGAAGGAATCCCTTCTTACCCTGATGCAGGGCGGTTCTGGAGTGTTATTGATAAACATAAAGTTAATATATTTTATACCGCACCGACTGCCATCCGCTCATTAATGGCCTCGGGGTTAGATTTTGTTAAGCCTTATGATTTAGGCTCTCTAAGGGTGTTGGGTAGCGTTGGGGAA
>CAIUPO010000104.1 GCA_903901055.1 uncultured Bacteroidota bacterium
AATAGAAACGGTTGCAGCTCCCAAAGCATATTCCAGCACAAGTGCCCACCCAATTATCCACGCAATTAATTCGCCCATAGTAGTATATGCGTAGGTATATGCACTGCCTGCAATAGGAATCATGGATGCAAACTCGGCATAACATAAGCCGGCAAACAAACAACCAACGGCTGAAATAAGAAAGGATATGGTAACTGCATTACCCGCAGCTTCACCTGCGGCAGCAGCGGTACGTACAAACAAACCGGCACCGATAATTGCTCCTATGCCCAATGCAACAAGCGATGGTGCCGATAAGGTCTTTTTTAATCCATTGGTATTATTCTCAGCGTCGAGTAATAATTTGTTAATTGACTTTTTTCTCCAAAGGGACATAGGCAGTTGAAAGTTTGTAAAGTTAAAAGTTCATAAAGTATTAGGGCAAAAGTAAAAATATAATGGGAATGACGAGCATTGGGGTTAAAAAATCACAATTCTTCTTATTTTACTCTTATGACTTTGTCATGCTGAACTTGTTTCATCACCTCACTAATACGGTGGAATTCATCGATTGTTTGTCATGCTGAAACAATGCCTGCCCTGAACCTGTTTCATGGGTTTAGCATGACAATCTCATTGTTCTATTATTATAAGGAATCGTTATTGAACAAATACGTAATAACATACATCAACCCAAAGCAAGGGGCTTTAAATACTGGCCCCAATATTTTCAAGAATTTAACCTTATTAGTTATTTGCAAAACAAAGTGCCTTGCACGGATATTGGCACAAATGCTTTTTGTTTTAGAAAGAAACTCAGGACGGATGACATCCATAATAATTACAATTCGCCTTTTGTCGGTTTTATTCCATGCAGAATGTTTGAAGGCATCATTAAAGAATAACCATTTGCCTTCGCCCCAGCCTTGCTGTTCGGTTCCGGCTTGCAGTCCGCAATCGGGCAATCCTGCGGGAATTTCAATACCCAAATGGCAGCGCATAACAGCATTAGTATCTCCACGGTGTTCTTTCAAAGTTGTTTGTGGTGCAATACGGCTCAATGAAAGTGAAACCAATCCCGGAACTTGTTGAAGATACTTATATAATATAGGACAACGCTCACCCAAAGGCGGCTTCTTAACCCGTATCTGCCAAAAAAGAAATGTATAAGAACTCCAGGAATCATCTTGGGTAAGGCCTACATATTTATTAGAGGTAAACTCCTTATCGGTCTCCTTTACCAAATTCTGAACCTCACCTTTTATCTCCTCCCAATGGTTTTCAATATCTACTGCCCACTTAAAATCATGTGGTTTGAAAAACATAGGCTCACCCTCTTCTTTAAACCACTTGCCGCTTGATGCATACCAGACTTTGTTCATAGAATGTGGATAGTGCGTAGTGACTAGTGGATAGTGAGATTTGAAGCGCGAATATCGTCATTGCGAGGAACGAAGCAATCTCTTTCCATACATTTTTCTGATTTCTGAATGAGGATGAACTCTCCCTTCTTCAATATCTTTCAGACCACGTTTTATTGACGCAAGTTTTGCCGGAGAAATGCTTTTCTCACCTTCTTTTTTATTTTTAATTGTCCTTTTCATTACCTCATTATCTCCATCTTCTTCACCAACGTCCCACCATCCGGCAATTGCACTTTAACAAAGTAAACCCCATCGGATAAAGAAGCTGTGTTTATTGCATAGGAAAAGATACGTCCCGCAATATCTGCGGGACGGGTTGAGGTCTGCATTTTTTGCCCCGTAATATTATAAACCTCCACCAAATCTGCTTTAGCCCCGCCTTGCAATTGAACATAAATTACATTTTGGGCAGGGTTAGGGTAAATGGAGAGTTGAGGGGTGTTTAAGGATTGTGTAATTCCTGTGGTAACTCCAGTTACTTTTCGAATACGATTATTATATTCGTCTGCAATAAACATATTACCAGAAGCATCGAATTTGACTGAGGATGCTAAATTTAATTTTGCTGCTGTAGCTGGACCTCCATCGCCTAAGCTACTACCCCCTCCAGCAATTGTATATATTATTCCTGAGGAGGCGTCCACCATTCTAATCCTATTATTGCCTTCATCCGCAATATAAATATTACCTAAAGCATCTATTGTTACCCCTGATGGTATATTTAATTCCGCTGCTGTAGCCGGTCCACCATCCCCACTAAATCCTTTGTGATGATTTCCAATAATGGTTGTAATAATTCCCGATGTATCCACTTTACGTATGACATAATTAAAATCATCAGGTATATAAATATTTCCTACTTTATCAATACCAACGCCCTCTGGGTCATATAACTCTGCTGCTGTAGCTGGTCCACCATCTCCACTATAGCCACTACCAAAAGAATGATTACCTGCAATGGTTGTGATAATTCCCGCAGTATCAATCTTACGAATTATACTATTAAAATCATCCGCAAAAATTAAATTACCCTTTTTGTCGATAGTCATAAAGCCACAACTTATTTCAGCAGCAGTCGCAGGCCCACCGTCACCGCTGTATCCGAGAATGCCATTTCCTGCAATGGTACTTATTATCCCAGAGGTATTGACTTTACGAATTCTCCAATTCCCGTTTTCTGAAATATACGTATTACCAATACGATCAATTAACAAACCGATATCGGCCGACAATTCAGCGGCTGTGGCAGGTCCACCATCCCCGCTAAACCCAGCGCCAAGTGAATAGTTTCCCGCAACAGAAGAAATATTTCCGAAAATATCTACCTTTCTTACAACACTATTGCTACGGTCGGCTATATAATAGTTTCCTATTAAATCGAATGCTACATCAACAGGATAAAACAGTTCCGCATTAGTTGCAAGTCCTCCATCACCACCAAAAGCCCCAACTCCATTCCCCGCAACCGTAGTTATTATCCCACTTTGAGAAAAGAGAATAGGACACTGAAATAATAAAAGCGATAAAACAAGAATAATTTTTTTCATTAAGGAGGCTTTTTAAAAGCTCAAAATCACTTCAAATATAAGGATAAAAGAGAAGGGTGATTAATATCATATCAACAATTTTCCCGCCCTGCTTTTTGCGTTTCCAAAAAAGAATAACTTTGCGCCGCGAAATTGAAATATGCCAAAAGTAACGATAGACGGTATAGAGATAGAAGTGCCTGAGGGCACAACTATTCTGAATGCAGCCCGCATGATAGGCGGCAAGGTTGTGCCTCCCGCCATGTGCTATTACAGCAAACTGAAAACCACAGGCGGTTATTGCCGTACCTGTTTGGTGAAGGTTGCAGCGGGCTCTGCCAAAGACCCACGCCCTATGCCAAAGCTGGTTGTTTCTTGCTCTACAACGGTACAAGATGGTATGGTTGTTTTGAGTTCAACCTCACCCGAGGTGACCGAAGCACGCAGAGGGGTTGTGGAGTTCCTGCTTATTAATCACCCGCTCGATTGCCCTATTTGCGACCAGGCCGGGGAATGCAAGTTGCAGGATTTAGGCTATGAACACGGCCTTGCGAAAACCCGTTACGAGTTCCCACGCCGCACATTTGAAAAAGAAGATATAGGTGACAAGATAAAGCTACACATGACCCGTTGCATACTCTGCTACCGTTGTGTGAAAGTAGGCGAACAACTCACTCCTAAACGTGTTCATGGTGTTATGAATCGCGGCGATGTAGCTGAAATAAGCACCTTTGTTAAAAATAATATTGATAATGAGTTCTCAGGGAATATGATAGACGTTTGCCCTGTGGGAGCATTGACCGATAAGACTTTCCGCTTTAAGAGCCGTGTTTGGTATACCAAGCCTATGGATGCCCACCGCGACTGCAAAAAATGTTGCGGCAAAGTGGCATTATGGATGAAAGGCGAAGAAGTGCTCAGGGTTACAGCCCGCAAGGATGCAAACAATGAAGCAATTGAATGGATTTGCAACGAATGCCGTTTTGATAAGAAGCAAGCATCAGATTGGGTAATTGAACACCCTACGCATATTGACCGTCATTCAGTAATCTCTGCCAACCACTACGAAAAAGAAAGTCAGCTTAAATTGGGTAAGTTCACCGACCATAAAATGATTGGCAAAGAAGATCCTAATAAGTATTTACCGAAGAAAAAAACTAAAAAATCCTAACTAATTGAGTCTTTCCCTCTTCATATTATATAAGGCAATCCTGGTGGTAATCGTTTTTCTCGTATCACTGGTTATTGCTATGTATTCTACTTATGCAGAGCGTAAAGTGGCTGCTTTTATGCAAGATCGTATTGGCCCGAACCGCGCAGGACCGTTCGGATTATTGCAACCCGTTGCCGATGGTGTTAAAATGTTTATGAAGGAAGAAATTATTCCGCAAGTCTCTAATAAGTTCCTATTCATACTTGGTCCTAGTGTGGCAATGTTTACTTGTTGTATTACCGGTGCAGTAATCCCTTGGAGCACTTCGCTACACATTGGCGGACACGATTTTGCTTTACAGGTTACTGATATCAATATTGGTATACTATATATAATGGCAGTAACTTCAATCGGAGTTTATGGTATTATGATTGGCGGATGGGCTTCAAATAATAAGTACTCGTTGCTGGGTGCATTAAGGGCTTCATCGCAAATGATTAGCTACGAAGTTGCTATGGGACTTGCCATTATCGCATTGGTAATGTCCACAGGAACTCTTAGTCTGAAAGCTATTGCTGCTGCACAAACAGGCTGGCATTGGAACATTTTTTATCAACCTGTCGGATTTTTGATTTTCATTATTTGTGCTTTCGCCGAAACAAACCGTACTCCGTTTGATTTACCTGAAAGTGATTCAGAATTGATTGGTGGTTACCATACCGAATATAGTTCTATGAAACTCGGGTTCTATCTTTTTGCAGAATACATTAATATGTTCATCTCGTCAGCAATTATGTCTACACTTTATTTTGGAGGATACAATATGCCATTCATTGGCAGGCTTGGCCTGTCACCTAATACCATGGCTATTTTAGGGCTTGTTTTCCTGTTTGCAAAAATATTTTTCTTCATATTTTTCTTCATGTGGGTTCGTTGGACTATCCCCCGTTTCCGTTTCGACCAACTTATGAATTTAGGCTGGAAGATATTGATTCCATTGTCCATTATTAACGTTGCTGTAACAGGCGGAGTAGTTTTATTTTTTCATAAATAAGTAAAAAGAATGCAAACACTCACCACCAGAAGCAAAGTAGCCAGCAATAAGAAGATGACTCTTGTTGAGAAGCTTTATTTACCCGCTATCATTGGTGGAATGCGAATTACTCTTAACCACTTCTTTAAGAAAAAAGTTACTATTTCCTATCCTGAAAAGACACGTGAATTTGCTCCAGTATTTCGTGGTCAGCATGTATTAAAACGCGATGAAAATGGCGCCGAACGCTGTACTGCTTGCGGACTTTGCGCCGTAGCTTGCCCTGCTGAAGCAATCACTATGACCGCTGCCGAAAGAAAACCCGGAGAAGAAGCTTTATACAGAGAAGAAAAATATGCATCTGTTTATGAAATAAATATGTTGCGCTGCATTTTCTGCGGATTGTGCGAAGAAGCCTGTCCAAAGGAGGCCATTTTCTTAACAGACAGAATGGTCGATACAGATTACGTCCGCAAGAATTTTATTTACGGAAAAGATAAATTGGTAGACCCTATTGATAAGCCGATCGACGTTTCCAAGCGTGAGACCACCGAAACAAAGGAATTCAAAACTCACCCGGAGTTTGCCCATAACAAACTATACACTAAATCCCTGAAGTAATGACAGTGTACTTGTTTCTTATTCTTGGTTTTTTTGCAATTATGTCTGCGCTGATGGTAGTGTTTGCTAAAAATCCTATTCACAGTATTTTATATTTAGTGCTTACATTTTTTGCAATCGCAGGAGAGTATGTTTTGTTAAATGCGCAATTTCTTGCTATTGTAAATATCATTGTTTACGCGGGAGCAATTATGGTTCTCTTTCTCTTTGTGGTGATGTTATTAAACTTGAACAAAGAAACAGAACCACACAAAAGCATGTTGCGGAAATTGATTGCAGTTGTTGCAGCGGGTTTATTAATGGTGGTATTAGTTGGTTCGCTCAAAGGTGCCGATGCTATGTCAATTAAGCCAACAGGGCAAAACACCGGATATATTGAAAATTTAGGAAACGTATTATTCAAAGATTTTTTACTGCCCTTCGAAGTATCTGCAATTTTGTTTTTAGCCGCTATGGTGGGTGCAGTAATGTTAGGTAAAAAAGATATTAAATAAAATGGGAGATTTGAAAACAATACCGATGGACTGGTACATTCTACTTTGCAGTATTTTATTCTGCATTGGCGTGATGGGTGTATTGTTCCGCAGGAATGCGATTATTATTTTCATGTCGATTGAATTAATGCTGAATGCCGTAAACCTTTTATTGGTGGCGTTTTCAGCTTATCATAATGATGCTAAAGGACAGGTTTTTGTATTCTTCACTATGGCGGTTGCTGCTGCAGAAATTGCGGTAGGGTTGGCCATTTTGGTGGTAGTGTACAGGAATACCAAGTCTACAGATATTGATGTGTTAAACAGATTGAAAGGATAAAGAGATATGTTGCAATACGCCGCTTTAATTCCATTTTTTCCTCTTGCGGGGTTCATCATTCTTGGCTTACTGAATAAGAGGTTGCCCAAAAACATGGCTGCAATTATTGCATGCGGCATGTTGTTAATTTCTTTCGGACTTGCACTTGGAGTATTTATGAATATCTCTGGAAAATCCCAGGAAGTTCAACTCGCTCCGTGGATTAATGTCGGTAGTTTCTCAGCTTCATTCACATTCTTGTTAGATCCACTCTCTTCAATTTTCTTAATGATAATTACAGGAGTAGGATTTTTGATTCATGTTTATTCTATCGGCTATATGCACGATGATGAGAAGCATAATATTTTCTTTGCATACTTAAATCTGTTCATCTTCTTCATGCTTGTGTTGGTGCTTGGTTCAAGCTACCTACTCATGTTTGTCGGTTGGGAAGGCGTCGGACTCTGTTCCTATTTACTCATTGGTTTCTGGTTCAAAACCAAGGCATATAATGATGCTGCCAAAAAGGCTTTCATCATGAACCGTATTGGTGATCTTGGATTTTTATTGGGCATTATTTTATTGTTTATCACCTTCGGCAGTTCCGACTACCATACTGTTTTTACAAAAGCAAACGGCATGATGAGTGGTGATAATCCGATGATTACTATAATCACACTATTGCTTTTTGTTGGTGCAATGGGTAAGAGCGCCCAGATTCCACTATACACCTGGTTGCCTGATGCAATGGCAGGTCCGACTCCTGTATCCGCACTTATCCACGCTGCAACTATGGTTACTGCCGGTATATATATGGTTGCCCGTTCCGGAATTTTATACGCTTTGTCACCAGTATCGATGTTAGTGGTTGCTATTGTCGGAATAGTAACTGCAGTATTTGCTGCTACTATTGCACTTACCCAAAACGACATTAAAAAAGTTTTGGCATATTCCACCGTCAGCCAATTGGGCTATATGTTCCTTGGTTTAGGTGTAGGTGCATTTTCTGCATCTGTGTTCCACGTAATGACCCATGCATTCTTTAAAGCATTATTGTTTTTGGCAGCCGGCAGTGTTATTCACGGTTTATCCGGTGAACAAGATATTCGCCACATGGGAGGCTTACGTAAAAAGATGCCGATAACGCATTGGACTTTCTTTATTGCGACATTCGCGATTGCGGGTATACCGCCACTTTCAGGATTCTTCTCCAAAGATGAAATCTTAGGACAAGCATTCTCAGCAGGAATGGTTTTCTGGGTACTTGGTGTAATAGGTTCTATGATGACTTCCTTCTATATGTTCAGGCTTTTGTTCCTTACTTTTTATGGCACTTACAGGGGAGATGAACACAAAGTACATGCACACGAATCTCCAAAAGTGATGACCATTCCGTTAATTATTCTTGCCATACTTTCTACCATTGGTGGGTTTGTCGGAGTGCCTGCATCACTTGGTGGTGGAGCGAATTTTGATAAATTCTTAGAGCCTGTTTTCCATGATGCGTATGCAAAAATGCTTTTAATGGAGCATTCACAAATACTTTCCGAGGTTACTTTAATGTGCATTACAGTGGCAGCAGCAGCTATTTCAATTTTTGTTGCATGGAGTATGTACATTAAAAAGAAAACTGTTCCTGTATCAGAAGGAACAAGGCTTCCGTTCTTGCAAAATCTTTCTTATCATAAATATTATGTAGATGAGATTTACAGCGCACTTATAACTAAACCTCTGGATAAAATTTCGGGTTTCCTTGGAAATGTTGTAGACAATAAATTTATTGACGGTATAGTAAATTCCTCAGGCAAGCTTACCAATTGGGTTAGTGGCCTGATGCGCTTTGTACAAACCGGTAACGTGGACTTTTATTTGCTGGCTATGGTAATTGGTATTGCATTAATAATCTTTTTAAAGTTGATGTAAGTATGCCATACCAAATCTTAACACTACTAATATTTACTTTTGGCACTGCTGTAATCGGGCTATTTATTCCTATCCGTTACGGAAACCGTTTCGCATCTATTTCTTCCTTATTGGTATTTTTCTACTCACTCTATTTGTTCATCACTTTCCCAATCAGTGCTGACCCGCAATATGTAGTTGATTGCTCATGGATACAATCTCTCGGAATACATTTTAAAGTAGGAATGGATGGCATTTCCATGCTATTGGTAATGCTTACGACTTTCCTGACTCCATTAATTATTTTCTCAATCCGTAAGAGTGAACCTCGTCCACGTGCATTTTATTCTCTCTTATTATTTATGGAAATGGCACTCATCGGAGTTTTTGTTTCAATGGATGGTTTCCTATTTTATATTTTCTGGGAAATTGCACTCATCCCGATTTACTTCATCTGCCTGCTTTGGGGTGGTAAAGACCGTGTAAGAATCACATTGAAATTCTTCATCTATACTATCACAGGTAGTTTGTTCATGCTTGTTGCTCTCATTTATTTATATCTCCACACATCCGGTCAACATTCATTTGATATACAAGAATTATATGCAGCAGGAAGGTCATTAAGCGGGCATCAGCAATGCATTTTGTTCTGGTTTTTCTTCCTTGCATTTGGTATTAAAATGCCGATATTCCCATTACATACATGGCAGCCCGACACCTATACCGATGCACCAACCCAAGGCACTATGATGCTTTCCGGGATCATGCTTAAAATGGGTATTTATGGAGTTATCCGTTGGATGATACCAATGCTTCCGCTTGGTATTGCACAGAATGCAAATTATGTTTTATGGCTTTCAGTTGCCGGAGTTATTTATGCAGGAATTATTGCTTTCACACAAAAAGATATGAAACGTTTGATTGCATATTCTTCTATCTCTCACGTTGGATTGATAGCAGCAGGTATTTTTGCATTTAATGCACAAGGTTTGCAAGGTGGTGTTATCCAAATGCTGAGCCACGGCGTGAATGTAGTTGGCTTATTCTTTATTGTAGATATTATTCAGTCACGCACGGGAACAAGAGACATTGCTTCACTCGGAGGTATCCGTTTAAAAGCACCATTTTTAGCAACGGTATTTGCAATTATTATGTTAGGTGCTGTTGCACTTCCATTGACAGACGGCTTCCCCGGAGAGTTTTTATTGATTAGTGGAATATTCCAACTCCATAATATTATGGGTGCTGTTGCGGGGTTGACAATTATTATTGGCGCTGTATACATGCTTCGTATGTATCAACGAACTATGTTGAATGAGCCCTCTTTAGAGACAGATAAATTCACTGACCTAACTGCCGGAGAAAAAGCTGTGCTTATCCCTATTGTATTAATGGTAATATTGATTGGAGTATACCCGGATATGTTTACTAAAGTGAGTGAACTTGCAATAACAAAACTGATAAGCGGAATATAAACGATGGACGAATTTAAAACGATAATACATTATTGCGAGAACCCGATGGTTATCCTGTCGGTGTTGGGTATTATCGCGCTCTTTGCGGAAATATTCAAATTCAGGAAGGCATTATTTCCATTGATACTTATTGGGCTTGCGACTGCTTTTGTTTTCACTGCAAAGGCATACGACCACCCACAAGTATTATTCGGAATGATGAATTTCGATAATTACGCTGTTGTTTTCTCATGTGTAATTTTGATAATAGCTTTCCTCTGGTTTATGATGGCGAAGAATTATTTCCTACAGGAGACAAGCGTTACAGACCATTTTGCATTGATACTTTTTTCATTGGTAGGCGCGGTTGTGATGGTTTCTTTCTCTAACCTCACCATGCTTTTCCTCGGAATAGAAATATTGTCAGTCTCTGTATATGTGCTTGCAGCAAGCGATAAGACCAATGTAATGTCAAATGAATCAGGATTCAAATATTTCCTGATGGGCTCATTTGCAACAGGCTTCCTTTTATTCGGAATCACGCTCATATATGGCGTTACAGGCTCATTTGATTTGGCTACAATTCATACTCAAATAGCTGCCAACCACGAATCAGGTTTGGCATTGGCGGGTGTTTTATTATTGTTAATTGGCTTAGGTTTCAAATCGTCTTTAGCTCCATTTCACTTCTGGGCTCCCGATGTATATGAAGGTGCGCCAACCACAGTAACCACCTATATGGCAACGGTTGTAAAGACTGCCGCTTTCGCTGCTTTCTTCCGATTGTTCTCAACTTGCTTTGCAGGTATTTCTGGCCACTGGACAGATGTTCTCTGGTGGATGGTTGTCCTTACGTTGTTTATTGGTAATGTTAGTGCAGTTCGCCAGAAAAGTGTTAAGCGCTTGCTCGCTTACTCAAGTGTTGCACATGCAGGATATATTGCCATTGCGATTGTCTCTATGGGTGCGGCTTCTGCTTCTGCCATCGCATATTATACATTCACATATTCCATCTCAAGCTTAAGCGCATTCACTATTCTATTCATCGTCTCCAAGCACAAAGGCAGCGAAGATATTTCAGCATTTGAGGGCATGTCAAAAGCAAATCCGTTACTCTCATTTGCAATGACTGTTGCAATGTTGTCCCTTGCGGGTATCCCCCCAACAGCAGGATTTTTTGCAAAATATTATGTTTTCCTGACTGCCATTAATGCAGGAAATACTTCATTAGTATTAATTGCTGTTGTAGCCGCTTTAATAGGTATTTACTACTATTTCCGGGTTATCATTGCCATCTACTTTAAACCCGAACAACAACTTGTTCCCATTAAAGTAGGCCCTTTGCACAGAACGGTACTTATCATCACTACTATTCTTACCCTGCTCTTTGGGTTGTTCCCGAATTTGATTTTGGGGTGGTTGTGATTATTTTATTTTAAGAATGTTACCTTTTTCTTGTGTCCAACTTCTTACTAGATGCAATAGTATCTCACTTGATTTATACATATTGAATGCAAAATCAACTTTCTTATCAATAGAATAATAATCAAAATATCCTATTTTGAAGCCAATTGCCCTTTCCTTGTCTTTAACAATTTCTGTATGTGCAAAGGAGTGAATATTACTTAAGTGAATGTATGCAGAAGAATTTTGATATAACTCCCTAACCCCAGGAATGATTTTATCTAATTCTTTGGATAAATATGTATCCGTCATTTTTTTCTGTTTTATGTCGAGTATATTGGAAATATGCTCTCCCTTGAGGTACTTTAAGAAAAACTCATCCAAATTCCCCACTAATGTTGATGCATAGAATCTCAAACAATTATCTAATTGCATTCTAATTATAGGTACTGCTGATAAATAATTGTCATTCTTTGCTAATAATAAAAAACCTCTCATTAATGCAATTGAACGATTAACAATCGCTGATACAAAGAGGTCTAGAGAAAGTAAAGCACCTTGTTTTTCAGCCGAACCTATTTTGAGGTAAATACCTGCCTCGGTTACAAAGGACTTTTCAAGCTTTTCTATTTGATTGAAGATAATTTCTAAGTCTTCATTTGATACATCTTTATTTCTTAAATTAGGCATCTTAATTGTTGGATTTATCAGCAAAAATAATAAATCGAAACTTTGCATATCTTCATTCTCAGTTCTAACCTCTTAGCTCATTTATATGAAACGCTCCGACATAAAAATCCTCCCCAACCATTACGACACATACATCAATAAAGTTGAGGATATTGAATTGACCGAGGCTTTGGAGAAATATGGTAAGCCATTTTTGCATGCAGAAAGAGATAAACTAATTGCTTTGGGAGATAAGGTTTATGCTCCCGGCAAATGGACGGCGAAGGATATTATTCAGCACATCATTGATGCAGAAAGAGTGTTCTCCTACCGTGCTATGCGATTTGCAAGAAACGATAAAACATTATTGCCTCCTTTCGAAGAAAACGATTATGCGGTTACCGCAGAAGCAAACAAAAGAAATTTAGAGGATTTATTGGAAGAATTTTATTCCGTTCGTGATTCTACCATACGGCTTTTTAAAAGCTTTACGCCTGAAATGTTAGTGAGAGAAGGGAAAATGACTTCAGGTGATATTTCGGTTGTCTCCCTTGGTTTCGCAATAGTGGGGCATGGTGTTCACCATGTTGGAATACTGAAGGAAAGGTATTACGGAATACAATAGAACGCGGATGACGCGGATTGCTTAAGATGTTTTAAGATTTTAATCAGCTTTAATCATAAACAATCCGCGTCATCCGCGTTCTATTGTCTTTTATCCCTTATAAGTTCCAAAAATCTTCCTGAACGTATCTGAAATTTCACCCAGTGAAACATAATTCTCGCAGGCATCAACTATGGCGGGCATCAGGTTGGTATCGGTTTTTGCTTCGGCAGCTAAACGTTCAAGACAAGCCTTAGCTTTTTCATTATCACGTTCGGCCTTTACTTTTTTCAGTTTGTCAATTTGAAATTGACGTATGGAATCATCCACCCTCAAAAGGTTTTCAGGCATTTTTTCTTCCACCTTAAATTTGTTTACTCCAACAATTATTTTTTCTTCCTTCTGAATCCTGTCCTGGTATTCAAAAGCAGAGTTGGCAATTTCATTTTGGATATAACTCTTTTCAATAGCCTTTACTGCACCTCCCATTTTTTCAATTTTATCGAGATATTCCCATGCGCCTTTCTCCACCTGATTGGTGAGGGTTTCTATAAAGTATGAACCGGCCAGCGGGTCAACTGTATTTGGAACACCACTCTCGTATGCAATTATTTGTTGGGTGCGAATGGCTAACCGTGCTGCATCTTCCGAGGGTAATGCAAGTGCTTCATCGAATCCGTTGGTATGTAGTGATTGTGTTCCGCCCATCACAGCTGATAAGGCTTGTATGGTCACCCTTATAATATTATTATATGGTTGCTGTGCTGTTAGTGTTGAGCCTCCTGTTTGTGTGTGAAAACGTAACATCTGTGCTTGTGCATCAGTCGCGCCAAGGTCTTTGGTGATTTTTGCCCACATCCTTCTTGCCGCACGGAACTTGGCAACCTCTTCAAATAAATTATTATGTGCATTGAAAAAGAAAGAAAGTCGTTTTGCAAATACATTTATATCCAATCCTTTTTTTAAAGCGGCTCTGCAATACTCTCTGCCATTTGCTAAAGTAAATGCCAATTCCTGTACAGCTGTAGAACCCGCTTCCCGTATATGATATCCGGATATAGAAATCGTATTCCACTTTGGGACTTCCTTGGCACAATATTCAAAAATATCAGTAATAATGCGCATGGATGGAGTTGGTGGGTAGATGTAGGTCCCGCGTGCGGCATACTCTTTCAGAATATCGTTTTGAATAGTACCCGAAATCTTTTTTATGTCCGCTCCTTGTTTCCTGGCAAGTGCAATATACATTCCCAACAAAATAGATGCAGTGGAGTTAATGGTCATACTCGTGGAAATATTTTCCAGCTTGATGCCATCAAAAAGTATTTCCATATCCCTCAAGGTATCTATTGCTACGCCCGATTTCCCAACTTCTCCATCCGATAAATCGTGGTCGGAATCATAACCCATTTGAGTAGGTAAATCAAAGGCAACAGATAAGCCTGTGGTTCCATTATTGAGCAAGTAGTGATAACGTTTATTCGATTCTTCTGCAGTAGAGAAACCTGCATACTGGCGCATGGTCCACAATTTACTACGGTACATATCAGGATGCACACCACGTGTAAAAGGAAATACACCCGGTTGTTCATTTTCAATTCCCGCCACAGGCGGATAACAACGTTCTATTTCAATTCCTGAATCGGTATAAAACTTAACGGGCTCTTTTGGTGTACTCATAAAAAAGGAGAATGGTTAACAGGGGCAAAGATAGGGAATGCTATAAGAATTGCCGATTTTGATGGCAACTATCACTAATTTCGTATCTTTGAAACAGATTTTTCCTCATAATAAACTTTTCTATATTGACATTATGAAAAAACTACTTTTTGTATATGCATTAATTATCTTATTAGCTGGTAATTCCAATGCACAAGTAATATTTTCACAAGACTTTCAATCGACCGGCAACAGCATCCCCGCAGGTTGGAAACAACAGAATTCCGCTTATATCCCAACTAACCTTGGTTGGCAGTTTGGCAACTACGCAGGTGGGTATTTTGGATACTATGATGTGCCTTATCATGGCAACATGGCTTTTATCAACGATGATGATAATAACTATCCTACTACAATGTGGAATTATGATACACTCTATACTCCCATAATTAGCCTCAGCAGTTATTCTAAGGTTTTCATTTCATTTGATGTTTGGTATTATCAATATGCAACAGGAACGGCTACACTTGCAGCATCTACCGATAGTGGAAAAACATGGAGTACGCTGGATACAAACGGAGGCGCAAGCGGGTTTAACTGGAGAACTGCAACCTATGATATCTCAAGCCTTGGTGGGCAAGCCAACGTAATGCTTGCATTTACTTATCAGGATGGTGGCTATGATTTATTGGGAGAGTGTATTAACTATGTTAAAGTCTATGTTCCGAATGATTATGATATGGCCGTAACCAATCAAAATCTTCCTTTCCTTTTTCAAACGGGCAATTCATATACAGTATCAGGTGTAATAAGGAATTCAGGCTATCAAAACATAAGTTCAATGCGGCTTAATTATTGTGTGAATGGTGGGCCAACAATAAGTGCGCCCCTTAGCAGTCTTAATATTCCGGCTCTTACTAATTACAGTTTTACTCACCCAATTCAGTGGGTGCCTTCGGTAACAGGTAATAATGTGATGAAAATTTGGGCGGATAGTTTGAACGGAAACAATGCAGACCAGGATCATCCGAATGATACGCTTACGGCCGTTTTTGAAGTAATAGATTCCATACAGGTTAAAGCTCCTCTGATTGAAGAATTCACCCAGGCATCCTGTAGTCCTTGTCTCTATTATTCTCCCCAACTCGATTCTATTTTAGACAGCGTGAAAACTTTTTGCAACCCTATCCGCTACCATGTTAACTGGCCAGCGCGCGACTTTATGAATAACGTTACCCAGCCTGTGGTTGCCCCCCGTGTCAGCTTTTATACTGTGCCCGGTGTTCCTATGGTTTATATGGATGGCAAGGAGTATTTCGATTTTACTTATTCGGGATTGACTAAAGAAGCAGCCATTGGCTCTCAGTTTAAAATCATGCTTAATGCGACCTATAATCCTCTGACTAATGTGTACCATGTTATAACAAATATTAAATCCTATGCTCAGCTGCCCGCCGGGTTAAAAGCGTATGTTGTTTTAACTGTAGATACTATGAAATATGCGCAGGATCAAAGCCTCGCAGAACCTCAATGGTATTTTGAACCGCCCATCGGTACTACAATTGGCGGGTCTCCTGATGATTTATATCCTTATGCTCTTAATTACCCGCAAGTGGTTGAAAATATTATGCCTGATGGGTATGGCACTAAATTAGGTTCGTTTATTCCGGGGCAAACTCAAACGCTTAATTTAAGCTGGACCAAAAACCGTGCCTGGGCAGACAGTAATAAATTGTGGGTTTATGATTCTGTCGGCACACATGTTACCGTGTTTATTCAGGATACTGTTTCACATTATGTTTATCAGAGTGCCGTGGCTGTTCCGGTTGTTATTACAGGGATGGAAGAAATTTCAAGCGCAACTAATTTTGAGTTATTTCCAAATCCGGCTTCCCAACAAACTACTGTCGCTTTCAACTTAAAACAGGAACAGGAAATTACAATTGAACTCTATAACCTGATGGGAGAAAAGGTTTATTCAAGCCCAATAAGAAATGTGAGTGCAGGAAATCATTTTGAAACGATACTGACTAAAAACTTAAGTGCTGGAATTTATTTTGTTCGTTTTAGGACTGCAAATGGAACTTCGGTTAAGAAGTTGGTGGTGGAGTAAAAAGGAAAAGCTGTAAAGAATTATTGGTAATATTCTATCTTTCGTTCAGTAAAGTATTCCGGAGTATGGCTCTCATTATACTGTATCGCAGTTAGCCAGTTCCCGTTAGAATCATAGTTACTATATTCATAAAATGTTTTTCTAATTTCCGATAGAGTATTAACAATTATTCCTGCACTATCGTCATTCTTATAGTCAAAATAATCATATTCAATTAACAGTCCCAGTCTATTATATTTAGATGAGTCTATATATTGTAGAGGCAAGTGGTGACCAGAATAGTTTCGTGATACAACTTCATTTCCATTTGAATCATAGGTATAAGTAGTCAATTCTTCTTCAAGCCCTAAATAAATTTCTTCTTCCTCTGATAAATTATTTTTGCTATCATATTTAAGATATGTTGTTTTAATTAAGTAGGCCGGATTAATGGAATCATTGTCGTAGTAATCTTTTTCAATTGTAATCCCATTCTTATTTTCTTTTGGTCTAAAAGTCCGCATCTCTATCGTATGATTTTTCATATCTTCTATTAGTTCTTTATAGAGACTATCTTGTTTGTTATAAATATAAGTAGTTATTTCATTTATAGTATCATTCGCATCGTATTTCACTTCTGTCTTTATGTCACACTGCTTATTATATTTGGCAACTGCTTTTCCAACCTTTTTGTCTTTTTCAATTCCATTTTTATTTGTTTTGATGGTATAATTAATAGTGGTTATTTTTTTAATTACACCCTTCTTGTGCTTATTTCCAACAAAGGAGAAAAACAAAAAACTTGAAAGAATTACTAGAAGCGGTTTCATGCAATCAAAGATAAAGAAAGCAACTTAACACAGAGTTCACAAAGAGAAGAGAGTCAGTTGGAGCCTCCGTGAAACTCATAAAACTCGGTGAACTCTGTGTTTGAAATAGTTCCTAATCCCAAAAAATAGGCTATTTTTGCGCCCCGAATAAAAGAACAGGCCTCATGTCGAAAATGGAAAACATACGTAATTTTTGCATCATTGCACACATTGATCATGGTAAAAGTACTCTGGCTGATAGGCTGTTGGAGTATACCAAGACCATCAGCGGACGTGACATGCAGGCTCAGATTCTGGACGACATGGACTTGGAGCGTGAACGTGGTATCACCATAAAGAGCCACGCCATTCAAATGAATTTCACTTCGAAAGGGCAACAATACATTTTTAACCTAATTGACACCCCCGGCCACGTTGATTTTTCCTATGAAGTATCCCGCTCTATTGCAGCTTGCGAAGGGGCTTTGCTGTTAGTCGATTCTACGCAAGGAATACAAGCACAAACTATATCGAACCTATATTTAGCTCTTGATAATGACCTCACGGTTATCCCCGTTCTGAACAAGGTGGATATGCCCAACGCCATGATTGAAGAGGTGAAGGACCAGATGGTGGAAATTATTGGTTGCCGAAGGGATGAGATACTTCTCGCAAGTGGTAAAACCGGACAAGGGGTTAACGAAATTTTAGAAGCTATTATTGAACGTATTCCTGCGCCAAAAGGTGACCCTAACGCACCATTGCAGGCATTAATTTTTGACTCAGTATTTAATATTTTCCGTGGAATTGTGGCTTACTATAAGGTAGTTAACGGCACTATAAAAAAGGGTGAATTGGTAAAATTTGTCTCTACAGAAACCGAATATATTGCCGAAGAGGTAGGTGTACAACGATTAGCTTATGAGCCTCGTAAGGAAGTTAGTGCAGGCGATGTAGGATATATTATTTCAGGAATTAAAGCAGCTAAAGAAGTTCGTGTTGGTGATACAATTACAAGTGTTGCCAATCCGTGTAAAGAAGGAATCCATGGTTTTAAAGAAGTAAAACCGATGGTGTTCGCGGGTATTTATCCGATAGATACCGATGATTATGAAGAATTGAGGGCCTCCATGGGGAAATTGCAACTCAACGACGCTGCACTTGTTTATGAACCCGAATCTACTGCCGCATTAGGATTTGGCTTCCGTTGTGGATTCTTGGGAATGTTGCATTTAGAAATTATTCAGGAACGTTTGGACAGGGAGTTCAATATGAATGTAATCACGACTGTTCCTAACGTTTCTTACAAAGCCTATGATACTAAAGGGGAGATGATGGTGATAAACAACCCCAGCGATATGCCCGACCCCACCATGCTTGACCATGTGGAGGAGCCATATATACAGGCCAATATTATTACCAAAACGGAATTCGTCGGTTCTATTATGTCGCTTTGCATTGAAAAAAGAGGATTTATTAAAAACCAGCATTACCTTACTACCGACCGTGTAGAAATGGTTTTTGAAATGCCTCTTGCCGAAATCGTTTTTGATTTTTACGACCGTTTGAAAAGTATCTCCAAAGGATATGCCTCATTTGATTATACCCCTATTGATTACCGTTCATCTGAACTTGTGAAACTGGATATTATTTTAAACGGAGAATTAGTAGATGCCCTTGCAGCTTTGATTCACAGAGACCACGCTCAGGAATTTGGAAGAAAAATTTGTGAAAAATTAAAAGAACTTATTCCGCGCCAGCAATTCCAGATTGCTATACAAGCAGCCATAGGAGCTAAAATTATTGCGCGTGAAAATATCAGTGCCATACGTAAAGACGTTACTGCAAAATGTTATGGAGGTGATATTTCCCGTAAGCGTAAACTGTTAGAAAAACAGAAAAAAGGTAAAAAGCGCATGAAGCAAGTGGGTAATGTGGAGATCCCGCAATCGGCTTTCATGGCGGTGCTTAAGCTGTAATTACGAATTAGAAACACCTGTGAATTGCCATATTTCATAATATTGTTACGAAATTTTGTAGATTTGTTTTTTTTGATAAATTGTAAAAGGACAAATGGCAGCCGAATGTTTCTTTAATAATCCCGCACTAATTATTTCTATTTTTGGCATAATCATTGCCGTTATTGCTCTTATCCCATCTTTTAGGACAAATATAATAGCTAAAAAATATCGAACAAATGAAATGCGTCCATCATTTGAATATTTTAATTCTGATGCAAAAGCAATTAAGATGGATATCTATAAGGATATCTATAAGGTAGAGGCATATTTCGAGTTATTAAATACTGGCGGGAAAGCATTAATAGTTAAAATTGAAGAAAATTCTGGTAATAAAATTAATTGCAATCAAATCAATAAAAGTATTGAAACAAAAGGTATCCTCGCTTTTACGATTATTTACGATAATATTATAAATCCTGAAGAATTTACTTACAATCTTAAATTAGTGGTAAGCGATATAGATAAAAGAGAGTATTATCAAAGAATTTATGGAAAAGGAATTCGCCCTATAATTTCATCTATTATTAAAGGATAATAATTAAACTAAGGCATCAACGGTACATAATTTAGCAAAACAAATATTTATCACTATGGAACCAACAGCTGAAGATAATTTCACTAATGGCATTTTAAAATTTAGCGTAAACGATTATCAGGGCGCTATTCAAGATTTCAATAAAGCTATTGAACTCAATATTAATTATGCACTAGCATATTACAGTAGAGGAAGAGCAAAAGAAGAATTGGGAGATTTTCAGAGTGCAATTGAGGACTTTAACAAAGTTATTGAACTGGAAAGTAAAAATGCAGGTGCATATTGGAATAGAGGGGATATTAAATATAAATTAAAGGATTATCGAAGCGCTATTGAAGATTTTAACAAAGTTATTGAATTGGATAATGGGGTTGCATTTGCATATCGCTCATCTGCATTTCGCAGACGCGGTAATGCAAAATCAGAATTAGAAGATTATGATGGTGCTGTAAAGGATTTTGACAAAGCAATTGAATTAAAGGAAGATGATTCAGAAGCATATTATAATCGAGGAGTTGCAAAATTAAAGTATAGTAATAAAATGACCGGAGTTTCATATACTATGCTTAATTATGGTGGATGGCAGGATTTGCGTAAAGCAAGAGAGATGGGTCATCCAAAAGTTAATGCCTTTATAAAACAATACGGCGAATAAGTTTAATAATTGCCATGCACAGATTCTACATTCCATCTGTATCAGGAGATACTTGCCAACTGGATGAAGAAGAATCCAAGCATTGCGTGCGTGTTTTACGCCTGAAAGAAAATGATGCAGTCGAAATTACAGATGGCAAAGGCAATCTGTTTAATGCAGTAATTGAAAATGCCCATCCCAAAGCTTGTGTTTTAAGAATAACAGAGCATCATAAAGAATCTCCGCCGACTTGGGAATTAATTATTGCCGTTGCGCCAACCAAAAATATGGTGCGTATGGAATGGCTGATAGAAAAGCTTACCGAAATTGGTTTCTCAAAGTTTATTCCGGTGGAATGCCAGACCTCCGAAAGAAGGGTTATTAAAATGGAGAGACTAAATAAGATAGCAATTGAGTCTATGAAGCAATCGGGCAGAGTTTATTTACCTCAAATTGAAGAGTTGATTTCGTTTGAAGAGTTGATAAAAAACTATTCTCAATTCAAGGGACAAAAGTTTATTCCGCATTGTATTGATTCTGAAAAGAAAACTCTCTCATCTTCTTATAAAAAAGAAGAAAATGCCCTTGTTTTAATTGGCCCCGAAGGGGACTTTACAAGAGAAGAGATAGAAATTGCAATTCAAAATGGCTTTATCCCCGTTAGCCTGAATGAAAAGACGCTACGGACTGAAACTGCTGCATTATCGGCTGCCATAAGCCTGAAAACACTTAACCAATAGCAAAAATTGCTGTTGATTTTCAGTTAAATACGAAAATATTTATTATTTTGCATTTTCTACCCAACCTTTGGGAGAGCCATGGCGTATTAGTATTTAAAATAGTCAGTAAAGTACTACTGAATGAACATAGAAATCGACCTAATAACTGCTTGCATCAGGAAGGAGAGGAAGGCTCAGTATGAGCTTTACAAGCAGGTATTTCGTTATCTGATGAGTATATGTATTCGATACACCCATTCTTACGAGGAGGCAAACGAAGCTTTAAATATGGGGTATCTTAAGATACTGAACAACATGGAAAAATACCGGGCCGATGTCCCCTTTAAAGCCTGGATTAGAAAGATTATGGTGAATGTGCTGATTGATGAGTACCGCAAACAAAAAAAGGAGAAAGACAACATGCGAATGGTGGTTGACTTTGCAGATCAAACCCCCATGGTCGAACTAAACAATGCCATAGCAAAAATGGATGCGGAAAGGATACATAAACTCATAATGGAACTGCCTCCGGTTAGCCAAAAAGTGTTTAATTTGTTTGTTGTGGATGGGTTTGAACATAAAGAAATAGCGGAGATGCTTGGAATAACGGAAGGTACATCAAAATGGCATTTACACAATTCAAGGGAACAGTTAAAAGAAAAGCTTGCAAGAGCAATTTAGAATATGAGCGAAGAGAAAAGATTTGACGAGTTGTTAAGTTCCAAACTATCGGAAAGGGAATTTCCTTTTGATGAGTTGAATTGGGATGAAGCAGAGCGTTTAATTATTCAACAGCAAAAATGGAGTACTATCAGGCGCTTCTCACTTGTCTTCTCAGCCGGGTTAGCACTTGGCGTTTTAATTATGTTGCCATTCCTGTTTAAATCATCTGCTAGTCTACCTAATCAGGTGGCATCTAAATTATCAGGAGCAACTAATACAAGCGATAAAAATACTACGACCTCTGTTAAGCCAATAACTAATAACGCAAACAGTAATCCCGATCAAGCCAATACAGAAAAATCTTCCCTACCCGTACAATCTGCTTTTGTCAAGAAGAATAAAGGTACGGGCGCACAAAGTGCGACCCCACAAGGTTTGTCTCCTATAGCCAATGTGCCGAAAGGACGCCCATTATTGGCTAAAGGAGATGGGGGTACTACTAAATCACATCATCATAAAAAAACTAATCCAAGTATAGTAGCTTTTGAAAACAACTCCGCTAAAAAATCAAATTCAACTGAAAAGGTAACAACTATATCCTCACAACAAATAGAAAATAGCAGTAATCAGCCACAAACAACTATTGCATCGGTAATTACTCCAATTAAGGAAGATCAAAATAAACCTGTAAGTTCTAATACTATTATAAACAGCACTGCACCTACCAATCCAGAAACAAGTAAAACAACTCTGCCTAATGTTAGTTCTGTAAGCAAGCCGGGCGATACAGCGATATCTAAATTTGTAATTGCGAAAAATAATACTCAGAAGACTCTGCCTAAACCAGATAGCAACAATGGTGGTTTACCTATGCTGCGGACAACAAATTTTATCAAAGATGCCACCATCACATTCCTGCCTAAGAACTCCCTTTCGGTTGATGCCGGAGCCAATTATTCCTTTGGTTGGAATAATGGAACTAAAGAAGCAAACGGAATAACTCCTTGGGGTGGGGTTACATTTACTCATGCATTCAGTAATAATATTGCAGCATCTGCCGGTGTGGATTATACAGAATTAAATCACCTTAACAAAACATATACCAGCAGCGTTATGCAATATGATTTTGGGGCAAGTTCAAAAATTACAACCGTTACACCTCAAACAATTTACTACCTCGCTATTCCAATAAACTTCCAGTATAATATCAATGATAAATTCAGGCTGAGCGCAGGGTTAGATTATTTATGGATGCTTACCACATCAAGCACTGTTAATACGTATCAGAAAGATTACCTCGGCCAGCAAACAGAAACCTCTTCCCGGTCTCAAAATGGCTATACGCAAGGGTTTGCCAATTATGATTTTCAATTTACCATTAAACCATCCATGATGTTAACCGAGCGTTTTGGAATTAGCATTGAATATTATTACGGATTAGTTTACGTTGAAAATAATTCATTCCCCGGCATAAATCAATATGAAAGGAATAGTGGTATCCGGTTCTTCCTTTCTTATACAGTATTAAAATAGGTATATGAGAATTATAAAAAGAGTTACGCTATTTGCTTTTATAGTTACTTTATTTGTAACCTGTAAAAAGGAACAATTGCCTCCCAGCACAACATTGAATCAACCCATATTTTCATTTAACGGAAGCATAGCCAGCTACAATATGACACTGCAGGCAGGAGTGAATAATTATTACATGTATTCTTCATTCAGCCAGGATTCTTCGGGAGTTTATAGTTTCACAGGCGCACTTAAAAGCACCTCAACCAATCAGAATAGTTTACAGATTACGATAAATGATTATAAAACTTCTCTTACGAATGCAGCAGCTAATATCAATACTTCCCTTGTTCCTGCTTTCTATAGTTATGGGAAACCCGGCGGAAACACAACCAGTTATTCTGTAAAGTTCCTTCCCTTACTTGGTAGTGGCACACCTTCCTCTTATTTGTGGAATTTTGGAGATGGAACAACATCCGATTCTATTAGCCCTACACATGTATATACTCACCCATCCAATTATCATACATCACTTGCCGTACAATTTCTGTCCGCATTAAATAATGTTGATTCGAATGTTTATAAAATGGGAACACCGGATGCAAGCAATTCTATAACCCTTATTCAGGTTGTTAATGGAGGAGGACCTCCGACAAATATGAAATTCACCGCCGCCTATAATGGAACTTCTACTAATTTTTTCTGGGATTTTGGTGACGGGAATCAAACTATCACGGCAGGAGATACCGTTGTCCATAAATATACTTTGCCGGGTATGTATAGGTTAGCGTTAAGAGTAACAGATATTAATGGTAACATCAGTACGTTTAATGAGAACATTGTTACAACAAGTTATTCCGATAGCAGTGACGTAAATTATGGAACACTAATTGCGCCTCAGGCAAATCCTTTATCTCTTTCGAATGTTACAATAACCTATACCGATGGTGGAGGAAATGTTTATACTTCCAATAATTCCCTCCAGTCAAGCAGCAGTTGGTTTAAAATTATTTCGGTTACCGATTATCAAAACAACCAGAATAACGATAAGACTAAAATGCTCAATATTCAGTTTAATTGTTTGTTATACCCGCTTACGGTTGGTTCGCCAATTCCAGCAAGCGGAACGGCCATAATTGCAGTTGCTTACAAATAAGGCACAATATTAAAATAAAAGGCTCGTTAGATACGTAGTTTTGTTTGATACTTTTTTGACTTGTTTTGATGGTTAATTCTAAAAAGTCCCGGTAGTAATACCGGGACTTTTTTCTTTTCATAACTTTGCAAAGTGCAGGGGCATTAAACTAAATTAGTTTGCCTTTGTCAAAATCAAAATTCATACCTCATGAGAAAAATAACAATACTTTTTAGCTTGGCAATTTCATTTTGTTTCACTTCATTTAATGGCAAGGCCCAAAATATTAATCTCTCTAATTCCCCTTTCTGGGATGGGGAATGCAACCTGCAGGTTAATCCTAAAAACCCGAAGCACCTGGTTGCTTCATGGATTTATTTTTCCGTTACTTCATTGAAGAATGCCATTGCCACCCGCTCTTCATTCGACGGGGGAAAAACATGGACTCCTCTTCAAACGTTACCTCATCTTTATACAAGTTTTAACTCTCCCGATCCTACCATGTATTTTGGCAAGGACAGTTGTGTTTACCTTGCCTATATTGATCTTTCGGGCGTGCACTCCAGCGATTCAGGATATATTATGGTAACCCGCTCGGTTAATGGAGGGATAACATGGAAACCACCTGTTAAAGCAATATCTTATCTGGCTCAACCGAATTTACCGATTGACCGCCCTTGGATTGCGGCAGACGGAAGTAACGGACCTTATGCAGGCAGAGTTTATGTTACTACACAAAATGCCTATTTTGCCCCGTTCCCGCATCATCCCTGGTTTACCTATTCTTCCGACAGTGGCGCGACCTGGATGCCCATTAAGCGATTGGATGACAGTATTCCTTCCGGATTAATTACCGATGCCACAGCATTTATGACCGTAGCTTCAAACGGAACTTTATACGCGGCTTATTTTTCATATTATACAACCTACAGCCCTTATGCCCGCTTGATTTTGGTTAAATCGTATGACGGCGGGAATACATTTACCACACACGCCGCTATAAACTATACTTCGGCTGATGTAGTGCCTGCTTCCGATTCGTTGCTTAAAGATGGAATATCTATTGCTGCTAATCCTTCCGACACTTCTAATCTTGTGGTTACCGGAGTCTCCAATCATTTTGGCGAACCGGATATAATTTCATACAACACACATGATGCCGGAAAAACATGGAGTGGCCCGATACGTGTAAATGATGATGCAGTGGGTGCTTATGATACCTGCCATGATTTAAGTTGTGGAAGTTTTGCACAGGACGGTACTTTCGGGGTAGCATGGCGCGATAGGCGAAACACGGGTAGAGGCGACAGCGCTTCTTTCCAGATTTATGCCGCCATATCTAAAAACGGTGGAAATAGTTTCGCCCCCAATTTCTTAATTAGTGATACCATTTCTCCGCCAGTATTTATAGAACGGGGTGATGATTTTCTGGGTTGTGCAGTATCCGATTCGGGCCTGTATGTTGAATGGAGTGATATGCGTACCGGAAAAGAAAATACCTTTTTCAATGCTACACAAACAGCAAAAATACCTAATGGCATATTTTCAATTTCAGATAATACAAATATAAAAGTGGAGGCTTATCCAAACCCTTTCCATAATGAAACAAATATAGTTATCAACTCTGCAATTCCGCTTCAGCATTGCAAACTGCAAATCTTCAGTATTGATGGAAGAAAGCAAAGTGAACTTCCAATCGCAGGAAACGGAACTTATAAATTAAGCCTTAAATCACTTGCGGCCGGAACCTATATCTGGTCACTTGTTGAAAATGATGCTGCAATTGCACATGGCAAATGGGTGATACAATAAGACTTTTTTCTGCGCGAGGTATTTTATAAAATGACACTAATTCGGTCCCACTAATAAGTGTCTTTTTTTCTATGTTATTCCTGTTAATTTGAAATTCGTCCTTGTGAGGAACGAAGCAATCTCATAAAATTCGGACACCCAATTAGGTGAGATTTCTTCGCAAAGCCTCGCAATAACGATTGGATTTTGATTCTTAGTTCTATATCCGGTCATTGACTTTTTCACAAAACACTTTCCTGTGAGTTATCTTTGTCTTGAAGGAGAACAAGTTCCCTTCAGGATAAACATGAAAATGCAACTAACTGCTTACATTATTTATGCCAAAAATGAAAAAGTATATTCCTATTTTTGCTATAAATCTCTGTTCGCGCCTGTTAATAGCAGAGAAATTAAAAATAGTATGACTGAATATCAGGGAATTATGTTTTTTCACACTAGCAAATTGTCCTGTTATCTTCCCTGTAATGCTTCTGTTACGTTCCTGTTACCCTCTGTTACTTGACAAATTTCATTTTATAGCAAAAATATAAAATATAATATCAAAATATGTCCAATCTTCTTATTCCTTATCACTTATCACTTATCTCTCATATCTGCTTTTTAACTACGTTTGTCTTATGATAAGTGCAAAAAGAATAGAAAAAAGTTTTGGTAAATTACAAGTTCTTAAAGGTATCGACCTAGAAGTTAAGAAAGGGGAAGTAGTTTCAATAGTCGGTACTTCGGGAGCAGGTAAAACCACGCTGCTCCACATCCTCGGAACCCTTGACCGTGCCGACAAAGGGAGTATTGAAATAAACGATACCCAAATACACACGCTTAATGATAAGGAACTATCCCGTTTCCGCAACCGCCATATAGGGTTCGTGTTTCAATTTCATTACCTTTTACCCGAGTTTACAGCCATCGAAAATGTATGTATACCCGGGTTCATAGCCAAAACTCCTACTGCCGATGTTCGCCGCAAGGCAGAAGAGTTGCTTATACTCCTTGGATTGAAGGAAAGGCTCGAACACAAGCCCTCCGAGTTGTCAGGCGGAGAGCAACAACGTGTAGCAGTGGCACGGGCGCTCATTAATAACCCATCGGTAGTATTTGCCGATGAGCCATCCGGTAACCTCGACTCAGCTAATGCCCGGGAGCTTCACAAGCTTTTCTTCCACCTGCGCGATACCCTGTCTCAAACCTTTGTAATAGCCACCCACAACGAAGAACTCGCAACAATGGCAGATAAGAAAATTACAATGAAAGATGGGCAGATTCAGTTATAAGTTATGAGTTAAGCGTTATAAGTTATTATCCAAATTGGATTAAGTTGTAACGGCCATAACTTATAACTCATAGCTCATAACTATTCCGTAGGGAGTGGCTTCGCGTTTCCGTCTTTATCAATAATATAGAATATCTTCTTTTGTTTAACAACAGGTGGTTCGCTCCTCATAGTATACTTTACCGCTATTGAATAGGATAATTGAACTACTGGCTCGGTAATAACAGGGTTCAATATAATATCATAACCGTCATAGTCAACCTGGTTATAGTATCTCGATACAGGCTTAGTGGTTTCATTCACAAAAGGTTGGTCCGACGGGCGTTTCCGTAACGATGCAAACGAGGGCCTTGTGAAGGCAGAATAACTATAGTATCGGGTTTCCGGGAAAATGGTGGTAAAGTTATCGGCTATCGACTTTTTCATGGTATCGAGTTCAATACCAACCAACTCATACGATTTAACCCTTGATTTTACTTCCCAAAGACACTTAAGCCTTAAGCTGTCAATCAATTTCTGAGCATTGGGCAGGAAGTAATCCACCTTCACAAGGTCATAAATTTCCGCTGAGGCCGCAGCAGAAAGAATGCCATCTAATGCATTTGATTTTTTAAACCTTATATAGATGTTCTTTTCCAGTTCAAAGCCTTCAGGTACTTCATTATACTTCTTACTGAAGATTTTTTTATCAGACTGATACCCATACTTAGGTACGAAGGAGATCATATCTGTTTTAATGTCGGAAGTATCAATATTCAGCTTATGAAGATTGCGCTTGAATTCTTCAATGGTTGCATTCATGGTAGAGTCAGTAGATTTGGCAGCTAATCCTACCTGTAGGATGTTAAACACTGCTACATAATTAGTTGCAACGGCATTCATAAGGCCATTTATATGAATAGTGAACTCACCATCAACAGGGTAAGCAGAGGTAGCAGGTGTTCTGTTAGGTAGGGTATTTTGAGGGTAAGTATACTGGTAATTAGCACCATTGTATGACATATTTGCCGATACGTTATACTGGGAGTTTGCCATATCCTTATTGGAGTAATAAGCATTGGCCGCAGCAGGAGCAAGTTCAGAGTTACCTTCTACCTGGGCTTGTGATTCAGAGTAAAACAGTACAATAGGAACCATCATAAAGAACAGTGACTTTTTCATAATTCGTGTTTGTTAAAAATTAGCGATTAATTGAATTGGGTCAAATATCCGTCGGGGGTAGGGGGTAATCCAAATAATTTCGTTGCACAACCGTGGCAAAATATTTTTCAACTTTGCACAATGTTTATGCACAACAATTTCGCTATAACCAACCCTATATTTGTAACCGCTGATGCATCCTGAACGGATTTACTTCGAAAAACTGAAGCAGGAGATATCAGGGAAGTACCGGCAAAAGAATGCGGGCATTTCTGAAAATCTGGGGGAATGGAATGGAAAAACCATAGAAGGTTTCCAGAACGACCTTCAACAGGAAGTAAAAAGTGCAATTAGTGTAAGATGGTTCTATAATCATATTAAAGCGGATAATGAAAACAAAATACCCCGGACAGATGTGCTCGACCTGCTATGCAGATATGTGGGATATTCAGGCTGGGCAGAATTTGTTTCAAAGAAGAAAGAGGAGGGGATTGGTGCACTTGTTCAAGAAAATAATAATGAAAGGCTTACAAAAAAATTCAATACCAAGATTCTAATGGCACCAGTATTGTTAATAGTCTTTTTATTCGCAGGATGGGTGATAATCAAAAGGTCATCAGACAATACATATAAGTTTTGCCTTGTTGATTCTGATACCCAGACTCCTATTAAAAACGCTAAAATTGAAATTAAACTATTCATGGATAAAGAATCCCCTCAAACTGTACTTTGCGATTCCAACGGGTGTTTTAACCTGAATTCCTTGCCAGGGAAAGTAAGGTTTGTAGTAAATGCTCAATATTATCAGCCCGATACGATACTAAGAACACTTCCTAACCATTCCATTTCGGAGTCAATTATGCTTAAACCTGACGATTATGCTCTGATGATAAGTATATTCTCGCGTTCCGATGTGCAAGATTGGGAAAAGAGGAAAAAGGAGCTTAATGGTATGTTTACGGATGATGCCATGATTTTCCAGGTAGACCCGGTAAATAAACGGGCTATGGAAATATTCAATAAAGAAGAATTTATTGGGAAACTCATAGTGCCGCTTTCCAGTTTGAAAAATATTGAAGTTATAGAAACCTTGTACAAGGATAAAAAGATCTCCGCCCTTCGCTTCATACAAAAAGAAGAAAATAAGTAAACAAAGCCCATCATGAAAAAGCTGAAGATAATAGTATTACTGTTGATTCCAATCTTTGGGTTTGGACAAAGTAATACGCCGCCTGCATCCGTTGCTCCCGCACCTCTCAATGGGGCTAGTATGTCTATGTCATATAGCAAAGATGTTGAAATGAATGCGACTACTTTTACCGCCCCTGTTGTAAATGAACCCCAGATTGGTACCTTTCAGAAAAGGAGTGTTCAAAAACTAAAGGACTTTTATAATTACCTTACTATAATTTCAAATCCTAAATTTGACAAAACTTTGAGAGAAAATGCCAAAACCCAGGCAAAACAGCTTTTTTACGGAGAAGATTGCAGGGTAAATGGTAAAAAAGTAGGAGATTTAATTGACAGTTGTTTTAATATGACCAAAGCAGTTGAATGGAAGGCCGAGGATATAAGCGTTAGCCAGGAAATGACCCCAAGTGCTAGTGATAGTAGTGCAGGTGGTTATAGGGGTGAACTTTCTTTCAAAGAATCGTGTAAGGGTGCAACCGTAAAATTGAAGAAGGCTCAAATCGTGCTTTCAAAAAGTGAAAAGATGTTCGGGGAATCGAAGCGCGAGGTATGGATAGTATTTATTTGTAACATAGAGTAAAAAAATCTTATTTCTCTTGGAGAGGAGAAAATAAATATATTTGCAGCCCCAAAAGTTCATTAGATAGTTAATTAATGCGAAAGTAGCTCAGTTGGTAGAGCGCAACCTTGCCAAGGTTGAGGTCGCGGGTTCGAGACCCGTCTTTCGCTCTTTTTGTCCGCCATTATGCATGTATGGCGGCCTTCTTGTGATTCCGGAAGAATATTTACCATGGTTCTTCACAATTACAAGTAGTTCTTTTTGCCCTGGTGGTGGAATTGGTAGACACGCAGGACTTAAAATCCTGTATTCATTGCGAATGTGCGGGTTCAAGTCCCGCCCGGGGTACTTTAATAATCGGATTTTTATTAATGCCCTCTGTGGGGTAAGCCTCTTAAAAGTTGAGGTATTTGATTTTCTGGTCAACCTTTAAAGG
>CAIUPO010000105.1 GCA_903901055.1 uncultured Bacteroidota bacterium
CATCCTTGATCAATTCCTGATAAACTTCCTTTGACATAGTTTTTTTGTCAAAAAAAGCAGGTATCACAATACTACCGTAAATCCTTTTACTGATTTATTCAACAGCTTAATGTTATTTAGGAAAGATGTCTATTGACTTTTTAAGAAACCGCTTTTTCATGCACTATCTTTGTCTTGAAGGAGAACAAGTACCCTTCAAGATAAATAAATATGATACTTCAACACACATCCGAAAGCATTCAAAAATTCTTACTAAGCAGCCAATTTTATTTTTTAACGTTTGCTATAATTCATGGGCGTAAAAACGTGTTTTATTATTATTTAATATGAGCCAAGTACGTAATTCGTTAAAATACAGTATGTTCCAAAAAAACAAAATTCCAGGTTCTATTATTATTCCATTATTAATTCATATTAAATCCCATTATTATTCATTATTAATTTCCAAATTTCATTTTATAGCCAAAAATGAACAAAACAACGTCAGCGAAATCAGCGGGAAATTCTTATTTCTTCCTCACAAACCTCAAATCAAGGGAATTTAGCGGGTCGAGCGGGAGGCCCGTAACACCTTTATGCACCAAATGAATCACCTCATCATAATACAAAGGCACAACCGGGGCGGCATCCATAATCATTTTATCCATGTTGGTGTACTCAACATTTCTAATGGAATCATTTGTTTCAACAATAGATTTAGTGTACAATGAATCGAATGTAGAATTAGAAAAGTGCGTATAGTTTATCCCACCCGGAGAAAAGTTTTTGCTGTAAAAGAGCGAGAGGAAATTTTCCCCGTCGGGATAATCTCCAATCCACGATTTTTTGAAAAAGTAACACTGCCCGTTTGCCACGCCCTCCGCCAGAATGGCAGGTTGTTCGGTTTCAACCTTCAACTTTATTCCTACATTTTGTAATTGAGATTGTATGATTTCAGCCAGTGCATAATCCTGTGAGGCAACAAAAAGGGAAATCTCCGGCAAGCCTTGTCCGTTGGGGTATCCTGCCTGTTTCAATAAGTCAAGTGCCTTGTTGGGATTGTAATTATATCCCTCAATTTTTCCATGGCCGGGCAAGAATGGAGGTATAAACCCATTCACCGCCGGAATGCCTGTATTGTAGCGCAAGTAGCGCACTATCTCCTCCCGATTAATTGCATAGTTTATCGCTTGTCTAACTAAAGGAGTTTTTAAAGCTGCGTTTGATTTGCTATCCATTATAAATCCTAAATAATCGGTTTTAATAAATGGAGTCCGTTGTATGTAAACCTTATCAGCAAACTCTTTCCGCAATTCACCACCGGGCGTAAAAGCAACCCTCGGATTGATGGCACTAATCCCCGAAACCATATCAAACTTGCCATCCATAAACTCAAGGAAGGAGGTTTCTTCATCCTTCAAAAATGAAATGATAACGCCATTAAGGTAGGGCAACTTATTTCCCGCTGAATCTTTTTCAAAATAATTGGGGTTGCGCTTTAGTACAAGTGCATTGCCATGTTCCCAGCGTTTCAAATAGAATGGCCCGGTCCCAACGGGGTTCTCACCAAAATCTATTCCCCATTTCTTGACTGCTTCTTCCGGCACAACCGAAAAATACTTCATCAACAGTATATGCAGAAATGGCCCGAATGGAGTTTTTAAATGAATTTCAAAAGTGGAATCGTTAGGGGAAGTAAAGTTGTCAACTTTTTCAAGCAAAGAAGTTGCATCCGATACTCTTGGGTCAAGCAAACGATTGAAGGTGAAAACGAAATCATGTGCATTTACTTTTCTGCCTTTTCCATTCGGGAATACTTCATTATCTTGAAAAAATACATCATTCCGTAAGTGAAAAGTATAGGTCAATCCATCGGTTGATATTTCCCATTTCTTAGCAATGCATGGCTTTATGCTGAATGAATCTCCGGTTTGAATGAGCCCGTTATAAAGTTGATTATCTACCCACAGGTTTTCAAAATTACGTGCTTCGGCAGGGTCCAATGAAGTAACATCACCCATCTCGTTATACCTGAAAACATTACTGTTTCCGTTGTTCGCATTCCTTCCGCAAGAGAGAAAAAGAAGTGTGGTAAACAAGATAAAAACTGGTATTGGTTTTCTCGACATAGGATTCAAAGATAATATCCCTAATCACAGCAAAAGCCAGATTTCCCGCAAATGCCTATTTTTGCTCTATGGAGGCTAACCCTACATTTGCAATTTATACGCTCGGCTGCAAGCTGAACTATTCCGAATCATCGGCAATAGGGCAGCGTTTGGTTGAGCAGGGATATAACAAAGTCAACTTTAAGGAGAAGGCTGATGTGTATATCATCAACACCTGCTCCGTAACCAACGAAGCTGACAAGGAATGCCGCATGGTGGTGCGTAATGCTTTGAATGCCTCACCCGAGGCTTTTATTGCCGTGATTGGTTGTTATGCCCAATTAAAACCCGAAGAAATTGCCAAGATTGAAGGGGTGGATATTGTACTTGGGGCTTCAGAGAAATTCAATATTGCAAACTTCTTGCCCCAAACCCCTAAAGGGGCTTTGAAAAATAAGTTCACCGAAATTCATTCGTGTGAAATTGAACACCCCTTGGAGTTTCATTCATCTTATTCCTCAGGCGAGAGAACCCGCAGTTTTTTGAAAGTACAGGACGGTTGCGATTACAGTTGTTCATACTGCACCATACCTTTAGCACGGGGCAAAAGTCGCAGCAACACAATTGAAAATGTAGTGAGGGATGTTTACGAAATCGCTTCAAAAGGAGTAAAAGAAATTGTATTGACGGGAGTCAACCTTGGTGACTTTGGCATTATAAATGACGAACGAAAAGAAACTTTTTTCGATTTAGTCCAGGAACTTGAAAACGTAAATGTCCCGGTTCGTTTCCGCATCTCGTCTATCGAACCAAACCTATTGACCGACGAAATTATTAGATTCATTTCGACCTCCGAAAAATTTGTACCGCATTTTCATATACCTCTGCAATCAGGCTCCAATACTATACTTAAAGCCATGCGACGCAGATATTTGAGGGAACTTTATGTTGAGAGAGTTGCTCTTATTAAATCACTCATGCCTCACTGCTGCATCGGTGCCGATGTTATCACAGGTTTCCCGGGAGAGACAGAAGAATTTTTTTTAGAAACTTATAATTTCCTGAATGAGTTGGATGTTTCTTACTTGCATTCATTTACTTATTCCGAGCGCAGTAATACATTGGCAGCAGAGAGTAAAGATGTTGTTCCGGTTGATGTCCGCAGAAAAAGAACAAAGATGCTTAGGATTTTATCCGAGAAAAAATTACGCAACTTCTACACTCAAAATTTAGGGACAGAAAGAGTTGTTTTATTTGAAGGACATATCAACGATGGTTGGCAATATGGGCATACTGATAATTATGTTCGGGTTAGAATTCCTTCCAATGAAATATTGAAAAACGCTATTTATACGGTGCGACTTAATTCCATCAATGAGGAAGGTTGCGTTGATGGAAAAATAGTTGATTCTATTATCCCATCCGAAACTTTCGACTTTCAACTTTCAACTTTTAACTAAGCCTATGTACGCATCGCTATACGAATTATTTGACGCTTGGTTTGGAATAAAAATTCCATTTCTCAAAATACTGCATACATTCGGTTTCTTTATGGCGCTTTCCTTTCTGGCAGCGGCTTGGATACTATCAAAGGAATTACACAGGAAAGAAGATCAGGGGCTATTAAAACCAACACCAACCGACAATTGGGTTGGTAAACATGCCACGAAAAGTGAATTAGTTGAAGCCTTTGCACTCGCTTTTATTATATTTTTCAAGCTGGTTTATATCGTATTAAATTTCACTGAATTCAAAACAGATCCGCAGGCAACATTAATATCTTTAAAGGGAAATATTTTTGGCGGAATAATTGCGGGAGCACTTTATGCATTCCTAAGTTATAAGGATAAAGCTCGGAAAAGTCTTCCCGACCCTAAGTTAGAAACCACACTCTTGCATCCGTATATGTTGGTTGGAAATATCACCTTAATAGCGGCTATAGGCGGGATAGTTGGAGCTAAACTTTTTGATGCACTTGAAAATTATCAGGACTTCTTTCAAAATCCTGCAATGTTATTTTCTTCCAGCGGGCTCACAATTTATGGAGGATTAATTGTTGGCGCAATTTCTGTTCTGGTTTATGCGCGCTCAAAGAAAATTCCCCTTCTGCATTTAATAGATGCTGCTGCTCCCTCAATGATTCTTGCTTACGCTGTCGGCCGTATTGGTTGCCAGATGGCGGGCGATGGCGATTGGGGAATTGTCAATACAAATCCCAAGCCATCCATCATCGGTTTTCTTCCGGATTGGATGTGGTCTTTTGGATATCCTCACAATGTGGAACATGCCGGTGCAGCCATTCAGGGATGCACAGGAGAGTATTGCACAATGCTAAACCCTGGGGTATATCCAACCCCATTTTATGAGACAGTAATGGCTACAATTATATTTTTCATTTTGTGGAGTATGCGGAAAAAAATTCATGCTACGGGAGTTTTATTTTGCTGGTATTTAGTTTTTAACGGGATTGAAAGATTCTCTATAGAATTGATTCGGGTAAATGTTCAATATCACTTTTTTGGAATTAATGCAACCCAGGCCCAGCTTATATCTCCTATGTTTTTCATATTGGGGGTTATTGGTATATTTTATTTCACAAACAAGGCAAAAAAAGATGTCCACCAAGCCACTTAAATTAAAAAAGATTTGCAAAGAAGTTATTGAACTCACGCACGAGGTGGGTGATTTTATTTTAAAAGAAAAGAACAAATTTAATCCCTCCGATATTCAGAAAAAAGGGTTTAATGATTTGGTTTCTTACGTTGATAAAACCTCTGAAAAGCGCTTGATTAAAGGCTTGCACAAAATATTACCCGGCAGCGGAATACTTGGGGAAGAAGGCGGAGGCAATTTCGATAATAAATATACATGGGTGATTGATCCATTGGATGGCACTACAAATTTTATCCACCGCTTACCGTGCTTTGCCATTAGTATAGCCCTATTCGAGAATAAAACTCCAATTATCGGGGTTGTAAATGAGTTGAATTTTAAAGAATGTTTCTCTGCCATTAAAGGCAAAGGGGCAAAAGTTAACGGGAAGAAAATAAAAGTTTCTCCGCAAAAGAAGTTGGGTGACTCGCTCATTGCTACTGGCTTTCCATACAATGATTTCGGACTGCAAAAAGAGTATATGCAATTGTTTGAAGAGCTAATGAAATGCACACAAGGCATACGCAGGATTGGTTCCGCTTCAGTAGATTTATGTTATGTCGCACTTGGACGCTTTGAAGCTTTTTACGAATACGGCCTCAAGCCCTGGGATGTTTCAGGCGGGGCTTTGATAGTGCAGGAAGCAGGCGGCAGACTGTCAGACTTTGACGGAGGAAATGATTATCTATTTGGGAAAAGTATTGTTGCAACTAACAATTATACTCACAAAGCATTTATGGAAATTGTGAAGAAGCATTTTAAAGGGAAAATGAAGAAATTACAATCGATAAAATAATATGTTCCTACAAGTTTTAAATACTCCAAAAACTACTTCACTCACCAATGATATTACCTTGGTGAAAGATTGGTTCACACCCATGCTGATTGCAGGGGTTATCCTATTTGCAGGTATCGTAATTCAACGGATTATTATTATTTACATAAAACGAATTTCCAAAAAGACAGGATGGAAAGGCGGTATCGTGCTGGCAAGTTCTCTGCGAGGAATGATTATTTTAATCTCTCTTATTTCGGGTGTTTATTTCGGAATGACCCAAGCACCTTTGGACACTCACACTGTTCTCGTAGCTCAAAGACTGCATAAAATATTGGTTGTAATACTTATTTGTTTTATAATAGCGAGAACACTCAACGGCTTGCTCAAGGCCTATTCTAGCAGGGAAGAAAGTTCAAAGAGCTCACTTTCGCTATTTAAATCCATTATCAATATCATAATTTATTCAGTTGGCTTTCTGGTAATATTACAATCGTTTGGTATTTCCATTACGCCCATACTTACAGCTTTAGGCGTAGGTGGTTTGGCTGTCGCACTTGCATTGCAAGATACTCTCTCCAATCTATTTGCAGGTATACAAATAACGCTCACCCGGACAATTAAACCTGGAGATTATATTCATTTAACCACAGGAGAAGAAGGTACGGTGACTTACATAACCTGGAGGTTTACAACCCTGCTAACTCAATCGGATAATATGACGGTAATTCCAAATTCAAAACTGGCAACTACAATACTCACCAACTATTCCCTTCCAAAAAAAAATCTCTCAATCTCGGTTCCGGTTCATATAAACTATACCAGCGATTTAGATAAAGTAGAACGAGTTACATTGGAAGTAGCAGGGCCATTGGTAAAGGAATATGGAGTGGAAACACAGCCTGTATTTCGCTATAAGGAGTTTGGAGCATCAACCATTAATTTCACCTTATCAATGGACATAAATGAATTCTCGCAACAATATGTTATGCGCCATGAATTCATTAAACGTCTTATTAAACGTTTCAATGCAGAGGGAATTGAAATTCCTTATCCTTCTAGTAATGTTTATTTGAAAAAAGAAAATTAAATACTTCTCGCCCCACACCCCTAAAGGGGCTTTAATTGCTGCTACTCAAATCCCCTTTAGGGGTGTGGGGCATAAGGAAAATTAAACCCCATGTGCGCTGAAGAAAAACACCAGGGCCTGGGTTGCAATTCCAATAATTAATCCGACATAAATTTCAAAAGCTTGGTGGGCATTTGACTTGTACCTAGCAAGAGCCGTTAAAACTACAATTGCAAAGGCGCCCGCTAACCACGGATAAAGAGGCAGATGAGTATATTGAATCAATCCAATAACTGTTCCCAACAATCCGCCGACACCCACGCTGTGGAAGCTTACTTTAGTGAAAAGAGCAGTTATTAAAGTCGTGACAATGGAAATATTCACACCTAACAAAAACATATTTAATGATTGCGCTGAACCAAGCAAACTATTCACTTTGTAATAGGCAAATGCAAAACAAAGTGCAGTAGCACCAAGTAATATCTTCCTGTCGGCTTCTGAAGGGTGAGACATACTCGATATCCAACCCATTTTTAGAATTGTAAAACTTAAAATTACTGGTAATAAGTACGTGCAAATAAAAATCACAGCGAGAATTACTATCCACGGATCAATGCTTGTCTCTAAAGGGATATAGAGGTAGGGGTCATTCCACAAAACAACAAATGCACCTAGTGTTGGCATTATGGCCGGATGAAAAAGATACGATATGAAAGTCCAGATTTTTTTTCCCACCTTTTTATATTTCTTTGCGCATCCTGGCTACAGGAATGCCTAGTTGTTCACGGTATTTCGCAATGGTACGGCGTGCTACTTTATAACCTTTTTGTTCGAGCAAAGGAACAAGCGCATCATCATTAATTGGCGAGTTTTTATCCTCAGTATTAATAATTTCTTGTATCAAATTTTTCACTTCATTAATTGAAACTTCTTCTCCGCTCTCTTTTTGAAATGACTCAGAAAAAAGGGTTTTTAATAAAAACGTTCCAAAATTGGTTTGAACATATTTACTGCTGACTACACGTGAAATAGTAGATATATCCAATCCGGTTTCCTTAGCAATATCCTTTAACAGCATAGGTTTCAGCTTGCTCTCATCTCCCGTTGAAAAATAATCGGGCTGATAATCCAGTATAGTTTGCATTACCCTTTGCAGTGTATCTTCCCGTTGCTTTATTGCATTAATAAATCCACCCGCAGCTTCTAGTTTTGATTTTGCAAAGGTGGCTGCTTCCCGTTGCATCTTATCCATTCCCTTCTTTCTTTCCGACATTGCCAAATACAAAGGACTTAAGCGCAGGGCAGAAGATATTCTGCCATTAATTGAAGCCTCTGTTTCCCCTTCCGAATTGGTAATTACAAAATCCGGAACTACTTCTGCGGCATTTGTTGCCGTATCTGCAAAGGCCTGTCCGGGTTTAGGATTCAGTTTTATAATTTCATTTACAGCCTCACGCAAAGATGTTTCATCTGCATTTACCACATCTTTCAGTTTATCGTAATTCTTTTTTGAAAATGCTTCAAATCCCTTTTCGAGAATATTGATGGCAAGCTTTGTTGTATCATCAGAATGTTCCAATCTCTTTAACTGAATTAACAAACATTCCCGCAGGTCTCTCGCCCCAACCCCGGGAGGATCAAACCCCTGAATTATTTTGAGCAAGGGCTCCAACTCCTTTTCATCCGTAAGGATATTCTGCTGAAAAGTAATATCGTTAGCTATTGAATACAGATCCCTTCGGAGGTAACCGTCATCATCAATATTGCCGATAATATAATCACCAAGCATTTGCTGGCGTTCTTTCAGATGTTCCACCAGGCCTAGCTGAAAGTGGAGTGAATCTTGAAAAGTAGAGGTATCGGCAAATGATGATTCCCGTGTTTCCTGCTCGGCATAATTGTTGGAAGACAGTTTATATGCAGGAACATATTCATCCGTTTCTTCCATAAATTCAGCGGAATCATAATCGTCCTCACTGCTGCTTTTTTCAAAATCCTCACTATCGTTTTCTAAAGTCTCTTCTTTAGGTTCATCGAGGGGTTCGCTAATGTCTTCCAATGCCGGATTATTTTCAATTTCCTCCTTTATACGTTGCTCCATGGATGCAACCGGCAACAACAACAACTTCTGCACCAATATCTGATTGGGGGTGAGCTTTAATTGCTGCTTTAATTGCTGCGTCTGTCGGAATTGGGGCATAGCTTATAGAGACTAAAGGACGAACAAAGCTATTTAAAACTCTGCATTTTTAGGGGTTCTGGGGAATGGAATTACATCCCTAATGTTGGTCATTCCGGTTACAAATAATATGAGACGTTCCAGGCCAAGCCCGAAGCCCGAGTGTGGCGCTGTTCCGAATTTACGGAGTTCCAGATACCACCACATTTCCTTTTCCGGCAAACCCATTTCACGAATACGTGCAATCAGTTTATCGTAGTTTTCTTCACGTTGCGATCCACCAATAATTTCACCTACATACGGGAAAAGCACATCCATAGCCCGAACGGTTTTACCATCCTCATTCTGTTTCATGTAGAAAGCTTTAATGCCCCGAGGATAGTCAGTAATAATTACCGGGCATTTAAAATGGTCAACCAGGTGGTTTTCGTGTTCCTTTTGTAAGTCTTTACCCCATTCAGGTTTAAATTCAAACTTTTTGTTGGCAGCAATTAAAATATCAACTCCTTCTGTATATGTTATTCTCTTAAACGTAGAATCCTTCACCATGTTCAAACGGTTCAGCAATTCCTTATCGTACATATTGTTGAGGAATGTCAAATCGTCGAGACAGTTATCCAAGGCATATTTAACCAAATATTTCAGCATGTCCTCAGCCACGTCCATGTTATCGTTGATGTCGTAAAAAGCCATTTCTGGCTCAATCATCCAGAACTCAGCTAAGTGGCGAGGAGTATTGGAATTCTCTGCTCTAAAGGTGGGACCAAAAGTATAAACTTTGGAGAGCGCCATAGCCGCGGTTTCTGCCTCTAACTGTCCTGAAACGGTAAGGTTTGTTTCTTTCCCGAAGAAATCTTCGTTATAATTTATAGAGCCATCCTCATTTTTGGGAGGGTTGTTTAAATCGAGGGTTGTAACGCGGAACATTTCACCGGCTCCTTCTGCATCGGAACCAGTAATTACAGGTGCATGGAGGTAGTAAAACCCATTATCGTTGAAATATTTATGAATGCCATAAGCCATTGCATGACGGATGCGCATAATTGCTCCAATCGTATTGGTACGTGGGCGCAGGTGGGCTATCTCTCTCAAAAATTCCAGCGTGTGTCCTTTCTTTTGCAAAGGGAAAGTTTCATCGGCAAGGCCATAAATGGAAATCTCTTTAGCTTGTATCTCCACTGATTGCCCTTGTCCCGGGGACTTTACCAACATACCTTTTACCTGGACACAAGCACCGGTAGTAATGCTTTTCAATAGCTCTTCAGGAAATGCATCTATAGCTGCAACAGCCTGTATGTTATGTATAATGGAGCCATCATTAAGGGCTATAAAAACAACCTGCTTGCTGTCGCGCTTGGTGCGTACCCACCCTTGTACGGTTACTTCCTTATCGTATTCAGTAGATTTTAATAACTCTTTTACGTTTGTTCTTTTCATAATTATTTATTTCTTCTTTTAATCGTTTACTTTTATAATTACTTTGCCGCAATAACCGATATTTCTATTTTTGCACTCGCCGGAAGATTAGCCACTTGCACTGTTTCCCGTGCAGGGTAATTATCTTTAAAAAATGAACCATACACTTCATTTACTTTTTTGAAGTCATTCATATCGGTTAAGTAAATGGTAGCTTTTACGATGTTATCCATCCCCAAACCTGCGGCTTCCAAAACAGCTTTCACATTATTTAAAACTTGCTCGGCCTCTTCTTTAATGCTGTCGTTCTTCATGGCTCCAGTGGCAGGGTCTTTCGCAATTTGTCCGGAAACAAATACAAGATTACCTGTTTGAACAGCTTGACTATATGGGCCAATTGGCGCAGGCGCATTTTTAGTTTCTATAACTTTCTTAGTTGCAGTTTGTGAGAATGCAAAATGATTCAAGCAAAAAAATAATGCTATCAAAAAAGTTTTATATGAGCTAGCAGCTTTCATACGTGATTAATTCGGGATGCAAAGTTATTCGACTTTAGGGAATTGATAGATTTCGTAATTATTTTATTTGGTTCCTCTTAATTAATTCAACATCTTCCCAACCAGCATTCAATACATAATAGATAAGTATAGGATAATTTTCCCCTTTACGGTATAGCTTCAGGGTATTTGACAATGTATCCAACTCCCATTTGCCGGAACTAAAAACCCCTCCACCTACTACAGCAACCAAATTTCCATTTTCATCCGCTACAGTATCTATGATATCATACATACACATGAATGAGTTGCTATCAAAAGACATAGATATTTTTGGACCAGCATAATCATTTTGTTGCAGTTTTATAGTGTCTAACCTCAATAAAGTCAAACTATCACGACAATTTGTTACCCACCATTGCGAATATCTTTTTGTAAAATCATTCAATTTACTTTCGCTTCCATCTTCTTCATAATGTTTTACCACTCCGATTCTTCTACCATCAATATATGAGGTTTCGGATTGTAGTTTCCCATTTTTAAAATAGCTTTTTTCCAAACCATTTATTCTCCCGTTACTGTAAGGAAATTCTTCCATTAGTCCACCACTTTCAAAATACCATCTGGCTGTATCATTCATTCTTCCCATTTTGTAGCTCTCCTCATTGTGCAGGTTTCCGTTCTCATAATAGCTTTTATAAACTCCCTCTTCCAACCCATTAATATAATTCACTTTGCTATTTATGGCCCCATCTTCATAGTATTCTATAAATGTACCATTACCTTTATCATCTGTATAAGGAGCTTCACTCTTTAATGCCCCGCTTTCATAGTATTGTTTGGCTGTTCCGGTTTCTTTACCGTTGTTGTAAAAGCGTTCTGCGGCTAACTTCCCGCTTTGATAATAATTTTTTACCACTCCATTTATTTTATTATTCACATAAGGCAATTCAGATCGTAATTTACCGCTTTCATAATAATCCTTTTCAACTCCATTTAGTCTATCATTGGTGTATGGAGTTTCCCTCACCAATGCGCCATTCTCAGAATACCATTTATCTACCCCATTTATTTTACCATTCGCATAGGGTATTTCATACTGTAATGTGCCATTCGGGAAATATTGGTAATAATATTTTGCAAGGCCATTTTTTTTGCCGTGCCTATAGGGAGTTACACTATAGAACTGTCCATTTTTATAATAATCTCTTACCATACCTTGCGGTTTTCCTGCCCTGTATTTTGTAAGGCGGTAATAATAAGCAGAGTTCGTATCCTTTGAAACATTGAAATATCCATCCAACATGGTTATCCATTTACCTTCTTTCAGGCCATTTACCTTTTTATTTTTAGCCTCCGCTTTATTAGTATACCCACTATCAGGCAAGTTTTGTTGCCCGAATGCAGGAATAATAAGTAGCAATATTATCCCAATCAAAAAACACCTCCTGTTAATTTTCATCCTTCTCCCACCTGCTGAATTTCCAGGCACCTACTTTTCCATAGTAATATTTAGTAAAACCTTTTTTTTCACTCCCTTTATTATGCGGTCTTGTGGAAACATTTTCCTTTACCAGCTTGTAATTTTTCCCTGAAAACGTATAGATGCTTTTAATGGTAAAATCGAAATTACTTTTATGCTTTATATAAGGTTTAATTACTTTCAAGGCTATATCTGCAGCAGCAATAGCATCCTGACCTTCATCCATTGGGTCGATATAAGTACTCGAATAATCCCCTTCGGTAGTAAATAGAACATCTGGAAAACCATTGGATATTTTAGACGAATCCACTGCAATAACAGCATCCCACACATTGCGGTCTCTGTTTCCCCTGCATGTATTATCTCTGACAAGTATGTTTTTAAAAGTATGGTCAAATACTCCAAATAGGTATGTCGTTATATAGGCAGGACTGCCTGCACCCTGCGACATGTTTCCAATATAACAACCAAAATTGTCCTTACCAAACCTGATGGGATGAATATTCGGAATAGTTTGATATGAGCCATAACAACCAACGGCAGGGTTAAAGGCTTTTAACTTCCAACCCTTATTTTCTTCCGTAAATAATGCCAGTCCCATGAATCCTCCATCGCCATTTCCCATACCAAAAAAATCTTCTTCAAATTCAGTAGTTTGAAAAGAAATGATAATACTCCTTTTCCCTCCGCTATCTATAAAAAGGATTGTATCTCCTATTTGCGTTTCATTCTTATCCGGCAATGGGAATGTTACTTCCCAGTCCGGCTCACAGGCTTGCTTAAATTTATGAATGGGGCAGGCTTTGCAATACCATGCTTCAAATACCACGGAATCATTGAAACTCTTCCATAATTTGTAATAGTTCCCAGGATATAATTTAATCAGGGCACTATCGAGATTAAAAGGCCCTGCAATTGAAACTTCATGAAAGTCATAAAGATTATACCTGATTTTTTTAGTGGTTATGGTTGTATCATCCATCGATTCTACATAGCCACTATCTCTATTCATGTCGTTTTCAGTTGGGCTGTCATCCCTCACAATTGGCTTTATACTATCCCTTTTTTGTGCCGGAGGTTTAATCGTCTTGTTACCTGGCTGCGTTGAAGCAACCGGATTATTTCCGCTCGTGGTATCAGTGTTGCTATTTGGCTTTTGATGGCAGGATAGAATTAATAAGGTCATAAATACAAGTCCAATCAGTTTGCTCATTTCAACTATTTTTTCTTATTTAAGGTATTCCTTATAATTATTCGTCTTCCTTTAAATCAGGCATATAAAGTTAAGCGTTTTCTTGTTTGACTTTCTCCCCTTTCCAATATTAAATAAAAAATAATTTTTCTAGAAAACTGTGGAAACTAAAAATGTTTTCATAGTTTTGCAGCCTCATTTGTAAAAAGTGACGGTAGAACAACAAATATTAAAAGGAACTGAAGAGCTTTTTTTCCGCTATGGAATAAAGGGAATTACCATGGATGATGTGGCTAAACACCTATCCATGTCGAAGCGCACTATCTATGAAAAGTTCCCGAATAAGGAAGCCATTGTTGAGATTCTATTAAAAGAGCACCTTAAAAAACACCTTGACGATTGTAAGAAATACCGTAGCGCTGCTATCAACGCTATTGAGGAGATATTTATGATGCTCGCTCCGCTGAAAGAGCTTTTTGAGACAATTAACCCACGTATATTATTTGAATTAAAAAAGTTTCACCCGCTGGCCTGGAAGGAATTTACAGACTTCAAGCGTACTACCTTACTGGAGAGTATGATTGCTAATATGAAAAGAGGTATCAAGGAAGGTCTGTATCGCGAAGATATTGACGTAAATATACTTGCTATTTTACGCATTGAAGAGGTGGAAATAGCGTGGAACCAGGAAATCTATCCTTCGTCAAAATTTGACCTTGCCAAAGTGCATGTGAGCATGCTGGAGCATTTCCTTTATGGAATTACCAATGTAAAAGGACATCAGATTGCTGAAAAATATAAGAAACAATTAAAAAATTAACGGGTTGATATGATAACGAAACGAATTGGAATTTTATTCACCTTACTTTTGTTAATGTTGCAGGGATTTGCACAGACAAAGCCTGACAGCGTATTCCGCTTTTCATTAAAACAGAGTATTCAGTACACGTTGGCACACCAACCAACTATTGTAAATGCAAAATATGAAGAAGGTAAAGCTGATGCTAAAGTGAAAGAAATTACAGGAATAGGCCTTCCTCAAATTAACGGAAGTATTAACCTGCTCGACTATGTTCAAATACCTACAACCCTTATACCGGGCGCTTTTGTAAACCAGCCCGGAACATTTATCCCCGTAAAATTCGGTACACAATATAATCTGACTGCCCAGATAGATGGTTCGCAAATTCTGTTTGACGGAACCTATATTGTAGGTTTACAAGCCGCTAAAATATACCGGACTGTGTCAACCCAGGGTTTTGATTTAGCCAATGTTAATGCCACTTCCCAAGTCACTAAGGCTTATTATTTATCCCTGGTAAGTAACTGGAAACTACAAATGGTGAAGGCCGATGCCAACAGGTTAAAAACATTGATGGATAACACCCAAAAGCTTTATGAAACCGGTTTTGCAGAAAGGGTAGATTACCAACGGATAAAAGTTAGTTACAACAATCTGGTAACCCTGCAAACCAATATGGGCAGGCTGCTTACCATGAGTTACAAACTGCTGAAATTCCAAATGGGCATGCCAATAAATGATAGTATAATGCTTACTGACAGCCTTCAAACTATCCCTATAAATCCGGACGTCGAAGCCGACACGTCTTTCAAAGCGACCAATAGAATTGAGGTACAAATGGCTCAAACAAATATATTCGGTGCTCATGAATTATTGAAAAAAGACCGTTTCGCTTATCTTCCTAATCTGATTTTATTTGGTTCGGTAAACAGAGTGAACCAGGGCGCATCAACAGACTTTTTCAGCGGTGCACAACCTTGGTATCCTACAGCCCTTGTGGGTTTGAAAATGAATATTCCGATTTTTGACGGGCTTCAAAAGAACTATCGCATTCAGCAAGATAAATACGGAGTGCTGGAAGGAGAGTTGCAATTTAATACCCTCAAACAAAGCATCTCATTAGAGATATCCAACAGTATAACGAATCTCGAGAATGCCCTCGCCGATTTGAAAAATCAAAAGGAAAATATGGAACTGGCACAAAGCGTTGAGCATGATACTAAAATAAAATATGAGGCGGGAACAGGCTCCAACATTGAGGTTGTAGATGCTGAGACTGCCCTTATTGAAGCAGAAACAAATTATTACAACGCACTTTATAATGCACTCATTGCAAAGGTAGATTACGAAACAGCAAAAGGAACACTCTTAAAAAATAAATAATTTTTAGCTCTATGAAAAAGCAACATATTGTCCCGATAGCAATTGGGATGCTCATTATTCTCGCAGCCGGATGCGCTCCTAAGAAAAGTAAGGTGGATCAGGATAAGGCCAAGCTTGCTGACCTGAAAAAGCAAGATGGTGATTTGAGAGATAAGATACAATCGCTCGAAGACACTATTAAAGCCGAAGGCGGAAAGGAAATCAAAACTATTAAGGTGGAGGTTAAAAGTGTTGTAATGCAGTCATTCAAGCATTATGTAGATGTACAAGCTTCCGTTTACGGACAGGATAATATCAATGTCAACTCGCAAATGCCAGGGGTTGTAAAAAATATTTTTGTCACTGAAGGTGATAAAGTAACCAAAGGACAAGTGCTTGCATCTATTGACGATGCAGTACTTCAGCAAAACATTATGGAAGTACAGACCAATCTCGATCTTACGAAAACCCTGTTTGAAAAACAAAAAAGTTTGTGGGATCAGAAAATCGGAACTGAAGTACAATACCTGAGTGCAAAAAGCAATTATGAATCGTTGCAAAAAAGGTTATCAGCATTACAACAACAGGACGATATGACCAAAATAAAATCACCAATTGACGGAACTGTTGATGCTGTGAAGATCCGTATTGGAGAATCAGTTGCACCGGGGTTGCCAACAATTCAAGTGGTAAATACCGAGCAGCTGAAAGTTCGTGGAAATGTAACCGAATCTTACATTTCCGATATCCATCAGGGCGACTCACTCCTTGTTAATTTCCCCGACCTTCCTAACGACAGCATAATTGCAATCACCAGTTACGTTTCAAAATCAATTGATGTTGTGAACAGGACATTTACGGTGGAGGTTAAACTTCCTCAGGATGCCAAGTATCATCCTAACATGATTGCGATGATGAAGATTATTGATTACTCAAAACCAGCTGCAGTAGTTATCCCGATAAATGTGGTTCAGAACGATCCAACAGGACAATTTGTTTTTGTAGTAGTAAATGAAAACGGTACTAATATTGCCCGCAAAACCAAAGTGGAACTTGGGAAGGTATATGCCGGAAATGCCGAAATAACAAAGGGTTTGAAACCAGGCGATAAGATTATCACCGTTGGTTATGACGACCTGAATAATGGAGATGCAGTTGCTTTGTAAGTTGTTTTTTTAATTAAGCGAAAGTTATGAAAGATATTTTTAAAGAATTTAAGCCGAGCAGCTGGGCAATTGATAACCGGACCAGCATTTTTGTGGTTACCATTATCATTACCCTTATGGGGCTGATGTCCTATTTCAGTATTGCAAAGGAAAAATTTCCGGATATTGAATTGCCTACCATTGTTGTGCAAACCGTTTACCCCGGCACGTCTCCGGCGGATATGGAAAACCTTGTTACCCGCCACGTTGAGAAAGAAGTGAAGGCGACTTCGGGTGTGAAGAAAGTTACCAGCCATTCTTACCAGGATTTTTCAGTAATCATTATTGAGTTTAATACCGATGTATCGATTGCTGATGCTAAACAAAAAGTGAAGGATGCAGTTGATAAAGCAAAACCATTTCTACCGAGTGACCTTCCAAACCCGCCACAGGTGGCCGACATAAACTTTGCAGATTTTCCTATCCTGTATGTGAATCTCTCCGGTGATTTTGATTTAGCGCGATTGAAAAAATATGCCGATGACACCAAAGACAAGTTAGAGGCTTTGCCCGAAATTACCCGCGTGGATATGGTGGGTGCACTCGACAGGGAAATACAGATTAACGTGAACATGTATAAAATGCAGGCGGCTCAAGTTACCATGAGTGATATTGAAAGAGCTGTTGCATCCGAAAACCTTGTTATCTCTGGCGGTACTGTTACTATGGGAAGCAAACAACGCACACTTTCCGTGTCGGGACAGTTTACAAATATGGATCAGATTCGTAATCTTGTATTGCGTTCCATGGGTGGCGCTACACTTTATCTGAAAGATATTGCATCGGTGAAAGATACCTTTGCAGATGCCAAAAGTTATGCCCGACTCGAAAAGAAAAATGTAATCTCACTTAATATTATAAAGCGAAGCGGAGCTAACCTGATTGATGCATCAGACAAGGTTCAAACCCTGATAAAAGATTTGCAAAAAAATGTATTTCCCCAAAACCTGCACGTAACTATAACCGGCGACCAGAGCGACCAGACAAGGCATACCTTGCATGATCTTATTAATACTATCATCATTGGTTTTATACTTGTAACCATTTTATTAATGTTCTTCATGGGCCCTACAAATGCACTGTTTGTAGCGCTTTCCGTGCCTCTCTCTATGTGTGTCGCGTTTATGGTTTTGCCAAGTATTGACTACTCCATGAATATGATTGTGCTCTTTGCATTCCTGCTTGGATTGGGAATTGTAGTGGATGACGCTATTGTTGTAATTGAAAACACGCACCGTATTTTTGATAACGGGAAAGTGGATATTGTAACAGCCGCCAAAGGCGCAGCAGGCGAGGTTTTCCTGCCAGTATTAGCCGGTACAATGACAACACTGGCTCCTTTTGTTCCACTTGCTTTTTGGGGTGGAATAATTGGTAAGTTCATGCACTATATGCCCGTCACGCTCATCATAACTCTGATGGCATCGCTCTTTGTGGCATACATTATAAACCCTGTATTTGCAGTGCGTTTCATGAAACCACACATAAAAGGTGAAAGTACATTGGGCAAATGGACTAAAGGACTTTCCATTACAACAATTGTATTTGTTGCATTGGCATTGATATTTTTTGGAGCAGGTGTAAAAGGCATGGGCACGTTCCTGATTATTATGTTAATGGTTCATTTGATATACCGATTCTTGCTTTACAAGGCTATACATGCTTTCCAGGAGAGAGTTTGGCCTTCCTTCCAAAGAGGATATGCTAATTTTATGCGCAGAGTTTTGAATAGCAAAAAAAGTGTTTTCACCGTTATTGGCTGTTTTCTTGCCATTCTTATTTTCACATTTATGCTATTTGGTGCAAGGACTCCCAGTGTGGTTTTCTTCCCTAAAGGTGATCCTAATATGATAAATGTGTTTCTGAATCTTCCGATTGGTACCGATATCAGTTATACGGATTCTGTAACCAAGGTACTGGAAGATAAAGTTTACAAAACGATAGGAACGCATAATCCAATTGTGCAATCGGTAATTACAAACGTGGCAATTGGCGCGTCAGACCCTGCCGATAATGACCAGGGTACATATTCTAATAAGAGTAAAATCACAGTAAACTTTGTAGACTTTTCCTTGCGTAATGGGGTGTCAACTGCAAGCTACCTCGACACATTGCAAAAAGCTATGGTGGGGATGGCCGGAGCTGAAATAACTGTTGACCAGGAAAAGGGTGGACCACCTACCGGAAAGCCTGTAAACATTGAAGTGCGGGGTGATGATTACAAAAAATTAGTTGAAGTTTCCCAAAGTTTACTGCACTATTTAGATTCCCTTGATATACCGGGTATAGAAAAACTTAAATCGGATTTGCAAAAAAATAAACCGGAGATAGTTTTCGATATTGACCGTGAACGCGCGAATTATGAAGGCGTAAGCACTGGCCAGATTGGACAGGAAATTCGTACTGCAGTGTATGGTAATGAGACATCGAAATTCCGTGATTTGAATGATGAGTACCCTATAATGCTGCGCTACCAAAGGAATCAGCGGGAAGACGTGGCTGCCCTGCGTAACCTTGACATTACTTACCGCGATATGAATATGCATGGCGAAATAAGGCAGATACCCCTCTCCACCTTTGCCAACGTGCATTACGGAAGGACTTACGGTGCCATCACCCGTCTGAATGAAAAACCAATTATTACTATTTCTTCAAACATTCTGGGGGATTTTCAATCGCAAACACAAAAGATTGTTGGCCAGGTTCAGGCTGCCATAAAGAACTTCCATGCACCGGGCAGTGTAGATATTGAGCTCACTGGCGAACAGCAGGACCAAAAAGAAACAGGACTTTTCCTATTAAAAGCTTTGGGCATTTCGGTTATGCTTATTTTCCTCATTCTAATAACCCAGTTTAACTCTGTAAGCAAACCGCTTATCATCCTTACGGAAGTAATTTTTTGTATCGTAGGTATAATGCTTGGTTTTGCCATCACAAAAATGGACATGTCTATTGTAATGTGTGGCATTGGCTTTGTTGCACTAGCAGGATTGGTAGTGCGCAATGGGATATTGCTTGTGGAATTCACTGACCTTCTTATCGCCCAAGGATACAATGTGAAAGAAGCTGTTATTGAAGCCGGACGCATCCGTATGACGCCGGTATTATTAACAGCTATAGCCACCATCCTTGGTTTGATACCTTTGGGATTAGGCCTTAACATTGACTTTGGAACACTACTCAGTGAGTTGAATCCGCATATTTATTTTGGCGGCGACAGTGTTGCCTTCTGGGGGCCATTGTCATGGACAATGATTTTCGGTTTGAGTTTTGCAACCTTCCTCACCTTGATTTTAGTACCTGTACTTTATTACAGTGTAGACCGTTTCAAGGCAAAGATAAAGAGGAAGCCCAGCGCCCCAAAAGTGATTGTAGCAGCGGAGTAATTTATTCGTCCGAAATTCTCTTTAGCCTGACAACCAAACGCCATTGCGAGGCTCTGCGAAGCAATCTCATAAAATTCGGACACTCAATTAGGGTAAGATTGCTTCGCAGAGCCTCGCAATGACGAACAACCTCGCAATTCCCCCTACTATGAAGGTAGAGGAACCGCATTCAATAAAGAATAGATTGCACTATCATGGAATGCCCCGTTGTGAAAATAGTTCTCTTTGAAGTGCGCTTCTTTTACAAACTTGTTCCGTTCTAATACTTTTATAGATGCTGCATTATCCGGATTAACGGTGGCTTCTATACTGTGCAGCTTCATGGTATTAAAACCATAGTCAATTAAAGCTTTCATGGCTTCATTCATAATTCCCTGACCCCAAAACTCAGGGCGCATTTCATAACCCACCTCGGCTCTGTAATCTTCCTTTTTAATATTCCATAAACAAATTGAGCCCATTATTTTATCAACTCCTTTCATTGTAATCCCCCAAATTCCCGACTCGTTATTGTTAACCAAATTATTAATTTTTGTTATATATGCCTCCGCATCCTCCATGCTTTTGAAATCGGGCCGGGTGATAAATTTCGATACCCTTGGATCAGTGCGTACTTTGAAAATTTCAGGCAAATCAGCTTTTGTAAATTGCCTTAAAACAAGTCTCTCGGTGGTAAGAACCGGAAACGGATTGAACTTTAGTTGTACCATATTTTATTGTGTGAAAAGTGTGTTTAATTTTGTTGAATAAGATGCATTTTTTGATATAAAAAACGTGGAAAATAACAGGGCGTTAACAGGAGCGTAACAGGGGGAATAACAGGAAAGTAACAGGGAGGTAACAGAGAAACCAAAATTTTCCGACCATTGATTATGAGTAAGTTATGAGAGTGGTTCCTGTTAATAACAGGGGAAAAACAGGAAATGAACATCGTCAGGATTTCCAAAAATTTAGTCAAATATTGCGTGTGATTTCTATTCATATTACAAAGATAATATATGTCATGTTGTTTTGTGAAAAGTCAATGACTTGTCAAAAAAATTAATTTTGTATAAACTGCATTACTATGAAATGGAATATTAAAACGGTTTTAGGTATCTTTTTAATTTGTAGTTCAATAATTGAATTTTTTAATGTCCTCAACGACAAAAAAACACCTATTGTTGTGGTGTTACTTCCTGCGGCTATTGTTATTACTGCGGGAATCGTATTGATACGATTGGGAAGAAAATAGAATATATTTCCTGCAGATTGCGCAGATGAACGCTGAAATTAATTAGCGAAAATTTGCGCAATCTGCGGGAAACTGTTCTTTATAAATCGTCTATATTTGTTTAAAATTCTTCCACCATGAAATCACAATTCCTTTTAATATCCGCTTTTATTTTTGGTTTTATCTTCAACGGATATTCTTCTTCATTAAACTTTCCTGCTCCCGATACAAATGGTTTTCGGAGTGATACAATAGATATTCTGAAATACACCATTAACCTTACTGTAGCTGATTATACCACCGACACAATCAATGGTAATGCAGATGTTAAGTTTGTTCCGAAAATGAACAATATTAAAACCCTTTGCCTCGATTTGCTTGAGTTGCATATTGATTCCATTACCATGAACAGCAATAAACTAAGTTACTCTTACAACGATACACTTATCACGATTAATCTTCCTTCTATAAAAAACATTGCCGATACTTCGGATGTAGTCGTTTTTTATCATGGCAAACCCCAGCATGAAAGCGGTAGTGTAGGCGGTTTTTTTTACGAGACTCCGTTTGCGTTTAATATGGGTGAGGCCCTTTCGGCGGTCCCGCACACTTATGCACGTGTGTGGTATCCCTGCTTTGATAATTTCAGGGAGAGGGCTGTTTATGCGTTCAATATTACAACCAATAGTGGAAATATTGCGTATGCCAACGGGCATCTGGTAAAGGATACAACCATTGGAGGCAACAGAACCAGAAGTTGGGTAATTGATAGCACCATGCCTGCATACCTTGCTGCTATTGATGTTGCACCTTATGTTGAAATCCATGACAAGTATATCGGCACAGATACAATACCAATTTTGTTGAATGCAATTCCCGCCGATACAGCTAAAATGCGTGCATCATTTATCCACCTGAAAAATGCTATTGCTATTTACCAAATGTGTTTCGGCAGATATGAATGGAGCAAGGTGGGGTATTCGGAAGTAGGCTCTAATGGAGGGTCTATGGAACATGCCACCAATATTGCCTATCCTAACTACCTGATTGACGGAACAACCAATGCCGAGTACATTTTTGCGCATGAACTTTCGCACCATTGGTTTGGAGATTTGGTTACCACCTGGGCAGCAAGCGATATGTGGCTGAATGAAGGATTTGCCACATACAATGAATATATTTTTGAAGAGTATCTATACGGGGAACCTACTTACCATGCATGGTTCAGAGGCGACCATGAATATGTATTGCATCTTGCGCATATTTCAGACGGAGGTAATTTCCTTGCCCTTTCACCAATGGTTTCCCCTTACACTTTCGGAACTACAACTTACTATAAAGGCGGACAAGTTGTGGGTACACTTCGCGGTTATTTAGGCGATACGCTTTTCTTCAAAGGGTTGCAATATTATCTGCATACCCATAAATACCAACCTGTCCATACCGATACCTTGGAGCATAGCATAGAACGCTATACCGGAAAAAACCTGACCGACTTTTTCAACGGATGGGTAAAAGCCCCGGGCTTCCCTCAGTTCTCAATAGATTCATTTAAAACAGTCCCGAACGGGCCGAATTATGATGTGACTTTATACATCAAACAAAAGCTTGATCATGCACCGGCATATTATAATAATGTGCCACTGAATGTAACACTCAAATCTTCCATAACGACCGGAACCATGCAACGCATAGTTGTATCGGGCGCGGTTTCAACCTATACGCTTACAGTTCCTTTCAAGCCTGTTTTTGTTGCATTGAATTTAGATGAATTAATTAGTGAAGCTATTGCGCCCGATACAGTTTTGGCAACATCTACCGGAACCTACACTATGACTAACTCACGTTTTTTTATATCAGTAACAAATCTGCCCGACAGTGCATATATGTATTTCGAACATAATTTTGCACCACCTGATCCGGTGAAAAATACAACGTTGGGTTACCGCATTTCAAATTACAGGTATTGGAAATTCAGTGGAATAGTTCCAACAGGATTTAAAGCGACTGCTCAGTTGTATTACGATGGCACTGTAAACCCGACATTTATTAATAATGTGGAAGGTTCTAACCTCGATAACGATTTAACCATTAATACCGATGACAGCATCATATTGCTTTACAGGCCAGGTGCTGCTTATGATTGGAAAGAGTTTGCAAAATACTCGAAACATAAAATAAGCCTTGATTATGGATACATGCAATTAGATTCCGTTCCGCTTGGTGAGTATGCTTTTGCCAACGGAGTTTCAACCGTTCTCGGTGTAGATGAAACAAAGAATATTGCAACGAATTTAATGGTGTATCCTAATCCGGCATCTGATAATGCTACTATTAGCTTTGCTGCTGCAAAAGGCACTGAGCATATTGATTTGTATGATGTGCAGGGAAAGTTTTTGCAAGAAATTAAATTATCAAACGGGCAAACTAACTACACAATTTCTACAACTAGTTTAACGAATGGAATTTACATTCTATCATTAATGGATAATAGAAAAGAAATAGCGAAGCAGCAATTGGTGGTGGGGCATTAAGAGATATCCTCCCGCAGATTGTAGACCTCATCCTTTCAAAGAAATCTTTTCATACAGGGATGATTCATGAATCATCCCTACTTGTCTTCTCCTAAAACAGCAAGTGATTCCTTTATGGTAATGCGGTCGCCGTTTTTATAAGCAACTATACAAGCATCTTCAAAGCCGTTTTTCTTGAGCTTTTCTTTAAAGTCGTTGGCTGATTTCAAATCCTTGAATTCGCCCATATAATAACGGGTATATCCTTCACCTTCCAGGGAATAAACTTCCCCGTCAACTCCATCCACCTTTACGGTTTCCAGCGGAATTGCCTTTTTCAATGCCATGATTTGAACGCGGTAAAGTATCTTAACAGGTTCATACGTGCGCGATGTATTATCGCCCATATCGGCCGGTGTAACCACTATTTTGGCATCTTTGTTTACAACGTAAGCTGACCCGATAAACGTATGCAGGGTATCTTTGGAAGCATGGGCAAAAACCGGTAATGTTAACGTGCATCCGATTAAGCCTGCAAAAAATAAATTTGTGTTTTTCATACTTCTATTTAATTTGGTTTTGTGTGTTGAACAAAATTACTCACAACCCCTGCGAAGTAAGTAACCCGCACATTGATGTTATAAACAATGGATTGTAGAAAGCGGAAATCAGTACTATCAGAAAATCAGCACTATTCTGCCTCAATATTTTCATTTTTTTCCCACACCTTTTATTGGCAGCAATAGTATTATCAATATGTTGGGCCTTCACAGAATGGAAAACCAACCCGAATTATCGTCGGATAAAAATGATATACATCAATATAAAAGTTTATTAAAAATATTACTTTCGTGAAAATTGCGTTCGTTATCGCATTAACAATTTCCCCGCCGGCATGAAAAAAATGTTGTGGTTCTCTCCGGTTCTGTTACTCTGGTCGTGCAACCACGGGAGTACCGATGCCCTGAATTTTAAAGTAGAGTATAAGCCCGACTGCGTGTATAAGCAAACCATGACTGAAAAAACACACATGCAGGTTAAGTACGATGCAACACCTGAAATTTTGGAGGCCTTGAAAAATAAAGGAGTTCAGAATCCTACTGAAAACGATGATGAGGAAACGGTTTTAATTAATTTAAAAACAGGTAAACTGGGGCCGCAAAATATTTACCCGTTTACTATGGAATATGTTAAAACCACGGGTAAGGATAGCAAGGAAGAAATTCCGGATAATACCTTATTTTATGGGAAAGATACACTGGGGCGGATTCCGGTGATTGATTCGATTTCGACCCCGGCAAAAAATACGCTAAATGTATTATCAAAGAGAATTCTGCTACAAAATGTGCAGGACTTGTTTCAAAAATCATTTGAACCTGAAAAGAGATTGAAGGTAGGCGAACAGTTTGTGCGTGAGTACCCGGTGGATGAAGATTTTGGCTTTACCAAACTACACATGGTGCTAACTACCACTTACAAGCTGGTAAGCATAGCCAACAACCTTGCCACATTCGAAATTAAGCAGGTATATAATTTAAGCTCCACCATTAAAGACCACACTTTTAAAGGCGAAGGAGAGGGAAGCGGAAAGATGGTGTATGACATTGCCGATAACTATTACAAAGATTATAATGTAAACATGTCGCTTAGCATGTCGAAGGATATAGGGGGCATTTATGCCGACATACATACCCAAAGCAACATCAGCATATTGACTGAATTGGTGCAGAATTAGATTGAGAATTTATTAACTGCAAGGACCTGTGAAATACAACTTCGGGTATACAAAAATCTATCCTTACCAGGTTTTAAGAGAAAACGGAAGCCTTGTTGGAGAGGGGAAAATAGTATTGCAGAAATAATGTAGGGACGATTCATGCATCGTCCTATGCAACACGTTATAAAAAATATCCCAATCAACAGATGGACGATTCGTGAATCGTCCCTACCGGGTTACCATTACTTTCTTCACCACCTGTCCATCGGTGTTGGAGATGATAACACAATATATACCTGAGGCAAAACCTTCAAGATTAATATTGTATTGTTCCATTCCGGCTTTCACGGTGGTTTCATAAACAAGTGTTCCCATGGTGGAATAAATACGCACCGTTTTATTCAGTTGCGAAGTAGTTAACCCTGCAAGCGTAAGTTGGTTTTTGGCGGGGTTAGGATATACGGCATAGTCAATAGCATATTTCATTTCTCCATCGCTGGTAACACGGCCTACATCAAAATTCTGGCAAACCATTGTTCCGAAATTAGCCTGCAGCGTATTGAATGAAAGCCCTGTGGTAATTTTTGCAAATACAAGTGAACCTGCTCCATCGCTGTTATAAGGAAAATTTATTCCGTCTTTGCCACCATTGTCATCCATTTCGAAATGATAGCAACCGGGTGCAAGGTGAATAGTATCGCGGTATGTTTTTGAAGAGCCGAAACCGCTTCTCACATGGAACTTATTTCCGTTGCCATCAACTAAAAAGTAAGAATCTTCAAAACCTTTTGTATTAGTTGAGAAGCGGATGATAAAGTCAGCCGGGTAAGTTGGAACAGTATCGTAAGGCACCTGATAGTAATTGTTATCGGCATACATATCAGTTCCACCATTCGGGTTGCTGATGGTTACTTCAAATTTATTTACTGTGCCTGATTTCAAATCTACCGGAGGCAGATAAACCAAGGTGGTATCATCAAATGGCAGTTTGCCTGTCCAGGTATAGGTGAAGTGTCCGCCTGTTACCTGTCCGTAATTAAACACCAATGATTTGAGTGTGTCGGCTCCTGTATTGCGAATAACAACCTGTGGGCTTCCGCAAATAGGATTCATTCGGCTATAAGGTGCATACATATTTGGAGAGATAATATCTTCAACAGCTGCATCTAATTTAAACTTAATTGGGCCATAATTAATAAGCGATGAACCGAAGATGTAAACGCTACCTCCGTTGGGAGTTGTATAAGGGTCCATGGTAACTAAAACGGTATCCTTTCTTCCTTTGTGCAGATAAGGGGTCAGGTCATCTAGATATGGATTTACCAACGAACCCGGGCACCAATTGGCACGGTCGTAAAGCCAGGTTCCGTTTTGTGCCCATAATGAATTTTTTCCGCAATCATCACGCCAAACTAACGGTGTGTAATGTTGCTTGCCATCTACAAACACATGTTGGAAATTGGCGCAAAACTCAGTACAATTATTGCCGTCTTCGCCATGCCCAGTTTGAATAATGCGCAGGCGGGTTGCGTGTGCCGCTGTATCACCATTGGTATAATAGGGAGTAAGGTAGTTTGATATCGGGTCGCCGGTGCTTCCATACGGGAAAGTACCCGTCCACAGCTTGGTGGCCTTATACGCTTTATGATCGGGATATCCGGTAATCATTTCAAAATCGCAGGTTGCGAGGAAGCCATCTGACCAGCCACTATAGAAAACGGAAATCTGAGCTGAATCATGCAACAATGAAGCAAAATCGGTTACATCAAATTTATAAGGATTGGTCCATGTGCTGCTATAAGTAGAACCATACGGAGTAATCATACGGGCAATTTCATATTGTGCAATCGAATCGAATGGAGCAGAATAATACGAACAGAATGCAACATACATCGAAGTATCGGGAGTAATCCAGATAGAATCTATTTTTTGCCCGAGGTTGTTATAGTAGTAATTGTAGTAAGCGGCTACCCACCAATGTACTGTATCGGTAGGCACTGTAGGGTGTGCGCAGTCTTTATATTGAACGATGGTGTAAAATGCGTTTTTGGTTGAATCGGTAACGTGGTTAGTGGTGTCGTAAAAGGTAGTGTACGTTGTATCTTTTTTTGTTTTAACCGAATCCCAGATATTTCCATTCACTGTAAAGGTCGGTCCGTGCAATAATGTGGAATCTTTATGATGTGTATTTTGGTTTAAATAAATATCGACTGTATAATCCCAGCTGCTGCACTTTGGAGAAGGGCAACCTAGGGTAAAGTTCAAATATATTTTTCGGTAAGAAGTGGTATCTGCCGGAAATACGCCCCATCCATTGTACGACATGGGAGGAGAAGTCATGTGGACCATGTTCTGGGTCATTACATGGATGGTATCCTGAGCGTTAACAGATACCGAAAACAATATGGCAATAAGGGGAAAAAGTTTAATAAAACTATTCTTCTTCATGGGTGAGATTTTAGTGAGTTAGCTCAGATTCAAACCCCTAAAATACAATATTTCCGATTACCTGAGTAATCCGGAGGTTACTCCTTATGCTTCACGTCGCCAGTACCTGTATTATTCATTTGCATAACCTTCGCCGGACCATAATAAGAAACATCGCCCGTTCCGGAAGATTCAAGATAAATGGTATTTGAAGCATAAACCGAAACATCGCCCGTTCCTGAAAAGTTAACATGCAGGTCATTCACATGAAATTTTGCAGCATTAAGCGAGCCGGTGCCGTCATCGGATAAGTTTGCATACGTTGCTCTTCCGGCAAGCGTTAATTCCCCTGTTCCTTCATTTTTCACTTTCAGCGAATCGGTATTAAGCAATATATGCGTACTGCCCACACCGGGAAATTTAAATACAAAGTTTTTTAAATGCAGCGTGTCTGCGCATGTTGTGCTGCAAACCCCTTCAATACTTAGCGAATTTATGTTTACAAGTGTAATGTAAACGGTAGTATGGTAATTGCTTAAAAACCGGCCATTTACACTGTCGCTTAATAGTAAGGTGCTGCCATTGTTGGCTATTGTCATTTTAGGGGAATAATCACCTTTCACCGTCACGCTTTCCTTATTACCTTGCGATAATACAATATCATACACGCCTTCCACTTTTATCGAGTTGAAAGGCTTTATGTCAATCATCTTGCCTTCGGCGGGAAGCTTTATAAAGTTCTCCTGTATACTCAGCGAACCCAGATAATGCTTAACAACTCCGAAAAAAACCGTAATCGCGATTAGCCCAACAATAAAGAAACCCAGCAAAAGTTTGTTACTCGTTTTCATATTTTCTTATTAAAATGTTTAATTCAATTATTATTAAATGATTTATCATATATTTTTAAGGATTCATTTTGTCATAATACACTTTCAGGTCGTCGAAGCTTAATCCCAGCAAACTCATGCTTTTGAATAATGCGGGAAGTTCTTCTTTAATGAATTGCTCTTTTTTCAACTCCACTGTTTTAGCATACCCATCGTCACTCAGGTAATATCCCAGGCCGCGCTTATTAAAAATAATTCCTTTATCCTGTAAAAAATTGAAGGTGCGCATGGTAGTATTCGGGTTCACTTCAAACTGTATTGCCATATCCCTTATCGAAGGAATTTTATCTCCGGCCATCCACTTTTTTTGCAAAATATTTTCGAAAAAGTGATTGGCTATCTGGAGATAGATGGCTTGATTTTCTTTAAATTCCATATTAAATTTGTCTTTCTTTTAATCTAAAATAACTAACCAATAACATAAATGGTGCAAACAATCCGCAGAAGCCTACATCTATCACCCATATTTCCATAAAATCTCTAAATTTTATCATATCGCCGGTAGGAATGTTGCCGTAAATATGGGTATTATCTATTCCGAATGGCCAGGTGAGCAGCCTTATATAAGCGGCATTGATCAACCAAAATACGATCAAAACAGCGACTGTCTTCATGAAATTATTCTTCTTAAAATAAACCGCCCCGAGAAAGAAAACAGACTGAATTATTAAGAAAAAGCCCACGCCTCTCGCATTATCCGCATCAAAGATCTTGTGAAATGCATCCATTCGGCCTCCCGTTAAGCATGCCAGAAAATAGAGAACAATGCATATAATGGAAAACAGCAAGGTGAAAACCGGAGCAGAAAGAATCCACGAGCCCCACAGCTTTTCCGCGGTTGATACCGGTAAAGTAAGATAGGCATAGCCTTTCTGCGGATTGTGAAGTTCGGAGAAAACATGGCTTGTGCGAATTAAGCCATAGACATACAGCGTACCGAAATAAACCGCTTTAAGTTTAGTAACTCCTTGAGGGGAAAAATACCCCACCAGTTCCGAAACAAGAAACATGGCACCAACGGTTGCCAGCGCTCCAATAATTGTGGCATTGGCGTTTAACAAAGACTGTCTTTTAATAAAGTTGAACATCCTTTTTATGTCAAATCTTTTTTCCATATAGTTGTTATTATTGATTAAAAGATGCATTAATACTTGCACTGTTTTTCATCACTCCGTTGAACAGCAATTCCAGGTCTATCCGTGTTTCCATACCCGATTGGTTTTTCAGAATGCCCGATTTTTTTCCGGTAATTTCTTCACTGTAAAGAATTTCATCTGAAGAAAATCCATTTAAGTTTTGCTCAAATGCAAGTTTTTCTGAAATGGCCGCTACACTATGGTTGAATATGATTTTACCCTGTTCCAGAATTACAATGGTGTCAATGAGGTTTTCCAAATCGCGCACCTGATGAGTAGAGATAATAAAAATCCGGTTTTCATCGAGGCTGGAAGCAATAATCTTCCTGAACTGGCTCTTCGAAGGAATATCCAGCCCATTGGTTGGCTCATCAAAAATAATCACTCTTGCATTGGTAGCAAGCCCGAAAGCGATGAGAAATTTCTTCTTCTGCCCATAAGATAATTTGGAAAGCTTTTCATTTTCCGGCAGTTCAAATTCCTTTATATAGCTATCCATTAATTCCTGACTGAATTTTGGATAGAA
>CAIUPO010000106.1 GCA_903901055.1 uncultured Bacteroidota bacterium
AGGTATATCGGCTCAATCGTTGTCTTGTTACTGTCGGCTCTTCCATTGCTTGTTTTTTGGGCAACAAAAGTACTGTGCATTTAAGCCGCTGTCAAGATGTACTTGGTGGTATGCTTACTTTGCAAATTTGTATTTGATAGAAATAATTCCAGTTGTTAACCTTGCATACATGTTCAATATAGGTGTTCCGTCGGACCAATAGGGATATTCATCGTCATCCACACACTTACCATAATCTCCAATTGTTGTTGTTATATTTATATCGAACGAAGGAGTTAAATATCTGGCATAATTCAAACTATAAAAACCATACCACTCTTCTTTAATATTAAACCAAGTGTTACCTAAATCACCATTATAACTTTCAGATCCGCCTCCAAATGATAAATTATTTTTATTGTCCTTGGTTTGGCCATAGCTGCATACAGAAACTGCAAATAGAACAATTAAGATTTTATATTTCATGATAAGTAATTTTTGAATGGTAATAAAAGTCCTGCTAAAAATTATATCCTAAAGAATAGGTGTTTTGCATATACATCGGATTTGAATTATGTGTCCCGTATCCGAAGTCTAGTTTGTCATTTGTAAAGTATCCAAAACCAATATTGTAGGTGAAACTGATTTTTTCACAAAAGTTGAATCGTACGCCTGCTCCTCCAGTTATAGCAATATATGTGCCAGGATTAACCCGTGTATTGTGTGTCCAAATATCCTGAACATTGTCAATACCAGCGCCTGCATATAAATATGGGGCTATTCTTGACTCTTCCTTTAATAGATACCCATTGGCAAACTTATATTTAAGCTGAATATTACCTGTTGTAAGCCTAGAATGCATATTCAGAACTGGTGTTCCTTCTGGCCAAAGTGCAGGGTCTTCCGCATCTTTACAATGCCCAAAATCACCTGATGTTGAAGATACAGTAACATCTATAGAGCTAAATAAATAGCGACTATATTCCAAACGTAAAACACCGTACCATTCTTCGTGAAAATTAAACCATGTGTTCCCTAGGTCGCCCTTATAACTCTGAGTTCCGAATCCAATTGATATATTGTTTTTATTGTCTTTAGTTTGGGCATAACTGCAAATTGAAATTGCCGTTAATGCAATTAGAATCTTATATCTCATAGTTTTATTTCGGGGCTTTAAATATTGGTTAAAAGAAATATAAAAGCATTATTGTACAACAAAGATATAAAAATCAATTACATCCGACAAAAAATGCGAATTAAATTTAAAACAATCCCCTACGTTGTTTTTTTAACGCAAAAAATACTTCTAACAAAATAAAACGAACTTATCTTACTTATTTAAATAGTCCTTATGCTTCTCAGCGAAGCCATCCGAAAGTTTTTGGTGCATCTTGATTACTTTCCAATTCAGTAAATCTTTGAAATCTTCCATAGCTTTTTCAGACAAAACCTGGTGTTCGGAAATTTGGTTCCAATCCAACTTATCTTTAAACTGTTCCATAAATTCTTCCGATAAATGTTTGTGTTTGGAAACTCTTTCCCAGTTAATATCGTCTTGTATAAATTTATCTACGGAAGAGTTTAGTTTTAATTCTGTAATCAGTTCGTGGATTTCTCTGGCTAATGTTGGTGTGTATTGCATTTGATTGTTTATTTAAGTGCTTATTAGTTTTAATCTTTAAACAATTACAAATATACACTAAAACCAAGGTTTGGAATGTGACTTAAAGCATTATCCTGTTTCACCCGTTCCTCATTTTAATTATCTTTGAAAAATAACAATTAATACCTTTTTTATTTATGGCAATTAAAGACGGAATGATAATGGAGTTTAAGCATGAAATGGCTAATACCCGCAAGATGCTGGAGCGTGTGCCATTTGAGCAGGCGAGTTACAAACCGCACGAAAAATCGCGGGCTATGGCGAATGAAGCCATGCACATTGCGAATGTAATTTCATGGATTCCCCGGATTATAAGTTCCCCGGAATTTGATATTAGTAAACCCGGAGCCCTGCCAAAGGTAGAGCTTCCCAAGAACAACCAGGAATTGCTGGAAATGTTTGATAAAAATTGCGCTGAAACTTTGAAAGCCTTTGAAAGTGTATCAGACGAAGCGATGATGACCCCTTGGACATTCCGCAACGGCGAACATGTGGTATTTACTTTACCTCGTGCTGCTGCCATTCGTAATATGGGTTTAAACCACCATTACCACCACCGGGGTCAGATGAGTGTTTATCTGCGTTTGGCCGGAGTACCTGTACCGGGTATGTATGGTCCAAGTGCAGACGAAAACTAATTCCATTCGTTATGAATTATGAGTTGTAAGTTATAGCCCGCGCGGTTGATTCAGAAATAACTTATAACTCATAACTTATAACTGCTCTTCTATTTGCAGCACAATTTCTTGGCACTTGCAAACACAGTCACTTGGTTGCTGGTATTTGTATTTACATAAATCTTTTCTGTTACAACGGCGCTTGATCCGGTTGTAAGATTAATAACAGAAGAAACATATCCTTTTGGCCCGATATTGGGAACGTAAACCAGGTAGTTCCCTTTTGGAAGATTGGTAAATTCCATTACTTTTTCTACCCCACTTACTGCGTATGCAACCACACTTGAATCTTTTGCATTGAGTAATTCAACAATAACTTCTTTTTTAGGGTTGTTGTGAATGTCTTCTACTTTTAAACTAATTTTGGCTGGAGAGCCGGCAAATAAGTTGGAGGTTAAACCTGCAAGTAAAATTCCGGATAATAACATTGACTTTTTCATGACGTTTGTTTGTTTTTTGATTATGATGTTTGAGAGTTCGATTTTGTTACACATTGTTTTAACTAATTGGCGGTACAAAGATATGTGTAAATTTTAGTATTATGCAATACATAGTACTAAAATAAATTGTATTTCATTGAAATACAGCCAATAAAATTTTATCCTACGGAAGATTTAGGTCAAATTCCAAGCCCAAAACCATACTTAAGTTTTTTACTATACCCACTTTAAAAGTCTGAAAAGTGTAAAAAGGTGTCAAATAAAACTTGCAGTTTCGAGTAAATAATTGTTCAAAACCAATAGGGGATTACTTTTTTCTCCTTAGTTAAATGTTTACTTTTAGCATCATAAAATCTCCATATACATGAATAATAAATCCCGTGTTTCGTCACTCATTGCATTAATAAGCGTGTTTTTCTTCTGGGGATTTGTAGCTGCGTCCAATGGCATACTCACGCCACTTTTTAAAGATAATTTTCACCTTACACAAACGCAGGCACAATTTGTGGAATCTGCGTTTTACATTTCCTATTTTGTTGGCTCACTTATTTACTTTCTGCTTTCCTATTTTGTTGGTGACCCGCTTGGGAAAATAGGTTATAAAAAAGGATTGGTGTTCGGCTTGATAATTTCTGCATTTGGTGCTATTGGCTTTGTACCGGCGGCTAATTTAAATTCATATCCTTTGTTACTAACTTCCTTGTTTACGATTGGCCTCGGATTCACCTTGATGCAGATTGTCGCAAACCCATACGTGATTGCTTTAGGAGACTCGTCTACCGGTTCGCACCGTTTAAATCTTGCAGGAGGAATTAATTCTTTTGGCACTACCATCGGACCTGTTTTATTGGGTTATGCCATATTCGGACAATTAAGCACTGGCCCTATTCATGTGGATTTAAGTGCGGTAAAGCTACCTTACATTATTCTTTGTTGTATGCTATTGATTTGTGCGCTGGTTATAAGTATGTCCAAATTACCTCCCATCACCATGCATGAACATACAGAGAATAGTTTAGGAGCTTTAAAATATCCTCAACTCACCCTAGGTATGCTCGCCATATTCTTTTATGTGGGTGTTGAGGTAACCACCGGAAGCAACCTTGGGCAGCTCCTGAAGATGCCTGATATTAAAGGTATCGGCACCGACAAAATTGCACCGTATGTTTCGCTGTTCTGGGGTAGCCTTATGATTGGTCGTTGGAGAGGTTCTATCACAGTCTTTAATCTTTCAAAGATGTGGAAGAACATTATGAATGTTGTTGTTCCATTCCTTGCTTTTGGAGTAATCTGTGGTGTAAATTATTTAAATCACAATGATATTTCATCATACGTTTATTATATCCCGTTCATATTATTAGCTATAATAATTTTCTTCATCGGAAGAGATAAACCTGCAACAACACTCATATTATTCAGTTGCGTATCGGCATGTATGATGATACTTGGATTATGCACCCACGGCACACTTGCGCTGTTTTCCTTTATCAGCGGGGGACTTTTCTGTTCTGTTATGTGGCCATGCATATTTACACTTGCAATTGCCGGACTGGGAAAATTTACCACACAAGGTTCATCTCTTCTGGTAATGATGATTTTAGGAGGCGCTTGCATACCGCCGCTACAAGGCTTGATTGTAGATAATTGGAATGCACACATTGGTTACATAGTTCCAGTTCTTTGCTATGCTTATCTTGCATTCTATGGTTGGAAGGTGCGCTCGGTACTTCGTACACAAGGCATTAATGCTGATGCTGTAGAAGGTTGATGTTAATATCACTCCCCTTATGGTCTTGTGCCAGAAGACCCCAATGCCCATTTGTTTTTTTATATAGATAAAAATACATATCTACACAATCGGCTCCACAACAGAAAAATGCTTTAGCAAATATTGAATATTGGCCACTATCATCATAAATGGGAATAGCATATTCATAAACTCCCTCGGGGTTATTGTATTTGTTCAGCACTTTCGTTTTAATAGTATATTTTCTAACCACCGCAGTATCATTGCCCAATCCATATCCTAATGAGCAAGGGAATCCAGTAATTATATCTCCCTCTTTATCTGGAATAAATTTTATTCCCTTTACTTTTGAAGAATCCCATAATAATCTAGTAGTATCTTTTAGAAACTTCAACATTTTATTAATTTTCCCGGAGTCAAGATATCTGTCAAAACTTTGATGAATTTCACTTGGAAAAAGAAATGACGGATATTCACAATATCTGTAAGCTAAAGAATCTCTAGTTGTATTACTTTTCCAAAAATCATTCAATAGCTCTTCTTTCCTCTCTAATTGTCCTTGACAGAAATTAGATGATAGTACAAGTAAACACACTATAACTGGATTTTTCATAGCATGTCTTTTATTGCGGCTTGGAATTTACGCCTCTGCCAGTTCACTCAAATAGCTTACGTTCTTTATACTTTGAGGATTCTGAATGTATTCTTCAAATTCTTTACGGAAGTGTCGTATAGCGGCCGCAACAGGCCATGCAGCAGCATCACCAAGCGGGCAAATAGTGCGTCCTTCTATTTTGCTTTGTACATCCCATAGTAAATCAATGTCGCTCATTTTGCCATGACCATCCAATATTTTGTGAAGCACTTTTTCCATCCAACCTGTGCCTTCCCTGCAAGGGCTACATTGTCCGCATGATTCGTGATGATAGAACCTTGTGAAGTTATAAAGGTTTTTCACGATGCTGGTTGTTTCGTCCATAGCAATGAAGCCTCCGGAGCCCAACATAGTACCAGTCGCAAAGCCTCCATCAGCAAGCGATTCGTAACTCATCAAGCGCTTTTCGCCTTTGGCAGTTGTAATAATTAAATCTGCAGGAAGTATTGGAACCGACGAGCCTCCGGCCACAACAGCTTTCAGCTTCTTTCCGTTTTTAATACCACCGCAATATTCTTCTGAATAAATAAATTCTTCAACAGGAAGGCCCAGCTCAATCTCATATACACCGGGCTTGTTCAGGTGTCCGCATGCAGAGATAAGTTTGGTACCGGTGCTTTTCCCGATTCCGATTTTGGCATATTCTTCTCCACCCATATTCATGATAGGAACCACTGCTGCCAGGGTTTCCACGTTGTTAACTACGGTAGGGCACATCCACAAACCTTGTATAGCAGGGAATGGCGGCTTCATGCGCGGATTGCCACGCTTACCTTCCAACGATTCAATCAGTCCTGTTTCTTCACCGCATATATATGCTCCACCGCCCGGTTGCATATATAGGTCGAGGTCGTAACCGGTACCCATAATATTTTTTCCGAGCCAGCCAGCCTTGTAAGCCTCTGCTATGGCCTTTTCCAGGATATGATACACATACAACAACTCGCCTCGGATATAAATATAGGATACATGTGCATCCAGCGCAAAGCTCGATACAATCATACCTTCAATCAACAGATGCGGGAGTTTCTGCATCAGGTAACGGTCTTTGAAAGTACCTGGCTCGCTCTCATCCGCATTGCAGACAAGGTAATGCGGGTTAGTGGTCTTCTTATCAATAAAGCTCCATTTCATACCCGTCGGGAAACCTGCGCCACCACGGCCTCTCAGCCCCGACTTCTTTACTTCCTCCACAATGTCGTCGGGTTTCATTTTGAGCGCTTTCTCAACGCTTGCATATCCGCCATTGGCACGGTATACATCGTAGGTCTCAATTCCCGGAACATTTATATTATTCAATAATACTTTCCTGCTCATGCTATCAATTGTTAATTGTTAATTGTTAATGCTTAATGAGATTCATTTACCATTCAGCATTTACAATTTACCATTTGTAATATGTTTCTTGCTCCAGTGCGATATAGGTTCTTTCACGGTTTTGCGGTAGTTATCCAGCATGGCATCCACCTTTTCAATGTTCAGATTTTCGTGGTAGGTTTCGCCAACTTGTATAATAGGTGCTGTGCCACATGCTGCAAGGCATTCAACGGTCTTTAGCGTGAACATGCCGTCAGCAGTGGTTTCCCCGACTTTAATATTCAGTTTCTTTTCCAAGTGGTCCACAAGGTCTTCTGCGCCTAGCAGCCAGCAGGGCCCTGTACGGCATACCTCTATCACGCATTTGCCTACCGGCGACAGGTTGAACATGCTGTAAAACGAGGCTACTTCATACACCTCTACCGGTAAAATATTTAATACCGATGCCACATAATCCATGGTTTCGGAGCTTAGCCAGCCGCCAAACTCAGCCTGGGCAAGGTGCAACACGGGCAGCAATGCCGACTTCTGCTTACCTTCGGGATACCGCTTCTTTATCCGGCTTATCAGTTCTAACGCATCTTCAGAGAATTTCATAGTCAGTGATCAGTTTTCAGTTATCAGTTGCCGGGGTAAATCCCCGACCTTTTAATAAGGAGACAAATATAGGCTCTTTGGGATAATTTAAACGTGACAAATAAAATTTTACTGCTAGCATGATTATAGTTACTTTTTCAATTTCCATACATTTGCAATAACTGAACCAAATGGCTACCCTACAAACCGCCCAACAGAAACGCCGTGCACTAATAAAAAAGTGGGGGATGCTTGCATTAATTTGCATAATCACATTTATCAGTTTCAGGGACACATTAAATAACCAGATTACTAACTGGGATGACGATGTATACGTAACCAACGACCAGTATATAAAGGCATTTACAAAGGAGAATGTAAAAGCCATGCTGACAGAGGATATCACAAAAAATAATTACCATCCTGTTACAATGTTGTCATTGGCGGTGAATTATCATTTTGCAAAATTGCAACCTAAAACCTACTATTTAACGAACATTCTTATTCATATTGCCAATGTTATTTTGGTTTTTCTTTTGGCATTAGGGCTTTGCAAAAGGTTAAAATTTAAGGAAGAACGTTCACTCATTATTGCCGGGTTTTGTGCATTATGGTTTGGTATCCATCCTATGCATGTTGAATCTGTATCTTGGCTGGCCGAGCGCAAAGATGTATTATATGCGTTTTTCTATTTTCTGGGATTGCTCACCTATCTAAAATATCTAGACGAAAGCAAAGCCAAATGGTATTTGCTCACTATCGTCTGTTTTATTTTATCTTGCCTTTCAAAGCCTATGGCGGTAGTGTTTCCAGGGGCTATACTTGCGATCGATATTCTATTGAAACGTAAGTGGCGATGGAAAGTAATAACAGATAAAATCCCGTTTATCATAATAGCCCTTCTTTGCGGAGGCTATGCAATTTACAGGCAGAACGCAACCGGTGCTATTGCCTCTTTTAATGTGTTCAGTTTGGGTACCCGAATTGATTTCGCATTATACGGCTTTGTTATGTATATCGTCAAACTTTTCAATCCTACTAATCTTTCTACACTTTACCCTTATCCGGCTCATTATCTTGATGGATCCTATCCATGGATATATAATTGGTCTCCGGTTCTCACTATCTTAATTGTGTCGATTCCCCTTCTTATTACATGGATATTTAAGCGGGAATACTTCAGGTATGTTGCTTTCGGATATGGGTATTTTATTGCGAATGTGATTTTTATTCTGCAATTTATTTCAGTAGGTACAGCTATTATGGCTGACAGGTATTGTTATGTTGCCTACTTTGGATTGTTCTTTATGCTTCTTTTTTTCATCAGCGAGATAATAGAAAAAGTACCTGCCACTAAAATAGCCGTTATAGGGGTGCTGTCTCTTGTTTCAGTTGAACTATCTTATTTGTGTTACGAACGTACTAAAGTATGGCACAATTCGGAAACCTTATATAAGGATGCAATTGGAAAATATCCATATATAGCTTGGCTATCGTATAAATGGCTTGGAAATTATTACAGGGATTCGGCTAGGTATGATGATGCTGAAAAGTGCTACCGCATGCTTACCCTTACCCATGCTGCGGACCCGGGTGTTTATGACAATCTTGGTAATGTATTGAAGTTTAAAGGCCAATATTTGCAAGCTTTGGGTGCTTACGATACGTCTCTTCAAATGGGGGGAAACGTTTATCGTACCCTACTTGACCGTTCATCATGCCGGGCGGATATTGGTGATACCAATGGGGCCATTAGGGACTTTGCAGGCGCTGCGGCACTAAGCACTGATGCAGAGAAGAATTATTCGGAAGCGGGTTTTACTGAGGTGCAGCAAAAACAATACCCTGACGCCATTGGGAGATATAATGTTTTATTGCGACTTAGTCCTAACAACCCCTACTATTATTTCTATCGAGGGGTGTCAATGTTTGGATTAGATTCAATGCGGCAGTCAGTTAAAGATTTTAAAGCGGCACTTTTATTTAATAATCCTGAAGTTTCTGTGGTTGCAGCTTATAACCTGAGTGTAGCATGTGACTCACTGAAAAATGACTCGGATGCTGTGCGTTACGCCCTTATTGCCCAAAAATATGGTTATCAACTTGCTTCTGATTACCTTGATAAGTTGAAGAACAAAATGGGAAAGAAATAAATCCAAATAAACCTCTAATTCAATCATTTTTCAGATTAATATAGTTTGGAAGCTGTAAATAGTTAAATTTGCGCCCCTTTTGAAAGTAAACATACTGTAAAAAGGAAAGTTCGGGGCGTAGCGTAGCCTGGTATCGCGCCTGCTTTGGGAGCAGGAGGCCGTCGGTTCAAATCCGGCCGCCCCGAC
>CAIUPO010000107.1 GCA_903901055.1 uncultured Bacteroidota bacterium
AAACCCCGACAGGAATGTCGGGGTTTTTTTATGCCCGAAAATTTCCCATTTTATTTCCATATGGGAATTATAGTAAATTTGAGTAATGAGAAAAATGGCGGTTTCTTTAATCTTTATAATCACATATTATATCTGTGCCGGACAAGTAAGGGTATTAACCACTGATTTAAACAATGATGGTAAATTGGATTCCATTATTCTTAACTCTTCTAATAGTGTTACAATTTCATTATCCGGTTTCCCAAGACAACCTTTTACTACAAAATATTCCTGGACTGAGGTTGATTCAGCATTTTTAGCAACAAACAAAAATGACATTCAATCAAAGGAGTTATTTTTGAAAAAGGTGAAAGGGCAATCTGTCATTTTATTATTTGGCAATCTTGATGGGGCTGGCTATAGAGAGGGGTTCTCCATAATAAATATTGAGGGTAATAAAGCAAAAATGGTTTTTGACAATGATTTTGAAACCATTGACGTAGAAATTCCAACAACGAGTATCGACCTTAATAATGATGGAAAATTAGATTTTGTTTTCAGAGGGCTTGGAGAAATTATCGGTCAGGTTGATAGTTTAAATGCAAATATTGAAACTTATCATCCTTATCAGGTTTATACTGTTGATGCTAATTGCGCCTTAAACAAGGAACTAACCAAAAAATATAATGAAGACCATTATGTTTTTGCTGGATATGAATATAGTGAAAAGATAAAAATCCTATATCCACGTAATGATGGAAAGCCGAGTGTAATGAAATAACACTGAAAATATCGTAACTTTGCAATAAGCAATCCCAAACTATGACAACAATAGCCGAAAGAAAAAAAATAGCAAAGCTTGTTTTGACAATTAACGACGAAAGCGTTATTACTAAGATAAAATCGCTACTTACTGCCGAATCAAAAACCGCAAGGGAGAAATATATTGAACAGTATAATAAAGAGATAGATGAAGCGGTTGCACGTATTGAAAGTGGAAAATTCTATACAGAAAAACAAGCAAACGCTTTACTCGCAAAATGGCAAAAAGAAGTATTAGCTGGGATGAAAAAGCCTGGCAAGACTTTATAAATATACTTGAGTATATAAGAGACGAATCACCCGAAAATGTAATTAGGGTAAGTAATCGCATATCTAATATAATTCATACTATCCCTGAGTTTCCCGAAATGTATAAGCAGGATGATTTGAAAGCTAAGAATGACGGCAGTTTCAGGGTGTTTATTCAAGATAGAATCAGAATTTCATATCAGATAACGCCAAAGAAAATATACATTGCCGGTGTGAGACACACCTCCCAAGAACCTTTAGAATATTAACTTTACCTATGTTACCTACCCTTTCATTCATAAGGAAAGTATTTATTTTCTTACTCACTGCGGTTATCTTCTTTGGTTGTCATTCATCCGGGAAAATGGAAACTCCAACATACTCATCAGATATCTCCAAACAGGACAGTGCACAAAAACCTTCAAATAGTAATTTAACTTTCAAGCCCTCCGATTGTACGGGAGCTATACCATCGCCCAGGACAATAAAGTCAGTATTTCCTAAAACGGAATTTAAGCTATCGAAAGACAGCCTGACCGGATATGAAACTGTTTATTTGGACAAGGGAGATAAATTTTTAATTACGATTGGTAATTGCGATTGGCACACTTTATCTTTTCGGTTTAACACAATGTGTCCTCCCAAAGATTCCGGCAATAAAAAACTTTGGTACGTCAAAGGAATTGATTTAATGAAAGGAGTAGTTAAAGGAATACAGGATTCTATTCTAATTGCCCATGGATTCAGTAGTCTGCAAAAATATATTGACACAGCATCCAACATAAAACTATATGACGAAATTGATTATGACCGGATTGACAAAACGGATTTTCATTCTCTCGTAAGAATCGATAGCCTTAAAAATATAGGTAATGGAAAATATACCATTTGTATTTCGTTTGCCGAAGGCCCTTTGTAAACTCAAGTTGCTTTATCCGTAAATACAAAGTCTAAATATCCTAACTTTGCCCCATGTCAGTCTCAGTACAAAACATCACCAAAATATACGGCACCCAAAAAGCACTGGATGATGTATCGTTTGATATTCCGAGTGGTGAAGTAGTGGGTTTCCTTGGCCCGAATGGAGCCGGGAAGAGTACGATGATGAAAATAATAACCTGCTTTTTACCTCAAACTTCCGGAAAAGTAACTGTATGTGGGTTTAATGTAGAGGAACAATCATTGGAAGTGCGTAAGAATGTAGGTTACCTGGCAGAACACAACCCTCTTTATTTGGATATGTATGTTAAGGAATACCTCTCTTTTATAGCCGGTTTGCACCACATAAGTAACCCGGTCAAGCGCATACAAGAAATGATAGATGTTACAGGTCTGCAGGTAGAGCAAAAGAAAAAGATTGGAGCTTTATCAAAAGGTTATCGCCAGCGTGTTGGGCTTGCACAGGCTTTAATGCATGACCCGAAAGTATTAATATTGGATGAGCCCACCAGTGGCCTCGATCCTAACCAATTGCAGGAAATTAGAAACCTGATTGTAAATGTAGGCAAAGAGAAGACCGTTATCCTCTCTACACATATTATGCAGGAGGTGGAAGCCATTTGCGGCAGGGTTATTATTATTAATAAAGGAAAGATAGTTGCAGATAAGTCGACCAAGGATATGAAATCGATGGAGACCAACATCACTGTAATAACTGTGGAGTTTGATAAAGAACCGAATAAAGAAGAGTTAAAGAAAATATCCGGGGTTGATAGTATTGAATTATTGAACCCTAAGACTTTCAAATTGCATGTATCTACAAATATTGACATCCGACCGGATGTATTCAATTTTGCCGTGAAGAATAACCTTGCTGTGCTTACAGTTCAGAAAGAAGAAAAGAAACTGGAGGAAGTGTTTAAGAATCTGACACAGGCACCTGCAAGTACTCCCCAGAATTAGTTTAGCTCGAAAATTGTTCTAACTTTGTTTTCAAATCGTACGCCATGAAAAGATTGTTGCTTTCCATTTCCCTTTTTAGCTTTTCATTTTTCATTGCATCTTCTCAGAGCAATATTGTTTGTACCGATACCAGCGCACAGAATGTAATGTTGGGGAAGTATAGCCCGCTCACCTATTTAGCGTCACCGGTGCTGAATCGTCCAGATACTATTTTTCAGGGCATTAATAAACGAATAAGTCCTGATAGTCTTAAGAGCTACATTATTACAATGGCTTCTTTTGGCAATCGGAACACTGCATCTGATACCATTTCATCCACTTTTGGAATTGGTGCTGCAAGGCGATGGGTGTATTCCAAATTTCAAGAATATAGTTTTGCAAACCAGAACAGGTTGCTGCCTGCCTACCTGCAGTTTACACTTAGTACTTGCGGAGTAAGTCAGCATAGAAACATAATTGCAGTGCTTCCGGGAATTGACACCACTGATAAATCCATCATCATAATTGAAGGCCACATTGATAGCCGTTGCGAAAATGTTTGCGATACAACCTGCAAAGCTGAGGGTGTAGAAGATAACGCGAGCGGAGCAGCTTTGGTAATGGAACTTACCAGGGTAATGAGTAAGTATTCTTACAACAATACTATCGTTTTCATGGTAACTACCGGAGAGGAACAAGGTCTTTATGGTGGGCAAGCATTTGTGAACTACGCTAAAGCCAAAGGAGTCAAAATAAAGGCGGTGCTTAACAATGATGTTATTGGCGGCATTATTTGCGGGTATACTTCATCTGCGCCAAGTTGCCCGGGTTACGGAGATTTAGACAGCACCCATGTACGTTTGTTCTCTTACGGTTCATTTAATTCCGCACATAAAGGGTTATCACGTTTTATTAAACTGGAGTATAAAGAGAACCTTCTACCTATCGTTTCTGTGCCTATGAGCATTAACATTATGAGCCCCGAAGATCGCACAGGCCGTGGCGGAGATCATATCCCTTTCAGGGGAGGAGGATTTACAGCAATGAGGTTTACTGCCGAAAACGAAGATGGTAATGCGAACGTGACCGACACGGCATATCATGACAGGCAACACTCCACCCGTGATACGTTGGGCACCTTCAAGAAAAGCACCTCTGTTTTGGATAGCTTCTTTGTCAACTTTCCATACTTAGGGAGAAATGCAGTTATTAATGGTAATGCGGCCGGTATGTTAGGCATTGGTCCAAAACAACCCGATTTTAATTTAACTACCGTAGGAAACGGTACCTTACGAATTCAGGTAACAAAACAAACCCAATACAAACAATATAGAATAGGGGTGAGGACAACAACCAACGACTGGGATTCGGTTTATACGATAACAGGAACACTTATTGACACTATTAAAGGTCTTATGCATGGGGTGTATGATGTGAGTGTAATGTCAGTTGATACAAATGGAATTGAAAGTTTGCCTTCTACCGAATACTCAAGCACAGTGACAAATACGGATGAAGTCAGGGGGATTTCCAAAAACATTGAATTACTGCAAAACAAGCCCAATCCATTTGACTTTGCAACCTATATAGGTGTGAAGGTGAATAGTAATGTAGAATATAGGGATGCATATATCCTTGTTAGAGATATGCAAGGCAAGGAACTCAAGAAGTTGCCAATTAAACTGAATGAAGGCACGAACGAGGTTTTGTTTGAGCACGGCTACAGTGCAAGGGGAATATACAGCTACTCACTTGTAATTGATGGCCGGCAAGTGGCAAGCAGGCAAATGATATTTGCAAATTAAAAATATTTTTTTATAATTTGCCATTGGTGAGGTAGAATAATGTGCTTCCCTTATCGAATCTGTCTTCTACATAACCAATTTTTCCAATATTCCAACGAATTCTATAACTTTATTTAACCTTTAATACTACAAAAACTGACCAATCCTTGCTATTAATCCGGATTTTTAGTATTATCTTTGCGAAAGTTTAAAGTAACCGTAGAAAAAGGCAGAGCTTGCCAACCTTACTAAATGATACTTCTACTCACTGACATTCAATCATCTAATTCTTAATATTTACTAAACCTCCATCTATTCTATGAAAAAAGCTAGAGTTTTGTACGTTTCTCAGGAAATATATCCTTACATGGATGAGAAGCCTATTTCTATGATTGCCCGTAATTTACCCCAGGGAATTCAGGAAAGAGGCAAGGAAATCAGGACTTTTATGCCCCGCTATGGCTGTATTAATGAAATCCGCCATGGACTTCACGAAGTAATCAGATTATCAGGTATTAACCAAATTATTGACGACAACGATCATCCGCTTATTATAAAGGTAGCTTCTATACAACGTGCCCGTATGCAGGTGTATTTTATTGATAATGAAGACTATTTTCAACGTAAAGCTACATTTACCGATGAAACCGGTAAACCTTTTGCTGATAACGATGAAAGAGCTATATTTTTCTGCCGTGGCGTTATTGAAACCGTTCGCAAACTAAGCTGGACCCCTGATATCATACATTGTCATGGTTGGTTCACCAGTCTTTTACCATTATATATAAAGAAAGCAATGATAGAAGATCCGCTTTTTGAAAATACAAAAGTGGTGTATTCATTATATAATGATAAGATTGAAGGTGCATTCGATAAGAACATGGCTAAGAAAGCTGAATGGGAAAACGCGGATGCTGAAGATTTATCAGTTATCAAGACCGCGAACTATAATACCCTTAGCAAATTAGCTATTAACTGGGCAGATGCTATTGTAAAAGCTGAGCCAGGACTTGATGCCGACATAGTGAAACATGCTGTGAAATCAGGAAAGCCTTTACTGGAACATACCGGCGATGATTATGCTGATGCATATTCTGAATTCTACAATGAAATTATGCAACTGGAAGAAGCCTTGGTAGATGAATAGTAGAACAACGGGTATTTTTCGGTTTGCAAAGTATTTTGTAATAGTTATTATTGTTTCCGGAGTATCATTCATGCACTCGTGCAAGGAGGACACCGGAAGCAATGGTGCTAATGTATTACCTAAAGGGGATATTATTAGTGCCTACCAAACAGATACTTCTACGCTGATAACCTCCATGTATATGAAGGATTCAGTGTTTACAAGTTACGCTAATGCCAGCCCTCTGGGTAGTTATAACGACCCTATTTTCGGGGAAACAAAATCATCCATATATACAGGTGTGTCTTCACCTGTTGGTGGTTCAACCCCTCCATGGGCTGATACGGGAACTGTAGATTCATGTGTTCTAGTTTTGCCTTACTATTATCCTACATCAGGGGCTGCCAGTTATTATGCCAACCTCGACCCTCAGACCATTTTAGTTTATACCCTTAATGGTATGGTACCTTCGGGAAAGACTCTTTATTCAGATTCAACCCTTAAGTATAATACTTCTCCAATTGGTATTGCACAAGTTACTCCTCCAGACCCCTTATCATACAATCCAATAAGGATTAAGCTTAATAAAAGTTTTACGGATAATATAGTTGCTAAAATGAAAACCAATAATAACTTTTATTATCCCTACTTTGATAGTCTTGTAAATGGATTATATATAACTGTTTCCAACCCGTTTCAACTTCCGGGCCAGGGCGGGATACTGTATATTAATTTGGGCGCCGGAACAACAGCATCACTGGAAGTTTATTATCACGAACCTTCAACTCCAACCACAGCATATTCCATTCCTTTCCCTGTTGGCGGGTCGTCCAATATGTATTTTAGCCATTTCGACCATAATTATTTAAGGGCTCCATTTTATAATGCCCATCCTTCTGGAACACAAGAGGCTATTGATGGAAATTATATGGTTTATTTACAAGCAATGAGTGGAGTAATTGGCAGAATTAATTTCCCATATATAACTAACTGGTCGAAAATGAATCCGGTTGTAATTAATAAAGCCGAGGTTGATATTACCGTTAACGCTTCGGATTGTCCTGCTCCTTACGGAGTTCCTGATAACCTTTACCTGCTTGGAACCGATGTAAATGGATATGCCATTATAATACCTGACTATGGTCAGCCATATTATGGTGGTGCTTATAATCCTTATACAAATACATATACGTTTATTATTACAGATTATATCCAACATGTAATTGATGGAAAAACTATTGACCGTGGACTGTTTATTTATCCCGGGAACAGGGCCATTACTGCCAATAGAACGGTTATTTACGGTGCTCAAAATCCACGTTCAACAGCTACAACTAATAGGATGAAGCTAAAAATATATTACACGCCTTTAAAACACTGACCTTTTAATACGGACCAATTATGTGCGGAATAGTCGGATACATAGGAGAAAAGGACGCATACCCCATACTTATTAAAGGATTACACCGCCTTGAATACAGGGGTTACGACAGTGCAGGTGTTGCTCTGCTCACCGACCACCATCTGAATGTGTACAAATGCAAAGGCAAAGTATCGAAGTTAGAGGAGCATGTTCATAATAAGGATATTTCAGGAACTGTTGGTATAGCACATACCCGCTGGGCCACCCATGGCGAACCAAATGATATTAATGCCCACCCTCATTTTTCGCAATCGGGTAAAATTGCAATTATCCACAATGGGATTATTGAGAATTACCTCTCCATTAAAAAGGAACTTAAGAATAGGAACTATATTTTTAAGAGTGATACTGACACGGAAGTGTTGGCCCACCTCATTGAAGATATTAAGAACAATGAAAACGTTTCGCTTGCCGAGGCAGTGCGTATTGCATTGAACCAGGTAATAGGTGCGTATGGCCTGGTGGTTATTTCAAAGGATGATCCGGATGAAATTATAGCTGCGAGAAAAGGAAGCCCGTTAGTACTTGGTATTGGTGAGAAGGAATTTTTTGTTGCATCGGATGCTACCCCTATTGTCGGATACACTAAGAATGTGGTTTACCTTGCCGATGAAGAATTTGCTGTACTTAGAAGAGATGGTACATTCACTATTAAAACGATAAAGGACCAGATTACAACACCTTATATTGAAGAACTTGAAATGAACCTGGAAGCGCTTGAAAAAGGTGGCTTTCCGCATTTCATGCTGAAAGAAATTTATGAACAGCCACGTTCAATCCGCGATAGTATGCGTGGCAGAATGAGCGTAAATAAACCAATGGTAAGGCTTGGCGGAATTACGGAATATGAAAACAAATTTTTAAACGCACAACGGATTATAATAATTGCCTGCGGCACATCATGGCATGCAGGGCTGGTTGGAGAATATTTATTTGAGGATTTGGCGCGCATTCCTGTGGAAGTAGAATATGCATCGGAGTTCAGGTACCGCAACCCGGTTATCAATGAAAATGACGTGGTAATTGCTATTTCCCAATCAGGGGAAACTGCCGATACACTTGCAGCAATAGATTTAGCAAAATCAAAAGGAGCTACCATTATTGGAATTTGCAATGTGGTGGGATCCTCTATACCAAGAGCAACCCATGCTGGTGCCTATACTCATGCAGGGCCTGAAATTGGTGTTGCTTCTACAAAAGCATTCACTGCTCAAATTACCATGCTTACTCTTATGGCTTTGCAAATTGCACAAGCTAAAGGAACAGTAACCAAATCAAAATTTCAGGAACTTTTGCAGGAATTGGAGAATATTCCCGGAAAAATTGAAAAGGTGTTGGAAAAAAACGAAGAGATTAAAGCCCTCGCTGAAATATTTAAAGATTCCCGCAACTTCCTCTATCTCGGCCGTGGATATACTTTCCCGGTTGCATTGGAAGGTGCATTGAAACTGAAAGAAATTTCCTACATACACGCAGAAGGCTATCCTGCTGCTGAAATGAAACATGGCCCTATTGCTTTAATAGATGAGAATATGCCTGTAGTAGTAATAGCTACACATGGCGGTTCTTACGAGAAAGTGGTAAGTAATATTCAGGAAGTAAAAGCACGCAAAGGAAATATTATTGCCGTTGTTTCGGAAGGTGATACCCAAGTACGCGACCTTGCTAACTATGTTATTGAAGTTCCGGAAACCGATGAGCACCTCGCTCCTATCCTATCGGTTGTTCCGCTGCAACTCCTTTCCTACCACATTGCTGTTATGCGCGGCTGTAACGTTGACCAGCCAAGGAATTTGGCTAAGTCGGTTACGGTGGAGTAAATTGCTAATCAGTTGCCACGACCTTTAGGTAGTGGAATAGAATGCAAATAAGAATTTGGGCTTTAGCCCAACACACTTCATTTAGGCTAAAGCCAAAAAGATAGGGGCTCATTTTAACCAAGACCTAAAGGTCGTGGCAATTGAATTGAGCCTGTAAATAAAACTCTATATTTGGGGAAATTTAAGCTCTTCTTTCATGTTCAAGCAACCGCTCTTGGGAATATCTAAATTATTTTTATTGAGTGCTCTATTTTTTTCTAATGCCTCTTGCTTTTCCCAGAGTGCCGATTCGAATTTTATTCGCCCTTTCAATTTTTATGGAAACTGGAAATGCGTGATGCTTGACACTCGGGGATATGAAAAATATTCATTTGAACAAGCCAAGAAGCTTCAAGCCTCTATATTAACCATAGAAAAGAATACATTTTACTATCATAATATTGATTTTATAGATTCCTGTCATTTCACACATTGGAGAATAAAAAAATACGATACCACTGAATGGAATCTTAATTTAAGCATTAAGTACTTTAAAAAAGACCTTGCAAAAATGTTCGAAATTGAGGCGCTAGATAATAAGGGAGGTGCCGGTTGTTACAATAATTGCGCAACCTTTTTCCTTAAGGATGATACCTTAATAAACAATTGTGGGGGGTATTATTTGTATTTACTTAAAGTAAAAACAGAAAAATAATTTACTCCACTATCTCATAAACCATCCTTACCGCCTCCAGCAAGGCAAGCACAAAAGGAGTGGCAAGCAGAAAACTGTCAAAACGGTCTAAAATACCGCCGTGGCCCGGCAATATGGTGCCGGAGTCTTTAACATTAATACTTCTTTTAAATAGCGATTTAACAAGGTCTCCAAGAGTGCCGATGACGCTTGCAATTAAAGCCATTACCATCCAGATAATAAAGTGAAGTTCATGGTAAAACAATGAGATTACATAGCCAATGCCCAAGCTTAGTATTACCCCACCAAAGAACCCTTCCCAGGTTTTTCCCGGGGAGATACGTTCCCATAATTTGTGCTTGCCCATAGTGGAGCCGACCAGGTATGCACCTGTATCATTGGTCCATAAAAGGAAAAAGAAACCGAGTAAAAAATGCGGATTATACGTTTCACTCTCATAGCCTGTAACCGATATAGTAGGACCGTTTAAAAAGTTCGCCCACATTGCAAATGGCAGAACAACATATATAATACCCATTAAAGTATATGCAATATTCAGGAATGGCTTTTCCTTATTGCGGTATAGCTCTGAAAAGAAAATGGTGCTTAATAGTGCAATTCCGATAGAGAAGTGCAAAAAATAATCGTGGGAGGTTGTGAAATTTACAATTGCAAAAATGAAACCGCCAATTACCATGCCAAGTGTACGTTGTGGTTCATTGCCAGATTTTACGAGCAAGCCATAAAACTCATACAACCCAAGCATAACTATAACGGAGAAAAGGATAAAAAGCGACAGGTGACTCCAATACATGGCCCCAATCATTACGACCAGGAAAATGGCTCCTGTTAATGCTCTTTTCAGGAAATTACTCACGCCCTGAAAGTTTAGGAGTTGTCATCAATTAAGAACAGGAATATTTCTTTCGGGCCATGCGCGCCATTTACCAGCGTTTTTTCAATGTCGGCGGTCTGGCTTGGCCCTGTGATAGTGGTTACCTGTGAAGGAAATCCGGGTTCATATTTCTTTTTAAGCAGTTTAAATGCATCCTTCAGATTGTAAACTAACTGAGATGTATAAGCTACGGCAATATGTATGTTAGAATAAACAGGAAGTCTCCTTCCTGCCTTTTGGCGAGAACTTACAATAATGCTACCTGTGCGTGCAACTAAGAATTCACAAAGGGTAACACCAACATTACAAGCTAAAAAATCATTTTCATTCGACTTGAAAGGAACACCGCCTTTTTCAAGCATGTCTGCAATTTCCGTTTCGGCGCAAAAAACAGTTTCCCATTTATTTTCAGCAATGAGATTGGAAAGTATTTTCGGGAAATCGTCTTTAGTTTCGCAAAAAATAAAATTCCCTTTTAGTGAGCTGAACGTCTTTGCAAATAATAACTCCAGCGATTCTTCTTCCGGTGTAATGTAAATTTCCGTTTCCGATTCGGAAGCCGAGTAATCAACCTCCGATTTATGGATGAGTGCTTTGCGCACGGCTTTTAAAACTTGTTCCCTCGAGGTGCTTTCTTTCATCAGAATAAAGTAGGGGTGGTTGGTTTATCGGGTGTTTTTTTATCTTTTTCCTGTTGAGCGGCTTTTTTACTTTCACCATTCTGTGGCGGAGCATCTGCTGTTTTTTCATCTGTAGCAGGTGGTTGTGCAGCTACTTCTACTGGTTTCTGTGCTGCTTCTTCCGCTTTCCTTTTAGCAACCATTAAATCTCTTTCGGCTTCTTCCTGCTTCAGTTCCTCTTCCGATATCGCACTCTCATCATCTAAAATAATCATTCCTGGTGGCGTGGATTTGTCCGCTCCATTCGATTGCCCATTTGTAGATGGGGTGGGTACAGCATTAGGGTCGCCATTGGCAAAAATTTTCTTATGTTGTGACATTGGTTGATACTCCTCTTTTGTAAAAGGGCGTTTACCAATTATGTTTTCCAAATCTTCTTTAAAGATAACCTCGTTATCCAGCAATTGCTGGGCCACTTCTATAAGTTGTGCCTGGTGTGTTTTTATTAATTCTTTAGTTTTGATGTAAGCATTTTCTATCATCAGGCTTACCTCTTCGTCAATCAACTGGGAGGTTTTTTCAGAATATGGTTTCGTGAAAGTATATTCACTACTTCCGGTAGAATCATAAAAACTTACGTTACCTACTTTTTTATTCAGGCCGTAATACATAATCATGGCATAAGCCTGTTTGGTAATTTTCTCCAAGTCGCTTAACGCACCTGTAGATATTTTTCCAAACATTACTTCTTCAGCAGCCCTACCGCCTAATGCTGCACACATTTCATCCATCATCTGTTCAGACGTTGTGATTTGTCTTTCTTCCGGCAAATACCACGCCGCACCTAATGATTTCCCGCGGGGGATAATGGTTACTTTCACCAATGGGTGTGCATATTCAAGCAGCCAGCTAACCAGCGCATGGCCAGCTTCGTGGAATGCAATTACCTTTTTCTCGGATGGGGAAATAAGCCTGTTTTTCTTTTCTAATCCGCCGACAACACGGTCAACAGCATCAAGGAAATCCTGCTTGTCAATCATTTTTTTATCGCTGCGGGCAGCTATCAATGCCGCTTCATTACATACGTTGGCAATATCAGCTCCGGAAAATCCGGGAGTTTGTTTGGCAAGAAATTCAATATCCAAAGTACCGTCTGTCTTTAATGGTTTCAGGTGAACCTTGAATATTTCCCTACGCTCATTCAAATCAGGCATGTCAACATAAATCTGCCTGTCGAAACGTCCCGGTCTTAATAACGCACGGTCCAATATATCTGCCCTGTTTGTTGCTGCAAGTATGATTATCCCGCTTGTATTAGTAAATCCATCCATTTCGGTGAGCAACTGGTTAAGGGTGTTTTCACGCTCATCGTTCGAGCCTTGTGCAACATTCCTGCCACGCGCCCTTCCAATGGCATCAATTTCATCGATGAAAATAATACAGGGGGCTTTTTCTTTTGCCTGGCGGAATAAATCACGAACACGAGATGCACCAACTCCTACAAACATTTCCACAAAATCGGAACCTGAAAGCGAGAAGAACGGAACTTTAGCTTCACCAGCAACGGCCTTTGCCAGCAAGGTTTTTCCGGTTCCGGGAGGGCCTACAAGCAACGCACCTTTCGGAATTTTTGCACCAAGTGCAACATATTTCTGAGGGGTTTTTAGGAATTCTACAATCTCTTTTATTTCAACTTTGGCTTCTTCCAAACCCGCCACATCGTTGAAGGTAATATTTACATTGGTGTCTTTATCAAAGAGGGTGGCTTTTGATTTGCCAATGCTAAAAATCTGGTTGCCGCCACCGCCGCCAACACGCCGCATAAAGAACATGACGAGGAGCAGGAGCAAGCCCAAAGGCAATAAATATTGTACCCAGTTTGTCCAATCGTTACGATTTTCGGTCTCCATGGAAATATCGTTATCCGGATAGGTTATTTTCGCATCCTTCAACTGAGTTAAAAAAGTCTGTTCACTCTGATTTTTGATAACGTATTGAGGACCTTGGGGGGGCAAGCCTTTAAATTCCGCTCTCTTTAAAGCGGAGTCTTTGAGATAAATCTCAGCCATTTCATTGTTTACAATTACAATTTTGCTGGCGCTGTGCGTTTTTAATATCTTTCTAGAAAATTCATCAAAGCTGATCTGTTTAACAGGACTATTGAGGTTACCAATTACTCCACTCAGAATAATACCGACAAGGATTACGCCCCATACCCAGTAAAAATTGAATTTGGGTTTAAATGGTTTGCCCGGAAGAGGTTTTTTTAACTTCTTCAGCGGGTTGTTGCTATTGTCAGCTGGTGGTGGTGTAGGCTGAGGTTTTTGTTCGTTTTCGCTCATTGTTTACATTCGTTTGTATTCCTGTTCAATCATAACTTCTTCCAGTTCGGCATCGCCCCAAAGCCCTTCGAGATTATAAAAAATCCTCACATCGGGCTGAAAAATGTGTACTACCACATCCACATAGTCCTGCAGAATCCATTCTGCATTTTTATGTCCTTCGCTATGGTAAGCATAGTTGCCCGTTAACTTATAAACCGCCTCTTCCACTGCTTTCGCTATCGCATTTACCTGTACAGATGAAGTGCCGTCGCAAATAACAAAAAAATCACAAATACTGTTAGAAACCTTTTCCATGTTCAGGCATACAATGTTAGTACCTTTTGTATCTGCCATGCCGCGTATAACAGCATCTTTCAATTGAACAGGGGTTATTTTTTTACCCTTTTTGCGCATTCGTTCTCTCCGGTTCCGTTTGTGATTTTACCTTTGTTTTTTTATGACTATAGTATGATTCAACTGCAAAGTTATTAATTTTATCCTTCAAAATGAGGCTACATACTTTATTCATAGGGCATCCAATCAAAATATTAGAACGGGTAAATTCTACCAGCAGTTTTGCTTTTGAGGTCATTAAAGAGTCTGCTCCGGCCGAAGGGTATGTGGTTTGGGCTAAGGAGCAGTTTGCCGGGCGCGGTCAACGGGGTACTGTGTGGAGCAGTGAACCTGCTGCCAATCTTACCTTTTCCGTAATTCTGCGCCCACATTTCCTCCAAATAAGTGATCAGTTTCAGCTTACTAAAGCTATTGCGTTGGGTATTGCCGGGTTTGTTTCTCATTGTATTGATAATTATGCTGACGTTAAAATTAAATGGCCAAATGATATTTATGTTAAAAATTGCAAAATCGCGGGTATCCTCATTGAAAACATACTGGAGCAATCTACCATCAAATATTCGGTAGTGGGCATAGGGTTGAATGTTAGCCAATTGGTTTTCGATCCTTCTGTACCTAATCCCATATCCTTAAAAGCCATTACGGGCAAGGATTTTACTCCGGAGGATTGTTTATTGCAACTTTGTTCTTTCATTGAGAAGAATTACCTGGAATTACGTTCAGGCAACCATGTGCAATTAGACGCAGCATACCATAATTTACTTTACAGGCGTGGGGTTGAAGGCAACTATAGGTTGAACGGCGAACAGATTAATGGCGAAATAGAAGGTGTTAATGCTTCCGGGCATTTGATTTTGAAAAGGAAGGCAATTAACAATTCGTATGATATAATACAGGTTTCCGATATCAAGCAATTGGTATTTTTGTGACAAATTATACGGATATTTGCCCACTCTAAAAAAGTGTAGTATATTGCACGCTAATTACAGGCTCAAATGACATTTAATTACAGCACATCACAGCAAGAAGGAATCACCATTTTTACTTTGGAAGGTGAGATTATTGATAAGAATCAGGCTACCGCACTTATGGAGCAAATTTCAAATTTGATTGCGAAGGGCAAGAATCATATTGTTTTAGAACTTTCGGGATTAAGATATATGAACAGCAGCGGGCTGAACGTATTGGTGAACATACTTACCAAAGCACGCAATGCGGGCGGCGATGTAACGGTTTGCAGCCTTTCTAAAAAAGTGGAGGAGTTATTGGTGGTTACCAAACTTGATACCATTTTTAAAATTCTTCCTTCCGTAAAAGAAGCTGTTGAGAAGCTTAAAGTGAAATAAGCATTTTTTATTAAATCTGAGCAATATTTTTTTCAATTATGAAAGTTGACATTTTATTGGGTTTGCAATGGGGCGATGAGGGCAAAGGCAAAGTAGTGGACGTGCTTGCACCCAAATACGATATTGTTGCCCGTTTTCAGGGCGGACCCAATGCTGGGCATACGCTTGAAATAGGCACGGTTAAATACGTTCTTCATACAATACCTTCAGGGGTTTTTAATGAAAACATTCTGAATGTAATTGGCAATGGTGTGGTGATAGACCCTATTAGTTTCCTGGAAGAAGTAAGAGGGATTGAAGCACTTGGAATTGAAATTTGCAAAAGGCTTGTAATCTCTACCCGCGCACATTTAATATTGCCTACCCACCGTTTACTTGATGCTTCATCCGAAGCTTCGAAGGGCAAGGAGAAAATCGGTTCTACGTTAAAAGGAATTGGCCCGGCATATATGGATAAAACAGGAAGAAACGGTTTACGCATCGGCGATATACTTGAACCCGACTTCAATAAACGATATGGATTTTTGGTGGAGAAACATAAACAGATTCTTGCTGCTGCAACAGGCTTTACTTATGACCATGCCAAACTTGCAGAAGATGAAAAGAAGTGGATGAACTGTATTGATTTTATCCGATCGCTTAAATGTACCGATACAGAATATTTACTCAATGATGCACTAAAAGCAGGCAAAAAAATTCTTGCTGAGGGTGCACAAGGCTCCTTGTTAGATATTGATTTCGGTTCTTATCCTTTTGTTACTTCTTCATCCACAACTTGTGCCGGAGCATGCATCGGGCTTGGTATAGCACCTTCTACAATTGGTAGTGTAGTGGGAGTATTTAAAGCATACTGCACCCGGGTTGGTTCAGGCCCATTCCCAACAGAACAATTGAATGAGTTTGGAGATAAAATGTGTACCATTGGGCGCGAATTTGGCTCTACAACCGGAAGAAGAAGAAGATGCGGATGGCTGGATATTCCTACACTGAAGCGTGCAATTATATTAAATGGGGTTACTTGCCTTAATATGATGAAAACCGATGTGCTGAATGATTTTGATGAGATACAAGTCTGCACACATTATGTAATTGGAGACAAGCAAACTGACCAGGTACCTTATGATTTGGGCTCAGCAAATATTAAGCCTATATACCGAACTTTTAAAGGCTGGGGCCAGATAAACGACATCAGTTCATGCGACAAATTACCTGAGGAACTTAAAACATATATTGCATTTATTGAAGAATCTGTAGGGGTGCCCATAAAACTTATTTCTATGGGTCCTGAGCGAAACCAGACGCTCACCAGGTGATCTGCACCAGATGAAAGCTGAAAATAAATCTATTGTTTTTAAAAGGAAGTGGGGATTTATCTCTTTGTTATTTTTATTCGCATGCCAAGTATTTGCACAAAACAAAGTCGTTAAGGGAACTCAGGACAATCATTCGCAAGTTACCGTAGGTAAACACACTATTCAAATTGTTCATGCAAACAGTGGCGAGTATGATAAACGACTTGGAGAAGGTGCACAACGACTGATTGGCAATGTAGAGCTTGCAGACGACAGTACTTCATTATTTTCCGACAGTGCATATTCTTATCCCGATAATTCATTCAGAGCATTCGGCCATGTACACATGAGCCGCAAAGACACAATGGATCTTTATGGGGATTCATTACACTATAATGGAGTCACACGCATTGCAGAAATTTATGGCAAAGAAATTCGTTGCCTAAGGAAGAGAATGACATTAACAACTAAACACCTTAGATACGACATTGGCGTTCACATGGTAAACTATTGGGATGGCGGAACAATTGTTGACAGCAACAATACGCTTACAAGCATGCTGGGTATTTACAATACAAAACTGAAAATGTGTTTTTTTAAGGAGCATGTTGTTCTTGTCAATCCGAAGTATGTTATCCGCTGCGATACCATGATGTATGCGCCCGACAAGCGTACTGCTTTTTTTATTGGACCTACACGCATTACAAGCAAAGACAATTTTATGTATTGTGAAAAAGGATATTACAATACAGCTAAGAATTATTGCCAGTTCTGGCAAAATCCGTATATCAAAAATAAGAAGGGCGACAGCCTGAGAGGGGAGCAGATATATTACAACAGGAACCTGGATTACGGGCAAATACTTGATAATGTTGCACTGGTGGATACTACTGATAATATTATCCTGAAGGGTGATTATGCTGAATACGACGGTAAGTCTGAAACTATGCTTGCAACCTGTAAAGCTTTGTTGTTGCAGGTTTACAACAAAGATACCCTGCATCTGCATGGAGATACTTTATATGGGAAAAATATTTCGATGACTGACACCAATAAGAAAGGGAAGCCGAAACTCATGCTGGCTTTTCATCATGTAAAGTTTTTCAAAAAGGATTTGCAGGGTAAATGTGATTCACTAACATACGATGAACAAGATTCTATAATGCGGATGTTTTACAATCCTATTATTTGGTCGGATGTGAACCAGCTTACGGCAGATACAATGCGCCTGCACATGCGGAACAAAAAGATGGATGTACTCGATATGCGTAACCATTCATTTATTGCATCAAAAGATACACTGGCAGGGAAAATTGTTGAAGAGGATTCGGCAATTACTGCTTCAACTAAAAAGGATTCACTGGCAAAGGACAGTTCTAAAACCCATCATGACTCTTTGTTGGTTCATAAAAATATTCATGGTAGCGATACTATGCAATTCAACCAAATTAAGGGCCGCAATATGAAAGGATATTTTAAAGACAATAAGATTTACAAAGTACATGTGATGGGTAATGCTCAGACTATTTACTATGTTTATTCAGATAATAACACTAGTATAATTGGCGCTAACAGAGCCGATTGCAGCAACATGATTATTTACATAGTTGACAATAAAGTTAAAAGCCTTACATTTTTAGATAAGCCCGATGCTACTTTGTTCCCTATGAAAGAGGTGAAGCAGGCGGAATTTCTGCTTGGCGGATTTCAATGGCATGGTAAGGAAAGGCCGACAACCATTGCCGATATTTTCAGAATAGACAATTAATTATTTCCGGCTCATTACAATGGAAAAGAGTACGGCAAATACAATTATTATCCCGACAAATATTTTCCAGGTGCCTTTAAAATAAGCAGAATCACGCTTAAAATCCTGTTTGTAAAGGAATATCATTACAACTCCAAAAACGGCTGCGAATATCAGGAAAAACAAAGCCTGTCCTTTTGTAATTAATTCCCCTTCCAGAAGTATCATAATGTAGTTTTGAACTTCAAAGTTATATCTAAATAGATTAGGTCATACCCTTGCAGGTGAAAATTAATTTATCTTGTATCTTCGTAAAAAAATCCCAATGAAAATAAGGAAATACCAACCGCAACATTCAGCAATACAGGGTGAAGAAATTATTCTTGCTGGTTTTTGGCCAAGAGTGGGAGCTATAATGATAGATCTCGGAATTATAGGTATTCTACTTGATTGGGCAGTGCATTTGGTTACCTATTTAGGGTTGAACCTTACACATGCATCCATGCACAATTTCCATGTGGTAGTTAAGGCGGAGGGAATGGACGAAAGCCTTCTAGACTTGATTGAATTGGGGTTCACACTAATTCCCATCTTATATTTTGCATTGTTCATGTATTTCACAAATGGCAAAACAATCGGGAAATATATTACACGCATCAGGGTTGTAGCAATCTATCATCACCGGATTGGCCTCTGGCATTGTATCGAACGGGCACTGGGGTATGCCGCATCAACGCTCGAAGCCGGACTGGGCTTTCTTCAAATATTCTGGAACCCAAACCGCATGTGCCTGCACGACAGGATTGCGGAGACTATTGTGGTAAAGGAAAAAAAGAAGGAGAAAAAGAAAAATTAACCCTCCTGTAACTTTTTGTAACCTTCCCCCGTCTTATGCAAAAGACCTAACTTAGATTTGATTCAGGACTATAAGAAACGGCATGACTATTGAGGAATTTAATACTTGTGTAGATATGTATGCGGACAACCTTTATCGGTTCATCCTTAAAAACGTGAAGGATGTCGATAAGGCTAAGGATATTGTGCAGGATACGTATGAAAAGTTGTGGTTAAAAGTGAGCGATGTGCAAAGTACCAATGCAAAAAGCTACATGTTCACAACGGCCTACCGTACAATGATAGATAAATTCAGAAGTGAAAGCAAACAGGAAAGATTGGAAGATTCGCATTTATATTCTCATAGCCATACAAGGCAGTATAGCGACCTGAAGGAAATATTGAATGAAGCGGTGAGTAAGTTGCCAGAGATACAACGTTCTGTTATTATGTTGCGGGACTATGAAGGATATGATTACAGAGAGATTGGAGAAATAACCGGATTGCACGAATCGCAAGTGAAGGTATATATTTTCAGGGCAAGGAAATTTTTGAAAACGTACATAGGCTCAATGGAGGCTGTGGTATAAAAAGAAACATGAACATCAACTTAAATAACTACGAGGCATATTTTTTAGACTACCATGAAGGTAGCCTCTCTCCTGCTTTGGTAAAGGAGTTGATGGAGTTTGTAGCCCAGCATCCTGAATTGAAAGAAGAGTTGGAAAGCTTTGAACCGATTATACTTAAAGACGCGGAAGGGATTGAATTTAATGGAAAAGAAGATCTGAAAAAAGATTTAAAAGGAATCAACGCAACCAATTTCGAGGAATCTGCAATAGATTACGTGGAAGGAAATTTAACCCCTGAACTGCAAAAAGAATTAAATACTTTCATCCTTCAAAACCCGCATTACAAAAGTGAACTGGAGTTATTTACCAAAACGAAATTAATTGCTGATACCAATATTATTTTTGAAGATAAATTCCTTCTTAAGAAAGGCAGAAGGAAGCCTGAAGCATATTTTTATTGGTCGGCTGCGGCTTCCATTGCAATAATTATTGTTTCCTATTTTCTGCTTCATAAAAATCCAACTCCGGATGGAAATATCATTACAAAACAGAATCAGCAAAAAGATAGTAATGTAGTTGTGAAGCATACGAATAAATTGATTGATACTGGAAATTCTACCCCGAAGGTATTACCAAATCACACTACTGATAATTCCGTGAAAGATAATCAGGTGGCGGCCTCTAAGAATTCAGACAAGCATAAACATAGAAGTAACCCACTAAATAAAAATGGAAATTCAAGTTCGGTGGCTAGTAGAAATAGAAAGGCAAACAAACTACATAGTTTACCAGCCCCAACTCAAAAAGATATTCCTGCTGAACCGGAAAACGAACTTGTTGCTTTTAATGGAAATTTATATGACACATCTATGTTCATTACCAATACTCCCTCTGCAAAGGAATATATGATTATTGAGCCTGAACAAAAGGAAAAGAAGAAAAATAAATTCCTTGTAATGCTTGCCACCATTACATGTAAAGGGCTACATACAATTACGGGGCAACATATTGAATTCGAGAAAAAATATGATTCCGACACTACCAATATTGTAGCCTACCAGCTTGACCTTGGAAATAAAAAATATGAATTTCCGGTAAAAGAATAACAGGTACTGTAACATTTTAAAAAGGCAATGCGTCTTACTTCAAATTAAACAAAACTAATTATCATCATGAAAAGAATAATCTGTCTTGCCGCATCAGTAGCATTCATTGTGAATGTTGAAGCACAATATAAAATCAAAAAAAGCCAGCCCGATTTTACGGAAATAGAACTCAGTGGTGCTTCCAGGGTAACCATTATTCAGTCAGACAGTAATTATATTGTAACCCATTCAAAAGACTCTGCAGTTAAAAATTTTCATGCAAATGTTAAAGCCGGAGTGCTTTATATTACCTCGGGTTTCAATGGAGAGGTGCATGCCAGAAATCTTACTGCAATCAGCGTATCGGACGCTTCACGAGTAACATCAAAAGATACTTTGATATATGAAAAGTTGACTTTAAAAGCTTCAGATGCGGGAAGGATAGAAATTCTTGTCAGGAATAATACCCTGGTGGCACATGCTTCCGATGCAGGCTGTATTATCGTTTCAGGTAGAACAGATTTGCTGGCCGCCAAAATTTCTGACGCGTCACGTTTAAAGGCGTTCGGGTTGAAAGCTTCAACCGTAAAGGCAATTGCCGCTGATGGTTCTTCTGCGGATGTGTGGGCTGTTAGCGCCATTGATGCAAATGCTTCGGATGGAAGCAATATTCACATAAAGGGAAATCCGTCTCAAAAGAATACCTCTGCTACTGACGGAAGCTCGATAACCATGGATGACTCGGGAGAAGAAACGACGCGTGAAAGCGGTAGGCATTCGATGGGATCAACCATTGATATTGATACAATTTTTGGAAGGAGCAGTTATAACCCTTATATGGGTGATGCATTTATAGGATTCGGGTTTGTAACCGGAGGAAATAAAGGAGCAGCTATAAATTATGGTGCCTCCCGCGAGTTTATTGTGGGCTTTGGTGGTGGACATAAATTCTGCCCATGGAATGGCCTGGGCTTTGATGTATATTATAAATCCACCGGATTTTATCTTGCACAAAATGCTGGAAAAGTATTTCCTGATACGTTAAAACACGATGCTCAAAAAGTGAGTTTGCAAAATTTTGGCGGTTTACTTTATGACCGCTTCATCTTTAGTAATGGCTACCATGGCCAAATTGCATTGGATCTGGGTATATACGGCGATTGGACTTTTAATACACGTGAAGTTTCATGGGATAATAACAATGATATTAAAACTATAAATAGGAATCTTTCATTTTTTAATCATTATAATTATGGTGTAACAGCCAGATTCATTTTCTTACGTCAGCTTTCAGTTTATTGTAACTACCGTCTTTCCAATGTTTTTAAATCAAGTGTAACTTCTGCTCAATATGGCCCAACTCTTCCCGCTTTAGTATTCGGAATCACCTTTGGGTTGGATGTAAATAAATAGATACTCGTTGGAGGATAGTGTTTCCTGGTACACTGAATCGGCCTGCTTACAGCAATGTTGGCAGGCTTTTTAATTAAGGTTTCTTTGCAATAATACCATCACCTTCAACAGTATAATATTCTGTGTGGAGGCTGTTACGCAGTGAAATATACTCGCGGTAAAGAGCGTTATAAGCAATACGCGCGTCCAATGTTTCATCATATCGTCCGGTAAGGCCAATGAGCATTTCCATTATTTCCCTCAGTGCATGATTGCTGCTATCGCAAGCCGTGAGATAATCCATTAATTGACGGTCTTCTGCATACTTTATCACCAATGGATTTGCAGGCCGTGAAATCATCATCCTCACTCCAACTTTTGCCGCAACATCTAAATCTAAAATATCGTCAAAAACAAAAAGTACTTCATCGGGTTGAAGGCTGTATTTCTTACATACATGCTCAAGAGCAGTGCTTTTATGTTTGATTTTATAATATACAAAATCCATGTGTTCCCTGTCGGAAAACGAGTGTGATGCGGAATTCCTTTCTCCGGTAATAATTCCGAAAATAGGCATCGAGCCCTTACGCTGGTAGTGATTGAAGCGGAGCATATTTATGCCCATGGCATCAATCTCATTAAAGAGGCTGGTGTTGCGTTCGTCTTTTTGGCCGTTATTAAAAACTCCATCCCAGTCGAAAATATAGGCTTTTACTTTGTCGAGTTTAGCCAGTATCTTCGCGGGCGGGATAAGGAATTTTCCTTTAAATAATTTTTCTATTTCCATTAGTCGTTTTTCAGGTCTTGTATATCCAACATACCAATAGGCTTGCCTCCATCAGTAACCATAATAGTATCTACATTTGATTTTTTGAATAAAGCAGCAGCCTCATTCAAAATAACGTTGGCATCAATACTTATAGGTGCTTTATATTCCAGTTCTTTCAGCTTTTTATTGAGGATGCTTTCTCCATCTTTTTGCAAATGCCTGCGTAAATCACCATCGGTAAATACTCCCATTACGCTGCCATCACCTTTGGTTACAATAACCGTACCGAAACCATATTCGGTCATTTTAACAATGGCATCTTTAACGGTTGTTTCGCTGCTGACAATGGGATTGCCGGGGCGGATTGCTTCTTTCACCTTCACCATCATCATGCGTGTATCGCGGAAAAACTGCTCGGTTCCAACTTGAGTAAAATTATTTTCGGTGAGTGATTTCAATACTTTTAACGGAACTGTTATGGTATGCACTCCAATATTAATAGCATTGCGCACGTGTTCATTATGGCGTACAGAGCTGAACATAATTTTGGTATCGTAATTGTAATAGTTAACCGCATCTACGCATTGTTCAATCAACGTGAGTGCATCATGCCCCTGGTCCTGCAAACGGCCAACCAACGGACAAACATAAGTTGCACCTGCATGCATTGCCATATAAGCTTGTTGCAGGGTGTATACCAAATGGACATTAACTAACAAGCCATCGTTGCGCAAAATCTTACATGCACGAACTCCTTCAAGTGATACCGGTATTTTGAAAACCGTTTTCTTTGGGTCCAGTCCTAACTCAAGCTGGCGGTAGGCTTCCCGTTTAATTTCATCGGCATTGGAACCAAGGGCTTCAATTTGAAGGACCGGCACTATTTTGCTAAGTTTTACAATAGTTCCGTCAATATCAGTAATACCTTCCTTTTGCATAAAGGTAGGCGTTGTAGTAAGGCCATCGAGGAATCCAAGTTTGAATCCTTCTTCAATTTCCTTCATGTTTGCAGAATCGAGATATAGCTCCATAGTGTTAGTTATTTGAGGTGGTAAAGGTAAGAAACCCTATGAAATGTAAAGCTGGTCTCAACTGGAAATAATGTTAAGCGTGAATGGTGTAAGTTTTCCATAAAGATATGTAACACTTAACGCGCCAAACGGGCTCACCTTTGTGCTATCTAAATCTAATCACAAGTAGTAAAAACAAAGGGAGAAGGAGTAAGACAAACCCTCTCTATAAACTAACTAATATGAACGAAAATCAAAAAAGCGAAGATGTTACAAAAACACCGAGCGAAAAAAATAACCCGGGAAATTCACAACCGAGCAGTTCAACTTCTCAAACTACATCTGTACCCGTTGAAGATGACGAAAAGCGGGAAGGGGATGAATTTATAAGGGAAGGCCACGGGCATGATTATGGCACTCCGGTAGCCGGAGAAGATGGTGGAACTGAAGACCAGTCTTCAAATGAACCTAAAAATGAAAGTGAGGAAACAAATAGCAGCAAACCAACAGAACAAGGAAAAACGCAGGGTGAAAGTTCAACTATCTAATATGGTATGTTGACTTCATTCTAATAAAAAGTGAGGGGCAGAACTCCTCACTTTATTTTAATCATAAACAAATAAAAACAGACATTATGGGTAATCTACTTTATTTAATCGCAATAATTTTAATCATAGGCTGGGCATTAGGATTTTTCTTTTTCAGCCTCGGGGCTTTTGTACACATACTTCTTGTTTTTGCTATAATAGCCATTCTTTTCAGGCTTATCAGGGGAGAGAAGGTTTTATAGGAATCAACGCCTTACTGGTGACGTAACCACGAAATGAAATTTCGTGGGTTTCGTTGTGTATATAAACAACCATATAGAAGTTTAATGCAAAAACTAATTGAAAAAATAGTAAGTGTGAAGAATACAACATTAAACAAAGGATGTGTAATGGATTCCGGGATAAATGACCCCATTTTTGCAATGTTAGATTTTAGTAGAAATATATAAAAACAACCGGTGGGGGAGGATTATTCCACATCATAAAAACAACCAAAAAATGAAAGAAAATCAAAAGAACGAACAGGTTTCAAATAACCCAAGTAACTCAAAAAGCCAAACCAGCCAAAATGGTCAGAGCAATTCTCAAAAGAACAGTTCCGGTTCATCTTCTGAAAAGAAAAATATGCCCCTAACTGCCGAAAAGGAAATTAAAGAAAAGGGTCATGAGCATGATTACAAAACACCAGTAGCAAGTTCGAACGGCAAAGTTGGAACCCAAACTGAAAAATCAAAAATGCCGGCGGAAAAAAGCCAAGGTTCAAGCCAGGGAAATACCAAGAATGAAAAATCAACTATCTAATATGGTATGTTAGTTTCATTCTAATAAAAAGTGAGGGGTCATACCCTCACTTTATCTTAATCATAAACAAATAAAAACAAACATCATGGGAAACTTACTTTATTTAATCGCCGTTATTTTAGTCATCAGTTGGGCTATAGGATTCTTCGCATATAGCGCTGGAGGCTTAATACACATACTGCTTATTGTTGCAATAATTGCCGTATTGTTCAGAGTTATTTCCGGAAGGAAAGCAGTTTAATTAGCAAAGGTTAAAAGGTTATTTGCGTGTGAGGTGCAACTTCGGGTAAAAGAGTTATTCTCAAGTTAAGCTATTATTGCCAATAGAATTGATAATAATACATAAAAGATTACGCAAATAATCCCAATAATCTTATGTGTTTTAGTTTCGTTAATATATTTCAATTCAATAGTCTTGAATCTCTTTTTATATAAAAAATAGAACAAATTGAACCCAACAGCAGTGGAAAATGTACTAATCATAACTGTTAGTGATTTCCTGTAATCTGGAACAACAAAAATTCCAGTAAAAATCCAATAAACATTAGAAGCATTAAACATTAAAGGAGTTCCATATAAGATACATGCATACCAAGCACTTTCATCTTCTTCATAAGACAGGTGCATTTGTTTGTACAACCGATAAAATGTATATTCGTAAGGATTCATTAATTTGGTAAGCGCTTACCTCCCCCTATACTTCACCTCCGTATTATGTATCTCAATCAAGGGTTCTAAAAAAGCTTTCAGGTCATAAACAGATAGCTGGCTCGATGCATCGCACAAAGCTTTGGAGGGTTCGGGATGGGTTTCAATAAAAATGCCATCTACTCCTGAGGCCACGCCGGCGCGGCTTATAACGGGCAGGAATTCTCTTGCTCCGCCTTTTGCATCGGCGCTGGGTATGCCATATTTGCGAATGGAGTGGGTAATATCAAACACTACCGGGTAGCCAATTTGGTTCAAATGGTAAAGGCTTCGAGGGTCAACTACTAAATCATTATATCCAAAAGTGTATCCTCTTTCTGTTAGGATGATGTTATCATTTCCGCTATCCACACATTTTTTAACGGGGTGCTTCATATTTTCAGGTGCAAGGAATTGTCCGTGTTTAATATTAATAACACGCCCTGTTTTTGCCGCGGCAACCATCAAGCTGCTTTGCATGCATAGGTATGCAGGTATTTGCAATACATCACAAACTTCGGCTGCAGGTGCCGCCTGGTCAGGGTAATGAATATCCGTTAGAATTGAGAAACCGAATTCCTTTTTTACTTTAGCAAGCATTGCCAAGCCTTTTTCAAGTCCCGGTCCATCGTAATATTTCAGATCGCTGCGGTTATCTTTCAAAAACGAGGACTTATATATGATAGGGATATTTAATTGTTCGCTTACTTCTTTCAGTTTTTCAGCGGTCCTGAACATGATGGATTCTTCTTCAATAACACAAGGGCCCGATATTAGGAATAACTGGTCTGCGCCACATTCAATATTTCCGACTTTTATTTTCTTTTTGCTCATAGTATATTTTTTGCAAATTTACGAATAATGTTAGTCATAATTGGCTCCAAACCCCTAAAGGAGCTTTGAATTGCGCTACTCAAAGCCCCTTTAAGGGTTTGGGGCTAAACAATAATAATGGAATTATCTTTATTGTATTATCTTGGCAAAGGTTTTCCAATATAAAATCGTCAATACGCCTATACAATCAGCCAGTTGGAAGTAGACATACAGGAATTAAAAGCCGGAAATGAGCAGGCCTTTCGTTTGCTTATTGACGCGTACGGAAAGGCTATTTTCAATCTTTGCCTGGGCATGATTCCTAACAGGGATGATGCCGAGGAACTAACGCAGGACGTATTTATTGAAGCTTATAAGCACATTGCTTCTTTCCGAGAGGGTTCCCATATAAAGACCTGGCTCTTCCGCATTGCCTTAAACAAATGCTACGACCACATAAAATTTAGTAAGCGGAAAAAGAGGTATGGTATTATGCAACCCTTATTAGATAAGGACGATAACCCGATAGAATTACCTTCCAATTTTCAGCATCCGGGCATAACCCTTGAAAACAAAGACCATGCCAAAGCACTATATGGTGCCCTGAACGCTTTGCCCGAAAACCAGCACACGGCTTTTACTATGTATGAAATGCAGGGAATGGATTATAAACAAATTGCAGATACTATGTCTGTAAGTGTTTCTGCTGTTGAGTCTTTACTATCCCGTGCAAGGGCAGGTTTACGTAAAAAGCTACAGGATTACTATACACATAACGCAAGTTCTTAAATAATCAATCGTCTAAATAATCGAATATGGACAGGAAACAGGATATAGAAGACAATATAAATGCGGCTTTGCAGGCTGCAGGCAAAATTCAACCTTCGGAATTGCCTAATGGTTTTTCTGAGCGGGTTGCAAACAAGTTACATGCTCAAAATAAGGTAAGGATGCTATATAACATAGCGCCCCTTTTGCGTGTGGCTGCGGTATTTGTTCTAATCATTATTAATGTTTTCACCTTGCGCCTTTTTACCGAAGGGCAACCAAAACAAGCAACAGCCCAATACGTTACTATAAAAGATTTTGTGAATGAATACCAGATTAATGATGGCAGTGAAGATTTGTTAACTACTAATACATCACCTTATGAACAGCCCAAAACTCACTAATGTTCTATTAATAGCATTAATTGCAATTAATGGCCTTTTCATTGCCGGATGGGCATTTTCGTCCATGCACCACAGGCACGAGCGGGCATTTGCCATGCATTACAGATTTCATGGAAGGTTTCATGACAGCAGATCCTTCCATCATTGTTTCGGAGCGTGCTGTGGTAACCATGGCGGATACCGCAGCGGCTTCCGGAATTATCATCATTCAGGGATGAACCAAAGTAATATCAATTAATATTCCATTTATAAGACATTCTTAATTTTGCCTGAATTTTAGATAGGCTACACCTAAAAAAATGTTTTCTGACCATTAATTATGAATACTAAGATAACAAACATTTTGCTCATTATTTTGCTCGTTTTCAACGTGGCATTTATTGGCAAATGGTGGATGGGCCACCGAAATGTCCATCATCCTAAAACAGAAGCGCCTGCCGAAACCACTACTATTTTGCACGACAAGGACAAGGGAGAAATGTACCTTGTTAAAACACTTGGGTTTGATACCGCCCAGCAAAAAAAACTGGACAAAATATTGCAGACACATTTTACGTTTCTGGATAAAACAATGAATGTATATATACGGAACCAGAATAATCTTTTTAATGCCGTTAAAGAAGGTAAAGACAGTACTTATGCGTCACAGTGTTCAGATTCACTGGGTGTATTAAAGGTTGCTATGGAGAAGGAATTATATATGCACTTCAATAGTATTAAGGGCATTTGCAATAGTTCGCAATTAAAGCAATTTGACGAACTGATTGATAACATGGAAAAGGAGTTTGTGCTACATCATAATTTCCACCATAGTGCAAACGCGAATAAAGATTCTATTTAAATAAAGATAATTTAAGATGTTAAAGAAATTTTCCCCAATCATTATTTTATTGTGTATAGTACAAACCACTTTTGCCCAAATGTGGGGCGGAGGTGGAATGGGTGGTGGCATGAAAGGCGCCAAAGCAAAAGTAGGGCATTTTTATGGCAAGGTGGTTGATAGTTTAACCGGCAAATCAGTACCGTTTGCACCTGTTCAGTTGTCGGGCCAGCAATGGGATTCTGTTTCAAAAGCCATGAAAACAGTGGTTATTCAAGGATTGCTTACCGGAGATAACGGCGAATTCAGTTTTGAAAAACTGGCGGTGATGGGTACCTATACCATTGAAATTAACGCAATGGGATATAAACCTAAATCAGTTGTGACTTTTTTTGATATGAGTAAACTGATGAAAGCCGGACAAAAAATGCAATCGCAAAGCAGTGGTGATATGCCTAACATGTCGAATGTGGAAAGTTTGCTGAACGCAATTGATAAGGATTTGGGAAATATTAAAGTGTCGTCCATAGCAAACCAGTTAAAGGATGTTACCGTGAATGGCAGTTCCCCGCCAATGGAACTTAAACTTGACAAACGTGTTTTTGATGTAAGTAAAAGCCTTACCACAGAGGGCGGTACAGCCGAAGATGTATTGAAAACGATCCCTTCGGTAAATGTGGATATTGATGGGAATGTTAAAATGCGCAATGCTTCGCCGACTATATATGTTGATGGGATGCCGACAACTTTAACCATTGACCAGATTCCGGCAGGGCAGATAGATAAGATAGAAGTGATTACTAATCCTTCAGCAAAGTATGATGCGTCTGCGGGCACGGGAGGTATCATCAATATTATTCTGAAACATAAAAACACATTGGGTTATAATGGCTCACTGCGTTTGGGTGCCGATGAATATGGAAAAGTAAATGGCGGTTTTGATTTTAACGTTAGGCAAGGAAAAATAAATGTGTTTCTCGATTTGCATGTACACCAGATAAAGCATAAAATGTATGGAAGTGAATATAAAGACACTGTTGCAAATCAGTCAAGCACTTCTCCTAAAATTATCGACTACCAGAACGATACCAATACCATGGAGGGCTATTTTGCTTTTGCCAGATTGGGTTTCGACTACTTTATAGATAACCGCAATACATTAACTGTTTCCGGAATGCTAGTACGCGGAGATTTTAACTCAACCGATTTATTGCACACAAATAATGTTTATACTGATACACTTTCTTTGCCCAAGTTTATAAATGAGAACTCTGCCTCCAGCAGGGTTTTTACGAGCCCCGGAGTTTCATTACTATACAAACACCTATTCCCGAAGGAAGATGAAAATATTACTGCAAGTGTAACCGCTAACCAAGGCTCTTCATCGGGAACCGGAAATTTTGACTTCCTGAATTACGACTTTAATAATGTGCTTTTATCATCGATAAACCAGATGCAGCAAAGCGGTGGCACAAACAAGTACTATGTGGGGAAACTGGATTATACCGACCCTTTATCTAAAAAAATAAAACTGGAAGCTGGTGTACAGTATACCTACAGCCAGGTAAATTCGTACAGCAATTTCTATCTGAACGATATTTTCTTTAACGATGAAAGCAATACATACCTGTTCAATCAGTATGTGTATGCGGGTTATTTTACCTTCAGCGAAGACCTGAACAGCCGCTTAAGTTATCAGATAGCACTGCGTATGGAGCAATCAGTATATAACGGTACTGAAACCTCCGGTAGCACTTCAACGCCTTTGAACAATCAAAATTTGTTGAAACCTTTTCCGGGTGCATTTGTTACCTATCACCTTACCGAGAAAAGCGATTTGCAATTCAGTTACACTACCCATATTACACGCCCTTCGTTCGCACAGTTGGTTGTGAAAAATAATTCGAACCCTGAGAATATTCAGGTGCCCAACCCTAACCTGAAACCCGCGTATCAGAACTCTTTCGAGTTTAATTATATGAATACGTTTAACAAACGTAATTCATTATTGCTGTCAGCATATTACAAAATCACGTACGATATTATTTCTACCCAAACAATCTCTTCGCAATACGATCCGATTTTAAAATTGCAGATTGACAGCACCACGTATGCTAATGCTAACTATGGCTACCAGGAAGGTGCAGAGGCAACCCTGCAAAACTCTATTGGTAACTGGCTCGACATTACAACCAACTTTAATCTCTTTGAATCGGGTGTAAATGCTACCAACCTGAATATTCCAGATACTGCAAAAAAGTTCCTGAGCTATTTTGCCAAACTGAATCTAACTTTCAAACTACCTAAGAATTTCACTATACAGTTGAACGGAAGTTATCTTTCCAAGTCAAAAATTTCACCTGAAAGTGGCGGCGGTGGTGGCGGACGATGGGGTGGTGGCGGAGGCTATGGTGGAGGAATTTCTCCTTCTACCAGCGGATATATAGACCCAAATTATTCGTTGGATGTAGCTATTAAAAAAGAATTTTTCAAAAACAAAGCTTCAGTTACCTTGAATTGCAGGGATATTTTTGCAACTGCAAAAAATGGCTCTGAAGTTGTTGCAACCTCGCTCGAAGGAGCTCCACTCTATTTCCAAACTACCAGCCGCACAAGGGATGTAAGGTTCTTCTCAATCAATCTTAGCTACCGCTTCGGACAAATGGATGTTTCTATTTTCAAACATAAAAATAATAATATAGACGCCGGACCTGATATGGGTGGCGGTGGCGATAGCGGCAACTAGTCGGGGCCCGACCGGCAGTCCGAGCCGGACGGGCACTTCCGTCATTGCGAGGCTTTGCGAAGCAATCTTACTCAATTGCTAAAAACTTTTACCACTAAGTCCACTAAGATTTCACTAAGCCTCACTAAGTTTTCTGAGTGTATCTTAGTGTGAATTTTCTTAGTGCACTTAGTGGTGAGAAATAATCAACCATTAAGTTTCACTAAGGTTCAACCGCTTTTTATACTTAAAAACCGCCTAAAATAACAGGAACGTATCAGGAGCCATAACAGGAGCATAACAGGGAAAGAACAGGAACCATAACAGGAAAGTGTGTTTTTAATGCTACTTGAATATGAATGAGTTACAAAATCTCCATCTGTTAATAACAGGCCGGAACAGGAAATGTGTTTCCAGATTTTTTCTAAAAAAGTCAGCAGGATTATAGTTATTTTTGTTTTCATAACACAAAGGTAATTCATCAAATATGCTTTTTGAAAAAGTCATTGACCGGGTGTCCAATTATTTTTGAACAGTGCTTTTCAAAATAAAATTCCTTTTGTTAGGAATTAAATTAACAGAGATAAAAGAGAGCAAAAAGACACGTATTAGTGGCATTTTGAAAAAGAAGATGTTTAATAACTTTTGTTATCTTTGTTTAATGAAAAGATTTGTTCTTCTTATATTCATTTTTAGTTTTTCACTTTGTGAGGGGCAGAGTTGGGTGTGGGGGAGGGATTGTTCTGCAGGATATGATCCGATTTCATGCAACATTGCGGGAGATACGAAAGGAAATGGATTTTTATTTGGATCATTTGATTCAGTAGTATCATTCGGAACCTACAAATTGACAGGACCTCCTACAAGAAGGAACGATTATTTAGTAAAATATGATACCCTTGGTAGTATACTTTGGATTAAGCAAATCTATGGTAACCCGGGTTATATTATTGGCAATACAGATTATTCTGATAACATGTATATTTCGGGCGGATACATTGATTCTGTGCGATTTGATAGTCTTACTTTTGCAAGTATGGCTTCTCCAGCCTATTTAGTGAAATATTCTCCAAGCGGGAAACTTAATTGGGGCATTCAGTTCACAGGGAACTATATTGCCGCCTCTTCAATTGCATTTGATGATTCATCGAATGTCTTCCTGTCAGGATTCACCAAAGGCAGTATGCAATTTGGAACTCTGAATTATACGGGGCCTACCACGAATGAATTCTTTATTGTGAAATATAATTCAGCGGGTGTTCCACAATGGGCGCGCTATCCTACTAGTATTGCTTCCGGTAACTCAAATAGTTCTTCTATATTTTGTGATAGACAGGGGAATGCCTATGTAACTGGCGTATTTCATGACTCCATTATTGTTGGGAGTACCACGTTAAAGAGTAAAGGATCTTCTGATATCTTTCTTGTAAAATTTGATGGAAACGGAAATGTGTTATGGGCAAAACAATCGTTTGCACAAACCCGATTTGATGCTATATTATCGAATGGAATGATAACTGATGATGCGAATAATATCTATTTAGCCGGGCAAATAGAAGGCGTAGTCACTATTGGCAGCACAAACTTGAATATTCCAGGGTTTCCCCCTTCTGTTTACTTGGCTAAATTTGATGAAAATGGGAATTCTCTTTGGGTTAAAGTTTCGCAGCCTAGCTTAGCAAATGCCTATAGCCTCACCAGGGATATTTGTGATAACATTTATATGGCTGTAGGTGAAAGCGATTCCAGCGAATTTATTATTTCTACAGATACGGTAATAACAAACCCCGGTAATGGTTTATATATAGCGTTTGATACTTCGGGTCATGTTATTTCTTCCGCCAATCTTTATTCAGTAGGTGACGATTATGATTGTATCGCCTCTAACCCGCGAGGTAATTCTGTTTTTGCAGGAGGTGATATATTAAGCACAATTGTTGTCGGTAGTGATACATTAACTCCAGTTGGAGAACTCCCTTTTATTGCCCGTTGGAATAATCCAGGGTGCAAAGATGTTAGCAATATTTCATCTGTTTCTTCACTGCACCAATCTATAATGCTTTTCCCCAACCCCAATACCGGCAAATTCACAATTCAGTTGTCGGGGGTTAGTGGTAATCCCGATGGCTATCAGGAGTCAGTTGAAATTTATAATGTGCTTGGAGAGAAAGTCACTATTGCGACCCTGAAACAAGTTCAGGGTGACTACAAAATTGACTTAACCAATCAACCCAATGGAATTTATCTTTACCGCGTTATTTCGGAAGAAGGAAATTTGGTGGGAGAAGGGAAGTTTGTGATTACTCACTAATACGGTTAACCGCAAAGAGCGCAAAGATTTACGCCCGCCTGAACGGAACGGGCAGGCAAAGGTCGCTACGCTTTTACACTTGGCGAACTTTGCGGGCTGTTTCTTTGCGGACTTTGCGTGAAATTGTTCTTGACTAAAATTTCTCTTATCTTTACTTTCTCTAAATCAGGTTATGAAAAAAATAATTTTACTTTTTTTACTATTCATTTTTAGTTTTTCATTTTGTGAAGGACAAAAGTGGTTATGGGGAACCCAAGGGACTGTTGCAAGTGGCAACTCATCGGGAGAAGGTTGCGATATAACAACAGATAGATATGGCAACGTTTTTGTGGGTGGGAATGTATATGGCAATGTGCATGTTGGAATTTATTCTTTAAGTAGTTCCATTAATTATACATCTGCATATTTAATAAAATATAAATCAGATGGAACCGTTTTATGGGCAAAACAGTCAATGAATTTTAGCCCAAATGGACAAGGTTTTGAACATAGTATAAGTGCTGATATCTCCGGAAATATATACGCGGCAGGGGCGGCTTCAAATATTATAACTTTTGGAGTGGATACGGTACATGGAAATTCAAACTTGGGTTATACCAATAGCTTTTTGACTAAATACGATTCTAATGGAAATGTTATCTGGGTTCAGCAGTCAAAAGGGAACGCCAGTAATTGTTCGGCTACAGGCTATGGTGCTTGCATTGATAATAATAAAAATATATATTTGACTGGTGGGTTCGATCAGATAGAATATTTCGACACTCAATTGCTTTCTAATCCCGTTCCAACGGCATTTCTTGTAAAGTATGATTCTTCCGGAAATGTAATTTGGGCCAAACAATCAAAAAGTTCTCCGGGTACGTCTACAGGAGTAGGTAGCAAAGTGGTTACAGATTCAAGGGGTAATATTTATGTTGCTGGTGGATTTTCAGATAGTATACGCTTTGAAAATGATTCACTTTCAACCGTATGTGGTATATCAGGAGGAGATATTTTTTTGGCAAAATATAATTCTACTGGAAATGTTTTGTGGGTAACACAAGCTAACGTATATACCCCTTCTGCATTTGCGTCAATATACGGCTTTGCGATTGACAAAAATTCGAATACTTATATCACAGGACAATTTATGGATAGCGTTAGCTTCGGGCCAATTAAATTAATTTCTACAAGCGCTTCTCCTTATGATATTTTTATTGTTAAATATGATTCCAATGGAAATCCAATATGGGCCAAAACAGCCCAAACGTATTATGGCGCATTCTGGAGTTGTTACTCTATTGCTCCGGATACCAATGGGAATATTTATGTTTCTCTTGGCGGTGGCGGTGCAGGACCTAACTATGCAATTAAATATGGAACAAGAGTCTTTAGTGTGCCCGGAGTAGTATACGATGGTGCTTCTGTAATAATGAAACTCGATACATCAGGTAAATTATTATGCGGAAACATAGTTGGAGGTGGAGGTGATGATTGGAATGGCGTAGCGTGCAATCTAGCAGGGAATTGCGTTTATTTTGGTGGTGATTTTTGGGCTAATGCGGTATTTGGAAAAGATACTCTCAGCCTGCTAGCAAGTGAGGTTCCTTTTTTAGCTAAATGGTTGCCCTGTGGTGAAGTAATTACATCAGATAATACCAATCAAAATGTAGATTTACCTTCCCTCTCCATTTTCCCCAACCCATCCTCCGGCAAATTCACAATTCAGTTATCGGGGGTTAGTGGTAAGTCTTCAGTTGAAATTTATAATGTAATGGGGCAGAGAGTCACTATTGCGACCCTGAAACAAGTTCAGGGTGACTACAAAATTGACTTAACAAGTCAACCCAACGGAATTTATCTGTACCGCGTTATTTCTGAAGAAGGAAATTTGTTGGGAGACGGGAAGTTTGTGATTACGCACTAATACTCTTAACTGCAAAGTCCGCAAAGGTCGCTACGCTTTTACACTTGGCGAACTTTGCGGGCTGTTTCTTTGGGGACTTTGCGGTTAACGTATTTAAAGGAAATTAATTCGCGGTCTTTGGCGGCCAGGTTTTCATAGCTGGATTGTGGAAGGGGCGTGTGGCAGGCGCAATGGTTTTAATAATGGAATCGTAGCGTATGGCATCATTCAGGATTGCAATGCCTTTTTCAGTTTCCTTATCGTTTTTCAAACCCACTTGTATGCGGCCTTGATCGTAAAAGAAACGGGATGCAATCTCTTCTTCCAGAAATACTTTTATCTCGTCCTTATTTTTAATCAGGTCGTTCTTTTTAGCCTCGTCCACATCATCTGCAATTTTTGCATAGGCATCTTTCAGGTCGTCGTAATAATTTTCAGTCTGGGTGCTTTCTTTCAATTGTTTCAACAACTGGTCGGTTTTCGTTATGTATTTAAAATTGCGGCTTCTTACGTATTGAACAAAATCGTTGTACTCGGCATCGGTAAGCGAAAAGGCAGAAGCTTCTGTTAAAGCAGGATGTTTCTGCACATAAATTGTTGCATAGTTAAAAATTAAATACTGTGTTTGCAGGTTGATAGCAATGGCGCTGTATTTATGCGGGTCCATTTTAATATCGGGTTCAACACCGCCGCCATCATATACCACCCTGCCGTGTTTGGTGCGGAATGCAGACTTTAATGAATCGGGCACTTTGCTAACGCTTCCATCGGCATTACGGTGGGTATAATCGAGCACCTGTATGCATCGTCCGCTGGGGATATAATATTTTGCAATGGTAAATTTAAGTTGGGCATCGTAACTCAATGGTCTTGTAAGCTGCACCAATCCTTTACCGTAGGTGCGTGTACCAATAACAATACCTCTGTCTAAATCCTGGATAGTTCCGCACACAATCTCGGAAGCCGAAGCAGAGCCGCTGTTTACAAGCACTACCACATGTATGCTGATATCAACAGGATCCAGGGTTGTTAAATCCATGTGATTCCATTCTTTCATTCTGCCGCGTGTGTTCACCACCAATTGGTTTTTTGGTTCAAATACATTCACCACATCAATAGCCTCATTCAGTAGGCCACCGGGGTTTCCGCGCAAATCTAAAATCACTCCTTTCAGGTTCTCATTTTTTTTCAATTCCACCAACGCATTGCGAACATTTTTTCCGGCATCTTCTGTAAATTCCGACAGGCGTATATATCCGATATTATCAGCCACCTTGCCATAATAGGGCACATTACTAACTCTAATTGCTTCCCGTGTTAACACCTTTTCTACTGGAGCAGTGCTACCCGGAGATAGAACCATCATTTTGAGTTGTGTGCCGGGTTGTCCTTTTAAAAGTTTACCTACATCATCAGTTGATTTTCCGGCCAATGCAATACCATCCACACTGATGATTTGGTCGCCGGCTTTAAGTCCCGCTTTCGCAGCAGGTGAACCTTCATAAGGCTCGGCAACTTCAATCTTGGTACTGTCTTTCTGGATGAGCGCTCCAATGCCACCATATTCACCGGTAGTCATAAAACGGAAGTCTTCAATCTCAGATTCCGGGATATAATCGGTGTATGGGTCAAGTGATTCGAGCATGGCATCAATTCCGGTTTTCATAAGTTCTCCTGGCTTAATGGTATCTACATAATGCAGGTCGAGTTCCCTCAACATAGTAGTCATGATGTCGAGGTTTTTGGATATTTCAAAATAGTTGTCTGTGAAACTATAAGACAGGAAAGCATAGCCACCTATGGCAAGCATAGCTATTACTGCGCGTAGTTTTTTTAATTTTTGAAAAAGGCTTTTCATCATGGTTGTAGAGTTATGGAACAGGATCGTAACCCGTGTGCTTATTAAATGGGTTGCAGGACAGAATTCTTTTTGCTGCAAGCCACGAACCTTTAAATGGCCCGTGTTTTTGAATGGCTTGTTTGCCATATTCCGAGCAAGTAGGGGTGAAGCGGCAAGTAGGGGGCAGCCACGGTGAGATCATCTTTTGGTAGATCTTTATTAACCCAATAAGAAATTTACTTAACAGCGGTCGCAGTTTTAAAGTGTTGTAAAGTTAGCACAATTTTAGATTCTATTTCCTGATAAGTGTTAATTTTATGAGCATTATACAGGAATATCAGCGAACAGGTTACATCCAATCCCGTTTCGTGAATCTTATTCTTGCGGTAAGCCTCGCGCATCCTTCTTTTTAAAAGGTTGCGGGTAACAGCTTTTTTAAACAATCTTTTAGGAACACTGAACGCAACTTTAACGGCTACATCACTTTTGGTATTTTCTTTTAACCACAACAGTTTTACCGGAGGCTTGTAAATACTGTTTCCCTTCTGAAAAACGGCCTCCATAGCCATCTTTTCATACAAACGTTCCTGTTTTCGCAAGGTTTGTCTGCGGGGTATTTCAGTCATGGCAAAATAAAAAATGGAAACTTACTTTTTACCTTTCCCGGCTTTTTTAACAACCTTTTTAGGTGCTGGTTTCTTTTTAGCCGGAGCAGGCTTGCTCTTTTTAACAACAGGTTTCTTTTTTACAGGAACCGGTTTGCTTTTTTTGGCAGCAGGCTTACTTTTTTTGGCAGCAGGTTTCTTTTTAGCCGGAACTGGTATAGGTTTTTTAACAACCGGTTGTACTTTCTTTGCCACAGGCTTAGGTGCCGATGCAACTGGCTTTACTTCCGGTTTTTTAGGAGCAGGTTTAGCTACAGCAATAGGTTTAGCTACAGGTTTTTCCTCTGCTTTAGGTGCTACAATTACTTTTGGAGCAGCCGGTTTCGGAGCTTTTTTAGGTTTTGGGGCCTTACCAATATCTGCAAATGGATTATCTGAAAGTATGTACTCGCCACGTAAATAAAGGTCCATAGCCGATGCCATAGATGGTGAGTTAGGTTGAGGGGCAACTACATGAAGTTTTAACCCTGCGCCTGTAACCGCTTTGGCAGTCTGTTCGCCAAAAGCAGCAATTACAGTTTCGTTTTGCTTGTATTCAGGAAAGCTATTGTAAATGGAGTTAATACCTGCAGAACTAAATAGAACAAGCATATCGTACTCACCGAAATTAATGTCCTTGATATCGGAAAAAACAGCCCTGTAAAGAGGTGCTTTTACATATTTTATTCCATCCCTGTCAAGAAGGCTGGTATACTCTTCATTCGGAGCATCAGACATTGGCAGAATGTACTTGTCGTCTTTGTGCTTTTTGCGGATGATATCTACCAAATCAGCATAAGAGTGGTTGCTGAAAAATATTTTACGCTTGCGAAACTGGATATACTTCTGAAGGTAATAGGCAGTAGTTTCTGAAATGCAGAAATACTTCATTGTTTCAGGAACAATAATGCGCATTTCATTGCATACCCTGAAAAAGTGGTCGACCGCATTTTTGCTGGTCATGATAACTGCCGTGTACGACAGGATATCAACGCGGTGCTTGCGGAATTCTTTTGCCGGGATTCCTTCCACTTGTACAAAGGGTCGGAATTCAATTTCTACTCCAAAATTTTTGGCGATTTCAAAATAGGGAGACCGTTCGAGTTCCGGTTTTGGCTGTGAAATCAGTATTTTTTTAATCTTCATTAACTGTGAACTTCCTTACCAGTGATTGTTTGTAACAGACTAGAAATTAAAACCCTTACTACATTCATACAAAAGCACAAGGGGAATAATTTCAAGGGCACAAAGATACAAAAATAAATACATCACACTTAAACCCCTGTTCATCATAAGAATAAACATTTTTATCGTTCTGTAAGCCATGAATAAGGCTACAAGGGCCAAAATAATCTTTTCGAACAGGGCTTCATTGATGTTTCCGGCGTAGGAAGCAACAATTAAAGCCGGAAACAGGCCTAACGCAGCCAGATGGGAAGTGGCGTAAATTTCATTTATATAGTCACGTGCCTCAACCTGCACCTGAAAAACGGCTCCGCAAATCAAAAGTGCAATGGTTTTCAGGAGGTAGTAAACGAGTAAGGCAAGGCTAAAAAGTAAAAATTCTTCAATATGGTTAAAGCGTGATTGAAGCCCATGAAAATGAAAAGCCCTGAGTCCTAGCAGAGAAGTGGAACAGATAAAAATGAAAAACAGCGCTATCGAATCCAGTGTAATAGTTTTTTCCTCGGTTGTGCCTCCTGTGAAAAAACCTGTAACTAAAGAAGGTAATTTTTTGGGGTTGCTGATACGTACCCAGGCAAAAAGCAATAGACAGAATGCTAATAATAGTGTTACCCAAACTTCATGACTGGAGACCCGCAAAGTTGGAACAATGGACATGAAATTGATTTAGAATGCAAAATTAGGAATAAAATAATCGCCACAGATTCACAGATTAAGATAATCAGTGAATCTATGGCTCATTCCATTAAAAAGTCACTTGCAATGTAACCTCCTTGCCATCACGAATTACAATAACGTTCGTGGTTTCGTCCTTTTTGAATTTCCCTAAGGCATTCATATAATCCATCATGGTGCCGATTTTGTTGTCGCCAAGTTGAATTACTATGTCACCCTTTTGCACCCCTGCTTTAAATGCGGGTTTGCCTTCGGTAACACCATCAACGCGCATACCTTTTCCTTCAAAAGTATAGTCGGGCATAACGCCCATTGTGATCTTTCTTCCGCCATGCCTGCCCATTTCAGGGTTTTTGGTGGTTAGGAATTTCAATTTAGGTTTTCCGTCAATTACGTTTAGTACCTTGATAATATATTCCAACACCATTTTTTCACCGTCGTAATTTATTTTGCTTGCAACATCGGTTGGCTTGTGGTAGTCGGCATGCTGACCAGTGAAGAAGAAAATAACCGGAACATTTTTAAGGTAAAAAGATGTTTGGTCGGACGGGCCAATTCCTGCTGAGTCCTTTTTAATAGAGAATTTAGTAGGAATAGAATCAATTATATGAACAAGGTCCGGTGCGGTGCCAACACCATATACAATAAGTTTTTTAGTAGAATCATTCAACCTTCCAATCATATCCATATTAAGCATGATGTCCACTTTCGATAAATCAATGGTCGGGTTTTCGCAATATTTTTTAGAACCGAATAACCCTAATTCTTCACCGGAAAAACAGATGAACAAATAATTGTAATGAAGTTTTTGTTTGGTGGTTGTGTAATACCGGGCAAGCTCCAACACGCCTGCCACACCGGATGCATTATCATCTGCACCGGGATGTATTTTTCCTTCCGGGTTTGCATCCAATGAATTTTTATCGTAACCCAATCCAAGATGGTCGAGGTGAGCGCCAATTACAATGGTATTTTCAGCACCGTTATCAAGGTAACCTACTACATCTAATCCTGTCCTGTCGGTTCCATGCCCGGGAATAGTATCCGTTTTATCTGAATTATATTTATTATGAAAATGATAATAATATGAACCGGAGGTATCTCCTTTTGGAGCAAGTTTATATTCCTTAAATTTTTTTGCAATGTAATCGGCAGCCATCTTTTCACCGGGTGAAGAAGTGCCTCTGCCCTGCAATTTTTCATCGGCGAGATAATAGATGGTGGCTTTGATATTAGCGGTACTGATTACTTGTCCTTTTACCAAAAAGGATATGAAAAGGAAAGAAGCAAAGAAAAGATAGTTGCGTTTCATACTAAGGGGAATTATTTGGTCGCAAAGATAGATTTATGAAAACACTTCAGATATGATTTTTCTCATTCAATGAATAAATGATAATTGTTCTTCTGAAAAAAAAGTATCCTCAAAATGGTATTTTGGAAAAGGAGCCCCAAAAAGGACCGGGAACCATATGGATACCCGTAAAATGTCCCGATATTTTTGAAGCAGCAGAATCATAAGAAGTAATATATAATGTAGCAGTATCAAAAGAAGTCGATATCGAACTCCATGGGACTGTAGATTTAAATGCGGTAAAATTTACAAGTAAATAATTCCCTGTCGAATAATCACCTAGTAGATATTTCCCCGCCTTTTTATGCGTTGTACTTATTATAACATTATAATATCCTGAACTACCATAAATTTGCAATATAGAATCAGTTAAGTATCCATATCCTGGAAAATATCCAGCATAATTAAAGTACATTGAATCATGATAAATTGTTTTAACTGGGGTAGGCGGTATGTTACGAAGTTGCATATTGATAGATAGATTTGGTGGTGCAATAGGTGATTTTTGCTCTGGTTGAATTTGCTTCTTTTCACAGCCACCTAATAAAACAAGACAAATTACGTATATGCCCTTGAATAAACTCCCAAATAAAAGAGTAATAGTCCCCTTTTTCACTTTCTAAATATTAGTACAAATATAGTAAAATAAAAATGTTGAGTGTGTATATATGGGCTTACTCAAAATTCAAACTTCGGTTCTTTTAAATCTATTTCAGGGAGTCCATCTGTCTTCAATCTTTTATTCAACGTTTTTAATTCAGCTATTAATACTCTCCAGCTTTTCCAAATTTTTTCAAACCTGTCATTAGCTGAAATGGCCTGTTCAATACATTGTGTTGTGGGCTCCATATCTGTAGTTTGTAACAAACCGAGGCATGTTTTTAATTGGTCATTAAGGGAGGCTCGGCCTTCCGGTATTCCATCCGTCAGCAAATGTTTTATCCACCCCAATTTAAAGTAGCAAGTGTCGATATTGTTACGGAGGCTGTCCGGATTTTTTCCATTTAATTTATCGGGAAGTCCCTTTAACTGGGCTTGCCAGGTGTTTGCATTTTGCAATATTTCAATAATTTTTTGTGCATCGTGATAACAGAGGACAGAATAATCATGTTGTTTTTCTAGTCCTGAAAAAGATGTTTTTACTCTTGGGTCCATTTTTACCGTGAGTGTTTGCATATATACTTTTCCATTCACCGTTAGTCGGACAGAATAATTGCCCGGCATTACCCAAGGGGAATTGGGTGCTGGTGCGGTTTCTCCAACCATGGCTGAAATAGGGTAGGAGGGTGGTAAATTCAATGGTGTATAATGCATGTCCCACAAAAAACGGTGCGAGCCTGAATCAGTGGAAAGTATTTGTTGAGGACGAACCCAATACAATGGAATATTTACATCAGGAATTTTATAAAGGCTATCGGTGCTGCTGTATTTCCGCATCATAACTCCGTTGGAATCCATTATCGCCAAAGTAACTTCACCTGTGCTTTTCCCATGGATATAATAATCTATAATGGCACCATCCGGAGGATTTTTTCCGGCGGGTTCATCAGCAGGGAGAGGAGTGTCCGACCACATATCCCAACGTACTCTATAAGCATCTTCCGGTTTATAGAGAGTGGCTTTTTCTTTATAAATAGTTTTATCAATTTGCCTTAAAGATGTAATATCATCCAAAATCCAAAATGAACGGCCATGTGTTGCAACCACAAGGTCATTATCTTTAATTGTCAAATCACGAATAGATGTTGCAGGCATATTCAACCGCAATGATTGCCAATGGTCTCCATCATCAAATGAAACATATACGGCCCGTTCAGTTCCGGCAAACAACAAGCCTTTGCGGATAGGGTCTTCTTTCACAGAATTGATTGGTGCATCAGGTAAGCCGTTTACAATTTCCTTCCATGTTTTGCCTCCATCTTTTGTTCTGTAAATATGTGGGTGCTCATCATTCAAGCGAATACAATTAACCGCGGCATATGCTTCATAAAGGTCTGTATGGCTTGCTTCGAGCATAGAAATTTTATTCCAGCTTTTTATTTCCGGGGGAGTAACATTATCCCATGAAGCGCCACCATTATATGTTCTATGAATTAAACCATCATCGGTCCCTGCCCAAATCCAATTTGAGTTGCCCGGACAAATGGCCAGTGAATAGATTACTCCCCGCCTTTTCATCGTTTTCATGGAATCATTAGTGTATATTCCTACCGAAGCAGGTATAACATATTCTTCTCGGGTGAGGTCAGGAGAAATAACATCCCAGGAACTACCCCCATCCTCAGATTTAAAAACTACATTTCCCGCGAAGTAAAGCGTATTAATATATTGCGTGGAAAATACAATTGGCGCAGTTCGAAGAAATCTATATTTTCCATTATGACAATCCGGAGTAATGTCTTGTGACTGTCCTGTGCGCTTGTCATACTTAGAAATTTTTCCACCGTAAATAATATTAGGGTCTGATGGGTCGGCAACTACATATCCCCATTCTTCAGCAGCAACAGGATGCCAGTCGTGAAATGTTATTTGCCCGTCATTACTTCGTGATGCAACACCTGCGGAGCCGCTTTCTTGTTGAGCTCCCAACACATTATACGGAAAAGCATTATCAGTACTTACATGGTAAAACTGCGCTGTTGGCTGATTGTACCACGAACTCCAAGTCCTGCCACCATTCACAGTAACTGCTGCACCCTGATCTCCGGCTAATAAAATTACGTCGGAATTTTCCGGATTAATCCACAAACGATGATAATCATCCCCACCCGGCGCACCTTTCCAGCCATTCCATGTTTTACCACCATCCAAAGATTTCCATGTAACAACGTTTACGTCATACACAATATCAGCATTTTTCGGGTCCGCTTTTATTTCCGCAAAATCATCACCACGGTCCCAATAACGAATATCATTACTCATCAAGGTCCAAGATTCACCTGCATCATCGCTGCGATAAATCCCCCCTTGTTTTTGGGAACTTACAACAGAGTACATACGGTTGGTGTTTGATGGCGCAATGCAAAAACCAATTCTGCCCAGACCTTCATTTTTTCCCGGTAATCCTTTTTCCAATTTCTTCCATGTTGAGCCACCATCAATGGATTTGAAGAGTCCGCTATTCGGGCCTGTAAACTCGCCATTCTCCCAAGGCCCCTGACGTGCTTCAAAAATATCAGCATAAATAATATCTGAATTTTTCGGGTCAATGGTAACTTGAATTGCTCCGGAATTTTCGTCTATATAAAAAACCTTTGTCCAAGTTATACCTCCATCAATACTGCGGTAAACGCCGCGCTCTGTGTTAGGTCCGTACGGATGCCCTAATACAGCAGCAAAAACCCGATTTTCATTTTTCGGATCAATGGCAAGGCCGCCAATCTGGTATCCATCTGCAAGTCCGAGGTGCTTCCATGTTTTGCCTCCATCAATGGATTTGTACATACCATCGCCAACGGATAAATCAGGACGCTGAACACCTTCGCCGCTGCCTACATAAATTACATTCGGGTTAGATTGTGAGACTGCTACATCACCAATTGACCCTGTAGGCATACTGTCAAAAATGGGTTGCCATGTTCTGCCATAATCATCACTTTTCCAAACACCACCATCATTAACGCCCATGTAAAACATATTCGGATGACCGATTACACCGGTTGCACCAATGGTCCGCCCACCGCGGAAAGGGCCGATGCAACGCCACTTCATACAATTGAAAAGGGAAGGATTGTATGGCTGCGCCGAAAGAGTAGAAAGGGAAAAGTAGAAAGTAGAAAGGAAAGGCAGAACAAAATATTTTTTTAATCGCGAATGCATAAGGTAGATTTTAAATTCAAAGGTATTATTTTCTCTTTTGAATATGTATAAAGAGTAGCTTTGTCGAATAACCCCAAATCATAATCTATGAAAACCTCAATCAGATTTTTGCAATTATTGGCCATTATTTGTGTAGCAATCTCATGTACACACTTGTCCAACGATGATATGTTGGGCAGCTATAAAGGATTGTCGAAAGGTATGTTATTTTGGTCTAAAACAAATGTTGGCATACCTGATGCTTCCATTGATTCTAAAGAGGAACGGGTGCTGAATTTCAAAAAAAATGAAAAGGGAGAATTCTATTTTGAAAATAAAAACGGAGTCGTTATCAAGGTGACAAATGCTACTTCTATTGCTGATGGGATAACATTTAATATTCCGAAGCAAATGGTGAGGGGTACTGGAGAGGATTCGACCACCAGAAGTGAATTAGCCGGTTTGATGGAATATACACTTGGAGGAACAAAATGCGATGGCTATTTCGACCGCAAGAATAATACTGTATCACTATCGTTTGCAGGTACATTAATTGTAAAAGTAGACACTGCCATTTTAAGTGTGCCTTTTAATACCTCGTATCCCGCATTTCCAAGGGTGAAAGAGGGAGGCAAATAATTCGCTTTTGCAAAGCAAAGCGACTATTTCCTGACAGATAGTCTAAATCCAACACTATGAATGTTTTCAATCTGAACCGTTGCGTCTTTCTGCAAAAATTTCCGCAACCTTGAAATGAATACATCCAGGCTTCTTCCCATAAAGTAATCGTCATCACCCCACACAGACCGCAGTATTTCTTCCCGTTTAAGTATTTTGTCTTTGTTCATGCAGAAATACCTGAGTAATTCTGCTTCTTTCATAGTTAAAATAGTTTTTTGTTTTCCAGAAATCAAAGATAAATTGTTAAAGCTAAACGTATAACTGCCTATTTCAAAAATAGTTTCAGTTTTTCCGGTTGATTCTGCTTTTCTGCTTCGTTTCAGGAAAACTTCAATGCGCAAAATCAATTCTTCAATGCTGAAAGGTTTGGTGATGTAATCATCTGCTCCGGTTTGAAAACCTGTAATCTTATCTTCCTTCATAGTCTTTGCTGTGAGAAAGATAATGGGGATGTCATTATTTATTTTCCGAATCTCTTTTGCAAGGGTGAATCCATCCATTTCAGGCATCATAATATCAAGTATACACAAATCAAATTTTCCTTTTTTGAAATTTTCCAAACCCTTTTTACCATCTTCGCAAAAAGTGGTGGAATACCCATTCAAATTAAGATTGTCGGTTGTGACGAATCCAAGATTCACATCGTCCTCTACATAAAGTATACTAGCTTTTGAATCTTTCATGCTATACAGGTATTACCAGTGTAAAGGTACTCCCTTTGCCGAATTCACTATCCACTTTTATTTTCCAGTGATGAAGTTTTGCAATACTCTTTACATAACTCAAACCAAGTCCAAATCCTTTTACGTTATGGATATTTCCGGAGGGCACACGGAAAAATTTGTCAAATATTTTCTTAAGATATTCCTTCTTTATACCAATACCGTTATCGGCAACTGACAATAAAAGTTTGTTCCCTTCATTAATTGTCGATACAGTCACTGCAGGTGATTGAGTTGAATATTTAACCGCATTATCCAGCAGATTGAAAATTACATTCGTGAGGTGGTGTTTGTCTGCAAGGATGTGAAAGTTGGACGCCGAAAGGTTTAATTCTATTTCACCCTTATTGTTTTTTGCATTCACATTAAAACTATCCGCGATGGATTTTATAAGGTCATGAAGATCTATGTTTTCTTTGTTCAACTGGAATTCCCTTCTTTCAGCTTTAACCGTCTGTAGTACCCGTTCCACCTGCATATTCAGGCGTGCAGCTTCGTCATGAATTATTCCGGAATAGGTGAAAAGTCGTTCAGGGGTATTGATTATATCGGGATGGGAAATTGTTTCAGATGCAATAGCAATTGTAGAAATGGGCGTTTTAAATTCGTGTGTCATATTATTAATAAAATCACGCTGGACCTCGGAAAGCCTTCGCTGGCGAAGGATAATGAATAATGCATAGGAGAGAAAAATAATTACAAAAAGTAAAATTAGGGAGGTAAAAATCCAGTTATCCATTTTACTTGTAATGTAGGAAGAACGCTCAGGGAAATAAATAACAAAATAGTAAGTAAGTTTATCCATCTTGGGTAAAGCCTTAATGGGCTTATTCTCCACCACACCTTTTGAACTCACATAATTTCCATACACCATTTTATCGCTGCTGCAATCATAAATCCCATATTCGAAATCGGTGTTGATTCCCATTTTTTGAAACTCGCTGATAAGGTAATATTGTAGCGTTTTAGCATCAATGGTGTTATTCAGATTTACGGCGTAATAGTCCGTAGAGATTTGATTGATGAGGTCCGTTGATGGCAATGAAAATTGTCCGTAATCAGCCATCTTTTCCGCTACGTTTCGTAATGCAATCTGAATGGTTTGATTGAATTGCTTTTCTTTCAAGTCAAATGCTTTGCGCACCCAATAAATCTGAATAAGAATAATACCGGCTATGGAAATAGCGCCAAGAAGTACAATATATCGGATTGTATTTTTTCTCACAGTGCTAATTTAGCCTGATTTCCGCATCTACGTGTTTTCATTAACAGTTCATTAACAAATATTGGCAACTCATTAACAGGGGATGCTTGTATGGTGAACTAAGTTTGCCTCAACAAATTAAAAACAAAACGTTATGAAAAAATTAATCTTACCAATCGCGATGTTCCTAAGCATAGCATTTGCCGGAAACATGAAAGCGCAAGAAATTGCAGCTGACCCTAATGCACCTATAATTACCTTTCAAGTGGATACCATTGATTATGGTACTATTCCGCACAATGCTGATGGATACCGCTCATTTAAATTTACCAATACAGGTAAAGAGCCGTTGATGATTAAAGAGACCCATGGTTCATGCGGATGCACTGTGCCTACTGCACCCAAAGAGCCAATTCAACCGGGACAAAGTGGAGAAATTAAAGTTCACTACGCTACCGACAGAATAGGTCAATTCTTCAAGAATGTAACAGTAACAAGTAATGCATCAAATTTTTCAAAAATTGTTTATATAAAAGGGAATGTATTGCCAGATCCTGCAACTGCGCAGGGCACTCCAAATACTCCTCCAAAGCCGACAGTTCCAGCGGCAGGCCACTAAATTTGCTTTTCATGACAGGCGGGGGCAGCTATTAAATTAGCTACTCCCGTTTTTTATTTTATAACGTTTTACATTAACATTTCATTAATAAATATTGGCTAACAGGGGAAACTTGTATTGAACAGTATGTTTGCCTCATCAACTAATTATTAATCTTTAAATTTTAACGTTATGAAAAAATTAATCTTACTCACCGCTGTTAGCTTTCAGCTATTGACTATCAGCTTTCAAAGCAAAGCACAAGATGTTGCGACAGACCCGAATGCACCTGTTATTAAATTTGTACAGGACACTATTGACTATGGAACCATTCCGCACAATGCAGATGGAAACCGCACTTTTAAATTTACAAATGCAGGGAAAGAGCCACTACTGATTAAGGATGTTAAGACTGTATGCGGTTGTACAGTTCCAAAATCATGGCCGAAAGAGCCAATTCAGCCAGGAGGTTCGGGTGAGATAGTGGTTCACTATGCTACCGACAGGATTGGTGCACTTCTGAAAAACATTACTGTTCTGAGCAATTCTTCCAATGCAAATAAAGTTCTAACGATAAAAGGAAATGTGCTGCCCGATGCAACTGCGAAAGCTTTTCCGCCTGATTCTCCTGCTCCGGCTGCCAAGTAAATTAGATTACAACATAAAGAGGGGTAGCTAATTAATTAGCTGCCCTTCCTTATTTTCAATATATCGAATAGTAATAAATATCGTCATCAATAATAACTGCCAATTTTGTTGATGAAAATGGAATAACGTTAGTGGAGGTGATACTTTTGTTTTTTCGCAATTTTGTTTTCAGCGTTTTCTTTCCGTTGGAAACAAGCAAATAATAGGCTGATTTGCTTTGGTCGCTCGGAGAATAGCAATTGATAATTGAAGTTTCCCACTTTCCACCAGGTAATATTGTTGCCCGCATTGGGAGATAAACCGGCCATGTTGTAGTAGCAGCAAACTCAGGAATTTCATCTTTCATATTAATACCATTTTCATACTCGCCATCTGAAAGAGAATAAAATTTTGTTTTACTTACCCCCTGAACATTGTAAAAACTACAAACATATTTATGCAAGCTATTCATAATGCTTACATCATCGGTGTAATCAGGTAACTCATGCTTCCAGTAATTTTTGCCGCTATAATTCATGGCATAAATCCAGGTAGCACGTTCACTATACATTTGCGCATAAACCAGAAACATAGTATCATTCACGTTTGCTGTTCCAATACCCCATGAGCTTGTTTCAGCAGGCATATCTACTATGGTTTCGAATAGTTTGCCCTTACTTAGTGAATATTTTTGGACAGTCAGAATAGATGATTGCTTAGTCCAGTTTACAATAAATACCTTGTCATCATCAATAAATGAAATATCCGATTCACTGTGTGGTTCACGGATTGTGGCAATTTTCTTCAACGTGCTGTCATAAAAATTAATGTACAGGCTATCTCCTTTTTTCAACGTTTGAGTAAGATGGAATATTCCTTTTTCCGATGTATGGCAAGATGTAGATGAGCCCATTTTACGGGAAGGAAAAATAATTGAATCGGTGCAGTGCAAACCTTTTGTTGTAACAGAATAAATTCTGAAAATACTATCACCTTCATCTTCCGTAATAATTTTTTTCCGGCTCAAAAATTCGCAAAACTCACCGGGCCCAAGATTGAAAGAATTTTTCATTCCCAGAATTTGAAGTGCATACTTCACTTCAGCTGGTGGTGGCGGAGGAGGAACGTATTTAGTTGTATCCCTCGGTTCATCATTTCCTGCTGCAATTTCATATACTATATTTTCTTTCGGCTGAAGTTTATAAATGTAAACAGAAGGCACATAAGGAGTTTTTTTAGAGAACTCTATGTCGGTAATATGTTTGCCGTAATTAAGTGTTTGGGTAAGATGCAGAGCTTGGGAATTACAAATAAAGGGCCCAATTAGAGCAACTAATATAATTAGTTTTTTTCCGATTTCCGATTTCATGTTCTGTATAAAGGCTTATGCTTAGTAATATACTATTGTCCGCTCGGTCAGGGTATTTTCCACCAAAGGCATATTAATCATAGTGGTATATTTTTTAATCCAATTGCCATGCGTGTCGAATTCATATTTAAATGTCCAGTGGGTATGAGTATTATCAACCGGGCTACTCTCATCAGCCTCAATGGGGTTGCCATTTTCGTCATATTTAAAAATCTTTTTTCCCAGCAGATTGTCCCCTTTATCACTTCGGGTTTCATCTTCCAGAATATTTCCTTTTCCATCGGTTTTAATATTCTGTTTGTAACTAAGGTCTTTGAACCCATATACGTCAATACTAATCAAGTTTCCTTTTTCATCGTAATTGGAAATTTCTTTACCGGTCATGGTAAGCTTTGATTCCTTTTCAGGCCGTAGAATGTCCTTTTCTATTATCACGCCATTATCAAGGCATAGATAAATATTTCTTTCTGTAGTTGTGCTTTGGTCACCTGTATAAAAATTATCTTCCTTATTACCTTGTTCATTTATATTGGCTTCGGAACGTGAACTGGCAATATCATCCGGTGTATACACAGCTCCTTTTAATTTCCGCCCGGCGGTATCGAATTCAAAGTATTCATTCCCTGTTACATCTTTTGACAATTTTCGCAATTGCCCAAAAAGTGAATCTACCTTATACGTATTGTCGCGTATAGATTTCACGTTGCCTTTAAGGTTCATTTCTGAGCGTGTTAACAGCTTTTTATAAGCGGCACTCCATTCTGATTTTTTGCCTTTGCAGGAAATCAATAAAATAAAAAGTGCGAGAGGTAGTAATAATTTATATTTCATCGGCTTTAGAATTACTCATTGTATAAAACAGCGTAAAGGTAATAACTATAGCGGATTCTCATTAATACCGATAACCAAGATAATCTCTCACTTAGAACTCACAAAATCAATCCACAAATAATCATTCACTGTCGGGTCGACAAAATATTTTTCTCCTGTTTTTTTATTTTCAATCACATTAAAATCGTGGTCTTTGAAGAATGCAGAATGCAAATGTTTGTTGATGTTCGCCCCAAATAATTGCTGCTGTCCAACTAATGACAAGCTATTCCAATCATATTCATATTCTGTGAGGAGATAATTACATGTTGAATTAAAAAATGCAGAGTACCCAATGCAGTTTGTTTTTTGTGAATGAATAAGGCTATTTGGATTGTATTCACATTTTGAGGTGGTGAAACTCAACTCATCGGAAGTTATTTTCAAGGAGAGTTTAATAATATCTTCAACGGAATTAATTTTTGTATCCTTTTTTTTGCTGTCAACAAAATCCCTGAATGCCTTGTCCGGCGTATAAGATTGACGATAGTCAAGAATAGTGTAATTAACACAATGTCTGTAGAGCCATCCCCTGAAAATGACAATAATTGCAAGGGAACAGACGAGTACTAGAAAAATACGTTTTACGTTTTTCAACTTTTTGAAAGAGTAGTGCGATTAAAAAGAAAGTAAGATATAAGGTCAACTATAAACTTTGCCCCGACCAGAATAAAAGCATAAAAATCCTCGACAGGCATCATTTTTTTCTTAAAGCAGACAGTAGAAAATACCAGAGCAGCAAGAATCATAATTCTCCCGTAAGGAGCGAAAAAGAAATCATCGGGTTTTGTTGTATGGTAAATTCCAGTCATAATATAGCTGGAGTAAAAGTTTGCAAGGCAGGCAATCATAAGCGAAATGAATGCAAGTTTGAAATCAAAATTCCAGAAATCGAGTTTATGAATATCTATCACAAAACTTAAGGTTACGATGCTGAGAATAAAGATAAACGCAAAATAATGCAGGCAGAAAAAGAGAATGATTTTTGTTTTAGTGGTTGAGGTAGGAACGCCGATGCTGTCTGATTTTTTCTCTGCCAGTGCCATTTTCAGCACATTAAAAAAACCAACCATGAAACATTCCATTAAAAAGACCAGGATTATCTGGTAGATGTTCCATCCTAAAAAGCATACACCAATAATGGTTATGGAATTAATAAGAAACAACGTTAAAATTGGAGCAAGTTTCTTCATTTATTTATTCCTTTTTAAACGTCCATGTGTAAATATCAAAAAGCTTTGCGTCCGGATTTTCATCTACAGCTTTTTGAAATATTGCATCGCAGTCATCTGTTGTGCAATCGAAAAACAAGGGTTGATCTTGCCAAAAGTCACTACCTCTGTCACCTTTTAATACCGGGTTCCATATCTTACTATATGCCCGCTCCTGCACTTGGTCCATAGTCATATCCGGGTCCGCTATAATAATCCAACGATGCAATTCTAAAGTTGGCATGGATGTAGTGTCCTGGTCAACAATTTGCCCTTTTGAAACTCTTCTCACTAAATAAATATATTTCTTATGGTCAGGTGCACGAGCAAATTCTTTTGTAGCAACATCGCCTGTTCCACATAAATTCAGGTCGGTTTTAAATTCTGTATGACGATCATCAAGTACGCCATAAACCTCTAATAAATCATTCTTGTTTGGAATACATTTAATGGTATTATCATTAAAATACAATATACGCAAGGAGGATGGTATATGTGGAATCGCAGTTAGATTATTGCCTAATACATTCAGTGAAGAAAGCCCTTCAGGCAAATCGGGCAGGGAAGTCAAATTACACCAGTTGGCATTGATACTTATGATTGATGAAGGGAGCGCCGGAAGTGATGCAAGCGGGTTGGAACTGCAATTTAATATCTGCAAGCCGGAAGGGAGAGAAGGCAAAGTCTTTAATTCGTCATCGTTGCACCAAAGCTCCGTAAGCCCTGAAGGCAATTCCGGCAACTCCTCGATATTACAATGGGTGCAATAAAGCTTAATAAGAGAAGATGGCAATGGCGGTAATTTAGGTCCCCAGTTATATTCAATGGTCAGATATTGCAAGGATGTAAACCCTTCAATACCTTCCAGGTTATGGTTCTCAATTAAATTTCCCCCAACAACCAAAGTGCTGAGTTTAGCTGCAGGAGGCAAAAGGTTTCCCGCAGTATCAATACATTCCGGACATTGTTGCACGATTGCTTTATAAAAATACGGATCCTTGACGGGTATGGGTTTTGCAGGGGGAGCTGGCGGTTGTGCCTTATGAAGGCTGCTAACAGATTTTTTTGAACGTTGCTGTGCGCATAGTGTAAGAGAAATGAAGAATGAGAAAAAAAGAATGAATGGGGATTTCATAAAACTCATGGCGATTTTTGAATCAAAAATAATAAATTAAATGCTTTGATTTTAGAATTGAACATATTGCATTGTAATGTTAAAGATAGTTAAAACGTGTCAGTACTCGCATAAAAGGCAACCATACACAATTTACAGCCTATAATTTCCGTTAATATTGCATTATAGAAGTTATCATATTTCCGTACCACAAAATGAAAAAACTATTCCTCCTTATCGCATTTCTGCTTTCAATTTTCAACTTTCAATTTTCAACATCTCTTTCAGCGCAAGATGATCCTTTCTATAAAGAAGATTGGAAGAAAGTGGAAGCATATACTAAGAAAAACCTGATGCGCTCTGCCATTGCCAAAACCGATAGTATTTACCGGAAAGCAAGAAAAGCAAATAACACAGCAGAGGTTGTGAAATCTATCATTTTCCGGATGAATTATGAGTATGGTGTAGATGATTCTGCTACCGAAAAATGGATTTATAAATTGAAAGGAGACATAAAAGCAGCACACTGTCCCGAGAAGCAATTACTCTCCTCGCTGCTCGCCGAAATGTATTGGAGCTATTATGAAAAAAACCGTTACCGTTTTTATTACCGCACGGAAACAATCAACTTTAAGGATGACGATATAAGTACATGGGATATTACAAAAATTGTAAAAGAAGCTTTGGCCTGTTATAAGGCTTCGCTTGAAAATTCTGATAGTTTGAAAATGATTGACATTGATAAATTTGATGTGATATTAAATAAAGGAAACGCCACAGAACTGCGCCCTAAACTGTATGATTTTCTTGCCCATCGCGCCCTAACATTTTATGAAAGCAGCGAACCGGAAATAAGCAGACCTGCTGTTCAATTTAGTTTGAATGATGCAATATATTTAACGGATTATACTAAATTAACTAAATTAACAATAACAACAGATGACTCACTCTCGCTGAAATTTTATGCTTTGCAAACCTTGCAACAATTATTAGCTTTCCATTCTACAAATAATGCTAAGGATATTGCCCCGCTTATTGATGTGGATCTGGAACGCCTTCATTTCGTCCTGCAGCAGGCTGCCAATATGGAAAACAAAGACAGCTCATTCGTAAGTGCCTTACGAAACCTGAGAGATAGATTTAAGTCAGACCCGGCATCTACCGAAGTAGATTATCAACTGGCTATGTTTTATTATTCGAATGCTACTTATAAGCCGGCAACGCCTGACAATACAAGGTGGTTCAGGAAAAAAGCTTTAATAATTTGTGAAGCCTCCGTAAAGCGTTTTCCTGAATCGTATGGTGCTGAAATGTGTAAGGATCTTGAAGTCTCTATAAAGCAAAAATCTACTTCTTTTTCTCTTCCTCAAGTTAATATTCCAGGGAAACCATTTCCTCTTGTGCTCCAGTTTCAGAATATGGACAAGGCTTACATCCGGATAATAAAAGTAAGTCCGGAAAAGTATGAGGAGGAATATGGTTATGAATACTATAACAAGCTTCCTAAGGAGTGGTCAACTATTGTTCCTGTCAAGGAATGGACAGTTGATTTACCAAAGGAAACCGATTACCAAACGCATTCAACAGAAGTGGAGATGCCAGCACTTGCACCGGGGTTTTATATGGTGCTCGTTTCACCGAACAATAAGTTTACATGTAACAAAAACCTGGTGGCTTACAAAGGTTGCTGGTCAAGTAATTTAAGTTATGTTGTGCGTACACAAAATGACGGCACAAAAGAATTTACTGTGCTTGACAGAACTACCGGAGTGTCTTTGAAGGGAGTACATGCACAGGTTTTGTATAATAGCGAATATGATTATTCTACACGTCATTACAAATCAACAAAAGGGCCTTTGCTTATTACAGATGCAGACGGACATTGCATATTGCATCCGCGCAAAGACCACTATGACAATATGAAACTTGACGTTACCAATGGCAAAGACCGCTTTCTGGATTTTGAGTCGACATACATGTATGATTATAGCTATAACGCCAAGAAAGAATGGCGTCCTGTTTCCTGTTTCTTTACTGACAGGGCTATTTACCGCCCCGGGCAGACGGTTTATTTCAAAGGTATTTTATTAAAAACAGATGGAGATAAAAGTTATCTTGACTCAAATACGGCTACCGAAGTTGTCTTATATGATGTGAATTATCAGAAGGTGACAAGCCTAAATTTGGTTTCAGATGCGTATGGTTCGGTTAGCGGAACATTCGTGCTTCCTATGGGATTGTTGAATGGTACCATGCGAATTTATGACGGGCGGGGAACAAAATATATACAGGTGGAAGATTACAAACGCCCGAAATTTTATGTGAGTTTAGATACGGTGAAAGGCAATTTCAGGTTAGGTGAAACGGTTAACATTACTGGCACTGCAAAGGGATACAATGGTGCAAGTATTGATGGTGCAACTGTAAAATACCGTGTTGAACGGAGAGAAAATATTCCATGGTGGTACAGTTTTTACTGGGGACGATATAATTCCTCGGGCTCAACTCCAACAGAAATTACAAATGGAACAATTACCTCCAACGACACAGGTGGAATAGCATTTAATTTTAAGGCGCTGCCTGATATAAATGAATCGAAAATATATAACCCATCATTTGTATTTACAATTTATGTTGATGTAACCGATGCTAATGGCGAAACACACAGCACACAAACCGATGTACAGGTTGGATATACTGCCATTTCGCTGGATGTTCAGCTTCCGCAAAGGCTTGATAAAACCGGAACTGATACTTTCAAAATTGAAACAACAAATATGCAGGGGAGTAAAGTTTTTGCTTCTGGAAATATTGTAATCTATAGGTTACAGGAGCCCAAAACCATTTATCGTAGCCGTCTTTGGAGTATGCCTGATACATTTATTTACAATAAGCAGCAATGGGATACAGCTTTTCCCGGCGACGCTTACCGGAATGAAGATGAAGTTATAAATTATCCCAAAGGAGAAAAAGTGCTGGAGCAAAGTTTCAATACCGGAGATAAGAGGATGTTTATTATTCCTTCTGTTTCGGGCTGGCAGCAAGGAACCTATGTAATGGAAGCTCATACAAAAGATGCCTACGGACAGGATGTAAGAGACTTGAAATATTTTACAGTTTATTCTCCTGTAGATAAAAATATCCCTACAAATACACCGGACGATTTCAGTGTAATTAAGAACTATTGCGAGCCCGGAGAAAAGGCAAAATTCCTGATTGGTTCAGCGTATGATAATGTGACCGTGATGTATGAAATAGAAAAGAAAAATAAGATTGTTCATCACGAATGGCTTACCTTAAACCATGAACAACGTATGATTGAAATACCTGTCGAAGACAGCGACCGGGGCGGATTCGGAGTGCATTTTGTATTTGTGAAAAACAATCGCGTATATACCCACGATGGTAATGTGAATGTAAGCTGGGCCAATAAAAACCTGACATTGAAATTTGAATCATTCCGCAATAAATTATTGCCAGGGCAAAAAGAAGAATGGAAAATAAAAGTGAAAGACTACAAAGGGCAAAAAGCGAATGCACAAATGATGGCGACCTTGTATGACGCTTCATTGGATGAGTTTGCAACAAATGGCTGGTCGTTGGATATATATCCCTATTATGGGGCAAGTTTATACTGGTCGGACCCCCGTATTTTCGGTTCATTTGATGCATGGGCATGTGCTGACGATTGGTACAGCTATAGTAAGCGAACATTTTATCGTTCTTATGATCAATTAATTTCCGCCGGATATTATTATACAGCATACACCAATGCTTATACCTGGTCATGGGATTACGGCGGGAGCGCAGGATACAGGGAAAGGATGGTTACAAGAGGGGGCTCATACAAGTCATTAGAATTGCAAGATGAAGTTGTAAACGCAAAAATGGACAATAAGATTGCAGCAGGCAATATTACTACGATTGCTACCGGAAGTACAACTGCAGCAGCTACCCCTGCAGCGCAGAGTCAACCTGATGAAGCCCGATATTTAATAGTTAAAGGAGAGAAAAAATCAGGAGGTAAGCATGAGGATTTCAGGGGGGGCGATGGTGAAGATGATAAAGATGTTGAAGGAGGAAAAGAAGGCAAGGATCTTTCTAATGTTGCAGCCCGTGCGAATTTTAATGAGACTGCATTTTTCTATCCAACATTGAATACCGATGACAGTGGAAATGTGGTGATTCAATTTACTGTGCCGGAGGCTACAACCAAATGGAAAATGATGGGTATGGCACATTCAAAAGATTTGAAAATCGGGTATATTCAAAATCAACTTATTACGCAAAAAGATTTAATGGTTACTCCAAATGCTCCACGTTTTTTACGGGAAAGTGATACTATTAACTTTACATCCAAAATAACAGATTTAGCTGATAAAGATTTAACAGGAGCTGTGCAATTATATCTGTATGATGCACTTGATATGTCCCAAATGGATCCCTCGGGAAAAGATATCACAACTCAATTTTTATCAAAGCAGACGCAGCAAACGTTCTCTGTAAAGAAAGGCCAGAGCACTGTTGTTACATGGCAATTGATTATTCCAAAAGGCGTTGATGCTGTCACATATAAAGTAGTTGCACAAGCCGGAAATTATAGTGACGGAGAACAAAATACTTTGCCAATACTCACCAACAGTATGCTCGTTACTGAATCCATTCCGCTATCAGTAAGAGGAAAACAAAAACGCACTTTCACATTTAATAAATTGCTCAATCAGAACAATCATTCCACTACGTTGAGAAATCAGAAAGTGACGTTGGAATTTACGGCTAATCCGGCATGGTATGCTATACAGGCATTGCCTTATATTATGGAGTATCCATATGAATGTGCCGAGCAAACTTTCGACCGTTTTTATGCTAACAGTATTGCTTCGAACATTGCAAATTCATCACCGAAAATAAAAGCAGTTTTCGAAAGTTGGAAGAACCGTTCACCTGATGCATTTTTATCGAACCTTGAAAAAAATCAGGAGTTGAAATCGCTTATGCTGGAAGAAACTCCTTGGGTGCTTGAAGCAAAAGATGAATCGGAAAGGAAGAAAAGAGTGGGCTTGTTATTCGACCTGAATAAAATGAGCAATGAATTAGCCGCTGCACTTAATAAGTTAGAAAAGAAACAACTCTATAACGGAGGCTGGTCGTGGTTTCCGGGTATGCCTGCTGACAGATATATGACGCAATATACCATCACAGGTTTTGGTCATTTGGATCATCTTGGAATAAAAAATGTACGGGGTGATAACCGGGTTTGGAACATGGTTTATAAAGGAGTTCAATTTATGGATGAGCGGATTAAAGATGATTACAACTGGATATTAAAATACGATCCGAAAAATGTTGATAAGAACCATCTGGATTATGAAGCGATACAGTATCTCTACACCAGAAGCTATTTCAAAGACATTCCTGTAAGTTCCTCTAACCAGGCAGCATTTGATTATTATAAAGGACAGGCACAAAAGTACTGGGCCAAGGAAAATAGTAATTACATGGAAGGCATGATTGCACTTGCGTTATGCCGTTATGGGGATAAGAAAACAGCATCAGATATTATGGCTTCATTAAAAGAAAATGCTACTAACCGCGAAGAGATGGGAATGTATTGGGCAGGCGACGAAGAAGGATATAACTGGTACAACTCAAACATAGAAGAACACGCTTTAATGATTGAAGCATTCGATGAAGTTAGTAACGACCAAAAATCAGTTGAGGCATTGAAAGTATGGTTGCTGCGTAGCAAGCAAACACAGGATTGGGGAACTACTAAAGCTACCGCTGAGGCTTGCTATTCCTTGCTGTTGAAGGGTAGTGATATTTTGGCAAGGGAGCCACGCATCGATATTAACGTTGGAGATAAAAAAATAAAACTGGCTCCTTCGGGAGATTCTGTTGAGCATGGAGAAGCAGGCACAGGCTACTTCAAAACATCATGGACAGGCAGCGACATAAAACCTGAAATGGGAAATATTACAGTCTCGAAAAGTGATTCAGGATTGAGTTATGGGGCAGTGTACTGGCAGTATTTTGAGCAGTTGGATAAAATTACTCCGCATAAAACTCCGTTGAGTATTGATAAGAAATTGTTTGTGGAAAGAGTAACTCCATCAGGATTAGTAATGGAACCAATCACATCATCCACACATTTGAAAGTGGGTGATAAAGTGAAAGTGCGGATAGAATTGCGTGTTGACCGCGACATGGATTATGTGCAGATGAAAGACATGCGGGGCTCGTGCATGGAGCCAATTGATGTAATCTCCGATTACAGATACCAGGATGGATTAGGCTATTACCAAAGCACCCGCGATGCCGCGACTAACTTCTTCTTCGACCATGTACATAAAGGCACTTATGTTTTTGAATATGCTATGTTTGTTACCAATAAAGGCAATTTCTCCAACGGAATTACAACCATACAATGTATGTATGCACCGGAATACAATAGCCATTCGGAGGGAGTGAGGGTTAAAGTCGAGTAACGATGGAACGCAGATGACGCGGATTGCTTATGATTAATTAAGATAAAATAAATGAAAAAGTTTTTAAAAATAATAGCGGCTGTTATTTTTATTGGTTCGGTAACCGCATTTGTAAGAATTGGAGGAAAAGAAAAATCTGTTTTGGATGTTAAGGCGGAACTAGAATGGATACAAACTAAAGACAGTGTTTATTATTTATCTGCGAAAGTATCTCTGATAAATAATTCACCCGACACAATTTATTATGAAAGTATGAGCTGTTCCTGGCGGGATAGATATACAATTAATACAGACACAATGAGCATATTTGGAAGTTTCTGCAAAAAAAATGGGCCGCGTAATGTTGCAATTCTCCCATATGGTACTGATGCCAGAGGTATTACTTTAGATAATGCCAAACGCAATTTTGTCGGCCTAAAATTTAAGATGGGGTTTCATTTTATCAGGCTAAAGGATGAAAAGGGGAATCCATACGGTAGTTTATACAAGGATACCTTGATTTGGAGCAATGAAGTTGAAATAACCAAGGATATCCCAGTAAAGTATGATGCTAAATTTAATCCTTGGTGGTAAATAAAATGAAAACGGTTTTAAAAATAATAGCGGCTGTTATTTTTATTGGTTCGGTAACCGCATTTGTAAGAATTGGAGGAAATGAAAAGCCTGTGCCGACAGTTAAAGCGGAACTTATAGGATGGGTAAAAATTAATAATTCATATCATTTAAAAACTAAAATAAGTCTTATCAATAATTCCCCGGATACAATTTATTGCGGCTTCTTTCTTCATTCGGGTGAATACAAAACAAATACTGTTAAACTATATTTACCTGATATGGGAGGAGATACTGATGGGTTTTATATTAAAACTATTCCTCCGATGAATAGGATAGTAGATTCAATTAATCTTTGGGCATCTATAGTTTCAGATAACCCTGAAGCAAGTAAAATTGAAAAAGAAAAATTCATTGGATTGAAATTTAGGGTTGGACTTGTTTTTATTAGAGCTAGTCGAATTTTGCCATTCAATCCTGCTTATCATCCAATAGATAATCCTACGTATTATCCGGTAAATTATAGAAAAGATACCATACTTTGGAGCAATGAACTTGAGATAGCAAAAGACCTGCCTATCACTTTAGCCAAATAAATAAGGACTAATTATGAATTTTCTTTTCCGTACACTTTTCAGAATTATTCCCAGTGATTACTTCGCTAAGAAATATCCTGTTTCGGTTAAAGGGATTATTTATATCAACGATAAAATTCTGCTCCTGAAAAATGAGCGAAATGAGTGGGAACTTCCTGGCGGGAAATTGGAAGCCAATGAATCACCAGAGCAATGCGTGGTGCGGGAAATAAAAGAAGAACTTAATGTAGATAGTGAAATTATTTCACTGGTAGATTCATGGATATACAAAGTAGGAGGCAAAGTGAATGTGCTTATTCTTACCTATTCATGCAAACTTTTACCCGAGCAGGAAAGCAAGTTGAAACTGAATTTCGAGCACGAAGAATATGGGTTGTTCATACCTGATGAGGTGCAGGCATTAAATATGCCCCAGGGGTATAAGAATTCTATACGAAAATCAATTTGCTAGTTGTTTCAGCATCCCAAACAATAAGTTGTTCTTACCGAATTATTGGGATGCTGAAACAAGTTCAGCATGACCATGAGTTACTAATAATTGCCAGTCGGGCTCCGACCGACTAGTTCCCTCTTACTTTTTCTTTGTGTTTTTTAACCTGCATCGAAAGTGCTAAGGCGCTTTCGCTAACAGCTTCTTCAAATGTTTTGCATTGGCGTTTGGCGAATAATTCCCCGGTACGGGTTTGAAGTTTTATTTCGGCTATTTTATTTTGAGTGTCGTGTGCTTTTTCAAGGCGGAGAAACACTTCACCTCCCATGATACCATCATAAAATTGTCCCAGTTTATCTATTTTCTTTTGAATAAATTCGAGCAGGTTTTTGTCTGCGTCGAAATGAATGGACTGAATTTTGATTTGCATATATTCTGGTTTAAATTAGTATTAGTTTCTGATTTTTTATCCTCTTGGATGCGCCTGCTTGTAAACGTTCTTTAATTTTTCCAACGAGTTGTGCGTGTACACCTGAGTTGCTGAAAGATTTGCATGGCCAAGAAGTTCTTTTACTGAATTAATGTCGGCACCGTTATCAAGAAGATGAGTGGCAAATGTGTGCCGGAGTACATGGGGACTTTTTTTATGGACCGTTGTTACCATCCCTAAATAGTTATGTACTATCAAATATACCTTTTTTTCATATAACTCACCACCTTTTTCATCTACAAAAAAATATTCTCCTTTCAATCCCAGGGAGTCCCTTTCATTACGGTAAAGGGTAATATATTCCTTAATAATACCGGGAATAGGGATAATCCGTTCCTTTGCTCTTTTGCCAAATACCTTGATTGTGAGGTTAAAAATGTTCACATTGGCATCTTTCATGGTTATCAGTTCAGATAGACGAATGCCGGTAGCATAAAACATTTCCATAATTAGTCGGTCACGAATGCCGACAAAAGTTTTTGGAAACTCTATCTCTCTGAATAACACACCAATATCACCTTGGGTAACAAAAACGGGTAGCCTTGACGGCATCTTAGGCGCTGATATTTTAACCATTGGATCCAACGTGATAACTCCCACTTTTAAAAGGAAATGATAAAAGGTTCTTAAGGCTGATGCCTTGCGAATTACACTACGTGCCGATATTTTCTCCTGCATCATTTCCGCCATCCAGGAACGTATCATGGATGTGGTTGCTTCTTCCTGTTTTTCAATCTCGTAGGTCCTTTTCAGGAAGGCCGTAAACTGCTCCAAATCATTTCTATATGATATAATGGTGTGTTTTGAAAAATTTCTTTCAAAACGTAGATAATCAAGAAATTTTTCCAGCATAATCTTCCTTACTTATATATTCTAACGGAAACCAAACCAAAAGGTTTTATTAGAATCAGCAGAAATAAAAAGTTATCATGCAAGTACAGAATAATTTTATCGGTCCGGTTGGATGTATAAAAAATATTTTTAAGTTTGTAAAGGGAGCACATAAGCGGGAGGAGGCAATTCCGTGCTATAGGTTGGTGATTTTGGTTTAATGTATCAGAGGTAATATATTTATAGCAGCATTGAATTAATTAGCTGAATGTATTCTTAAATAAAAGTATAGATAGATAACAGGAAAATAAAGACTACACGGATATGGAAACAAAAACATCAAGAGTTAGGATAGTACCAATGTTCAAGCCCGATGAAGAACTTGTACAGTCCGATATAGAAAAAGCCGCTGAAAACCCTGATATATATTCGGGCTCATCACATGCCCCGCCAAAGAACGCGCACCTAATTTACGGAGGCGGACCATTAATTGAGAATGTAGAAGTGTATGCAGTTTTCTGGGGTGAAAACTGGACTGAGATGACGGAAATGAAAACGTTATTGAGTGAAATAACTAAATTTTTTAAAGACATTTTAGTAAGCCCTTTAATGGATCAGTTGGGTGAATATAGTGTGCCCGGAAAATATACAATAGGCCGTGGAGAATTCACCGGACATAAAGTTATAACTGCTTCAGCCCCGATAACAGGCAGTGCAATAGATGATGCTGTAATCCGAACTAATCTGTTGGAATGGATTAAAGCAGGTAAAGTTCCGGCCAGGAACCCGAATATCTTGTACTTTATTTACCTCGATAAAGGCGTAGTTGTTACTGCCGAAGGCGATAGCTCCTGTGCTAAATTCTGCGGATATCACGATGCTATAGACAAATCAATTTTTTATGCGGTAATGCCTTATCCTAATTGTTACGGGTGTTTGGGTGGCAGAACAGTTAAAGATGCTGTAACCGCCACAAGTTCGCACGAACTATGTGAAGCAATTACTGACCCTGTTTCTCCTAGCGGCTGGTATGATACGCCAAACGATATGGAGATAGGAGATTTATGTGCGTGGCATTTTAAAAAAGTGAATGTATACAATGTTCAGGTGGAATGGAGTAATGAAAAAAATAAATGTGTTTAGTTGAAAAGGGAAGCCGAAAACCAATAAAGTAATAAGAATTCAAGGTTATAGTTGAGTCCCCTTCACCCGCTCTTCATCTAAATAATCTTATTTAACCCTCTTCAATTTTTGGAGAGGGTTTTTTAATTTAGCAATGCTAAGGGCTTTTGTTATATGGCGGATGAGATAAGTGATAGTGATTTATTGGAAATGTTCCGGATTGAATCCTCACGGAACCATGCCTTTCATATCCTTGTTACCAAGTATCAAAAACGGGTTTACTGGCAGGTGCGCCGTATAATAATCGACCATGATGATGCTAATGACGTGGTTCAGAATGTATTTATAAAGGTCTGGAAAAACCTTGGCACTTTCAAGGAAGCCTCCAGCCTGTATACATGGATGTACCGCATTGCAACTAACGAGTCCCTTACTTTCCTTAAGCAAAAGAGGGCAAATATGTATGTGCCTTTCGATAGTGTTTCCAGGTCCCTTTCTCACAAATTGGACGACAACTACTTCAGTGGAGATGCTATACAGAAGAAACTGCAAATGGCTATCCTAACATTACCCGATAAACAACGTATAGTGTTCAATATGAAGTATTATGATAATATTAAATATGAACAGATGTCGGAGATGCTGGATACCTCGGTGGGGGCGTTGAAAGCGTCTTATCACCATGCAGTAAAGAAAATAGAAGCATTTTTGAAGAATAATTAAACTTACCTACTTTAGAGGCGTCAAAAGACCGATATGAGCAACAAAACAGACATATTTGATGAAGAAGAATCCTTAAAAAGGGATTTTCCATTGTTGCATTCCATTCCGAAGGATAATCCATTTTCTGTGCCCGAAAGTTATTTTGACAGTCTTCCTTCTGAAATAATGGAAAAATGCAGGACTGAAAACAAATCTACAAAATGGGGAGAGGAAGTATTGCTCACTTTATTCGCCTATAAATGGCGAATTTTATCCATCACGGGTTGCCTTATCATAATTTGTTTTTTTGCACTTAGGATAAATAATCGCCCTGTTTCTTATGAAGCTATGGCTAAAACTATTCCCGATAGTTTAATAGTTGCACACCTTGATAAAAATATCTATTCCATTAGTGAATCGAGCTTAGAGGAACTAACCGAGGGACTTCCTTTGGACCAGGAAAATGGTTCGCCATCGGTTAAAATGAAGTCCGATTCCGCTAATGCTGACCAGGAAATTATCACCTATTTAGTAGATAACAACGTTAGTATTTCAGATATTGAAAATGAATAATATAACCATGTTTCAAAAGAATGCCTTCGGAAAATCAAAGAGTTTATTCCGGTTTTTAATGCCATGTCTTTTAATGTTTCCAGTTGCTTTGTTTGCGCAGGATAAACAACAGGATAAAAAAGACAAAGTTGAAACAATGCATATTGCCTATATCTCACAGAAGCTGGATTTAACCACAGACGAAGCCGAAAAATTCTGGCCCGTTTATAATCAGTATAAAGCAGACATAGATGTGCTAAGGAAACAGCGTATGGACAATGTTGAAACAGTTAAAAAGGCCGGTGGAATTGATAATATGAGTGAAGCGGATGTTCAAAAACTGATTATAGCTGAAACCGATATTGAAAGCCGCCAGTTGGAGTTGCGTAAGCAGTATGTGACAAAATTTCAGGCGGTAATCCCAATCCGTAAGGTGGCAAAATTCTTTGTGGCCGAAGACGGATTCAAGCGCTACCTTCTCAACCAGCTAAGCAAACGCAGGGAGCGTGGCGGAAGAGAACGGGATGATGACGGACCCGGTCCGCAATAATTGCAGTGTCTAAAAGACATTATATTTGCAGGGAACAAATCGCTGCATAATGCCCGGGCTATTTAGAGTTAGTATTGGAATTGCACTTTCCTCCATCAGGGGGCAGTTGCTTCGTACTATCCTTACCATTATGATTATTGCCATCGGCATTACAGCATTAGTTGGTATCCTTACACTTATTGATGCTATGAAGTCGGCTATTAACAGCAACTTTACCCAAATGGGTGCTAACACGTTTGCCATACGCAATCAGGATGCGAACATACGCATAGGAAGAAAAGGCAAAAAACCTAAGATTTATAGAAATATAACCTTCGATGAAGCTGAGGCATTTGCCCAGCAATATACTTTCCCGGCTGAAGTTTCTGTAACCAATGATGCTTCGGACATTGCCACCGTGAAATTTGAAAAGGAAAAAACCGACCCGAATGTTGAAGTAGATGGAACGGACCAGAATTTTATCGTCACTTCAGGATATACATTAAGTCAGGGTAGAAATTTTTCTCCGGAAGAAATTAAAGACGGCCGGCGCGTAATCATCATCGGGCAGGATATTGCCAAAAGCCTTTTTAAAAAGCACGAAGACCCTATTAATAAAGTGGTAAGTATTGGAGTAGGGGGCGAGTATAAAATAATTGGCGTTCTCAAATCGAAAGGTAACAGTTTTGGTTTTGGAGGTGATCGTATTGCTTTACTGCCAATTCCTGTGGTCCGTTCATTCTCGCATTTAATGGATGTCGGCGACCTGACCTTCACCATAAGCGTGTTGGTGCATAACCCTGCCCTTATGGATGCAGCTATCAGCGAGGCGAAAGGCACCTTTCGAACCATACGGCGAGATAAGATTGGTGAAGAAGAAGATTTCGGAATTATTAAAAGTGATGACCTTTCGAATGTATTGATTAGCCAACTATCAAAAATGTCGATAGGTGCTATTGTTATTGGCATCATTACGCTCTTTGGCGCGGCTATCGGGTTAATGAACATTATGCTGGTTTCGGTTACCGAACGCACTACGGAAATAGGCATTCGCAAATCACTTGGCGCCACCCGCCGGATTATACGAAACCAGTTTTTAATAGAAGCAATTGTCATTTCTCAATTGGGTGGTTTGCTTGGAATAATTCTGGGATTAATAGCCGGCGTATTAATTTCTTTCCTGTTCATGATTGATTTTGTTGTCCCCTGGACATGGATTGGCCTGGCAATAACTATATGCTTTATTGTAGGTGTAATTTCGGGCATATATCCTGCCATAAAAGCCGCCAAGCTTGACCCAATTGAGGCGTTGCGATACGAATAATAATAGTTCGTTATTGCCGGCTGACTGAAATATTTTAAAGCGAAACATTTTATTTTCGTTATAGAATGAAATTTACAATTAACAGGGATGTAACAGGAAGGGGAACAGAAAACATCTGGAAAAATAACAGGAGTTAAACTGAGAAAGGGAAAACTTAATTCATTGAAAATCATGTTTGTGATTTTTCGTTTTCCTGTTATTAACAGGCCGGAACAGAAAATTATTTTATATATAAGAACGCACATTATAATATTCGATATAAGTATTATTGGGCATTTTTGTGATATGTGGTTCATCATTTCCATTTATCTTGAAGGGTACTTGTTCTCCTTAAAAACAAATATACTGCATGGAAAAGTGTTTTTTGAAAAAGTCATTGACTTTTGAAAAGTAAAACATTTTACCGCTAAATTTACCACTAAGTTCACAAAGAAAAGGCACACTAAGTTTCACTAAGTTTTCTGAGTGAGGCTTAGTGAAATCTTAGTGCACTTAGTGGTAAAAAAATCAAATTAACAGGGATAAGAGTGAACAAAAGACACTAACTAGTGGGACCGAATTAGGTCGGAAGCCCGACTGGCAATTATCTGAAAATATTTTCACACTACTCTTCCATATCAAGCTCTTGCGTATCAGTAAGAAATAATTGTATATTTACTTTATCATAAGGAACATGAAAAAAATAATTCTCCTTATTTCATTATTCATTTTTAGTTTTTCACTTTGTGAGGGGCAGAGTTGGTTGTGGGAAAGGTCTACTCTGGGGATTGCCTGTAATGTTTCTGTAGCAAGCGATGATAATGGAAATTGCTTTCAGGCTGGTTTCATGATTAGAGATACAGTATCATTTGGAACGGATACATTGAGAGATAATTCGAATAACTACGATGCTTTCATCGTGAAATACTCACCGGCCGGAAATGTGATATGGGCGAAACAATCAGAACAAAAAGGCAATCGTATTTATTCTAATGGATATACCATAACTACCGACAAGGATGGTAATGCTTACTTAATGGCAAATTTAATGGATACACTTATTTTTGATTCAGATACCTTAAAAACACAGGGAAGCGGATTCCCAGATACATACCTTGTAAAATTTGATGCAAATGGAACTGAGAAATGGGCAAGGGAATCATCAGTGCCTTCTCCCACTTCTTTTCCTGCTGGCAATTATTCCTCTACTGATGCAAACGGTAATACTTACATCACTGGCTTTTTTATGGACACTGTGAGTTTTGGCAACGATACTTTGAAGTGTTTAATAGATTCTGCCGGTGATACTTTTTTAACCAAGTATGATGTAAATGGAAATGAAAAGTGGGCTAGGCAATCTGCTGGGTTTAGCCCATATGGTTCTGAAGCGCGCTTTGTAGCGGCAAATAATAGCGGTAAAGTTTTTATTGCGGGCGTATTTTCGGATAGCGTAACATTCGGTAATTATAAACTCACTACTGTAGATGCATATAATTATGATATGTTCGTAGTAAGTTATGATACCAACGGTAAGGTTTTGTGGGGCAGACAAGCGGTTATTCCTTCTTCGGCAAGTGGAGTATGGTGTTATGGAATAACTGTAGATAATGCAGGAAATGTTTATGTTAGTGGTTCATTTATAGATACTGTGGTTTTTGGTACTGACACACTTATCAATAATGCCTCCAATTATGCATGGTATGCTTTACCTTATATGGAGACTGAGTGTCCATTTATCGTAAAGTACAATGCTTTGGGTGAAGTGGTATGGACCTTTCAACCTAAAATCCTTGACCATAATCGATGGTTTTCCACTTCATTGTCTTCCGATTGTCATGGTAATATTTATTATATAGGTGATGGAGGATTGCCAGACAGTTTATGCAAAATAGCTTTTCAATCCGATATTTTATCTCTAATCGATACATCATATTTCGATGTTCCTCTTTATATGATTAAAATGGATACATCAGGGAACGTGAACTGCGCAACGATTATAAGATGTGGCGGAACTAGCTACAGCAATATGGTCTCGTCAGATACATCAGGCAATTATGTTTATTTAGGTGCAAATGGAGGGACAGTTCAAATTTTTGGCTCGGACACACTAAACCCATTCAAAAAAAACTCAATGGATGCTTCTTTTGTAGCGAGATGGAACGGGTGTGATAACCCACTTTACGTTAATAACATTATATTAGATGAAATCAAAATAATTGCCTTCCCCAACCCCTCCAACGGCACGTTCACACTCCAAACTTCCGGCGCACAAAATTTTTCATCCGCAACTATTGAAATTTATAATGTGCTTGGGGAGAGAGTTAAGAGCGAAGAACTAAGAGCTAAGAGTGAAGAAATAGATTTAACAGGCCAACCCAACGGAATTTATCTCTATAGGGTTTTAAACGAAGATGGTACTTTATTAGGTCAGGGGAAAATAGTTGTAGAAAAATAAGACTTCACCCTACCCTCTCCTGCGAGGAGAGGGAAAGTTCAGTAATAGGAAAAAGATACGCTCTCCCCTCTTGGGGAGGGGACGGAGAGAGGTAAGTTATAAGATGCATTTTGTTTAAAATATTTTTTTTCTGTATCTTTTAGCTACCTATTGCATTATAACTTTGTGCTAATGTTATCTTCCACAATTATGCTCAAACGATTTTTGTTTTTTTGTTTTATACTATTAAGCCTCTCTTCCTTCTCCCAGCCTGTTATAGAGTATTGGGACAGTGCTGCCGGAATCAAAAAAAGCGAGATGAATTTTCGCGATGGTATGCAACATGGTTCGTTCAAACTATGGTATAAAAACGGACAACTCGACCAATGGGGGTTTTTCCATAAAGGAGATAAAGACAGCATCTGGAAAAACTATTACGAAAACGGAACTCTGCGCTCTATAAGGCATTATCACAGGGGAAGGGCTAACGGTACATTTGTATTTTTCTTTTCGAATGGAGATACTGATATGGTGAACTCCTTTTCTGAAAATTTACGGGATGGCACATGGAAATCATGGGATACGAATGGGGCATTAACAAGTGTTACGCACTATATAAAAGATAAAAAAGAAGGTACATGGACCTATTATTATCTGAATGGGAAAATGAAAAACCAGGGGACCTTTGTAAAGAATAAAAAGGAAGGACATTTCACATCTTGGTATGATAATGGAAACAAAGAAAGCGAAGGAGATTTTCAGAATGACAAAGAAACCGGTGAATGGCAGGAGTGGTATGAGAATGGCAAACCAAAAGATATTGTGAACCATGCCGACAGCCTTATCTATATGAAGGAGTACTATGATGTAAAAGGCAAAAAAATTGTTTCGAATGGAAACGGCACTATTACGTTGTATTATCCCGGAGGAGTTACGCAGGCGACAGGCAAATATGTGAATGGGCTAAAGGAAGGTGTATGGAAATATTATTATTCCGATGGGGGCGAAGACAATGAAGCAACATATTCAGGAGGCAGGCAGAATGGCCCTTATACTTCATGGTTCAGGGGAAGTGCATTGAAAACAAAGGGAAGTTTTACCAATGGGGAAAAGGAAGGCCACTGGAACTGGTATTATGAAACAGGCAAAATAAAAATAAGCGGTGATTTACATAATAAAAAAAGAAACGGATTTTGGATATATTTCGAAACCACCGGCGACACCACTGAAAAAGGTTTTTTTAAAGACAATGAACGCGACAGTGTTTGGACATTTTACTACGACAGCAGCAGTGTAAAACTTAAAGAATGCCGCTATAAAAATGATATGCGCAATGGACTTTGCACTATTTGGTATAAAAATGGACAGATGAACGAACAAGGAAATTATCTGGATGATAAGGAAGAAGGCCTTTGGAAATCGTGGTACAGTAATGGGCAGGAAGAAGATGAAGGTTCTTACAAAGCGGCAAGCATGGAAGGCAATTGGCAGGGTTGGTATGAAAACGGAAAATTGAAATATGAAGGCACACGCACCAATAATTTAAAAGAGGGCCACTGGAAATATTATTACGAAAAAGGTGCTTTGCAGCGGGAAGGCAACTTCCATAAGGATTTACAAGACGGGCATTGGGTGTTTTTGCAACCTACAGGCATAAAAATTCAGGAAGGCGATTATAAAGATGACAAACTGAGCGGACACTGGAAATTTTATTACGAAACAGGCGTACTTATGCAGGAACAGACTATTAATGATGGGCTTCCTGCAGGCAAATGCACATCCTATTTCCCCGATGGAAAAGTTTCCAATACATCAGATTATTCCCTTGTGAAAGAAAAGAAAGGAACCCTACGCAGTGTTCCTGTGGGCGAATGGTTGTTCTATGATAAAAATGGAAACGTACAACGGAAAGTTAAGTACGTGAACGGTGTTCCGATTACGGAGCACAGATAATTTCTACTGGTTAGTATGCTTAGCAGCTTCCTGCAAGGTGGTTCTTTTTCCTTTGTAGTAAGGAACAATAAATCCGCCTGTTAAACCCTTAGCCCTTAAAGCATCCATGCGGGTTTTAGCTGAACTTAAATTGGGGTAATTGCCAATCATTACTCTCGTAGCATTTCCAGCGGCTTCCAAAATAGGTTCCTCGGTAATGCCATAAGGTTTTAATACTTCGCTTGCTTTTGATTTATCACCAACTGCAGCAATTTGAATGTGGTAAACCAGGTCTCCGGTTGATTGGGTAGTGGATGGTGCAGGAGTAGCTACCGGGGCAGGTGCTGTTTTTGCCGGTGGAGTTGCTACAACAGCAGGCGCGGTAGTTTGAGGTGTGGAAGTTGTTGCTACAGGAGCCGGGGCCATTTTTGGTTCTTCTTTCACAACCGGTTGTTGCTGAACCACTGCAGGAGCAGCTTCAGCCTTTTTAGGGGCTGGAGCTACACTTGCTGTTGTAGTTGTAGAAGTTGTTTTTACTGATGATGTTTTAACAGGAGGAGCGGGAGTGTAAGACTCATCTGAACCTCCGCCCGGATATTCACCCATGATTATATAATACAAATCTTCCAGGGTGTTTTTTGGTCCGCTATCGCCGGATGATTGGCTTGTCTGGGTTGGTTTGTAGGTGCCCTGAGCAGTTACTTTACCTGAGAATTTAATACTAAATGAGGATGACTCAATTGTGTAAGGATGGTTACTGTAGGTAAATGATCCTGTAATGGTCTGGCTTTCGGCAGTAGCTTTTGTAGGCCTTAGTGAATAGGAAACAACTATTTCCCTGTCTTCGCTCATGTTAGCCCAGGTGAAGGTAGCTTTGCCGTCTTTACTGCTGAATGAAGCACCGCTTGTTTTCATAGAAGAAGCCATTAAATCGCTTGAAAAGGTTTCCTCAACTTTGCCGGGGCCTTTAAATGCGTCTTTATTTATGGTTATGGTTACAACCACAAATTCATTTCCATCCGAAGCAGTCTGCACTGCAGAAACACTTCGTGTGGCACTTGTGTTGGATTTTGCTTTTTTAGCTTGTGCATAGGCCGAAGTGAATACACTGCAAAAAAGCAAACCCAATGCAATTGGAAGGAGTGTAATTTTCTTTTTCATTGGTTTTATGTTATTTGGAGGGCAAAAATAGGATTTTTTTCGAAAAAATGATAAATTCTTTTTGGGAGCGTAGGGGCTGATGTAATAGCTTTTGGTAAGCGATGATATGAGTTAAATCATGCTCAAACCTAACAGTTCTCACAAAATTACCCTTGCTTCGACCCTAGTTTTGTATTGTATAAAACCTACATTTTATGAAAGAAAACATGGGATTAGCAGACAAAATTATCAGGATACTGGTTGCAGTTATTATTGCAACACTTTATTCAATGCACTTATCCCTACCTCAAACAGGTCAAATTTCTCCGCAGGAAAAAGGTATGGAATAACGGTTACATCAGGCACTAAAGGGCATTATATGAGCATAAATTTTGGAGTTATGCCCATATAGTTTTCATGCTGCGTTTGCCAAAGTTTTTTTTCTCATTGATTCCCCTTTAAGCTCCATTCGGTGCGACTGATGGATTAACCTATCCATTATGGCATCCGCCACTGTTTGCTCCCCGATAATATCATACCACTTACTCACAGGAACCTGAGATGTTATAAGGGTCGAGCCTTTCCCATGCCTGTCCTCAATTATTTCCATTAATATGGAACGGCTTTGCGCATCAAATGGTTGCAATCCGAAATCATCAAGTATCAAAAGGTTCTGTCTCTCTATTTTAGCTATCTCCCTCGCATAAGAACTCTCACCCTTAATCATTTTAAGCTTCCCCATAAGTTTGGCTGTATTATGGTAGATAACTTTATGTCCGAGGCTGCAAGCTTGATGACCGATAGCCGAAGCAACATAACTTTTACCTATGCCAGTGCTACCTGTAATGAGGATATTTTCATGTTTATCAATGAAATTGCAATCACCAAAACGCATGAGTTGGTTCTTATCAAGATTCCGGTCATTGCTGTAATTAAGTTCTTCCAATGAAGCCTTGTAGCGAAACTTGGCGTTTTTAATTAGCCTATCTATGCTGCGATTGTGCCTGTCGTCCCACTCTGATTCGATAAGGGTGGACACCATTTCATCAGTGGTGTAATCTTCCATTTTACCGGATTCTATGCTCGTTTTAAAAGCTCTGTGCATACCGATGAGCTTCATTTTTTTCATTTTTTCTAACGTTTTTTCATTCATGATTTATTGATTTTTAAGAACATTGATACTTTCATTTATAATAGTCTTTGCCACGTATATTGGGATGTTCAGGCATCTTGGGATGCTCGCTTTCATCGTCAAGCATATCTAATCCTTGCTCCAATATCTTTTTTATAATTCTATAACTATGGATGCTGCAACTTGCAGCAAGCTGACACGCTTTGGTGAGGCGTTCATTACCTACCTTTTTAGCGAACCCAAGAACCCCTGCACATATTCTGTACGCTTGGTCAGGGTGGCGTTGGCTCTTAAGTATTTCACCGATGTACGCATTTACATCCGGGTGAATCTCTTCAGCGAGCGACAAAAAGCGGTCTGAAGCCAACTCAATAGTATAGCGATGGGCGGGAAATAAATGCTCAGTAACTGTTGTATATGTAAATTGAACTCTGTCTCGCTTATGAAAAGCAATGCATTCGTAATGATAAAACATTTCAATTCACTTTGCTTAGGTGCTTTTTTTGGGGTGCTTCGTAGTAAAATATTTGCTACAAGAACTAAAACAGGTCTTCATTATTTCTTTTATGGATTTTCAATAATAGTTTTTCTTGCATCAATAACCTCTGGCTTTATCTATTGGAGCGATTTCAGCTTATTTGGCATTATTGGCTCAGTACTTGCCATTTTTTCAAGCATTGCGTTGTTCATCTTTACAAAGAGATATTTGCTTGTAAAAGATGTTTATCATACTTCAGAGTTAGACCACATCGTAAATAGTTTTACTGCCAATGGTGATAAAAACGAAATAAAAATGTTTGGCGGGGATTTGAATTTTTTTGGGAATACTCCTTCAGATATGGATAATAATGCTCAGTATCATTATTTACGTTCCCTTGAATTCAATAAGATTTCGATATTATGCGAAGAACCCAATGATAATACCAAGAAAATTAGATATGGGAAAATCTTACATGATATGCCTGAAACTGAGTTGCGGTTTTACAATCCGAAAGAAGCCGATTTGAAGGTAAGGGGAAGAATGATAAAAGTTCAAGGTTCGGATAAATTATTAATGTATACAAGAGTAAAATCAAAACATTATCAGGCATTAGAAACTGATACAGGGAATTCAGGCGGTGCATTATATAATAATATCTGGAATTTAGTATGGTCGTTGGCAGTTAAGCCAACTCCTCCACAACTTCAAGATTATAAAAACCTATTCTCAAATAGATAATACGTATGAAAACATTGGTCATAAATTCACCGCTCTTCCGGTATAAGAATCCTCTCTACGATGAAGATTCACTCACTCCCATTGGTTTGGGGCTGATTGCCACAGCTTTAAAGGCTAATAATATTAACGTTTCACTTTTAGATGCAGTTGCTTGTAATACTCCGTTACAGGAGCTCATCTCTATGGTCTGTGCAGAAATGCCTGACTTTATCTGCATAAATGTTTTTACTACAAACCTTGAATTGGTAAAAGAATTTGTTGAGTCTATAAATTATAGTACTCATTTTATAGTTATTACAAGCCATATAACAACTTGGGCTCATTTGCACCCAAATCCCAGTAATACTATCGTTTGCATATCCTAAAGATGTGCTGTGGCTCGTCATGATAACAGTATTTTTCACACAAATCTGTTGCTTTTCTTCTATCTTTCTTGATACTATTAATTGCAAAGTCAATCCAATTGTTAAGTCGAACAATTAGTCCATTGATGTTTTCTAGAAGTAGAAACGGATTCTTTGCAACTTTTTTTTCCTCAATGAATTTTTGCTTATTAATTTCCGATTCAATTAATACTTTTAATTTGCGTGAATAGGAATCAAGAAAATAGCCTATATCCTTCAATTCATGGGTAAATGTTGAAATAGTCATCCCTAAACTTGCCAAAACCCTTAACATTCTTATTTCATCTTCCTTTTGCTCTATTTCATCGATAAATCCTTTAGTTGCTTTGGCATAAGTAGTTTTCCTTTTGCTGGCTTTTGATTTTGATTTCTTTTTAGATTGCTTTTTTAGGTCTTCCTCCGCTTGCTTCTCTGCTTCCTCTTTTGCTAAAGCAATGTCATATTCCCTATCATACACTACTTTCATAGGGCTTGATATATAGTGCCTATCTTTTTCAATTAAATTAATCAGAAGCAGGAGTAATTCCTTAAATGCACGAAATGTTCTATTATCTACAAGGCCTTCACGGTTGGTCGTGTCTTTTAATTCGGGATTATCAAGCCTTGAAATCGTTACATATCCATATATCTGATTCGGGCCAACTCTCCAACCTAAACCCTCAGGTTGTCCAGAACCAAAAGTACTTGCCGACGCTCTTGAACCTAAATCTAACCAATCCCATGTTGTGCTATTAAATTCTCCATAAGGTCTAACCCTAAAATCGTCCCTAAAGATTTTGACGCCTCCAAAGCGATCAAGCCATTCCCTTCTTTTACTTGAATCGAACGCCCTGTAAGAGTAAGTTTTTGAATCGGTTTCTTTTACACTTCGTTTTAAGAAATAAAAATTAAAACTAAAAGCTCCAATACTATCAATCACTTCTTTTGTTAATTGATCTTTAATTCCTGGCCATATTTCTTCAATGGAAGTTCTTAAAATAAAATCTCCCTTTTTTAATGTTGCCAAATCATACGGTGCTTTAGACATATCTTTAGGCTTTCGCTCCTTAAAAACGTCCGGATTAATGGATTTCCAGTTAAACTCCCTACGGTCAATTTTTATTTCTACAGCACCATTATGTTCAATATTTGCTTGTAGTTTATAATCATAATCATCCCAGAATAAAGACTGTATTTTACCAAATCGTTGTTCGTATGAAGTAGTATATAACCCTAAAACAAAATCATATTTGGGCTGTGGTGGTATTAATTCTTCAAGATTTTTAAATAGGTTTTCTAAATCTTCCTTGTTCCATTCATCATGTAACCCGGATATTTTAATAATCGTACCGCATACAAACGATTGGTAGTTGATAGATTTATTAATGGGTCTAAAATTCCCTACTATATTTTTAATTTCCTTTTCCAATGATAGATTCTCAATGATTTCCAAGTCTGCAAAAACATTATCAAGTGTTTTCTTGTCATTAAATTCTTCCCAATTTGCTTTCCAAATAAAACCACCATTGCTTCTTTTTGGCTTTGTTAGCATTTCCACTTTTTTCCCTAATCTATCTAATGCAAATCTTCCTATTCCTTTAGCACCTGATTTAATTCTCTTGTTTTTTGTATATGGTGAATGGAGTTTATTAGATGTACCTATAGTCATCCAATATTCTTTAATAACCTCATCGGTCATACCCTCTCCATTATCAATTATATACAATGAACGGTTTTTAGTGTCTCTGAAATCGAAAAAAATAAGACAAGTTGATGCATCAGCATCATATGAATTCTTGGCAAGTTCAATAATTGCACCGTCGGCAGTAGCAATATTTTCTTTACCAATAAGCCCTGCTGTACGGGCAGATATTTTAAATGGTAGTTGAGCCATTATTTAATAACAGGTTCAAAGTGCTGTTTAACTTATTAATGTCTGGTAAAATAAACCAACTCGGTCGGCCTCCCCGAACAACTGGATAACCTTTTCCTTCATCATTTTCATTCCATTCATTTCTATCGTGGCGTATTCCTATTACTTGGCTACCATCTTTTAGTGTCAATTTTGCAATAGAAAATTCATGATTATTCGGAAGAGTTCCATCATATAAAACATCAACTTTTGCAATACGGCTCATAGGATAGATAGCTTGAGAGGGTGGTGTTAGTGCCATATATATATGATTTTTATGAAACAAATATACACCATTTTACTTTTGTTACTTAACTGGATATGGAATGGATTTAGATAAGCAATTGAGCCTAATATTAATCCCAAGCTACCTTCATAAGTCCCTGTTTTACTAATTCTTGGCTAGTATTTACATAGGTCATCGTTGTTTTAATATCAGAATGTTGCATTAAAACCATCAAGACTGGTAATGGTACTTTATTTGCCATGTATGTGCCAAAGCTGTGCCGTGCAGTATGGAAAGTAACATTTATTTTTATTTCTGCCAATGATGCTAATACCTTTAAATGTCTATTAATAAAGGGCTCTGGAAGTATCGGAAATATAAATTCCTTCTTTTGATTAAGATACTTTTCTAAAATCAATTCTGGTTTTGATTTTCCTTTTTTCTTTGATTTAAATAAGCTATGCAATGGGATTTGGGCTCTCTTGTTAACTTTTTGTGTTACAAATTCTAATTCATAACCCTTTTTAGTCTTTGTAAAGTATTCCCGTTTCAAATGTGTAGCATCTGAAATTCTTAATCCGGTATAGCAGGAAAATAAAAACAAGTCGCGGACCTCTGCAATTTTACGGTCATAATTACTTAAATCGAGTGCCGCAATCGCATTAATTTCATCTAATACCAATACCTCTCTCTTCTTTTCCTCCCATCGTAACTTAATCTGCTTGCAAGGGTTTGCCTGTGTATAGAACCCTTTCTTAATCGCTAAATCAAGGTATTTTTTAAAGTTCTTATGTTGCTTGTGAACCGTATTCTGTGATAAACCTTCTTTCCTTAGGTAGTTTAGAAAGTCATCTACAAATGAATAATCTATTTCAGAAAATAAAATGTCCTTATCTTTTCTGAACTCTATTAATTTATTCAGGGTGTTATTATGGCTGACCTTGGTTTTTGCTCTAAGCACCTGGTCGCTTTCTATCTCCTTCTTCACAAAATCAATAAAAGAGAGGCTTTTTATTTTTTCCCTGTCAAGGTTTAAGCCTCCAATCGATAGGGGTTTATCTTGGAGTATGTGCTCCGTTTGCTGCTTTTCAAGCCTATTAATTATACCCTTAATTTGAAGATTAAGCAAGTCATAATCATCATGTTTACTATTAATTAGCCTTCCTCTTTTATCCCATTGTGCAGTGGTAATTGATATTCCTGTTGAAACGAATTTACGTTTCCGGTCTTGGTAAATTTGAATCTCAATCGGTGCTTGCCCTTTATTATTGAGCTTCTTCTTCCTGTTAAAAACGGCTGTAAACTTTATGTTCATTGGCTTTTAGATTTTGTGATACCTATCTGTTTATGGGTGGGCAAAAAGGTAACACAAAAGTACGAAAAAGAACCGAAATCAACAATAGACAACAATAAGTGAAAATGATGAAAGCCCCTATTAGTAGGGGCTTTCAGTTAGATTAATTTATTTTTGATTTTCTTCTCGGTTGTCCGACCTGGGCTCGAACCAGGACTCTTCTCCTCCAAAGGGAGACGTGTTGCCAGTTACACCATCGGACAATCTAGCAGTTCCTTTTTTTCAAAAGGGGTGCAAAGATAAAAATTATTATAATTAGTAGGGAGAAAAGGATAAATGAAATTCAATGGAACGCGGATGACGCGGATTCCTATGATAATCGCGGATTTAGATACTTTAAAATCTTAAGGAATCTTAAACAATCTGCGTCATCCGCGTTCCATTGCTTTACTCAACGAATATTGCACTCCCTATCCTAACCATGTTACTTCCAGCTTCTATTGCAACCTTGTAGTCGCTGGTCATGCCCATTGAGAGGTGTTTCAAACTGAGAGCCTTTTCGTATTTCTTGTAAAAATCGGTAAGAGACCCGAATTCCAGTTTTACCTGTTCAATATTAGATGTATTGGTAGCCATTCCCATAAACCCTGTTATCCTTATGTTTGGGAACTTGGATAACTCATTATTTAGGAAGCTTTCAGCCTCGGTAAAATCAAACCCGAACTTGGTTTCCTCGGAGGCGATAAATATTTCTAACAGGCAATCTATTACCCGATTACATTTTTTTGCTTGTTTATCAATTTCGGCGGCAAGCTTAGCACTGTCCAACGATTGAATCAGGCTTACAAAAGGCGCGATATATTTTACCTTATTCGTTTGTAAATGGCCAATCAGATGCCATTGTATATCAGTAGGGAGCAGGTCCTTTTTATCCATTAACTCCATTACTTTGTTCTCGCCGAAAACACGTTGTCCCGAATCATAAACGGTCTTAATTTCTTCAACCGGATGCATTTTGGAGACAACTACTAATTCAACTCCCTGTGGGATTGAGTTCTTTACAGAGAAATATCGTTCAGTTAAACTCATTTTGAAAAGTCACGAATTATTTTTAGCCTTGTAGTCTGCGAATCTTTTATCGAGCAATTCCTTCACCTCTTGATAACTACTTTTAAGCCCGAGGGAATAAATCCGGATTATTACACCAAGTTTCTTGTAATTTATTTCCAACGTTTTCCTTTTCAAGGCGTTTGTCTGACGATCAATATAATCTTGAGGATTTTTTACAATTACACAGATGGATTTCTGTTCCTGTATTATACTTTCCTGAATTTCTGAAACATCCTTCCACGGCACAAATCCGGCGCTTATAGCCGTAGTATTGTCAGTAAATCCTTCGTTTGAAATAATTAAACCGGGGGAGGAGTCAAAGAGTTTCGTTCCGACAAAATACGCACACACCCCCCAAAACAAGATCCACGTACCAAGGCCACCATACATCTCCGAAGGGGTATCAAAAACTGTATTAAGGCTTTTCGGTTGTATTACAATAAGCCAAATTCCAAATAAAGCACACGCTGAATTAACAATGAATAGTACTTTCTGTTTGTTTTTGTTAAACGGAATCTCGACTTCCTGTATGCTCATGGATCAAACTCTTAGCTCTAAGTTCTTACCTCTTAGCTTATAGTTTCGCTTTCACCTCCACCTGCTCGAAACCTTCAATAATATCGCCGACTTTAATATCGTTAAAGCCTTGAATATTAAGACCGCAATCGTAGCCTGATACAACTTCTTTCACATCATCTTTAAAACGTTTGAGAGAAGCTAAATCTCCTGTATGCACCACGATACCATCATGTATCACACGAATCTTTGTGTTGCGGGTAATCTTACCGGTGAGTACCATGCAGCCTGCCACATTACCCACTTTGGTAACGGCAAATACTTCGCGCACTTCGAGGTTGCAAGTAATCTTCTCATGCATTTCCGGGCTCAACATACCTTCCATAGCGGTTTTCACTTCCTCAATGGCATCGTATATAATAGAGTAGAGGCGTATATCAATCTGTTCCTGTTCGGCTATTCTACGTGCATTTTGCGATGGACGCACCTGGAATCCTATAATAATTGCATTGGATGCCGATGCTAACAATACATCCGATTCGGTAATTGCACCAACACCTTTATGTACAATGTTCACTTGAATTTTTGTGTTCGCAAGTTTCAATAATGAATCTGACAATGCTTCGATTGAACCGTCAAAGTCACCTTTCACAATTACATTCAGTTCTTTGAAATCACCTATTGCTAGACGTCTTCCGATTTCATCGAGCGTAATATGCTTGCGTGTTTTCAAACCTTGTTCACGTTGCAATTGCAAACGCTTGTTGGCAATTTCTCTTGCTTCCGATTCACTTTCTACTACGTGGAATTGGTCACCGGCTTGCGGAGCGCCGTCAAGTCCTAATATCAACGCAGGCATAGCAGGAGTCGCAACTTCAATTGCAGCACCTCTTTCATTATGCATAGCTTTCAGTTTACCGCTGAAACAACCTGCAACAATAATATCTCCTACATGAAGTGAACCACCTTCTACAAGTATGGTTGCAACATATCCTTTTCCTTTATCAAGCGCCGATTCAATAATAATACCATGTGCTTTTTTATCAGGATCTGCTTTTAATTCGAGTAATTCCGCTTCCAGCAAAACCTTCTCAAGCAGTTCGCTGATATGGGTTCCTTTCTTAGCAGAAATTTCTTCTACCTGGTATTTACCACCCCAATCTTCCACCAAAATGTTCATTTGGGAAAGTTCTTCCTTAACTCGGTTGGAGTTAGCTCCTTCCTTATCTATTTTATTTATGGCAAATATCATTGGTACCCCCGCAGCCTGTGCGTGGTTAATAGCTTCCTTGGTTTGAGGCATCACACCGTCGTCGGCCGCTACCACAATAATTGCAATGTCGGTAGCCTGAGCACCACGGGCACGCATAGCTGTAAATGCTTCGTGACCGGGAGTATCAAGGAATGTAATTGTTTTACCGTTCTCTAATGTTACATTATATGCTCCAATGTGCTGAGTAATTCCACCCGACTCACCGGCAATAACGTTGGTCTTTCTGATGTAATCGAGTAAGGATGTTTTACCATGATCGACGTGACCCATAACAGTAACAATAGGAGAACGCGGAACCATATTCTCTTCCTTGTCTTCCTCTATACGCACAGATTCCTGTACATCAATACTTACAAATTCTACTTTATGCCCGAACTCTTCTGCAACAATTGAAATTGTTTCAGCATCTAACCGTTGGTTGATGGAAACAAACAAACCCAAACTCATACAGGTTGAAATAACATCCTGTATTGGCACGCTCATCATCTTGGCTAATTCATTAGCAGAAACAAACTCGGTAACCTTAATAACTTTTCCTTCGGCTTCCATCTGTTCCGCTTCCTGGGCCATCTTTTCGCTCATCAAATCTCGCTTCTGACGGCGGTATTTTGCAGCTTTGGATTTTCCGGTGCCACTTAAGCGGGCAAGGGTTTCCTTAATCTGATTTTGAATTTCTTCGTCCGTAAGTTCAGGGCGTTGTTCACGCGCTCTTGAACCTCCGGGTGTAGCAGGACGATTCCCTCCGGCAGCAGGCCTTGCAGCCTGATTAATATCTTCCTTATTATATTCCTTCTTAAATATCCGTTTGCGTTTCTTTCCGGCACCTGCACCCCCGCCTTTTGGCGCTGAATCGGTATTGGAAGAAGCAATTGGTTTTTGAGGCAGGTCTATTTTACCAATAATGGTTGGACCTTCCAGCTTACTGAATTTAGTGGGAACAAAATCCTCTACTATTCTTGCAGGTGGAGGCGGAACAGGTTTTGCTTCAACAACCGGTGGTTTTACTTCCTCAACCTTTTTAGGTTCTTCTTTTTTAGGCTTTACCGGTTCTTTTACCTCTTCGGCTTCTTTCTTGGCTTTTCCTTTCTTAGGAGGCTCAGGGAGGTCAATTTTTCCGGTAATCTTTGGGCCTTCAAGTTTTACTTTTTCACGGGCCGGTTCAACGGGAGCAGCAATAACCGGAGGTGCTTTTACAACCGGTACTTCAACAACAACCGGAGGAACTTTCTTTGCTTCTTCTTCAGCAAAAATAATTTCTTTTTCTTTCTGAATTAAAACAGCTTCATCCTTTGTTTTCTTTTCTCCTTCGTATTCTTTCCTTACAATAGCATACTGGGCATCCGTAATTTTCACATTCGGGTTCGATTCAATCTTATGCCCGTTTGCATTCAGGAAATCGCTGAGCGTTCCCACACTCACGTTGAGTTCCTTTGCTACTTTACTTAACCTATGTACGCCTTCTGCTGCCATGTTTTTAGTTATGAGTTATGAGTTATAAGTTATGAGTGTGTTTGAACAAATTTAATTCGTATATAACTCATAACTTATAACTTATAACTTCCTTTTATCCTTCAAATTCTTTCTTTAATATACTCTGTACTTCTTTTATAGTCTCTTCTTCCAGGTCGGTCCGCTTTGCTAAATCTTCAACAGTTAATTCCAATACGCTCTTAGCTGTATCGCAACCAATGCTCTTCAGGGCATCGAGTATCCATCCTTCTATTTCATCTCCGAATTCATCTAACGGAACGTCTTCGGTATAGTTTTCTGCATCCCTGTACACATCAATTTCGTAGCCTGTCAAACGTGCTGCCAAACGTATGTTGTGTCCGCCTTTACCAATTGCAAGTGATACCTGATCAGGTTTCAAATACACATCGGCGTGTTTGGTCGGCTCATCAATCTTTATAGATGTAATTTTTGCAGGATTCAATGCACGTGTAATAAACAAAGTAGGGTTCGATGTGAAATTGATAACGTCAATATTTTCGTTTTTCAATTCGCGAACGATACCATGAATACGTGAACCTTTAACACCTACGCAAGCTCCAACCGGGTCAATACGGTCATCATACGATTCCACTGCCACCTTGGCTCTTTCGCCCGGTTCGCGTACAATCTTCTTAATAGTAATAAGTCCGTCGAATATTTCAGGTACTTCCATTTCAAACAATCTTTCAAGGAATGAAGGAGACGTGCGAGACAGGGTAATTACCGGATTTGTTCCATTCATTTCTACTGAAAGTACTACAGCTCTGATGGTATCTCCTTTCTTAAAGAAGTCAGATGGGATTTGTTCTGTGCGTGGAAGAATTAATTCATTGCTTTCATCATCCATGATGAGAATTTCCTTTTTCCAAATCTGGTAAACCTCACCGCTGATGATATCGCCTTCTTTGTCTTTATATTTCTTGAAGAGTGATTCTTTCTCCAATTGCGAAATGCGTGAACTAAGGTTCTGACGCACTGCCAAAATAGCCCTGCGAGAGAAATCCATAAAGTTTACAGGCTCCGATACATCTTCACCCACTTCAAAGTCGGGCTCAATTTTTATTGCTTCCGATAATGCAATTTGTGTATTCGGACTTTCAATTTTATCGTCTTCCACAATAACGCGGTTTCTCCAAATTTCCACGTCACCTTTATCAGGGTTTACGATAATATCGAAGTTTTCATCTGTTTCAAAACGCTTGCGGAGCATAGCTTTAAACACATCCTCAATCACATTCATGAGGGTGGCTTTATCAATACTCTTTATTTCTTTAAATTCCGAAAACGACTCAATAATATTTAAGTGAGTGATTTCTTTTAACTCTGCAACGTTTGCCTTCTTTGCCATGACTTTTTTAATTGTTAATGGTTAATTGTCAATTGTGAATGAAATTAATTTACCATTTAGCATTTACAATTTACAATTTTTGTTCATCAAGCGGGTTATATAAACAACAAAGGAGGTCCGCCTTAGCCCTCCTGAAGTACTTTTAATTATGGGAGAATCCTATCTAAATCACAAAATCCGCTGCAAAGATAAATAAATTTTGCATAAAAATGCCTTCTATTATGCAATTTCAAACTAAAAGAGCAAAAATTTTCATACTTTTGGACCATAAACGCTAACAAGTACGCCAATATTTCCGTTGAAAATCAAAATGAAACGTTTCATTCTAATCCTTAGTTCACTCGTTGTTTGGGCACTCCCGTCCATGGCCCAACGAGGTACGTCTGAATTTGGGATTTTCCTTGGATGTTCCTACTATTTAGGCGATTTAAACCCCAATGGATTTTTCAACCAATTCACCCGGCTGGGCTATGGAGTTATTTACCGCTACAATATTAATAATCGCTTTGCTGCCCGTTTGAACTATATGCATGGCACCCTGTTTGCCGATGACTCCAAATCTTCTTCGGCATTTCAGCGGGAACGTAATTTGAATTTCCAATCTCCGGTGGATGAAATCTCGGGGATTATAGAATTCAACTTCCAGGAGTATGAAATAGGTAATGATAAATACAATTTCAGCCCCTATATTTTTGGTGGATTAGGTGTTTTCAAATTTAATCCGCAAGGTAAAGTAGGCGACCAGTGGATAGACCTGCAACCTTTGCATACCGAAGGGCAAGGCACGCGCGGAAACCCGGATATGCCGTATCACTTAATTCAGCCTTGCATACCATTTGGCATTGGAATAAAAACATCTTTTTCGCAAACAATTTGCCTGAGTATTGAATGGGGTTTGCGCAAAACCTTCACCGGGTATCTGGATGATGTAAATAGCGTTTATCCCGACCCTGTGCAGTTGGCGGCTTCTGAAGGGCCTAATGCAGCCTTGGCTTTGCAAATGTCGAACCGTAGCCTTAACCCCGACCATGCCCACATGATTGGAACCCAACGCGGCAATGGCAAAAACGACTGGTATTCATTTGCAGGAATTATTCTCTCCTTCCATCCTAAGAAATTGGTGAATGCGTGCTTCAGTTATTTTTGAGAAAAGGCAAGTTTTGTCAGGCACTATAAAATCATATCTCGCCCATTATCGCCTCTTTTTTCTATCTTCGCAGTCCCAAAAACATTTTGAATGAACTTTCTTGATTTTGAAAAACCGGTTCAGGAACTATTAGACCAGGTAGAAAAGGTAAAACAGGTTGGCGAAAAAGGCAAGGTAGATACCACAGGAACTGTAAAGGATTTAGAGGATAAAATAGTTGAGACCCGCAAGCAGATAGCCGATAAACTTACACCCTGGCAAAAGGTGCAACTATCAAGGCATCCGGACAGACCTTACACCCTGGATTATATTGAAGCCCTTACACAGGGAACCTTTTTTGAACTGCATGGCGACCGCAATGTAAAAGACGACAAAGCCATGGTTGGCGGACTTGGCAAAGTAGACGGACATAGCATAATGTTCATAGGCCAGCAAAAGGGAAGCACTACTAAAATGAGGCAATACCGTAACTTCGGTATGCCAAACCCCGAAGGCTACCGCAAGGCCTTACGCCTGATGAAAATGGCGGAGAAATTTAATATTCCTATAGTTACTTTAATAGATACTCCCGGCGCTTATCCAGGACTGGAAGGTGAAGAACGCGGACAGGCAGAAGCCATTGCCCGCAACCTTTTTGAAATGATGCGCCTTAAGGTGCCTGTCATCTGCATTATTATTGGCGAAGGAGCATCGGGTGGTGCGCTTGGCATTGGTATAGGCGACAAAGTATTGATGCTTGAAAACACCTGGTACTCGGTTATCTCGCCGGAATCTTGTTCATCTATTCTTTGGAGAAGTTGGGATTTTAAAGAAAAAGCAGCCGAGCAATTAAAGCTGACTCCGGAAGATATGTTACACAACAAACTTATTGACGGAATTATAAAAGAACCTCTCGGTGGTGCCCATGTCAATCCGCAGGAGGCATTTGCATTTGTGAGGGAAGAACTGCACAAGCAACTTGAAAAGTTAATGAAAGCCGATCCTGAAAAAAGAATTCAGAAACGCATTGCCAAATTTTGCGCAATGGGCGATTTTGAAGAGAAAAAATAAGAGAATACTAGATTTAAGATATGAGATATAAGATATATCCAAATGAAGTGCGCCTGAACAAGAGTCGAGGCAAATCTTATATCTTATATCTCCTATCTTATATCTTCCTTTCCATTCCATTGGCGGGTAAGTGCCAGTATATGGACTCCCTCTCGCTTGATACGCTAACCGGATATACAAGTATAAAAGAGGCCATGGTTCGTCCGGAGAATGTTATTAAGTTAGAATTATCCAAAAAGAAACTTGATGCATTTCCGGAAGAGATACGCAAGTTTACTAACCTGCAATACCTCGACCTGAGCAAAAATAAAATTACCACGGTGCCCTCCTGGATTGGTGAGTTGAAAAACTTACAATTCCTTATACTTTCAAAAACAAAGATTGATTCGTTGCCACCTCAGTTCGGCGACCTTGTTCACCTGAAATGGTTTGTTATGAACCGTTCCAGTTTGCAGTCACTACCACACACAATAGGCAACTTGAAGGAGTTGCGATACATGGATTTGTGGGGCTCTAACCTGTCTTACTTCCCTGCCGAATTGCATGAGTTAAGTGATAATCTGCTGAACTTCGAACTGCAGGATGTGGCTATAAGCAATCCGGTTCAGGCCGCCATTAAAGCAGAGTTACCAAACACCAATATACAGTTTACTCCTGCTTGCATCTGCGAGCAATAAGGTGAACTTTGCTAACCAGTTTGCGTAAACAGGTATCTTTGAAAGCCAGTGAAGAAAGCATTTTTCATATTCTTGTTTTGTAGTGTAGCGCTCACATCCCGCTGCCAGCTAATTGATACAATTCAATCTGCCATTGAAAGAAAAGGTAGTTTTTCGTTCTGTTTTAACACACGTAACTCCTTTATTGGTAATTACAATGCCAATATTTTCGGATTCAATGTTGGAGTTTGTTTTGGAAAAAAATTTACCATCGGTGGTGGGCTTAATACACTTGCCTCACCTATCTACGAGACAAAATATATTGGCAGCGACACTATAAAAAGCAAACTCAACTTTTTCTTTATTTCTTATTTTGTAGAGTACATAATAACCCTTTCAAAGCATTGGAGAATAGAGTTACCGGTGTCAATTGGTATTGGCAGTTCATCGTATAAATACACCTTAAACAAGACCGTTTTTACAGAAAAGAACAAGGTAATTATTCCGCTCGAACCGCAAGTGGAACTGGATTACAATTTCAATAAATATTGCGGGCTTTATACCCAGGTTGGTTATCGCCTTATGCTTATTGATAACAACCAAATTGGGTACAACTTCAATTCGGTAACTTATTCTGTGGGTGTCTTGATATACCCGCTTGAAATATATGCCGGACTTTTCCCAAGAACTAAATGGGCGAAGATGATCGAGAGTGGAGAGTAGTTGCGATTTTCCTACATTTGCAATTCAATGAACGAAAATTTAAATCCCGATAGCGAAAATCTTTCTTCTGCTGAAAAGGAAGTTGAGACTGCTCTGCGTCCACAGCATTTTGCCGAATTTACAGGACAGGAAAAGATAATTGAAAACCTTAAAATTTTTGTTCAGGCAGCCAAGCAACGGGAAGAAGCCCTCGACCATGTGCTCTTACATGGCCCACCGGGATTGGGAAAAACAACATTAGCAAATATTATTGCTTCGGAACTGGAAGTGAATATCCGTATCACCTCCGGACCTGTTTTGGAAAAGCCAGGCGACCTTGCGGGATTACTTACCAATCTCGGAAATTTTGATGTTTTATTTATAGATGAAATACACCGTTTGAGCCCGGTTGTTGAAGAGTATCTATACTCTGCAATGGAAGATTACCGCATAGATATTATGCTCGATACAGGCCCAAATGCAAGAAGTGTGCAATTGAAATTAAATCCATTTACACTGATTGGTGCAACTACAAGGTCGGGACTTCTAACTTCACCTTTACGTGCGCGTTTTGGAATAAATTTCCGCTTAGATTACTATAGTGCTGAACTTCTTCAAAAGATTGTTGAACGCTCTTCAGGTATATTGAATATTGCAATCAGTTCCGATGCTTCATGGGAAATTGCCCGCCGTAGCCGCGGCACTCCACGTATTGCAAATGCATTACTCCGCAGGGTGCGAGATTTTGCGCAAATAAAAGGAGAAGGGAATATTGATTTGAAAGTTACTCAATACGCTCTCAAAGCCCTTAATGTAGATGATAACGGCCTTGATGAAATGGACAACCGAATCTTAGCAGCTATTATAGATAAATTTAAAGGAGGGCCTGTTGGCATTACTACCATTGCAATTGCAGTTGGTGAACAAGCAGGTACATTGGAAGAAGTTTACGAACCTTTCTTAATACAAGAAGGCTACTTAGCACGTACACCACGTGGCAGAGAAGCTACAGACAAAGCCTATAAGCATCTGAAGAAAATTCCGGGGTATAGGGCGGACAGGCTATTTTAGTCGGAAGCCCGACAGGCAAATATTTTTACATGATTTATGCCGATTCTAAAATGAATAGCCACTCCAACATAGTAAAAAGTCTTGCTCAAAAAATCGGCTTCGATTTTTGCGGAATTTCAAAAGCAGTGTTTTTGGAAGAGGAAGCGCCTCGCCTCGAAAAGTGGCTTGAGCAGGGCATGAATGGCAAGATGCAGTACATGGAAAATTACTTTGACAAACGACTTGACCCAAGAAAATTAATGGATGGGGCAAAGTCTGTCATATCACTCATGTTGAATTATTTTCCTCAGGAAAGCCAGAATCCAGAGACTCCGAAAATTTCCAAATATGCTTATGGAAAGGACTATCACTTTGTAATTAAAGACAAGTTGAAAGAGTTGTTGCAGGTATTGAATGAAGAGATTAGCGAAATACATGGCCGTGCATTTGTAGATTCTGCACCTGTGCTGGATAGGGCTTGGGCAGCCAAAAGTGGCTTGGGTTGGATTGGCAAAAATTCTATGTTGATCAATCCCAAACAAGGTTCATTTTATTTTCTCGCGGAATTAATTGTAGATATTGAACTGGAAGCCGATGGCCCTATAAAAGACTACTGCGGGACTTGTACTAAGTGTATAGATGCTTGCCCAACACAGGCTATCGTTGGTCCAAAAATTGTAGACGGCAGCAAATGCATTTCGTATTTCACAATAGAGTTAAAAGAAAACATGCCCGAGGAAATGAAAAGCAAACTCGATGGATGGATGTTTGGTTGTGATGTTTGCCAGGATGTATGCCCGTGGAACAGGTTCTCACATCGGCATACTAACGAAGAGTTACAACCAAATCCTGCAATACTGAATATGACCAAAAAGGATTGGGAAGAAATTACAGAAGAAGTTTTTAAAAAGACATTTAAGACCTCTCCTTTGCAAAGGGCCGGATACCTGGGAATAAAAAGAAATGTAGGTTACCTATAGCCACCTCTTAAAATTTGCGAATATTACGGTACTCACTTATTTTAAGAGGTGGGTTGTGCTAGGTTTTCGTTACGTGCCTGAATGCATCAACAATAACATCTTTATATATATGTCCAAAGTTGGCTAGGCACCAAACTTTTAAAAGCAATTTTTCGTCGGGCTTAAGCCATTTTAGAGTTTTGACTAATTCCTTATAAAACAAAGCCCTGTCAAAACTAACCTTCTCAAGGATTTTTTTACTCATTTCAAACATAATCTCGACCGTTTAGAATACTAAAGTAGAAACTTTTCATTACTTGACCAAACATTTAATGTTATTTATTTTCTGTTTAATATTAAAAAATATGTTAAAAAGCGTAACCTATCAGAATATCAGCACGAAAAATACCACAAAGGGGTCGAATTACTTATTAACAGCTATAATATTTAATGTGAAAATTATTGAAAGAAACAGAAGAACTTTTACCAACCGCTTGCCAACACATCTGCAAGATGCATGGTTTTCAAATTCAGGTTTTGTTTTTTGATATAGCCATCCATGTGTAGCAGGCAGGAGAGGTCTGTTGAAATGAGGTACTGGGCACCTGTTTCCATTGCGTTCTTTACTTTGTCAGAACCCATTCCGACAGCAATTGGTTCAAACTTGGCAGAGAATGTTCCTCCAAATCCACAGCACGATTCGGTGTCTTTCATTTCCTTTATTTCCAGTTTGCGCACCTTACTGAGCAATGCACGCGGTTCTGCTTTAAGGTTGCATTCACGCAAAGCTGCGCAGGAATCGTGGTAGGTGGCAGTACCTTCCAAGGTAGCGCCAATATCCGACACCTTCAACACATTCACTAAGAAGTCGCTGAACTCATGAATATTTTTAGCAAGTTGTTTGTATTCGTTATGAAGCACTGAGTTGTGAAACATCTCGGGATAATAATTTTTTATCATTCCAACACAAGAAGCAGATGGAGAAACAATATATCGGTCATGTTGAAATTCCTTGATGAATTTCTCACCAACTTTCTTTGCTTCGTTCCAATATCCCGCATTAAATGCAGGTTGGCCGCAACAGGTTTGTTCAGGATTGTAATTTACATCGCAACCAACGCGCTCCAGTACCTTAATCATGTTAAAGCCCGTTTGCGGAAACATTTGGTCTACAAAGCAGGGAATGAAAATATCTACTATCATACAGAATGCAAATGTAGAAATTAGAGCATAACTATAAACGATGAGTTATGAACTATGAATGAATACTTCATTAGGCCTTTAGAAATGCCGAGACTACCTCATAAAACTCCTTTGGTTTATCCGCATGAACCCAGTGCCCCGCATCGGGAATAGTTTCAATTTTTACGTTTGCAAACATTTCATAAATCAGTTTAGTATCAGCAGTAAAAATATGATCAGACTTGCCGCCTTTCACAAACAAAACAGGTATTTGCAAAGGTGCTGAAGGCATAGGAGTAGCTTCCCCAACAAGAGCAATATTATTTTTCAATGCTTCCAAATTAAATCGCCAAGCTAGTTTCTGGTCATCATTCCAATACAAGTTTTTTAGCAAGAACTGCAAAGTCCCAACATTGCTAATTTCCTTTGATAAAATTTCTTCTACTTCTTTTCGGGTCTTCACAACATCCAGATTAACCTTCTCTAATGCTTCAATAATATCCCTATTGGTAACCGGATATTTTTTGGGAGCAATATCTACAACTATTAACTTCTCAACTTTCTCCGGATGATTCACTGCAAACTGCATTGCAGTCTTTCCACCCATGGAATGGCCCATCAATATTACTTTATCGAGATTCTCATCTTGGATTAATTCAAGAATGTCATCGCTCATAAGGCGATAGTTGTGCTCTGCTGAATGAGGAGAGCGACCGTGATTTCGTTGGTCAATAAAATAGACTGTGAAGTTTTCTGCAAACTGTTTTCCCAATGTCTGCCAGTTATCTGATGAACCAAATAAACCGTGAAGTATAAATAATGGTTTGCCGCTACCCAACTTGCGAAAAGAGAGTTTCATATTAATCTTGTAATTGACGCAAATACAACTGAACGGTATTTTCAAGTCCTAAATAAAGTGCATCAGAAACAAGAGCATGTCCTATAGAAACCTCATCCAGATGAGGGATATTTTTGTGGAAGTATGCAAGGTTATCCAAATTCAAATCATGCCCTGCATTAATACCAAGTCCCAGCTCATGCGCTCTGATAGCGGCTTTGCGATAAGGAGCAATTGCTTTTTCAGGTGATGTAAAATAATTTTTAGCGTAAGCTTCGGTATATAACTCAATCCTGTCCGTGCCGGTTTTTGCGGCAGCATCCATCATCTTTAAATCTGTGTCAATAAAAATGGAGGTGCGTATTCCTGATTTATGCAAAATGGAAATCACTTCTTTCAGAAAATCTTTATGTTTGATAGTATCCCATCCGGCATTGGACGTAAGCGCTTCAGGAGGATCGGGAACAAGCGTAACCTGAGCAGGTTTTACTTCGGTTACCAATTGCATAAATTTCTCATTGGGATAACCTTCAATGTTGAGTTCCACATTTAGCAAAGGTTTAAGTAGATGCGCATCGTTGTAACGGATGTGTCTTTCATCAGGGCGGGGATGAATAGTAATACCATGCGCTCCGAATCGAACAATATCCAATGCTGCTTTAGAAACATCAGGAAGGGTACCTCCCCGTGAGTTGCGGATAAGGGCTATCTTATTTATATTTACGCTTAGTTTGGTCACGATAAATAATTATTTACCTTTCGCCCCAACCACCAATTCATACATACTATCCTTTTGTAAGTATTTATTAGCCATCTCCATTAATTCCTTAGCAGTGATCGTGCCTAAAGCATCAACATATTTTTCGTAATAGGAATAATCCATGTTGTGCAGCCAGATGTGCTTGAATCTATCTGCAAGTGCAAAAGGGCCATCCATACTACGCATGAAATTACCCCGCAAATAGTTTTTCACCAATTGCAGTTCATCAGCAGGAACAGGCTCTGTGCAAAGCCTTTCGAGTTCTTTATATATTTCAACAAGTGCTGCATTGCAAACGGTGCTCCCTACTTCACTACCAATATTGAAATATCCGGCATGCTGCAAAAACACAACCGAGGAATTAATTCCGTAAGTATATCCCTTGTCCTCCCTGATATTGCTCATCAGGCGGGAGCCAAAATAACCACCGAGAATTGTATTTAATATTTGAAAAGGAATTGCATCCGGATGTGTTTTATGAAATAAAACCCGTCCCATCCGTATAGCAGATTGCATAGCATCCTTCTTAGGAATAAAATTTATTTTTTCTGCTGAGGAATGTGGTTCGTAATTGTGAGTTGCAAATTGTGATTTCTGATTGGTTGATTCCTTTCCGAAATAATCTCCCAGTTTATTTAATAGTGTATCATTCACCCTGCCTGCCGCTATTATGGCGCAATTCCCGGCCGAGTAATATTTTTTATGGAATGCCTCCAGATATTCTTTTTTCACTCCATCGTACTCTTCCAGTTTGGTCCTGTGCCCATAAGGATGTGTTTCTCCAAACAGTAATGCAGGGAAATTTTTAGCCGCTACAACCCTTACTTTTTGTTCATCAACCAAAAAACGTTGTTTGTTATTGTGCAGATAAAGTTCCAATTCGCTTTGCGGGAAGGAAGGTTCTTTTATTAATTCCTCTAATATGGGAAGGGCCTTATCAAGATGCTTTCCCAGCGTGTAAATTGTTACAGAGGCATAATCCTGTTGTACCGACGTTTCAAGGAAAGAACCATAATAATCCAGCAAGGATGCAATTTCTTCAGAGGTATGTTTTTTAGTTCCTTCTTCCAACATGGCATTGGTGCTGCCTGCAACAAGCGGAACATCCTGTTCGCGAGAGCCTGCCCGGAAAATTACTTCAATCTTTATTACGTCCTGTGTGCCTGCGTTTACGTAGTAAACAGGTATTCCATTCGGCAGTGTATAATTTTGCGCCTCTATAATATCGATCTTGCTTTCAAGGGCTAGGCCCGGCATTGTTTTTCTATCTAACATAATTTCAGTTGGCATTAAACTTTTGGTTTTGAACGGTAATACAAGGTAGAGCAATTAGGCTCATTCAACAGGCTGCTAGCATCATTCAATATATCTTTTTCAGAAACGCTAAAGAATTTTTCAACTTCCTTGTTGGCATTTTCAGCACCGCCTAATAATTCAAAAATCGCCAGATTCATGGCTTTATTCAGTATACTAATCTCGGCAAATACATGTTGGGCTTCTACTTTGTTTTTTGCTTTTTCAAGTTCATCTTTTTGTACTTCAGCAACTGAGAGCTTTGCGATTTCCTTTTGTATGGCCGCATCCGCCTGCTCAAGGGTAATACCATCCAATAGTTTGCCGGTTACAATAAATATTCCCGGGTCGAGAGATTCATACGTGAACGCATTTATCTCGCTGAATAATTTTTGATTTTTTACAAGTTCAACATAGAGCCGCGAAGCATTTCCATCTGTCAGAATATCGGCAACCAATTCCATTGTATAGAAATTTTTGTCGACACGCTTGCCCATGTGATATAACTTATAAATAGCGCTGGCAGGCACATCACGTTCCAGTTCAAGTTTGCGGGGTTCGGTTTGTGTTGGCTCAACAGGTAGGTTGCGTTTAGGCGGATTTCCCATCGGAATAGGTGCAAACCATTTTTCGCAAAGCCGCTTTACTTCCTCAACTGTTATATTGCCTGAAACAGCAAGAATGGCATTATTCGGGCAATAAAATTTTTTGAAAAATGCTTTCACATCGTCCATTACAGCGTATTTTATGTGGTCGATATTCTTACCAATAGTAGGCCACAAATAAGGATGGACTTTATATGCAAGCTTCGGAATTTCCAGCCATATATCGCCATAAGGTTGATTGAGATAACTCTGTTTGAATTCCTCAATCACCACGTTGCGCTGCACCTCCAGGCTCTTATCCGAAAAAGCAAGGCTCAGCATCCGGTCTGATTCAAGCCAGAATGCCACTTCTAAATTTACGGCAGGAAGAGTAAGGTAATAGTTTGTAATATCGTTTGAGGTAAAGGCGTTGTTCTCGCCACCGGCTTGTTGCAACACATTATCATAATCCGGGATGTTAACCGAACCGCCGAACATCAGGTGTTCAAAAAGGTGTGCAAAGCCAGTCCTTTCAGGGTCTTCGTCACGCGCTCCTACGTCATATAAAATATTCACACAAGCCATCGGGGTTGATGTATCTCTGTGTACAATTACTTTTAATCCGTTTGCTAAAGTGAATCTTTCAAAATCTATCATACTAATTTTTTATTCGGGAATTCCATAGTTAGCAGATTCTTTTATCGCCGTATGAAACTCGTCCATTATTTCTTTTACAATCACACTTGTCGGTTGTATCTCTCTTATTGCCGCTGCTATCTGTCCTATTTCCAATTCTCCTTCCTCCATATCTCCTTCAAACATTCCGAGCTTTGCCCTGGCTCTTCCCAACAATTCTTTCAGTTCTTCGGCAGATGCGCCACGATCTTCCGCTTCCTGCACTTTTTTATAAAACTCATTTTTCAAAATACGAACAGGAACTACTTTTTTCAAAATAAGGACGGTATCACCCTCATTTGACTCTATAATTTTCTTTTTGAAGTTGGGGTGAACCGATGCTTCTTCTGATGCTGCAAAGCGTGTGCCAATCTGCACTCCATCCGCCCCAAGCGTCATACACGCTAACATAGACCTACCACTTGCAATACCTCCTGCAGCTATTAATGGTATATGAATTTCTTTTTTTACAAGCGGTATTAAACATAGTGTAGTTGTTTCTTCGCGCGCATTGTGTCCGCCGGCTTCAAAACCTTCGGCGACAATAGCATCTACTCCGGCATCTTGTGCTTTCATTGCAAACTTTGTACTGCCAACGACATGCACCACTTTTATTCCATGCTCTTTCAGAAATGGTGTCCATGTTTTAGGATTACCCGCAGAAACAAATACCACCTTCACGCTTTCCTCCACAATTATATTCATGATTACCTCAATATCCGGGTAGAGTAATGGCACATTCACCCCAAAAGGTTTGTCGGTTGCTTTTTTACATTTTTGAATATGCTCCCTCAGCACATCCGGATACATGCTTCCTGCACCAAGTAATCCGAGGCAGCCGCTGTTTGATGCAGCCGAAGCTAACCTCCAACCACTTGTCCACAACATACCTGCTTGTATGATGGGATATTTGATTCCAAAAAGATTTGTAACTCGATTCATGGATTGCGAAGATAAAGGAAAAGTGGGAAGTCGAAATAATCCGCTTTTACACAATTAAAAAACCCACCCCACATTTCTGTGAGGTGGGTGCGTAAGTGGTTTTCAGTTAATCCGCTATTATTCTATCACAAATTTGCCATTTGCAAGTAAACCGCTATTATCACTAACCACTTTATATAGATACAAACCGGTAGGCTGGCTGCCAAGATTAATGGCATTAGAGTTTTGAAGTACGTTCATATTTTCAGTAAATACAATTTGCCCGAGCATATTATATACTTCCATTCGTATATTATCATTTCCATTAATTGTTACTTCGTTATTTCCGAGGTCTAATGTAAATTGACCTTTGTTTGGATTGGGATAAATTTTTGCTGACTTATTTGCAACAATCGTTTTAGAACCCGTTGTTACTGTAGAAATCTCAATTAAATCTCCGTCCGGATTTTTAGGGTCAAGTGCTGTTAGCTGGTAAACATCACTTAAGATTTGGGATGCTATATTATAACTGAAAACAACCCCATTATTAACACCCGGGATTCCTCCGTGCGAGGTTGTACCATACAATTTACCATCACTGGCCCTCATAAGGCTTCCCATGGGATATGCGCCATTCGTGTCGTTAAAATCAGCAATATCTACTACTTTTCCGGAGTCGTCGCAACGAATTAAAGTGCCTAAAAAATAAGAGCCTCCATAACTTGTAGTTGCGTATAGATAGCCGTTTTTGGGATTGAAAAAGCTTCCGAAAGGAAATATTCCTGTAGTGCTGCTTAAACTGGTAAGCATTTTAAAAGTACCTGTTGTGCTGCAATAGAAAACAACGCCACCATTGTATAATCCACCATTGTAAGTTAGCCCATACAGAAAACTATCTTTTATTATTGTTAAGCTTGCCACCGGTTCTGAACCATCTGTTCCGGAAAAACTGTGCAATAAGGTTAAGGCCCCTGATGGAGTACATTTAAATATTGTTCCTTTTCCATAAGCTCCACCAAACCGGGTCATTCCATAAAAATTACCATCAGGTGCTTCAACCAGGTTTCCAAGAGGAAAGGCTCCATTGTAATCTGCAAAATTTGTAACCACAGTAAGGTTTCCCATCATGGAACATTTAAAAATTGTTCCGTCTCCATATCTGCCACCGGAGTTAGTCATACCATATAGATATCCATCAGTAGCCTGAACCAGAGTTCCCATAGGGCCTCCGCCAATGGCACTGTCGAAATCAACAAGGGTGGTAATAACCTTTGTATTTGGGTTGTATCGGAATAAGGTACCGACACTGTTAGCGCCACAACTGGCAGTTAAGCCATAAAAATTGCCATCGGTTGCCTGAATCATACTGCCTTCAGGTGAACAGCCGTTTGTTCCGTCGTTATAATTATATAAGGTATCGAATGTAGAAGTTGAAGTAACATTGAAAATGGCGCCGTGATTACCAATCCCTCCATGAGAGGACAGACCCATTAATGTAACTTGTGCGTTGCTGCTGTAAATAAATACTGCAATTAAGATTGTAAGGAGTTGTTTTTTCATGGCTTGTGTGTTTAGTGAGTTTCTGAGTAGTGGGTTTGTTCGGAAATCCTTAGCGATTTTGCTTTCTTTTTCTGTTCCTTAATTTGGGTTTTTTGATGGTTAGTAATTGACTCTATACATACCTTCTTACGGGAATGTGTGCCTTGGGTTATGATAATCGATATGATACTCATCACCCCACCCTATGAGATTTTCCATCCGTAAGAATGATGTTTTAGGTCTGATTAAAGCTTTGATTGATGAGGATAACTCGTGGATAATCTGATGAATAGTATTACGTTTCCCCCCAAGTGATAATGTTTCCCGGATGATCTAAATCAGAATAAGTCCTCTTTTTTACGCCTTTTTTACTTTGGAATATTTTCTGACATATATATAGGAGGTGGTTTTGGAACTATAAGAAAAACCCACCTTCGCATAAAGCTATGGTGGGTAATATAAAAAACCCCGGCGATGACCCTAAACCAAAGATTACGGTATCGCCAGAGTTTTAATTAGCACTTTGGTGCTCCTTCAACGAGTATTGTTTATTCTATCACGA
>CAIUPO010000108.1 GCA_903901055.1 uncultured Bacteroidota bacterium
GAACATTTCATTCATGGAAGGAACTAATGTATATTCAGATTTTAAAAGTGGTGCAAGCTCACTTTCAATTTTGTGTTTTACTTTTTGACGGCGGATTAAATCGATGGCTTTATTCTTCGCAGTGCGATAAAGCCATGCTTGCGGGTTATCCGGTATTTTACCAAATCTCCATGTTTCGAGTGCACGAATAAGCGTATCCTGAACAATGTCTTCAGCTTGCTCGATATTGGCAAAACCAAAAACCCTTGTTAAAACGGCAACCATCTTTCCTGACTCGTGCCGGAAAAGATGGTCTACCATTGTACTTACTGATTTGTCTTCGTTGGAAGGCAAGTTTACATTTCCATTTTCTGAATTGGACGAACTTCAACGCTTCCATCCATTTCAAATATTGGGCAGCCTTTTGATAATTCAACCGCGTGGTTTATATCATTGGCATTGATAAGCAGATAACCGCCAACTATTTCTTTTGCTTCTGCAAATGGGCCGTCGGTAACTACTTTCGATTTTCCTGCCACTTTTTTAGATGCAGCTTGCAATGGTTCTCCGCCCTGCATAATGCCGTCCTGCATTAACTTACCCATCCATTGATTCCATTTTTGCATGTTTGCCTGCATAGCTTCGGGTGATGCAGCGGTATAATCCATACCCCCTCTGAATAAATACAAGAATTTTTCCATTTTGATTTTAATTTAAGTTTTGTTGATTAATTGAATTTTGCTTTCTAAACAGACCTTACATCTTTTGTACCGGCCTTACTTCTACCCTTCCGTCGGTTTCAAAGATAGGGCATCCCTTGGAGATTTCAACTGCCTCGTTAATGTCTTTTGCATTTATAATAAGGTATCCGCCCACCAATTCCTTTGCTTCAACAAAAGGGCCGTCGGTTACCACCTTATTCTTTCCGCTAACTGACTTACCTGTTCCTTGTAACGGGTCGCCTCCGGTAAGAATACCTTTCTTCCCAAGGTCGCCCATCCAGTTGGTCCATTTTTGCATGCTTGCTTCTGCTGCTTCAGGTGACATTGCATAATGTTCCTGAGTGTTTCTGAATAAATAAACGAATTTTTCCATGATGTTTTTGTTTTTTTAAGTTAGTTATTTGTTGCTTTATGATACTATAACGTTTGGGCTTTTCGATTCCGGACAACCCCTTGAAAATAATTTTACATTTCTGCACGAGTGATCGGTTTGCCTGCTAGATGTTGTTTCCAGGGATTCCAGTAAAAGTCATGCCAGCCCTGATCAATACTCTTAGCTTCTTTATCGGGTAAATTCGCATGAATGGCATTCAATACTACATCCTTACCTTTTTGTTCAAAGTTGATAATAAAGGTTGAGTCCATTTGGTTTTCATCCCAGTCCGACGCCCTCCACGATTGAACAATGAGTTTGTCCTTTATTAATTGGAGATTTTTCCCGGTAGCATATCCTCCGTAAACGGAATATTTAGTTCCTTCTTTTGGAGATATCTCGCAGTCCGCACCACATATTAAGGCATGCTTTTTAGCATCCATATAAAGGTCGTAAAGTGCCTTTGGGGTTGTGTTCTTAAACACTACTTTTTGAACGATTGTCTTAGCCATGACTATTTTAGTTTTATTGGTTTATACTTGAATAACGAACCAATCAAGCAATTCCGGACACAAGATAAATAATTTTCTTTAAGTCCATGTTAATATCATCTCAACCAATTGATACATGTCATGGACAAAGGACTAAGTTCACTATACTTTTGTCTTTGAGTTTCAGTCAGAGTATATCTCAGATTGAGTGCGAGTTGAAATTAGGCTTAGCAAGCAAAGCCTAACAATCGGAAGGTAAGGACGACTTACCTTCCTTTTTTATACCCAATACCAAAGTTGCGCTATTTATTGCTAACTTTGAACTCTGTATGAAACCTAACACTACCATGATAAACGCGAAAGAAGCTGCCAATTCAGCTATTGAATATTTAAAATCATTTTATACCGGAGCCAAAAATATAATGCTCGAAGAGGTTGAGTTGAGTGACGAAAGGAAAAGTTGGAGCATTACCATCAGTTTTGAAAATTTTGATGTAGAAGATAAAAAGCCTTCGACCATAATTCCAAGGATATATAAAATATTCAGGATTGATAATAACTCAGGGCATGTTATTGCCATGAAGAGTAAGGATTATAAATAGCCTTTTTAAAAAGTGCTTGGAATAAATTACATAAGGGTATTATCGGGCATTTTAGTATTCAACATATTTCTTGCATGTAATCAACCAAGAGTGATTATCAACACACCGGTTGCATTTAAAAAGCCAGTTATTATTCAACCTGTAACAAAAGACAGTATTAAATTTA
>CAIUPO010000109.1 GCA_903901055.1 uncultured Bacteroidota bacterium
CAATTTCAAAAATACACCGGAATGTTGAAAAATATTGACCATTCCACCTGCTGTTTCTTTCCTGTTCCAATCCCTTTGCAGTTCACAAACCAGCTGGGCATTGGTAGTTAATTTAGCACCTGCTTGTTCAACTCTTCTCAATGCAGCTTCATGCGCCAATAAGGATGTGCCTCCAATTGCATCAACTATAGGATAGACTTCATATCCTTCATTCAGTGCATCTAATGTAGGGAATGTCAGACAAGCCTCGGTCCAAAGAGCAGCCATCAGAAGCTTTTTTCGGCCTGTCGCCTTTACAGCATCATTAAATTCTTTGTCTTCCCAGGCATTAATAGAAGTTCGGTCATAGCTTGTAATATTTCCTAGTATCTCTTTAATCTGAGGTATGGTATCTTTATTTGCTCCTGTTTTTACATTTACCGTAGATAAAATAACCGGAACATTATATGTTTTTGCAGCCATAACAGTTACCACTATATTATCAATCAATTGCTGCCTGTTCATTGAGTTAATTGAATTCACCTGGGTTGGCTGATAATCGATAATAATTAAGGCTGAATTCTGAGGTGTCAATAAAACATCCTTTTCGGGGTCACGAATTGGGTAACTGCTCATATTATTGGTATTAAATGTATTGGTTATATTTACAGTACTATATAATCACAACGTAAATATATAAATAAAACAAATAAAATACCTAGTCGTCTTTTTATTTGTAAGTTTACAATACAAAAAGAAAAAATACAAATCAAATTAAAAGATAATGGCAAACACCATATTACACAAAGCAGAAACCCGTGGCGATGCAAATCATGGATGGCTTCACAGCAGGCACACATTCAGTTTCGCAGATTATTACGATCCTGAACGTATCCATTTTGGAGCGTTAAGAGTTTTGAATGACGATGAAGTTGCAGCAGGGATGGGCTTTGGAACCCATCCACACAGCAATATGGAAATCATTTCCATTCCGTTGGAAGGAGATTTGGAACATAAAGACAGTATGGGAACTGTGGCTGTTATTAAAAACGGCGATGTGCAGGTAATGAGCGCAGGTAGCGGCATTACCCATAGCGAATATAACCGCAACAAGGATAAGCCAGTAAAGTTTTTGCAGATATGGGTTATACCAAACAAGAAAAATGCAACTCCCCGTTACGGACAAATCACCCTCAATTTAGCCGACCGCCACAATACCTTTCAGCAAATTGTTTCTCCAAATGCCAGTGATGGTGCAACATGGATTAACCAGGATGCATGGTTTAGTTTAGGCAGATTCGACAAAGACTTTGCTATTGATTACTCCATCCATAAAAAAGGAAACGGCGTTTACGCATTTGTATTGAAAGGTGATGTAACCATAGAAGGCAATGCTCTTAACCAACGCGATGCATTGGGAATTTGGGATACCGATAAAATTTCTGTTAATGCAAACTCACAGGATGCAGAGGTGCTACTAATGGAGGTTCCGATGGGGATGTGAGGATTAAGTTTATGAATAAAATTACTTTATGAATTGTTTTTGGGAAATTAAATTTGTTGATTTATTATTACCCGCACTTACTGCGATTGGTCTTGTTTTTGCGTACTTACAATTATCGGACATTTGGAAACATAAGAGAATTGAATTTACTTATCAATTATATCGTGATTTTTTTAATTATCTTAATACTACTGAAAATAAGGACCTAAGAAATTGGTTATATGGGAAAGAAGCAAATCAAATTGATAAAGATAAGATTGGCGATTTGCTTGAACAATTTGAAGCAATTTGGAGTCTTCAAAATAAAAATCTAATTGAAAAAGATGTTGTTTACGACTTATTCGCATTTTATATTCTAAAAGCTGCTGAAGCTAAACCATCTGCTATAGAATATATTAAAGAAGTTAGAATTGAAGAAGTTGATTTAATTATAACCGATGATTTATTTATAGGTTACGAAACATTACTAAATCAAATCAAAGAACATCATATCCCTAAAAATACTAAACAAAAAAAGAAACAGAAAAAAAAGAAATCTAAACATTAGCAATCCATACACGGGCAAAAACATCCTTAGGTACAGCCTTTTAGATGGGGGATGTCGCTCTGTGAAGGTTGGGAGTACGAAACACTATTATTAAGTTTTGTCCTATTCTTTTACTATTGATTGGAATTGCCCGGTAATATCTGTTGTTTTATTTTGCCACCAATAGAACAAACGAATTTCAAGAATTGAAAGCATTATTAGCATTGAATGTTCTTGAGAATGGTAGTTTACATTGAACCCGTGTAAAATAGGGTTTCTGTTAAATGTGTCAGCATCTTTAGACCCTTCAAAGAGTTTATGAATAAAGCCATTGAAATTTTGGGAATCATCTTTGACTGAAAACAGAAGTCGTTTCTCCCATATATCTGTAGGAATTGTTGGTCGTATATTATCGCTATTTTTGAGTTCTCCTACCTCTCTCAAAAGCCCCTCCAGTTGAGCAAACAACGTTGGTATTGATAATGTATATTTCCCTTCAAAGTGCGCTTCAAAAGCATCCTTCAAAATAAGATGTCGTTTGCGGAACATTTCAAGTTCCTGACAAGCTATTTCCAATAATCCAAGAATAGGTTCTTTTTTAAAATTCTTTTTAAACGTTTCTAAAATATCTTGTTTTGTTAATGTTTTATTTTTGAGCTTTTCGTCAAGTCCTTGCAGTTCGCCAACAGTTACGGCAAGCCCGAAAAGATACAAATCATTGTCTTTGCAATAGTTTTTTAGCGGCAACTCTGCTGTTGCAAAAATATTAAGCATGTCATTCGTCAAATCAACAGTCATCTTGTGACCACATGTATCGCATTCTGCATCAACAGGAACTTGGACAGGGCGTAATACCTTTCTTATACAACAATACTTATACTTAAGTCCAGATTCACATGGACAGAGTTCATTTCGTCCAATTTTCTTGTTCATATTGCCAGGTAAATAAAACTAATATTGGGATTTATAGCATTACTTTTAATTATCAGTATATAAGAAAAAGTAAGACAATTGAAATCATTTACGGCTCCACCTACTCTTCCTTCTTAAGCCTTCACAGCCTTCTTCTCTACTTTCTCTACCTTTTCTTCCTTAACTTTTTCTTTGTAAGGATAGTAGTACTTCTCTAAGAAGTCTTTTTTATTGTTGTTGTAGGTAGTAACGCCGCCAATCTTGCTAAGTAGCCATACATAAACCCAGGCAAGGTCTAACTGGTGAGGCAAAAAGCCCGATTGAGCACTGTTTGGGTATAGGTGGTGATTATTGTGCCACTCCCCTGCCACATAACCCGGCCAGCGTTGGTTTATTGACATATCATCCCAATTATAGTCTGTTCCTTTTTCGCGTTTATCTTTTCCTTTTCCGTGGCCTTCAAAGTTAAATGTGCGTATGCCTACTGCCCAAACGGCTGCACCTGCAAAGCAGGCAAAAAGTAAACCCCATCCGCCAATTAAATAGAATACGCCTGCCCAGAAAGCCCAGTTTAATATCCAGTTCAGGATTACCCTTACGGGATGTGCTATTGAACCCCAATAAAGGTATTGCTCGTATGTATTTGGTACTACTCCGGTATCATTTAAAAAAGCAACTACTCGGGGATACTCTTCACGGCTTAAGGTTTGAGATACTTGCTGGTGATTGGTATCAGCCAGAAAACAATATAAAAACCCTGCATTCGCATTATAAGGGTCTCCGGGTTGGTCTGACTTGCTATGATGTACAAAGTGGGAAACCACGTAAGTTTCTTCCGGCACTACCTTAATAACTAGGTTGCGCGTAATGAACATCCAAAACTTATTCTTGAATTTAAATGCCTTGTGTGTAGAATAGCGGTGATACCATATAGTACCATGCGTTCCCATACAAACCATACCATAAACAAAGCCACATATAACTAAAGGAATAGTTACGAATTTCACGAAGAAGATTACAAAAAATGGAATCAGGCATAAAACCTCAAACCAACCGAAAAAGCCCAAGAAATTCTTGCGGGATTTGAAAATGTTCATTCTCCGGAAAGCTTCCTTAATCAATTGACTTTTTGTAGGCTTAGTAAGGTTGCCCTTTTCATCTGCCCAACCATACGAGGGTGGTTCAATTAGAATATCAACAAATGCCATTTATTTTATTAAAAGTATGCGAAGATAAGAATTTTTGATGAATATATAAGCAATGGAACGCGGATGCCGCTGATTGCTTAAGATATAAAAAGATTTTTTATTATCAGAAATCCGTGGTTATCATAAACAATCCGCGGCATCCGCGTTCCATTGAATTAAAAAATCATTTTTTCATGCAAATAGTATCTGAAATAGAAAAATTACTACCTTTGCAGCCCATTTTAAAAAAACATGATTATAACCAAGTCTTACGAGACTATTTTTATCTTAACTCCGGTGCTTTCGGAAGAGCAAGCAAAAGAGGCAGTTGATAACTACCGCAAGCTCATTAAGGAACACGAAGGAAAGATGACGAATGAGGAGCATTGGGGTTTGCGTAAATTAGCATACCCTATCCAGAAGAAGAGTACGGGCTTTTACCACGTACTCCAGTTTAATGCCCCGACTACCATTGTAAAAGAACTTGAAATAGCGTACCAACGTGATGAACGTATTTTACGCTACCTGACAGTAACCTTAGACAAGCACGCGCTGGCATATCTGGAGAAACGGAAAGAAAGATTCGGAAAGAAAGAACCTAAAAAAGAACCAGCAATTTAATTAAACCAGCATGGCAGCAGAAGCAAACGAAGTACGTTACCTTACTCCACCTCCTATTGAGGTTAAAAAGAACAAATATTGCCGTTTCCGTAAGTACGGCATTAAGTATATTGACTACAAGAATCCTGACTTTTTAAAGAACTTTGTGAACGACCAGGGCAAGTTATTGCCTGTTCGTATTACAGGTACTTCATCGAAATACCAAAGGAAAGTAGCACAAGCCGTAAAGAGAGCCCGCCACATGGCGTTGCTTCCTTTTGTTGGCGACTTATTAAAATAGTGATCAGTTGACAGTAGTCAGTGGTCAGTAAAAACTGTATTATTAATTAAAAAAGCATCATGGAAGTTATTTTGCAAAAAGAGGTTGAAAACCTCGGCACACAATACGAATTAGTGAAAGTAAAGCCGGGTTACGCCCGCAATTTCCTTATCCCACGCGGATTGGCTATTGCTGCTACCACCTCGAGCAAAAAAGAATTGACCGAAATCATTAAGCAAAGAGCGCACAAACAAGAAAAGCTTAAGAAAGACGCTGAAAAACTGGCTGCTCAATTGAAAGACGCAGTTCTTAAAATTGCTGCAAAAGCAGGCGAAAACGGTAAGATTTTTGGTTCTGTTAATGCTATCCAATTAGCTGAAGCTATTGAAAAATTAGGCTACAAGGTTGACCGCAAAAATATTGACCTGAAAGCTGACCATATCAAGACTACCGGTACATACAAAGCAAACGTAAAACTTACAAAAGATATTACCGCTGAGGTTACTTTTGAAGTAGTTGCTGAGTAGTCGGTGGCCGGTCGGAGCCCGACTGGCAATCATTTATAATACAAGAAAGGAGATGCGAAAGTGTCTCCTTTTTTATTGCCTCGAATATGTAAGGGCTAAAGCCCTTAGGATTTTGTGGTACATACCTTACCACGACCTAAAGGTCGTGGCTAATGAATGAACAATTAAAACCATTCATTCATTAGCCCCGCCATTTATGGTGGGGTATAAATAAAATAACATTACGAATTGAGGGCTTTAGCCCTTAAATAATTAGAATAAGGTCGGCTGGTCATCTGCCTTCGGCTTCCGTGGCTTGGGAACCTTTTTCTCAGGTGGTGCTTCGGTAAGCTTAATTTTATTATGCTCTTTAGCTATTTCGATGGGGGACTTTCCACTTTCCTCCATTTCATCGTTTATCTTTTCTTCAATAGCAGCAAGGGCAACCAAGTCACCAACAGGTTGGTTAGGGTCTGGCTTCAATTGTATTTCTTTAACCTTGTTTAGATTGATGGGCTTGCCTTGCGCTTTTATTCCCATCACTGGAATATCATTAGTTACATTCAGAATTTCATCAGGTACTTCTTTGCCTTTCTCCTGGCGGAATTTCACCTCTGCAATAAGGAATTCATCGTGTGAGACAGATTCCATTATAGAGCCGGTGTAATCAGATATTAACAGCATTTTCTTTTCCGATTCTTCAGGGAGGAAACGCTTGATGTAATATTTCTTTTTGTCGCCTTCCCAATAAACCACGGTCAATGGCTTTTCAGTATTGAGTTTTTCAATCAGAACTGTATCGGCATCAAAGTGAGTGGTGAACTCAAATCCGCAGGTATGATAATTGCCGTCTTTGGTTATCACCATAATTTTATCATCTCCTTCAAATTCTCCCAGGAAACGGCCATGCTCCTCTGAATTCAACCTTAGAACGGTATCATCAAACCAAATTTTTTGAGCCGAAAGTGTTGATACACCTTTTTCCGCAAGAGCAACTTTTCGCACCGGGTGCTTGGTAACAATATTACCCATAGCATCTCGGCCTTTAATTGCCAACTCAGCAAAGTCAGAATCAAAGACCTTTGTGCGGGCTGTGGCATTGGCTTTCAGGCTAACCGTAACAACCTCCGCTTCTCCATTCGGATTAGCTGAAAAATAAAGTATCTCTGAATTCGGGTTTCCCCTTGTCAGAATATATTCCTTATCCCTGATAATTGAGGTTACTGCAAAGCGCTTCATCATAGTGTTGCCCCTTGCTCCGTCGCGGTATATAAGGTTATAGATGGTACGCTCATCGTTGCGCTTAAAGACATTAATGTAGATGATATCCTTACCAACAAAAGTCTTTTCGGATATTTTGGTCACAAGCATGGTGCCATCCCTACGGAATACAATAATATCATCCAGATCGGAACACTCACAAACGAATTCATCTGTCCGCATCCGGAAACCTGCAAAGCCTTCTTCACGATTAACGTAGAGTTTTTGATTGGTAGCTGCAACCGAAGTAGCAACAATGGTTCCAAAGGTTTGAATTTCGGTTTTGCGCTCCCTCCCTACTCCGTATTTTTTCTTGATCTCCTTGAAATAATCTATGGTATACTCTACTATATTATCCAAGTGGTTCTTGACAACCTTAATCTCTTCAAGGATGTGCTTCATCAACTCATCTGCCTGGAATGTATCGTACTTGGAAATACGTTTAATCTTTATCTCGGTAAGCTTAATAACATCGGCACGGGTAATCTCCCTAGGGAACTTTTTGCGGTATGGTTTTAATCCATCTTCAATAGTAGTAAGTACCTCTTCCCATGTTTCAGCCTCTTCAATGTCACGGTAGATACGCTTTTCAATGAATATTTTTTCCAACGAAACATAATGGAACTGCTCCGTTAATTCGGCGAGACGAATCTCGAGTTCAGTCTGCAAGAGTTTCAGTGTGCGGTCAGTAGAAACTCTTAGCATCTCACCAACACCCATAAACCGGGGTTTGTCGCCCTCAATTACACATGCATTAGGAGAAATGGAAACTGCACAATCTGTAAATGCATAAAGTGCATCAATAGTCTTATCCGGTGAGAATCCTGCAGGAAGGTGGATCACAATTTCCACATTTTCCGCAGTGTTGTCCTCAATATTCTTAATCTTTATCTTGCCCTTATCGTTGGCAGTTACAATAGAATCTATAAGTGATGAAGTGGTGCATCCAAAAGGTATCTCCGTTATTACAAGAGTCTTTTTATCGAGCGTATTTATTTTGGCCCGAACAATCACCTTGCCACCCTTCATTCCATCGTTGTAGTTGGAGAAGTCAGCCATACCACCATGCGGGAAGTCTGGGAAGATGTGTGGTTTCTTTCCCTTTAATACACCAATAGAAGCATCAATCAACTCATTGAAGTTGTGAGGAAGTATTTTACATGCAAGCCCAACTGCTATACCCTCTGCTCCTTGAGCTAATAACAATGGGAACTTTACAGGTAAATAGACAGGTTCTTTATTACGTCCGTCGTAGCTGTTTTGCCAAACGGTGGTCTTTTCATTAAAGATTACATCCGAAGCAAACTTAGAAAGCCTTGCCTCAATGTAACGTGGCGCTGCTGCTGAGTCGCCCGTGAGAATGTTACCCCAGTTACCCTGGCAATCTACTGCTAATTCTTTTTGTCCGAGTTGCACCAAAGCATCACCAATAGAGGCATCCCCGTGAGGGTGATACTTCATGGTGTTACCAATCAGGTTTGCAACCTTGTTATAACGCCCGTCCTCCAACTCCCTCATGGAGTGGAAAATACGGCGTTGAACAGGCTTCAAACCATCCTCAAGCGCAGGAACAGCCCGTTCAAGGATTACATAAGAAGCATAATCCAGGAACCAGTTACGGTACATGTGCTGAAGGTGGATAACCGACGATGAACCATTCCCGATAGGGGCTTCATCATTGGTTTCTTCAGGTTCCTTAGGGGTCTTATCGGACATTTATCGAGCTTATTTTTTTGAATCGCGGCAAAAATAAGCGTTTCGAGAGATAAGTGATGAAATATGAAGGATAAGATATGAACGATTATTAAACAAGCAAGTAACATGGTCATGCTGAACTTATTTCAGTACCCAAATAATATGTTCATGCTTTGATAGTTTGGGATGCTGAAACAAGTTCAGCATGACGACTGCCTGTTTGCTATTCAAAATTGAAAACCCAATGTTAAATTTTGAGTATTTCTTTCAAAATCCGATTATGCAACTATATGCAACGTTACGCAACACTTTTGCATATTTTCAATTTCCTAAAACAAACAAACGCCCATTTAATATACTGACAAGCTATCACTTACACACAAAATACACATTTTATAAAACTATTTAAAATGTTGTTCTAATATTTAAAAAGTAAATATTGTATAATAATTATGGTCAATGACTTTTAAGAAAACAACAAATATTTACAGGTGGAGATTATTTTATCTCCTTCCCGTTTTCGTCGTAGTTGCGGGTTTGTTTGGCTAAGTCGTCGGTATAGGTAGTTTCGCTTTTAACTTTTCCGCTTTCATAATATTCTTTACCCTTGCCATTCTTCACACCAGCAGTATAGGGGGTTTCCCAGTTTAATTTACCACTTTCGTAATACTGTTTTTCAACACCGTTTATTGTATTGTCTGTAAAAGGAATCTCAAATTCAATTATGCCTGTTTTATAATACCATTTTTCAACACCGTTTTTCTTACCACCCACATAAGGAGTTTCACTGGCAATAAATCCCCCTTTGTGATATTCCCTTACAACGCCATAAGGCTTGCCATCCAAATAAACAATAAGCCGGTAATAGGGGGCAGAGGTATCTTTCGTAATAACACTTCCGACATCCATGTATTCAATCCACTTACCCTGCTTTATGCCTTTAATGGATACATTTTTTGCTTCGGCTTTATTAGTAAATCCTTCCCGCTGCGCAATGGCAGAAAGACTTAAAGAGGTAAATGCAAAAATGAATGTTACAATTCGTTTTGTCCCCATGGCTAATTCAAAAGTAACATTTCTTATAATTATTCCCCATTAAATTCAATTTGTGACGCCGTTATAACGGATAAAACCGGGGATTATTATAAAACGATAAAAGCAAAGGAGTTATTAAACATATTTTAACAATAACACCGTTCGGCAAACTTTATTCCCCTCCTATTCCATAGTGTTTAGTTTCAACCTTCTTGCCATCCGTATATGAAGTCTGGGATTTCAAAACTCCATTCTCATAGTACTCTTTTTCAACTCCATCTTCTTTTCCATTTTTAAATGGATAATCGTGATGCGGCTTTCCGTTTTCGTAATATGTATGGGCAACACCGTTCTCTAAATCCATTGAGTAAGGGTATTCCCCTTTTAATTTCCCGTTCATATAGTATTCTTTCTGTACCCCTTCTCTTTTGCCATCCACATAGAAATATTTGCTTTTTATTTTTCCAATCGGATAATACTCAATAACTACCCCGTTACGCTGATCATCCTTATAGGAATAAGTACCTGAAACCCCTCCTTCTTCATAATACATTTTCACTGTCCCGTTTCTATTCCCGTCTTTTTTGGGCCACTCCCCTTTTATTTTCCCGCTTGGGAAGTACTCCTTTTGAATCCCGTTTGGCAGCCCATTTCTGTAAGGATATTCACCCGACAACACCCCATTTTGATAAAACTCTTTAGCAACGCCATCCTCCAGACTGTCGGTATAAGGATATTCACCCTTTAAACTCCCGCTTTCATAGTATTCTTTAATGAGCCCATTTTTTTTGCCATTGGTATAAGGCCATTCCCCTTTGGGGTTTCCATTTTCGAAATATTCCCGTTGAACCCCGTTACGTTTACCATCAATATAGGTCCATTCCCCTTTAATTTTACCGCTTTCGTAATATTCATTTTGTATACCGGTTTCCTTCCCGGCAACGTAATTCCACTGGCCTTTCAGTTGCCCATTTTCGTAATACTCTTTTTGTATGCCATCTTCATTGTCGTCTGCATAATTCCATTCGCCTTTTATTTTTCCGCTTTCGTAATATGCTTTGGTGAGGCCATTTTGTTTTCCTTTTATATAGGTGTATTCATTCTTCAATACGCCACTTTCATAATACTTTTTTGCAATACCATCTTCAAGGCTGTCGGTGTAAGGAAATTCACCTTTCAGTTGCCCGCTTTCGTAATAATCTTTTACCAATCCATTTTTCCTTCCGTTAGAATAAGGCCATTCCGTTTTTAGTTTCCCGCTTTCATAATACTCTTTCAAAAGTCCGTTTCTTTTTCCGGCCGTATATGGGAATTCCCCTTCAAGGGCTCCGCTCTCATAATATTCTTTAGTAACCCCATCCTGTTCACCTTTATCGTAAGGATATTCAAAATGCACTTTCCCACTTTCGTAATATTTTTTCACTATTCCAACCCTTTTGTCATCCTTATAGGTCACATCTTGCAGCAGTTTCCCGTCTTCATAATACCGTTGAGCATAACCGCTTCGTTTACCATCCACATAATGTGTGTATGAATACAATTTTCCACTTTTATAATACCCGTGTGTAGTGCCGAAAATCTTACCATCTTTATATATGGCAAGCCAGTAAAAAGGGGCATTGGGATCTTTGGTATCATCGTGATTACTGTCCTGATACACCATCCACTTGCCTACACGCATGGTGTCAACCATCCGGTTTTCGGCTTCTGCTTTATTGGTGAAACTGCTATCGGATGCCGTTTGCGCCAATGCCGGAAACCCAATGCAGCAAAATCCTAAAATAAATACTATAAATAGTTTTGATTTCATTTGTAAAACCAAATGTAACATTTAATAGGATTTGTCATTTAATTTCCTTTCCGTTTTCATCGTAGCTTTTAACCGTCCCCGCCACATCATTGGTGAATAAGGTTTCGCTTTTCAGTTTACCGCTCTCGTAAAATTCCCTCCTTATTCCGTTTGCCTTATTATGTTCAAAATTCATTTCGATTTGAATTTTTCCGGATTCGAAATACCATTTTAAAATTCCGCTTAATGAATCGTTGACGTAATACCCATCGCGCCGAACCTTGCCGCTTTCATAAAAGGATTTCACAGGCCCGTTCTTTTTCCCATCTACATATATGAATACTGTATTTACCGTACCTGCATTATAATACCAGTTTTCTTTTCCGTTCTTTTTATCATCTTTAAAAGGCACGTCACCCCATCTGTTTCCGTTTTTGTAATAATACTTTTCAAGTCCGTTTTTTTTGCCGTTTACAAATGGAGCAAGTTCACAATCCAGTTGACCTGATTTGTAGTAGGAATGTGCATTCCCAACCTTCACCCCATCCTTGTAATCAAGGATAGTATAGAAAGGGGCTCCGGTATCGGAGGTCGGGGTATATAGTGAATCTAAATATTCAACCCACTTGCCATCCTTTACGCCATTTTTCAATTCGTTTTTTGCTTCGGCTTTAGGATTTGTAAAACTACCTTGTGGCGTTTTTTGCCTGTCGGAAAAAAACGCCACAGAAAAAGAAATAATCAGAATGAAATAAAGCCGCATGATGTAATTAAAATCGACTCAAATGTACTATTTCCCCGGGTCACTTTATTACCTTACCGGTTTCATCGTATATTGTAGTAGCTCCCGGCACGCCATTGGCGAAGATAGTTTCGAACTTTAATTTCCCGCTTTCAAAATATTCTTTCAACGAGCCATCAATCTTATCATCCTTGCAAGGGTATTCTCTCTTTACATTTCCGTTTTCGTAATATTCTTTCAGAGTTCCGTTTCGCTTGCCTGAGGTAAATGGATATTCGCCGCTTAGTTTACCATTTTTATAATAGTCTTTTTCAAGCCCGTCCTGCAAGTTATTTGTGTAAGGGAATTCACCTTTTATTGTTCCATTATCATAGTACTCTTTTGCTACTCCATTTTGTTTTCCATCGGTAAAAGGATATTCCCCTTTCAGTTTCCCGTTTTTCCAGAAAACCTTAGTAACGCCAGTCTTCTTATCATTGCTGAAGGTGGCTTCTCCCCTACTCTTCCCGTCAGGGTAATACATTTTTTCCACTCCGTTTTTCTTGCCGTTTATGTATGGAATTTCATCACAAATTTTGCCGTTTTTATAATAGGTTTTTACAATTCCAACAGGATTGCCTTCGCTGTTATAGGAGGTAAGCTTGTAATATGGGGCATTCGTATCAGAAGACCTTTCAAAATTACTATCAAAATAAGCTACCCATTTGCCAACACGTGTCATACTCAACAATACATTCTTAGCTTCGGCTTTATTGGTGAAGGCTGTGGTATCGATAGGTTGTTGCGCAAATGCATTACATGCAATGAATGTAAATACAACAAAGAATAGTTTTGATTTCATTGGCTAAAGGTAGTATTTCTAGGGAAAGGGTAAGGAAAAGACAAATTGAGAAGCAAGTTTCTTTTAAGTATCTTTGTATTTTAGTTATAAAAATACTTATATATGAGTGAAAACAGCCTTATAAAAATCGAAGGTAAACCTGTTGAAAAATTGATTGATGTCATTAGTAAAGGTATTGGGACTGTTTATAGACCAAGAGCCATTCGAAAAGAAGCAGAGGCTGAAGCATATAAAATTGAAATAATTGAGAGAGCTAAATCAAAAGCGCTTGCTGAAGGAAAAGAAATAGATGCAGAAGTTTCAGCACGGATAAACCAGAGGCTTTTACACCAAGAAACAAGGCGTCAGTTAAATATTGATAATGTGGCCGAAATTGCTGCAAAGCAACTTGAACGGGAAACTACAATTTCTGAAGAACAGGTTAATGATGATTGGACCACACGCTTTTTTAATATTGTAAAAGACATTTCTGAAATAGAAATGCAAACGCTTTGGGGAAGAATTTTAGCTGGTGAAGTGAAACACCCTAAATCCTTTTCCTTAAGAACACTTGAATTGCTCAAAAACCTTAATAAAGATGAGGCAGAAATATTTATGAAAATAGGAACCCACGCGATAAAAACAATTAATAATTATAAATTCATATTTCGAGGGAATTATAAAAATGTGGAGAAGTTTTTTACATATTCAGATATATCTCGACTAATTGAATGTGGTCTAATTCAACCCGGAGATACTATATCGTTACAATACAATACAAATAAAGAAGGGTATAGTTGTAGTTATTGGACAGAGAATTATGTAACATTTATTAACATTAAACCGAACAGTCCTTTTATCAATATTCCAATTTATCCTTTCACTAATTCTGGATGTGAGCTATTGAATTTGATTAAAGCTGATACACCTTTTGAATACATTTCATTATTTGCTAAAGCATACATGTCTAACTTGTTCGGAAATAAAAAAGATAATGTTGATGTTAAATTTACTGAAATTGTGAGTTGGGAAAATGAAATCTTTATATATGATGAAGAAAACTTAAAAGACTTCTCTTTTTAATCTTCCTGTCTTTTCTTCCTACCTTTGCCCCGCATGAACCAGATAATGGCAATTATACAAAGGGAGCTGAGGCATGAGTTGCGCAGCCGCAAAGCATGGCTTGCCATTATGCTTTACACGGGCAGTACGGTATATATTAGCTACCTCGGCATGCAAAACATTACCGATGCATCTACTCATAACGCAGTGTTCTGGCTTTTAATCATCTTTATTTCCATGTTTGCTACTTCGGGCAGCTTTGCCGGCAGGGAGAGCGAGATGTTTTACATTTATACGCTTGTATCACCGGGCAGGTTTATATTGGCACGCCTTATTTATAACGGGGTTTTCCTGCTTTCTGTAAGCCTGCTGGCTTTTGTAATCTTCACATTTTTTATTGGCTTCGGGGAAACAAACCTCTTGCTCTTCCTCAGTACGCTCTTGCTGACTGTATGGGGTATTTCATCCTTACTTACCATGTCGTTTTCCATAGCCTCTAAAGGTGGAGGCGGTTTCACCCTAATGGCTGTGTTGAGCTTCCCATTGCTTGTGCCACTCCTTATGACTGCCCAGCATCTTTCTGAATTAAGTCTTGCAGGTCAAAGTAGCCCTGGTTATGGAGGTTATATATCGGTTTTACTCGCTTTAGATGCCATGATTGCAGCCCTCTGCTATTTATTATTTCCCTATCTTTGGCGCGATTAAAATCCAAGTGGTCAGTGGATAGTGGTCAGTGGTCAGTTTGGAGTAAAAAAAGAAGAATCTTAGCATGATAAAAAAAGGAATCTTATATAAATCGTGGTGGAAGTATCTCTGCATTATTTTCCTTGCCTATACTGTGATAGCAGGTTTCCTGATACCTGTTCCGGTTAAGCCAATCCTACACGAAACAATTCGCAATTTATACTTCCACGTTTGCATGTGGTTTGCTATGATGTTTATACTTACAGTCTCTTTGTATTATAGTATTATGTATCTGCGCAACCCAAAAGAGGACTATGATATTATTGCCTCCCAATGTTCTTATGTAGGACTAATTTTTGGAATACTTGGACTTATTACAGGGGCATTATGGGCTACTTATACATGGGAAGGGGGCACTGGAGGCGCCGGATGGATTAGCGACCCGAAAATTAATGGTGCATTTATTGCCCTGCTTAGTTACTTTGCTTACGTAGTACTCCGGAACGCTATGGACGATGAGCAAAAAAGGTCCCGTATTTCTGCAGTTTATAACATATTTGCTTATGTAATGATGATGGTGTTTATTATGATTTACCCAAGACTGAGCAATGTGGATTCCATGCACCCCGGCAACGGCGGAAACCCAGGCTTTAACAGCTATGATTTAGACAGCCACATGCGCATGGTATTTTACCCGGCCGTTATAGGCTGGATACTACTTTGCTGCTGGATTACATCCATTAACATCCGCACTGAAAGGATTAAACGATATTTACACAACATTTAGCATATTTTATTATGAGGAAAGTCAGTTTTTTTGTCTCGGTAATGCTCTTACTTTGCGGTGTAAATTCACATGCGCAAACAACCACTTCAGCCGCCCCATTACAAATGGCTGATGGAATGAGAAGCAACGGAATGATTTATGTGGTAGTTGGGGTGTTGGTTATCATTTTGGTTGGCTTACTGGCATATCTTGTTGGTATTGACAGGAAGGTTTCGCGGGTGGAAAAAAGCATAGAAGAAGCAAAACAAGACAAGTCAAAATAAACCATGAAAAAAATCCATATCATAGCAATCCTGATTATTGCAATTGCATTTGGTGTTGTGATGACCTCCCTTTCAAACAACAGCACTTATGCAAGTTTTAATGAAGCGGCAGCCCATCCCGATAAGGTTTACCATGTTGTGGGCAAGTTAGATAAAAACAAACCTTTCCTTTACGATGCACATTTAAATGCCAACCTCTTTACCTTCTATTTAATAGATAATAAAGGAGTTGAACGCAAGGTGATGTTGCAAAAACCAAAACCAGACGACTTTGAACACTCTGAACAGATTGTGGTTATTGGTAATGCAAATGGTACCGATGAATTTAAAGCCAAGGACCTGCTGATGAAATGCCCGTCGAAGTATAATGACGGAAAACCTACAGAGAACAAGCAGACAGGCTCGCTATAATTGAATGGATGGGATGCTGAAACAAGTTCAGCATGACTATTTCCCACTATTTACTATTTCCCTCTTCTCTTAACTCTTTGTGATTAACTTTGCTCCCCTCAACTCGTAAATCGTAATTTTTAATCCGTAATTTGAACAGCATAATATACACAGGAGAGCATCTCATTTGGGGACAACTCGGTAACGCATTTGTATTCCTTTCATTTGCCGCAGCATTGCTTGCTTCTTTTGCCTATTTCCGTTCTGCCCAGAATGATGAACTGGAAAATGCCCCCTGGAAAAAATTAGGAAGAATAGCATTCAGCATACACTCGCTGGCGGTTATTGGCATAATGACGACTATGTTCTGCATGATATTCAAACATGCATACGAATATTATTATGTATGGGAACACTCCAGCAACAGCATGCCCAAACGATATACGCTTGCCTGTTTTTGGGAAGGACAGGAAGGCAGTTTTTTACTTTGGACTTTCTGGCAGGTATTACTGGGTAATATTTTAATGAGGAGTGCCAAACAATTTGAGGCTCCTGCTATGAGTATCTTATCACTTGTGCAGGCATTCTTAGCATCCATGCTTCTCGGCTATTATATTTTGGGAATAAGGATTGGAAGCAACCCTTTCATCATGCTTCGTGAAACACCTGAATTTTCAGGCATACCTTTATTCCAGATGCCCAATTATCTCTCTAAAATTGACGGGCGAGGGCTTAATCCACTCCTTCAAAACTATTGGATGACTATTCATCCACCTACTCTATTCTTAGGCTTTGCATCCACTGTAGTACCATTTGTATATGCCATTGCGGGACTCTGGAAAAAGAAATATGGTGATTGGCAGCTAGCAGCACTTCCATGGTCATTTTTCGGTATTATGATATTGGGTACAGGCATCCTTATGGGTGGTGCATGGGCTTATGAATCCCTTAGCTTCGGTGGCTTCTGGGCTTGGGATCCGGTGGAAAATGCATCACTGATTCCGTGGCTTACATTTGTTGGTGCAGGACATATTTTAATTATTTACAAAGCCCGAAAGCAGGGAATCTTATCTACATTCTTGTTCCCTATTATCACTTTTATTTTGGTCCTCTACTCTACTTTCCTCACACGTAGTGGAATTTTAGGAAATACCTCAGTACATGCATTCACCGATAATGGCATGAAAATTCAACTATTGGTTTATCTCATATTTTTCATAGTTCTTTCCCTTGTACTTGTAATTGTTCATTACTCAAACTTACCCAAATCAGGCAAAGAGGAAGAACTTTGGTCAAGGGAGTTCTGGATGTTCCTTGGTGCGTTGGTATTGGTAATGTCGTGCATGCAGATTGTTGTAATAACATCGGTTCCGGTAAGCAATGCAGTATTTGGGTTAAACCAAGCTCCACCTGTTGACAGGATTGGTTTTTATAACCGCTGGCAAATTCCTTTTGCTATTATAGTTACATTCCTTGTGGCTATTGGACTCTACTTTAAATTCAAAACCACCAATCTTAAAGATTTTGTAAAACAACTTACTCTTCCATTTTTATTGAGTGTACTAATTACAACGGTTTCATGCATCATGTTGAAACTTACAAATGGCTTTTACATTGCATTACTTTTTACAAGTTGGTTTGCGGTAACGGCCAACTTTTTCTACTGGACACTTGCAAAAAAAGCCAATCTAGCGAAGGGTGGTGCAACTTTTGCCCACCTTGGTTTCGGTTTAATAATAATGGGTGCATTAATTTCCACTTCAAAGAAACAAGTTATCTCGGTAAATACCTCCGGAAAAAATGTAGAAACACTTGGAAAAGATATTTCAAATGCCACTGACATTTTGCTTGAACAAGGCGATACACTTCGAATGGGAGATTACTTTGTAACCTATACAGGCAAACATAAGGAAGGACATAACATCTTATTCTCCGTTTTGTTTCTGAATAAAGATTCGGCAACAAAAAAATACACACCTGCTTTTACCCTTAACCCGATTATACAGCTTAACCCGCAGATGGGTAATGTGGCTGAACCATCAACCAGACACTTTTTCACAAAGGATATTTATACCCACATAATGTTTGCCGACCTGAACATTTCGGCTGATGGTTCGGGAAGTGAATTTGGTACGCCAAAGCCTCATACATTAGGAATTGGCGATACGATGTTTTCGTCAAATAGTATAATCATATTAAAGGCATTGGATTCCCATATCGATAAAATCAAATATCACTTAAAAGCGGATGATATAGCCGTGGGTGCGGTTTTGGATATTGTTGATGTGAATGACAAAAAATACACAACTGAGCCGATTTATGTTATCTCGAACGATATGATAAAACCTCAAGATGCTACTGTTAGTGAGTTGGGTTTAAAGTTTTCCTTCCAGAAAATAAACCCCGATACGCATAAAATGGATTTCACTATTTCAGAATCTAAGCGCAGTAATAAGGACTTTATAGTTTTGGAGGCTGTAGTGTTCCCATATATTAATGTGCTTTGGTTTGGTTGTTTGGTAATGGTTATTGGTACAATACTTGCAATCAGGCAACGTATTAAGAAAGCGAAAGAGGCGAAGAATCTTCCGCCGACTGCGCAGACAGACGCTGATAAAAAACCGGAATAAATTTGTGTTTATAAATTAGCATGAATACACAAGGTCGGAAAATTGTTTTTATTGGTGCAGGGAATGTGGCAAATTCCATTTCTGACGTTCTGAGGAAAAAAAATTCAATTATACAGGTTTATAGTAAAACACTTGCCCATGCCCGGAAACTTGGCAAAAAGCTGACTTGTGAATTTACGAATGATTTAAAAAACATTTCAAAGGATGCTGACCTTTATATTACAGCTGTAAAGGATGATGCGCTGGAGGGTGTTTGCAAGAAACTAAAACTGCCGGGCAAAATTGTTATTCATACTTCGGGCAGTACGGAAATGAATATTCTTAAGAATGTGAGCGAAAACTATGGGGTTCTTTGGCCTATGTATTCATTTGTGGGTGGCGCGAAGCTGGAGGCGGGTGCATCGTGTTTTGTGGAGGGCTCGAATAAGAAGACTGAGAACTACCTGACTTTATTGGTGAAGGAATTAAAGGGTAAATGTTATTATATAGATTCAGAGAAGCGTGGGAAGATACACATGACGGCTGTTTTTGTGAATAATTTCCCGAATCATTTATTTACGATTGCAGAAAAACTGTGTAAAGATGCGGGTGTGCCTTTCAGTTTGTTTTTGCCTTTGGCGCAGGAGACGGTGGATACTATTAAGAGGCAATCTCCTGCTGTGAGCCAAACGGGGCCTGCAAGCCGCAATGAGAAAAGGATTTTGAAGAAGCATTTGGGGCTTTTGGAGTCATATCCGGAATATAAGAAGGTGTATGAGGTTTTAACTAAAAGTATTATTAAAACAGGTGGAAGAAAAGAACTTTAAGGAATTATTAAAGGGGGTGAAGGCGATGGCTTTTGACGTGGACGGGGTGCTGACGGACTCGTCGCTGCTGCTGATGCCGAATGGCGAGCTGGTGCGTGTGATGAATATGCGGGACAGTATTGCTATGAAGCTGGCGGTGAAGAATGGATATAAGTTGTGTATAATTACCGGGGGAAATTCAAAAGAGGTGAAGCAGAGGCTGAACAGGCTTGGGATTTCGGATATTTACCTGAAGACGGAAAATAAGCTGGAGGCAATGAAGGAGTTTGTGGAGTTATATGACCTGGAGATGAGCGAAGTGCTTTATATGGGGGATGATTTGGTGGATTATGAGGTGATGACGCATGTGGGGGTGCCTGTTTGCCCTAAAGACGCTGTGCAGGAGATAAAAAGGATTGCCAAGTACATATCTAATATAGAAGGGGGGAAAGGGTGTGTGAGGGATGTTATAGAGCAGGTGATGAAAGTCAGCGGAAAGTGGGTTATTCCGAAGTTTTAAAGATTTTTTGGATTTTTTTTGTAAAAATCCCCATAAAACGGTGGTTGATATTAAACTAATATCTATCTTAGCAGTCCTAAATCAAATCTAAAATTACAAAACACTATGAAAAATTTTTCTAAAACTATTGCTTCCTTAAGTCTCTCCGTATTGGCTTTAGGAGCGTTTGGACAAGCTGGTTTCAAGGTATCGGCACCAAATGGTAATCTTCACAAAATGAAAGACGGAGGCCGTGCAGTTATGTTGCACAAAGGAAACACTCACGCTTCGACACAATGGTCATTCCTGGATTACGTATTCTCCGATTCAACCAATTCAAAAACCGGTACATACATGCAATATTATGTTCAAACAATGAACAGCAGGTATGATATCGCTGATACAGGTATCCCACTTTCTAACCAAGCTTTATTGCATTCAGTTGCTGTAGCTTTTGATACTTTGTTCGATGCTAACACCCTTACCGGAACTGCAGCTAACACAGTAATCAATATGAAAGTTGACTCTATTTTTGTTCTTCTTGGCCACGAAAACTTGTCAGGTTCTACCGACACTATCGTAATCCAAATTAACAGTGTTGACGTAAACGGCGCTCCTACCGGTACTATCCTTTGGGCTGATACCATTAAGACCGACACCGGTTTATCACCAAACCACTCATGGTTTTACACCTACCTTTACTCTGCTGCTCCAATGCTGAGTTTATCAGGAACAACAAGATTTGCAGTTAGTATGCAATATTTTGGTTCAAAACTTGATACCTTAGGTTTCTTATATGGTTTCTCTTCATTCACCTGCGCTTCTCCTTCAGGAACATTAGCTGATACCACCAACTATGGTGCAAACATCGGCGGAATGTGGGCTAACAGCTTTAGCACAGGATGGCAGTATTTTGCTTCTAACCATACCACAACCTATACTTTCCCTGACATTACTTATGGCGAAGGTGTATATTATGGTTGCACTTCTCCAGGCAATGGCGATTTGTTCTGGCAAGATATGGCAATGTTTGCTGAAGTTGAATACCAAACCAACACCGGTATCAACAACGTAGTAGGAAATGGATTATCAGTAGGTCAAAACTACCCTAACCCTTTCAACAAGAACACTCAGATTTCATATACCTTAACCAAATCGTCTGACGTGAATTTCACTATTTGCGACATGACCGGAAGAGTTATTATGTCAAACAATCTGAACCAAGTTGCTCCTGGCCAACATGTAATTAACCTTAGCGCTAATTCATTCAGCCCTGGTGTTTACTTCTACACATTTAATGTAAATGGTAGCAAGGTAACCAACAAGATGGTTATTACCCAGTAATAATTGTTAGTACAATAAAAGAAAAACCCTGACGTTAAAGTCAGGGTTTTTTTTATGCATTAATGTGTACCTTTGATGCTTAGATTAATAAATCATATCTTTTGAAAAATACATTTTTAACTGCGGCCATTATACTAGGTCTTTTTGCACCGAAAGTTCGTGCACAAACGTTTTACCGTCAAAGCACAAATGAATTACCAGCCAGTCATTTTGTATCGGACAGGCAAGCAAAACCTGCAACACTTGATTCTGCATTTATCTATATTGATTACTCCGCTGCCGACCAAAGCTTATTTAGTGGCAACTATATGAGCCAGCAAGGACAGTTATTAAATAAATATTACAAATATCCTGCAGATACTTCCAACGCTTTTAACACTAAAAACTACGCTTGCATAAATTCAATTGCAGTAGCTTTCGACAGCCTTTATGCCATTAATTACGGTATGGGCTTCCCTTCGTATGCAGTTACCAATTTATGGCTCGATACCTTATATGTTCCTGTTGTACAATTGAACCACAGTGGCAAAAACGACACGCTCGAAATACAGGTTAATACAGTGGATGCAGCAGGTTATCCCACGACCAGCACTATATTCGATACCCTAATAATTGCAGACTCTGCTAATCATTACAACATTGGAAATGGCAACAACTATAGCATTAAAACTATTAAATGGAATTTAGGTTATTACCCGATTGCCGGCAGTAAGTTTGCTGTAACCATGAAATATTCCGACCCATCAAAACTTGACAGTTGCTGGTTTATTTATGGTTATGGTTATTTCAATAAAACCTGTCCTTATCAAAAAGGAAATACCACCTTTGCCGACAACACCCATTTTTCTAAAATTAAAGAAACCAAACCCTTTGTAGCAAACAGTTTTGCACTTTGGAATGAATATAAAGGAAGCGGGATGTTTCCTACAACATTGGCCGACAATGTTTTCTATCCTTGTGATTCGACAGACTTTGTTTTCAAGCCGGGAATTGATGGTGCCACATATTTCCAAAACATAAATATTACAGTCTGCGCTGCTATGGAATTTGTTGCAGGAATGCCAACCATTCATTCAAATTCAATAACTATAAGCCAAAACTATCCGAACCCTTTTAATAAGTCATCCGTTATTAACTATACACTCAGTAAATCAGCAGAAGTTACATTACAAATTGTTGATCTGACAGGAAGACAAGTTTTCGATCAAAACTATGGAGCTACAGGCGCAGGAACTCATTCTATCACATTAAATGCAGCTACACTTAGCCCCGGGATTTATTTTTATTCCATTACGGCAACAGGTTCTACAGTAACTAAAAAAATGGTGGTTTACTAAACCTCTTTATTAGAACTGATTGTCCTTTGTATAAGCTCTTCCAATTCGCTTAACATCATAGCTGTTGCGCCCCACACGGTATGCCCATCCAAAGTATAGGTTGGTGTTTTTATTTTTGCACCGGTACTGACGGTAATTATTTTTTCCTCTTTTGATTCAGGCTCCAGCAATTGCAAAATATTTATGTCGAAGTATTTCTGTACTTCTGCCGTGCTTATAGAAGTTGATTCCAGTTTTTCGCTTGTTCCTATAAATGGATGAACCCAGAAATTACTTGGTGGAATAAACAGTTGTGTAAGTGCTCCAACAAAGGAGATTTTTTCAGAAGGTAAACCCACTTCTTCATTTGCTTCACGTAATGCTGTACTCCAAAAGCCACTGTCGGTTGGCTCGGCCTTGCCACCCGGAAATGCCACCTGGCCGCTGTGTACGCCACCTTCAGTGCGCAAAATTAATCTTGTAAAAACTTTATCCTCGCTTGGATAAAGCCATATTAATACTCCGCTTTCGCGGGTGTTGTGGATATTTTCGGGAACATAAAGTGAACGGTTTCTGCCAAGTGGCGCCATTCGCTTCTGTGCATCCCACCCCGGAAGCCCTTTCTCAATCTCCTGTTTTAGTTTTTCAACAAACCCGACAGACATACAATTACCCTGCTAGTTCATTCAGAACATTAAGATTTACCGGATCCATGTTATTATCGGCATCTGTTTCGATAACCTTAGGTATGTGCGTAAATTTTTTCATCATCATACCAAATGCAAGTTTGCCGATTTTACCTTGCCCTATATGATCATGCCTATCGATGCGGCTTCCAAGCTCACCTTTCGAATCATTTAAATGGATTGCACACAATTTTTCCATTCCAATAATATGGCTAAAATCATGCCAGGTTTTATGAAAACCTTCTTCAGTAGAAATATTATAACCTGCCGCAAAAGCATGACAGGTATCAAAGCAAGTTCCTATTCTGTCTGAGCCTGTCAAATCCATAATATTTCGGATATGCTCAAACTTATATCCCACATGCGAGCCTTGTCCGGCGGTATTTTCCAATAATATCTTCACTTTGGATCCACTTGTTTCCGCCACTATTTTTTTCAATGAATCAGCAATACGGTTCATCGCATCTTCTTCCGAATGCTCGCCGGCAGCGCCCGGATGAAGCACCGTGTATGCAAGACCCAATTCAGTACACCTAATTACTTCCTCGGTAAATGCAGCTATCGATTTATGGCGCAATTCCGTATCTGCACTCGCCAGATTGATAAGATATGAAGCATGAGAAAAAATAACTTTAATCTGAGGATTTTTAGCCCATGCATCAGCGAACAATTTCTTTTCTTCCTCCGAAATTGGTTTCGCCTTCCACTGACGTTGGTTTCTTGTAAAAACCTGGAATGTATCTATTCCAAGGGTTTTTGCTTCTTCAAAAGAATGCTCTAATCCCCCGCTAACTGAACAATGTACACCTAATAACATAATAGTTGTTTTTTAATGTTGAGTGCTGAATTTTGAATTATAAAGGTATTCGAATTTATCATTCTAAATTCAATATTTAAAAATAGAACTAAGCTCTTCCGTTTACTTTGTTGTAATCTTTTAACAGCACCTTTAAAAATTGTTTATTGTTTTCTTCTTTCGGCTGAACGCTGAGATGTTCCGAAAGCTTTTCTACCAGCCGTTGCTGTGCTTCATCTCTGTTTTCATCTTCACCCAGCAACAAAACCTTTTTAATAATATTCGCCTCACGGTCCGTAAGCCTTATCACTTCAGGGTATGCAGCAACATAATCTTCCTGCACATTTACAAATGCAGTTTTACTTATTTCTTCTTTGTGTTTCATTTTAATCACCATTGTTCCGGCCGCAATATCGCCTAAACGCTGGCCTTTTCCATTTATGGCAATCGTGACAACAGCAGCCAATCCGAAAGAAATCCGTATATCAATCAGGCGCAAAATCCAGCGCATAACATAATTACCAAATGAAGGCTGCCTTCCATCAAGGCGCATTACTTTTATGCGTACAGCCCTCTTACCAATACTCTGGCCATTCATAAATGTTTCGAATATCAAACTGTAAAAGAGGACAGGCAAGAAAAGAACTATGAGTGCAGTTATTGAAGCAGCGCTCATATCACCAAACCGACGCTCACTCAGGACAGTGGCAAAACTGAAAATCACAGAAATTATTAAGACATATCCCAACATTATAAGAAAATCGAGCAATGTGGCAGCTATCCTCTCAGGTATTCCGGCTATCGGATATTCAATATTTACATTTTGAGTTGTTTCTACAGCTATATTTTCCATAAATAATTACTTTTACGACAAAGTTTTTTCATGCGCGAAGTTGTATTTATAAAACAAAACACGGATAAGTGGAAGCATTTTGAACAAATGCTTCAAAGCAAAGATAGAAATAATCCGGATGAGATAGCTTCGTTATATATTCAACTGATTGATGATCTATCGTATGCGCGCACATTTTATGCAAGCTCACCGGTATGCAATTATCTAAATGACCTTTCAGGAAGAGCGCATATTGTTATTTACAAAAACAAAAAGGAGAAAAAGAGCCGTATAGTAGAATTTTGGAAAACGGAACTTCCAATCTTGTTTTACAAATCTCATAAATTGCTGTTCATTGCTTTTCTAATCTTTTTTGTTTCGGGCTTAATTGGGTGGATTTCCGCTGCCAACGACGACACTTTTATAAGGCTGATAATGGGCGACCGTTATGTAAATATGACATTGCAAAATATTAAAAACGGACATCCGTTGGCAGTATACAACAGAGAAAATCCTTTTGTAATGTTTTTTATGATTGTTGAAAATAATATCCAGGTTGCATTTGTAACTTTTGTTGGAGGAATTTTTTTCACATTGGGAACAGCACTTGCCCTATTTTACAACGGGGTTATGCTGGGTTCATTCCAATATTTCTGTTACCAGCAAGGGGCATTGAAGGAATCACTGCTAACATTATGGCTGCATGGCACCATTGAAATATCAGTCTGCATTATTGCAGGCTGTGCAGGATTAGTGTTGGGTAACAGTATTCTTTTTCCGGGAACTTATTCGAGATTGGAATCTTTCAAGCGTGGCGCTATCCAAGGATTAAAAATAGTAATTGGCACAGTTCCGTTTTTTATTGTAGCTGCTACTATTGAGAGTTTTGTAACCCGCCATGCAAGGGCATCACAGCTTTTTGACGGTATATTGATTTTCTTATCTTTGACACTCATTATCTGGTACTTTATCATTTACCCTATCCAATTAAACAGAAAAATAAAAACAATTGAACACTCATGAGCCCCCAGAAAGTACTTAATTTACGGGAGAAACGCGACATCGGACAAGTGGTGAATGCTGCATTTGCTTTTCTGCAACTCAGCTATTTTAAAATGCTCCGTGATATTTTGTTTTTTGCATCGCCCTTCTTTGCTATATGCGGAGTATGTACATCGTTAATTCAGTTCAGCAACCAGGGATATTTTGGGGTTTCCTTGTATACTTATTATTTACACCCTGAGTTTTATATCTCTCTTGTTTCAAGGATTATTGGCACTACAATTCTATATGCTATTGTTGCGAATTATATACAGCAGTATGTTCAAACCGGATCAACTAATTTCGACCGCTCCAAAATACTCGGCAAAATTTGGAAACAATTCATTAGTTTATTTGCAGTGAATGTGTTTTATTATGCCGCCAATATTCTTAGTTTGATTTTCCTTATTATTCCCGGAGTATATTTCTCCGTAGCGAATGTACTTGCACGCCCGGCATTCGTGCTCGAGAATGAGGATGAGGCGAAAACAATGAGTATTGGTGAATCTTTCAGTGAATCGAGAAGATTAACCACAGACAACTGGTGGAGAACTTTCGGACTGTATTATATACTTTATTTCCTGGTTGGCTTTATGGCAATGATATTTGCAATCCCGGCCATTATTCTTGTGGTTATTATTAAACTTAACAGCCTTAAGGGCGATGGTGACATTGAAGGTTATCAATTGTATTATACCATATCGGAGGTGATAAGTGAAATTGGCGGTAGCCTTTTAATGCCTATTACAATTGCCGGGCTATGCATTCATTACTATAGCCTAAAAGAAACTAAAGACCAGACTGCCATAATGGAAGATATTGAAAGTATAGGCTCTCAGCCTATCCTAGAAAGTGAATATGAAGGCAGTTACTAAATTAATTTCAATACAGTGGTCAGTTATCAGTGGTCAGTTATCAGTGGTTAGAAAAAAGTTATTTTTCATTTTTCATTTTTCATTTTTAATTCTATTTTCTTGCTATGCTCCCGCCGCTAGCAAGGGTCCGCATATCAATGTCAGAAAGCCTTCGGTGGAAAAGATCAGCAAATTTCAATCTGATAAAAATTTTATTTATGTAGAAAAAGCACGCACCGAGGATAACTGGTGGGAGCGCTTTAAGCGTTGGCTAAGATGGCATATCGGAAGTAGCAGTGTAAACGGAAGAAACTCCAATTCTTACTTGTGGGACTTAATAGAACTACTGATTATCATTGCCGCAATAGCGCTTTTTGTTTATTACATTTTAAAAAGTCAGGGAGTGGGACTGTTTTCTAAAAATAGCGGAAATGGTTTGGCCTTTGCCGAATTTCATGAAGATATATCGCAAATGAATTTTGATGAGCTGATAGCAAAGGCGGCCGGAAATGCCCAATACAGGCAGGCTGTAAGGTACCTCTACTTAAAATCACTTAAGCAACTATCTGACCAGGATTTGATAAAATGGAAGGCTGATAAAACCAACCGCGATTACACAGTTGAACTCCGCTCCTCCCCTTTTTCCAAGGTTTTTTCCGAAATAACCATGCTGTTTGATTATGCATGGTATGGCAATGCCCCCATCAGCGAAAATACTTTCACCCGGATTAAAAATGCCTTCGATCAATTTAACCTACAGGCAAGCACACGAAATTGAAAACCTCGTATAAGATATATGTAGCAGTGTTGCTGGCGATATTCACAATTCTCGGGATTATTGAATACAATACCCCTGTGCCTTTAAGCTGGGAATATTCGTTTTCGAAATCAGATAAAATTCCTTACGGGGAATATGCAGTTTATGATATGCTGGAAGATATTTTTCCGGGGAAAAAGATTTCGTCATCTGAATTGCCTCTTTATAATGTTCTCGACGATTCTGCTAAAAACACTAACCTGATTATTATTAATAAATATTTCGCCCCTGATACGCTTGAAACAAATACCCTTCTACGCTTTGTTGCAAGGGGCAATACAGCATTTATTGCTTCGGAAGATTTTGATGGAAACTTTTCTGACACCTTAAGAATTAACACGAAAACATATTACGCACCCTATAAAGCAAATGATTCCACGGGACTAAACTTTACGAATGACGAGCTCTGGAAAAGCGGCTCAGATTATTCATTTAATAATGGCAGCGTTGATAATTACTTTAAAAAATGCAAAGACGCAGATGTTCTCAGCATAAATTCCCACGATAGTGCAGTAATGATTTCTCTGAAATTTGGCAAGGGCACATTTATTCTTTCATCCGTCCCAATGGCATTTACAAACTACTACGCCATCAAAAACCCACAAAATGATTATGTATTCAAAGCCTTGTCTTACCTGCCAATTGCAGATACGCACTGGGATGAATATTATAAAATGACAAAACATAAAGCGAGCACTCCTTTGCGTTATATTCTTGGCAACGACTCTCTGAAAAGGGCCTATTACCTGATGCTTCTGGGTATATTTATTTATATGCTGTTTGAGGCTAAACGCAAGCAGCGCATTATTCCGGTAATTACGCCGTTGAAAAACACAAGCCTTGAATTCACTGAAACCATTGGGAGATTATACTTTGAAAAGGGCACAAACAAAGGCATCGCTGAAAAAAGAATACGGTTTTTGTTTGATTATATACGTACTAATTTCAAACTGAATGTTCTTGACCATGACGGCGAGTTCTACTCATCGCTTTCCGCTAAAACCCTTATAAGTATTGACGAACTGAAAGAATTATTCACCTTTATTCTGGGCATACAAAACCAAATGGTACTTGATAATGCTACGTTACTTAAACTTAATACACTGATTGAAGACTTTTATAAAAAAACACACTAAATGGAAACACCTGAAATTTTTGAAACAAGGTCTAAACTGACCGACCTGCAAGCCTCTGTTGACGCTATGCGTGCTGAAATAAATAAAATTATTGTCGGGCAGGATGATATGATTGATATGATAATAACCTCCATCTTTTCCGGAGGACATGTATTGATTGAAGGTGTGCCGGGAGTGGCAAAAACACTCACTGCCAAACTTATTGCAAAAGCAATAAGCACAAGCTTTTCAAGGTTATCCTTCACCCCCGATTTAATGCCATCGGATGTGATAGGCACATTGGTTTACAATACCAAAACAACCGATTTTGAGTTCAAGAAAGGGCCTATTTTCGCCAACATTGTACTGGTGGATGAAATAAACCGCGCCCCTGCTAAAACCCAGTCAGCATTGTTTGAAGTGATGGAAGAGTTTCAGGTAACAGTGGATGGAAAAGCATATCCGATGGCAACTCCGTTTATGATTATTGCCACACAAAACCCGATTGAGCATGAAGGAACGTATCGCTTGCCGGAAGCCCAACTTGACCGCTTTCTGTTTAAAATAAATGTGGATTATCCGGGCAAAGAACAGGAAATAAAAATGCTTACTATGTTCCATAACCGCAATGATGTGAATGATATTTCGCTTATCAAGCCTGTCCTTTCCTCAGCACAAGTTATGGATTACAGAAAACGTATCGGCACCTTCCACATCGACCCGAACCTTATCAGCTATATTGCCTCTATTATCCACCATACCCGCAACAATAAAGGGCTCTACCTGGGAGCATCACCCCGTGCAGCAATTGCACTTATGACAGCCTCCAAAGCATACGCTGCGGTTAACGGCCGCGATTTTGTAAAGCCCGAAGACATACAATATGTGGCTTACCCCGTGCTACGCCATCGTATTATGCTTACAGCAGAAAAAGAAATGGAGGGAATAAAAACGGATGATATTATCAAACAAATTATTCAAAGTATTGAAGTCCCAAGGTAGGTCGGCGCCCGACTGGCAAACAATAAAATGAGTTACTTTAAGAGTCTATATTTCGGAAGATGGTTTTACATCGGTATAATAACCCTTGTAATGCTCTTTATTGTCGGGTATTTCTCTGAATTAGTGTTTGTCTATACTAAAATTCTCACCATTGTATTTTTTGTTTTGGTACTAATTGATCAGTTTCTTTTATATGGAGGCAAGAATCGGTTTTTTGCCAGAAGGGATCCTCCGGAAAAACTTTCAAACGGGGATGTGAATGTAATAAGTATATTTCTTGAAAACTCATACACAATACCTGTAACAATTTCCGTTATCGATGAAATACCATTGCAATTCCAGGTCAGGGATTTCAATTATACATTAAAACTAAGCCCAAAAGCGAATAAAATAATTACCTATAACCTTCGCCCTGTTAAACGTGGCGAGTACCATTTCGGTGCCCTGAATATTTATGTTACAAGTTTGCTCGGCCTGGTAAAACGCAGGTACAAATTTGATAATGGAGCAATGGTTCCTGTTTACCCATCGTTTATGCAAATGCATAAATACGAATTGATTGCTATATCTCAGCAGTTGCCGGAAACAGGTATAAAGCGAATGCGTAAAATTGGTCACTCCATGGAGTTTGAAACCATTCGCGAATATGTTCCCGGCGATGACCCGCGTTCCATTAACTGGAGGGCCACTGCAAGGAAATCAGACTTAATGATAAACCATTACAGGGATGAAAAATCGCAACAGGTGTATTGCATAATAGACAAAGGGCGCACCATGCAATTACCTTTTGAAGGCCTGAGTTTACTTGATTACTCCATCAATGCTAGCCTGGTACTTTCAAATATTGCTATCAAAAAACAAGATAAGGCCGGACTTATTACATTCTCTGATAAAATGGGGGCACTGCTTCCCGCAGATAACAAACGTTCCCAGCTTAAATTAATACTGGAAACACTTTACAACCAGAAAACACGTTACCTTGAATCGGACTACGAAATGCTCTATGCCCGCACCCGCAAGCATCTTCATCAGAGGGCTTTGTTGTTATTGTTTTCAAATTTCGGCTCGCTGGAAGGGCTCCGGAGGCAAATGCCTTTCCTTCGAAAAATAGCCAGGAATCACCTATTAGTTGTTGTATTTTTTGAGGATACAGAACTTGATAAACTCTTAGGTGATAACCCATCTGAAGTAGAAGGAATCTATATCAAAACTATTGCGGAACAGTTTGTGCTTGAAAAAAAGCAAATGGTTAAAGAACTGGAAGCGGTGGGTATTCATTCAATCCTTATTCCTCCTGCAAAGCTTACAATGGCGGTAATCAATAAATACCTTGAATTGAAATCAAGGATGCTGATTTAAAAGCCGGATGTAATAGCCATTGGCTTTAATTTATTACTTTTGAGTACACAAAACCCCATCCTTAATGGAAACTGAATTTGCCGCTGAAATTTTTGAAAGGGAGTTGAATAAACTCATAGAAGAAATAAAGCTTTATCCTGATGAGGCATCTGTTTGGATGATAACAGAAGGAATAAAAAACTCCGGAGGCAATCTTTGCCTGCATATTTGCGGCAATTTGCAGCATTTTATAGGCAATGTTCTTGGCAACTCAGGCTACGTTCGGAACAGGGACAAAGAATTTTCTGTTACCCAAATTCCCAGTGCGGAATTAATTACAGAAATAGAAAATACTATTGTGGCTGTTAAGTCTACCCTTCAGGCTAAACGGGAAATGGACCTTGAGGAGGAATATACGGCCTTCCCTGCGCACTTACTGGGGAAAGAGAAGCTTACGAAAGGCTTTTTTCTTATGCACCTTATATCACACATGGATTATCACCTTGGTCAAATTAATTACCACCGCCGCCTCATTTCGAAATTTTAAGCCTAATTACTTGGGGCACGATATATTTTGTGATATTTGCAAACTCTCAAAAGCTACATGTCTTCAGATAGCCTCGTAATAATTCCAACTTTCAACGAAAAGGGTAATATTGAAAATATCACCCGAAAAGTCATGTCTTTAGAAGGCAATTTCCATCTAATTATCATTGATGATGGCTCTCCTGACGGCACGGCTGACATTGTAAAAGAGTTAATGAAAGAATTTAACGGACGGCTTTTCATTATCGAGAGACAAGGTAAACAAGGGCTGGGAACAGCCTATATTGCCGGGTTCCGTTGGGCACTGGAGCATGGGTATGAATATATCTTTGAAATGGATGCCGATTTCTCGCACAATCCGGATGATCTTATTCGCCTGAAAGCTGCCTGTGTAAATGGTGCTGATCTTGCAGTGGGTTCTCGTTATGTAAAAGGTGGCCACATTGCTAAATGGGACAGGAAAAGGGTTATAATGTCATACTTTGCATCCATCTATGTTCGAATGGTTTTATGGATGAATGTGAAAGACACTACTGCCGGATTCAAATGTTACAGGCGCAGGGTTCTGGAAGCAATACATTTTGATGATATTCATTTTATAGGTTATGCATTCCAGATTGAAATGAAATACCGCACTTACCGCAAAGGTTTTAAAATTGTGGAGGTGCCAATAACCTTTACTGACCGACTGGTTGGAGTATCAAAAATGAGTGGCAAAATTTTCAAAGAAGCTATTTTCGGCGTTCTGAAAATGCGCTTCATTAAAGTCAGATAACAATGTCAAGTCTCCTAATTCAAAATGCTTTTATTGTTAATGAAGGAGAAACATTTCATGGCGATATTTTGATTAAAGATGGACTCATCGCCTCCATTAGTTCAAGTATTCAGGACTACCCTGAAAACACCCAAATAATAAATGCAGAAGGAAAGTACCTTCTTCCCGGAATAATTGATACCCATGTCCATTTTCGTGAACCTGGACTGGTTTACAAGGCTGATATTTACACAGAATCAAAGGCAGCAGTTGCCGGTGGTGTAACTTCCTTCATGGATATGCCCAATACCTTCCCACCCGTACTAACGCAGGAATTGCTGGAAGAAAAATATGTAATTGCTGGGCAAAAATCAATTGCCAATTATTCTTTCTACATGGGAACCTCTAATGATAATTATGATGAGGTTATAAAAACAGATCCAAAGAAAGTTTGCGGGGTGAAAATATATCTGGGTTCATCTACAGGTAATATGCTTGTGGATAATCCTAAGAGCATTGAAAAGCTTTTCGAAATAAAAAACTTATTGATTGCTACCCACTGCGAAGAAGAAAGCATCATCAAAGAAAATGCAAAAAATATTAAAGAGCAATATGGGGAAAACCCTCCCGCTTCAGTTCATCCGGTAATTCGTAACGAGGAATGTTGTTACACCTCTTCATCACATGCAGTTGAATTGGCAAAGAAAAAAGGAACACGGTTGCATATTGTGCATGTGTCAACGGCTAAGGAAACCGGATTGTTTGATAATTCTATCCCCCTTGAAGAGAAAAGAATCACCTCCGAAGTCTGCCCACATCATCTGTGGTTTTCCGATAAAGACTATGCCGACAAGGGTAACATGATAAAATGGAATCCTGCCATAAAGACCGAATATGATAAAACAGGACTCTTACAAGCTTTGCTTGAAAACAAAATAGATAGTATTGCTACGGACCATGCCCCACATACACATGACGAAAAAGAACAAGCCTATTTCTCATGTCCTTCAGGCGGGCCAATGGTGCAGCATTCATTAATGGTAATGCTTGAATTACATAAAAAAGACTTGATTTCAATAGAAGAAATCGTAAAGAAAATGTGCCATGCACCGGCAGTTTGTTTTCAAATTGAGAAACGCGGATTTATCCGTGAAGGTTATTGGGCCGATCTTGTGATGGTAGATTTAGACTCCCCTTGGACAGTTGAAAAGAGTAACATCCTATACAAATGCAAATGGAGCCCTTTGGAAGGGGAAACCTTCCAGGCAAAAGTCACACATACATTTGTTAACGGGCATCTAGCCTACTCCAACGGTACATTTTACGAGGCTGAAAAAGGTCAACGGATTTTGTTTAACCGATAAATCCGCTCTTCCTAGTTCCCGTAAATCCTCCTCATGAAGGTCGTCTTCTTAGTGTTAGGCGCAGTAGCAAAAGAAATTTTTCCCTTATCTGTTTTCATTTCACGTTTATCAGGCTTAACAGCATTCATAGCATTTGTAAATTCATCGTTCGAGCTTGCCACTTGCACCAACCCAGAATAATAATTAAAATAATACCAGTGCATAGGGTCAAACTCAATGTAAATATTCACTTCATCGCCGCCATGTTTCTTACGTATTTCAACAATTCCGGTTGTCTGTTTGTTAATCATGGTTTTACCAATGCTACCAATTCCAATAGGCCCTTCCGAGATATAAGAATGGGTTTCATTATTCCATTTCAATTTTACATTGCTTAAGAAGAACTGTGATTGCAATTCTTTTGGCAGTTTTTTCACCGTTCCATAAAGTGTTAACTGAGAAACCAGTTTATCTGCTTCATCTTTACCCATCAACTCACGCAGGTTTTTCTGGAAGTCAGGGTCTTCAAAATTAATGGGCCTTAGGTTTGTAAAGCCTTGTGCATCGGCAGCCATCTTATCCATTGCTCCATCATCAAAGAAGAAATTAGCAAGCATTGCAACATTACAAACTACACTATCAGGAATAATATAATCAGTAATATTTCCTACTGTCTTCAAATCAAACGCCTGCAAATCTCCCCCAAGGTTCATTACCCCTTCACCATACTCAATACATTTACGGGTATTAAGGCTTACATAATTCCCGGGTAATGTTTGCGCTATCAGTTTTTCCTTATTTGATATCCTGTATTGTTGCGATGGCGGATCATAAGCCAGGTATCCGCTATCAGGAACGATAATAATATCCTTTTTAATATTGACTATAGGAGATAAGAAAGCCCCGTAAATACTGGTTGAATCGGCAGTTGACATAACCGGCGACACGGCAAGAGGAATACCATTATCATTTCTTGCTTTTCCAATTGGAATTTCCACGTTATTCGGGTCAACCTCGCCGGCAAACTTCAGCCACGCAATTTTAATTTCATTGCAACTATGATTTATCCGTGTGGAACCATCAAAGAATAAAAACGGATCAGATGCCTTCAATGTTACCCTTCCTTTATACCTGAAATAAGGGCTTATAGAGAAATTTGCCGTGTCTGACACTTCTGTATTTGCAATAGTTTGGTGTGAAGTATCAACGTGAATATTGCTGAAATACATCGGCCTCCTGTTTTTTGAGCCGTCAATAAAATCATAATACCCCGACCCTGCATAGCTTTTACGGGATGTAATACTAATGTCGGCTTTATAAATATTGTAATACTTGGTAACCTTGTTTGCCGTAATGGTTGCATTAATTAAGGGCTCCATTACTGCTTTTTTATGCACGGTTATATTTCCGCTGTCCGGAACAATTCGGGCATCGGCCACATCAATATATTGCACATTGTGGGCAGAAATCTCATAAGTTTTAAGACTAAACCTTGCCCTAGGTGTAATAAACTGCAGAGAGTCCTGATGCGAGTCAACCGAAATAAATCGGGACCCGGAAAACTCAAGTTCTTTCGCATTAGATGTTTCTTTTTGCTTTTCCTTAGTACCCAATTCAATATCATCCTGATCAATATACCACTTAAATTCGTCCATATAGGCTATATATTTGTTTTCAGGAAACTTCACGATAGAACCGCTTCCATTCGTAACAAACTCACCAATCCTCGTTTCGAAATCAATATCGGTTTTCATATTGGTAGTACCAAACGCAATACCTGTTAAGTCTTCATTTTTCAGATTAAAACTGGCAGTATCTGCTTTAACCCTATGCTGGAGGAATACAAAATTATTGGAGTTTACAAAAGCTTTCAGGAAGTCCATTTGTCCGTTACCGGAGAGTAATTCGGGAGATACTGTAAGTACGCCGTGAAAAGTGGCAAATTTATTATAGCATGAAAAGGGATGAAATAAATCTTTCACAAATAGTTCATTTTGCTTAGGCAGCCAATGCTCGTATACAGTATCGCCTTCCACCTGCGGAAACTCAGGCTGGGCTTTCTGTTCTGCTACATTAAAAGTCTGAACATGTGCATTCATTGAATCAGGGAAGAAAATAAACTTCTTCGATTTTGAAACAGATGTTACATATTTAAAGTCACCATCCCCAATAAGGCCTTCGTTGCTAAGTTTGAGTTTGGAAAAGAGTTTGCCTTTCCCTTTATACAAATCCAGTCCATCTGCATTAATATCATGAACAAAACCAAGGGAATAATCGGGCTGTAGTCTCAGTGCTTCACGCATTTCAGGCACTATGTCTGCCGAGGCAAATGTTCCTTCAAAATGCAAACGGGCATTGGAGAAGCGGGCCAAACTATCAATGGTGAAAGGGTCTGCTTTAAAATAAAAATTATCGCGCTTGTAGACACCATTCTGAATATCTTTTTTGTCATAGTAAACAAAAGTATTGGTATCACTAATTAAAATCGGGTATTCCTTGAATGGTTTTAAGCCCGATTTGTTCATCGTTTTATCAATAATCAACTCTCCACTTAAGTGTCGTATCAAGCTTTTTACAGGAACTAGAGGAAACTTTCCGGTAGAATCCTTTGTATAAGAATTGGCAAATAAGCGCAAGGAATCAACATTCTTCATTTTAATTTTGAAGTTGACATAATCAAAATCAAATTGTTTTCCGAAGAAGGCAAACCTGCCTGCCCTAACAACGCCAGCAAAAGTGGCTTCCCTGTTACGATGCAATACCATGTGCCTTTTTTCAGGGAAGAAGTACACACTTTGAGAGTCGCTTAAATCGACTACCCTAATACCATTAATACTAATGTCGTAAGTATTCAAATCCATTACGCCGTTATCTTTTGCAGTAGTATCGTTACTAGCAAACTTTGCCGGGTCTTCAGAGTGATAATCCAATACATCGTAATCAGCTTTTCCGGAGCGGTTGTCAATAAAAGTAAAGAGTTTGTCTTCAACATGAATTCTGTCTGTCTGCACATCAAGGTTCACTAATCCGATTGTAGCCAAACGGAATATCAGAGGACGAAGTTCATCGGAAGTGATACGCATAAATGAGGCTAAATCGTCCATCAACAAATCGCGGGAGTTAATAGATTTAGAATACTTCGATATTTCAACCATTGGGCTCATTCCCGATGGATCCCTTAATTTTTCATACAATTCAGGGCGGAAAAAATCCTGCGATTCAAAGTCAGCTACCGTTTGAGTATTCCCTTCAATCATCCTGAATTCAATCTTCGGCTGATCAGTGTACCACGACAATTCCTCAAAAAACATATTCACCTTATGGTAGGTATCAAAAAACGGAGCCTGAGAAAGCCCTTGATTAGTGCGAATGAGAGACACATGCTTCTTAACTATATTATATGTCATCTGAATATCCGGATGAAAAATGGAATCGCCGTCAATTGAGAAAAGTATACGTGCATCATCCGTCATGATGTTATCTTTCGTAATACCATAATAAAGTGATGAGGTAGTAAGGAATGGTTTATTATTTCTTTTAAAAATTAATTGTGCCGGCTCTTCCTTCGTTCCTGAACCCACAAACCTTCTCCCACGCATTGAAAATCCTCCATTATAAGTCACATCAGGTGTAAGGTTAGGAATGGTGAGACGTTTTCCGTATGAAATAAATCGCGGATAACTTTCTCTTTCTTTTGGCTCGGTAATATCCCTTTCAATAAGTCTTCCTTCTAAAGGTTTATCAAAATAATTTTTATTCCAGAACACAACTGAGTCAGCAGCAAACCCACCTTCTTTAAATGTTATTTTATAATTCTTCAACTCTGCATAAACATCATTTGCATCAAGCCCGGTACGGGTCCAATCCGTTTTGCCGCCTTCACCCCTCCAGGTTCCTTTCAGAATAGTATAGATACCTTTGGTGTTATAAATAATAATTGTATCATTTCGCTCATTCGTACATTTCAAGTTTATTTTTTTGAAAATTATTTCCTGAACGCTGTCACAATTAAATTCGTAATCGTTATTATCTGTACTCCAGTTTACCGTAGGAGACTTGAACATTACACCCGAACCAAACAGGTTCTCGCAAATAGAAAGAAATGTATTTAAATTGGTATATGGCTTCGTTTTCATTTGCTTTTGGAGGCTAGTGTACCACTGGTCAAATTTATCCTGTGGAGTTTGCGCCTTCGCAATGTTTTGCATTACATTTAGGAAAGACTGAAAGGTTGGATATACCTGCATTTTCTTCTCAAGCATTTCATCGGCTACCTTATAAGTTACCTTTTTGTAATAGGCAGTATAGCCGGGAGATTTCCAGGTGACACCAAATTGTTTTACAAAATCTTTCACACCGCTTTTATCGGCGAGACCCGTATTTAAATAGACTTCCAAATCATCCAAAAACTTTATTGAGTCGTGCTGGAATTGGGTTATATGCCCTCCCTGGGCTTTCAGAGTTACTGCAAAAGGCAATAAAAACAAAAATATGATTGCTATTCTTTTCATAAATATTAGGACGGGAATGAATGTATAATTGTTACAAAATCTTTTGCTACTAAGGAAGCACCTCCAATTAGGCCGCCGTCAACATCAGGGCAGGCAAATAGCTCTGCTGCATTTTTTGCATTACAACTGCCGCCATACAAAATGGAAACAGAATTGGCTGTTTCTTTTCCGTATTTTTTATCAATTAAAGTACGGATAAAAAGGTGCATTTCCTGTGCCTGTTGACTTGTTGCGGTAAGGCCAGTACCAATAGCCCAAACAGGCTCGTAGGCTAAAACTACTTTACCAAATTCAGCCGCATTTAAATGAAACAAACTATCTGAAATTTGTTTTTCCACAACTGAGAAATGTTCTTTAGCATGACGTTTTTCTTGCGATTCGCCAACACAAAATATGGGGGTGAGTGATTGCCCTAAAACAATGTTTACCTTCTTTTTTAATTCCTCATGAGTCTCATGAAAGTAGCTTCTGCGTTCGGAATGTCCAATAATAATATGTGTTCCACCCAATGATTTTATCATTGCTGCAGACACCTCCCCGGTAAATGCTCCGCCTTCTTCATAAGCACAGTTCTGTGCGCCAGTAAACAAGTTTTTTATTCCGTGTGAATGGCGGGCTACCTTACGCAAGTATGGAAATGAGGGGATTAATATTTTCACAATATCATCAGACTTTATGTCATCCTTCAGCATAATAGTTATTTCATCCACTAACTCTACAGCTTCTGAGTAAAGCTTATTCATCTTCCAATTTCCAGCGACAATTTTTTTTCTCATATTTTTTTATTTTCATTAATCATAGCAATCAACTAAATCAAAAGAATCACAGTTCAGACATTTTTTATCCTTGGGTCAAGTAACCCATACGAAATATCGACTAATATATTAATAATTACAAAGAGGGCGGATGTTACGAGTATAACTCCCATAATTACAGGCAAGTCAAATCTACCTAGTGCATCAACTATATTTTTACCAATACCTTCCCAACCAAAAATATATTCCACAAAAACAGCTCCTGCAATAAGACTTGCAAACCATCCTGAAATGGCTGTAATTACAGGATTCAACATGTTCTTCATGGCATGACGGGTTACGATTGTTCGCAAGCTTAATCCTTTTGCAAATGCGGTACGTATGTAATCTTTTGTCATTACTTGCAGCATGGAATTACGCGTGAGTTGCACAATAATTGCGAGTGGTCTAATTCCTAATGTAATTGCAGGCAGTATAAGATTTTGTAATTGCAAAACGCGGTTCCCATCTTCATCCAAAATGAAAAGATTGCCCGTAATATTGAGTCCGGTGTAACGATTCAGAACATGACCAAAAAGCCATGCTATAATTAATCCGGTAAAAAACGAAGGCCCTGCCATACCAAGTACAGAAAGGACTATAGAAACTTTATCATAGATGGAATCTTTAAACAAGGCGGCTATTATCCCCATAAATATTCCAAGTATCGAGGCAATAATAATTGCGGTAAAAGCAAGTATAGCGGTATTGGGTAAAGCAGAAGCAATAATATCACTCACTTTTTTACGGGATTGATAAGAACGCCTTAAATAAGGAAACTTTAGGATTAGAGAACGGTTTTGACTAAACCTAATTAGTTTTAAGGGGTGACTATATTTTTCAGGATCTAAATAAATGTGGCTTGTAGTCGAAGTTTCGTTATAAATGGAAATTGGCGTAAGGTCATTCACATATAAAATGAAGCGGTTAAAAACCGATTCATCCATCCCCATATCCTTGTGAATAATGTCGATTGATTTTTGATTAACCCGCTGCCCCATCATCAGCCGGGCAGGATCGCCCGGTAAAATATTGAACAATACAAAAACAAGAATAAGCACACCGAACAATACTAAAACTCCATGCATTATCCGTTTTACAATAAACCTTAGCACGCCTAATGGAAATAAGATTCTGCTACTTCAGCATAAGTGGGGATGGCATGATAGTGCCACATTGCCTTTACAACACCACTGTTAATTAAAATTAATCCGGGGTTAGAACGTATCATTGTCTTTAAAACTGTTCCGTCTGTTGTAAAGAATTTATAAGTCGTATTGTATTTTTTTTCATAGGCAGAAATTTCATCCGGACCAGATGCTGTAATGCAAATAAATCCACAGTGATTCTTATTACAATCTGCGACTAAAGCATTTATTTTGCTTATCGTTTTATCATCCTTGTTAGCTTCACTAATAGACATACAAACCAATAAGAAGTGATTTCCAGGGACGCTTAGTACGCTATCTGTAACATCGTTTCCATCCAAACTTGTAATATTAAAATCTTTAATTTTCGCCTCTATACCTTTCTTAATTACCTCCGTTCTGCTGCTCTTAAAATCCCACTCGGCCTGGTAATTATCAGGGAATTTATCAAACTCCTTCTCCTCTCCTGTTTTTTTGTTCTTAAGCGTATAGTAGAATTTCTCCACATCCGGAACACCTTTCATATCCTTCTTAATATCGGTTCCTACCTTATAGGGACGGAAATCTAACACGGGCAAATAACTGTAGCAATACCAGGAAAATACAGTAGAGCCAACCAGAAATATACCAACCATAACCCGCTCTGCAACCTTTGTAAACGCAGGAGTTACGTGCTTGCTGCCAAGTATAATTATTATTATAAACACCATTAGCACCACATTTTTCCAGAAGGATTGCCAGGATGTAAATGGGATTGCATCACCAAAGCAGCCGCATTCAAGCACTTTGTTATAGTGCGCAGTGTACCATGTAAGGAACGTAAAGAAGACCATCATCAGGGTAACCATCGTTAGCGTAAATCTTTTCCAGATACCAATTAGCATCATAAACCCTAATGTCATCTCAATAATAGAAACAGAGAATGCAATTGCAAAACTGAATTTATCCATCGATGGAAAATCGAGTGCATCCTTTGCAAAATATTCTTTAAGTTTATAAGTAAAACCTAAAGGGTCGTCAGCCTTTACAAAGCCGGAAAAGATGAATGTTATTCCAACTACAATCCGGAAAATGGTGACTCCGGCTTTTTTCTTAGAAGGAATAGCAATACAGATGAACCCTGTCAAGATTAAAACAGCAAGAATTCCAAGAACGATTGCCTGTGTTATTGTCAGGGAAGAAAAGATATTCAGGATAGTCAGAAGTTTACCGCTTTTCACTGTCAGTAGTATGTTTAACCTGTTCTGTAAGACGTATTAACGCAAATATAGCATAATTCATTACATCGTAATAGTTGGCATCAATACCCTCTGAAATCAGGGTTTGACCTTTGTGTTCCTCAATCTGTTTAATGCGCATCAGCTTCATTAGGATTAGGTCTGTGAGGGATGAAATACGCATCTCGCGCCATGCTTCACCATAATCATGGTTCTTATCCTGCATCAGGGTGCGAGCTTCATTAGCCTGCATGTCAAAAAGTTTTTCCACCTCATCACCCGGAATCTCTGTCCTTGTATCATCCTTCATGTGCAGTTGAATCAGAGCAATTACGGCATAGTTGTATATCCCAATAAAGTCTCCGTTTATGTCATCGCCCACTTTTTGGGTGCCTTTCTCTTCTATGCTTCGTATCCGTTGCGCTTTAATAAATACCTGGTCGGTAATGGATGAAGTGCGCAGAATACGCCATGCTGTGCCATAGTCATACATCTTCTTCATGAATATATCCTTCGCCGATTTTACAGCCGCATCATATTGCCGGAGGGTTTTTGTCATACGTTGCCCTTAAATTAGGATTCCAAAGATATGGGTAAAATGGAATAAGGAATAAGGAGTAAGGGGTAAGTATTAACAACTTTTAATAACTTTCATGACCTCTAAAACTTGCAGAAGTTAGAGAGTATGTATTTAATAATAATTTTGCCTATTATTATTAACTTACTCCTTACTTCTAACACTTAATATATGACAAAGAAATCGGAAATCAACATAACGGTTGAACTGAATGAAAATAATCTCCCAACAAAGATGCATTGGTCCTCTTCTGAAAATAACGAGAGCGGAGATTGCAAATCATTCTTTCTTGCTTTGTGGGATGGAAAAGACCAGACCTCACTTCACCTTAACTTATGGACAAAGGAAATGAACGTAGATGAAATGCGTCAGTTTGTGCACCAAATGCTATTAAACCAAAGTGACACCTTGAAAAGAGCTACGGGAGACGAACAGCTTGCAGCTTCTATTTATGATTTCAGCCACGAGTATGCTAAGAAATCAGGAATTTTGAAAGAACCGAGCAAGAGCTAATATGTATAAGAAAAAAATAGTCAACGACCCGATATATGGATTTATAACAATCCCTGAGGGTACTATTTTCAAGCTTATCGAGCACCCTTGGTTTCAGCGCTTACGCAGGATTGAACAGTTGGGTGTAACGCATTTGGTATATCCTGGGGCTATTCATACACGCTTCCATCACACCCTTGGAGCCATGCATCTGATGCATAAAGCAGTTGAAACATTACGTTCCAAAGGAATTGAGATTACAGAAAAGGAAGAAGAGAGCGTAAAACTTGCAATACTGTTGCATGATATTGGACATGGGCCACTATCCCATAATTTAGAACATAGTATAGTCCATCATATTACGCATGAGGATATGTCTTCTATCTTTATGGAGAAGCTGAATAAAGAGTTTGACGGAGAGCTTTCCCTTGCAATTAAAATCTTCCGTAACAAACATCCCAAAAAATTCTTGCACCAACTTGTATCAAGCCAGTTGGATGTTGACAGGTTAGATTACTTGACACGTGACACTTTTTTCACTGGAGTATCAGAAGGGGTTGTCGGTTATGACCGCATCATAAACATGCTTAGCGTAGCCGGCGGAAACCTTGTGGTAGAAGCCAAAGGCATCTATTCAATTGAGAAATTTATTATTGCGCGCCGGATTATGTACTGGCAGGTTTACCTGCATAAAACGGTACTTTCAGCCATGGAATTGGTAGTAAATATTATTAATCGTGCAAAAGAGGTAGCTGCCAATGGCGGGGAATTATTCTGCACGCCTGCATTACGGATATTCATTTTTAAGAGTTTTGACAAAAAAGATTTTGAAAAGAATGACGACTTGGTAAACTTGTTTGCCATGCTCGACGACCACGATATTATGAGTTGCATTAAAGTCTGGATAAGCCATCCTGACCCTGTTTTATCAACCCTCAGCGATTGGCTTATTAACCGCAAACTTTACCATACTTTTCTTCAAAAAGAACCCTTCAGCCAGCAAAAAATAAAACAACTTGCTAAGAGTGCTAAAACCAAGTACAAGCTAAGCGATAAAGAAGTTCACTATTTTGTTTTTTCAGGTGAGGTGGAGAACGCCATATATAAGTCAGAAGCCCGACAGTCAAATAATAAGCACTCTTCGGGTGGGCGAATCAATATTCTTTACCCTGACGGGAAAACTATAGATATTACAAAAGCATCGGACTATCCGGGTGCCGAAGAACTGGATATGATTACCCGTAAATACTTTTTGTGTTATCCGAAAGGGCTATGATTAGTTATGAGTTCTAAATTATAAGTTATCATCCGTTAATTTTCATAATTAAACTGATTCTTATCACAATTGGGAATGATTAAGTGCATATATCGGGCATAGCCTAGTTGTACCTTTGCTTTGCCTAACATATTTTAACAGATTGTATATTTTTTAAAGCAAGTTTAAAGAATCTATGGCGTCTAAAATATTGAAGCGGTTAAACCTAAATATGAACGTATGAAAACACTCATTTATTCAGCCTTCCTGTTTTGTATTACAATATCAGGAGCAAAAGCACAACAGGTTACTTCTCATGTGCCATGGACAAAAGAAGATTCGGCAGCTATAAATGCGCTTGCTTTGTACCCGGATTCGGTTCGTATGGAGATATTCACAGCATGTGAATACCCTGCAATTATTGTGGATGTAGCTAGCCTTCAAAAAAACTCGAATGCTGCATTTGCTGACTTACTTAGCAGTTATCCGAGAACCACACAAGAAGATGTTTACAACCTTAGCCGCTACCCTAACCTGATAACTCAGATTGTGAACGGTGGTCAGAAGTCAAAGGAAGATATGGAAACACTCCTTGCAGTTTATCCTTCTGAAATACATGACAAAGGCCTCAAATATGGGATGGAACAATTTGACCTTCTTTCGAAAATTAATGATTTGCAAATGCAGGTTAACCGGCAGTTTCAGACTTTAATTTCTACTTATCCCCAGGATGTGCAAAAGGTATTTACAGATATGCTTCAAATGCCGGAAGTAATGGCGCTTTTGAATGACCACTTAAGTCTTACTGTTAGAGTAGGCGACCATTACAAACGAGACCCGCAATATGTGATGCACAAAAGTGATTCGAATGCACTTGTACAGGCACAACAAAATGCCGAACAACTGAATGCCTGGAAACAGAACATACAGGAGGATACAGCAGCACAAAATGAGCTTAAACAAGCTGCTAATGACTATGCAGACAGCAATGGATATAATAATAGCGATGTTGATGCACCTGTAAATTCAGATGAAGTTTCGAATTATTCTGTTTACCCGTACTCCTACTGGTTTGGTTACCCTACATGGTATCCATACTCCTATTGGTACCCTTATCCTTATTGGTACGATTGGGGCTTTTATTATGGCCCGGGCGGACAGATTATTGTATTCGGTTTCCCTTCTTATTATTTTATCAACTGGTATTTCTGGTATCCTTATCATTGCCACCGTTATCCCCATCTGGGTGCTGCCTATGTACGCCATTATTATGGTGCGCACAGACAAAACACCTTAAGCAGACAAGTGGTACATAACTGGGTTCATGAAAACAGAAAATATTTGCCTGCAGACTTTATTAAAAGCAATGCCAATAATACGCGTGTAGAAGCCATTAAGCAAATGGGTTTGGTGAATGAAAAAGCATTGGATAAAACGGGAAGAGTGGATGCCAAGATACGCGACCAATACCTCGCAAAAAATGCAACCAATTATCCGGCTTTAAGAACAACACCTGCACAAGCTACTATGCCTGAAGAAAAGCCAATGCCGGATGTAAGGCAGCAATTCACCCCTCAGCCTGCGGTTAACCCTCAAAGAACAGAAACGCAAAGAGCACAACCCCAACAGGCACAGCCAAACAGAAGCCAGCAACAGAATAATTATAACAACGTTCAAAACGCTCAGCAATATCACAGCGGCAGTTGGGAACAGGCTCAACCTACCAGGCAGCAGCAACAATACCAAGCTCCACCACAACGCCAACAGGAACAACGCCAGGCATCACCGCCACAACAACAGGCTCCTCAGCGGTCACAACAATCGCCTCCACAAAGAAGTAATGGTGGCGGCAGGCCTAAATAAAGGATAGTGGCAATTAATTATAAAGAGAGAGGGATAAACCCCTCTTTCTTTACTTGTGGAATATTAACTTTTTAGTTAGTATTGAGGAAAAAGCGTTTATGCAACGTTATGCAACACTTTTGCAAATTTTCAAAATGACTATATAGCTTGTTATTATATGAAATAGAGCATATTAACACCATAACACACTGTTGAAATAAAAAAATTAAAGGTCGTACTAATATTACTAATATATATATCATTTAGTAAGTACCGGTCAATGACTTTTGGGAAGAGAACAAATTTTTTTTATTGAAGACCTATTCTACGTCTTCGAAATTCCTGTACTTGCAGCCATAACCAAGGCGGACGCCAAGGGTAAATTTAATTATGTTTGTTTGAATAACGTTGCCGAAGGAGTAATTATATTTAGGTGTTGATACACTGCCATTACTTTGTGTTTCGGCTAAGTTTTCAATCACAGTGCCATTATAACGGGTATGAATCCAGTTGTATTCAACACCAATGATAATGGCTTTGTAATAAAAGTTCATTCCGGCGGATGCATTAATGCTGAAATGAACGGAGTTTGAATCCTTAATTACATAACTTCCAACTGTAGTAGTTCCGGAAGCATCGGTATAGTTATAAGAAGCATTCTCTCCACCCGGAGCATTTACGTAAGGGTCAGCAAGTGCATAAATGCCAATACCCATATCCTTAGTAGGATTTATATAAAAAGCAGGGCCAACCTTAAATCCGGCATAATAATAAGAAGTTGTTGTAACCGACAAGTTATAATTAGCCCACTGAACATTGGACCAACTTACTGGGATAAACCCGAAATCAAACCCATATTCCAACCCGAAGTGAGTAGTGAACGAGGGGCCCGAATGGGGCTTCCCAAATGCAGAAAAACCTTCGTATTGCAAGGTGGCACCATACGTTGCGCCCATTCCGGTTTGGCCTTTAAAGGGTAATTGCAAAGCGGAAAAATTCGCTGAACCTGCATCAGGGTACCCAACTTTTGCTCCGAATAAACCCTGAGGTATTATAACTCCAACTTTTATTACGTTGAAAATATCATCCCCGCTGACCATCGATTTATTCGAGTCAGGAATCAGAGAAGATAGCTTTGTAGTATTTTGTGCGGATAATGCAAAACAGCAGGTAAACAGTGGTGCGAAAAGAAGATATTGTTTAATATTTCTGCAGTATGTTTGTTTGCCTACCATTAAACAGATTTTAATTCTTTTAACTGTGATACGAAGATACGGGAAAAAGGTTATGTTTATATTTAAATTTATTGCACACAGTTTATTTAGTATCTTTGGGCTTTGATGAATTTCCTGTTTCCATCTTTCCTGTATGCCCTATCGGCAATCAGTATTCCAATTATAATTCATCTTTTCAATTTCCGCAGGTACAAAAAACTTTATTTCTCCAACGTTCGCTTCCTTAAGGAGGTTGTTCAGGAATCGCACTCGAAAAGCAAATTGCGGCAGCTACTTGTACTTATCTGCCGCTGTCTTATTATTGCTTTTCTGGTGTTTGCATTCGCACAACCTTTTATTCCAAACAAACAGGGTGTAACATCAGGTGGATCAAAAGCGGTGAGCATATTTATTGATAACTCATTTAGCATGATGGGCCTTAACCAAAACGGCACGTTGCTTGATGACGCTAAAAGCAAAGCAGAACAAATTGCAAAAACACTTAATCCGGCAGATAAAGTACAGTTGGTAAGTCAGGACTTTAGTGCCATGCAGGAGCGCTGGCTGAACAAAGATGAATTTATAGAACAACTAAAAGGGTTGAAGGTATCACCTTCATCCAGAATGTTGGGTGAAATTCTGTTCCGGCAGGAGGACAATTTGAACCACTCAAGTTGTAATGTTAAGGAAGCTTTTGTAATATCAGACTTCCAGAAATCGGTTTCAGGAATGGCTCAATATAAACCTGAATCGGGAATATCCGAAGCGTTCATTCCGGTGGCCGCTGAAACGAAAAATAACGTAGCAATTGATACGTGTTGGTTTACAACTCCTGTACATTTACCCGGCAGGTCAGAACAGCTATATGTTAAAATTATAAACTACTCATCATCTGCAATATCAGATAAGCCAATTAAACTATTTATTAATGGTACAGAAAAGGCAACTGCATCATTTTCTATCCCTGCAAATGGCTCCTTTATTGTAACACTTTCGTATGTTCCGGATAAGTCAATTTTACAGCAAGGCGAGCTCAAAATTTCGGACTACCCTATAACTTTTGATGATGACGTTTTCTTCTCTTACAGGCTTTCAACAGGAGTACCTGTTTTATGTATCCATCCTGACAGTTTAAAGATAAATACTTCCTTAAGTTACCTATATGGTAAGGATTCCCTTTTTACCCTGACCGAGGCAACCGCAAATCATCTTGATTATTCAACCTTCCCGCAATACCGCCTTATTATTCTGGATGAAGTATCAGGAATAACTTCCGGAATGAGCCATGAACTTATACGATACCTGACAAAAGGAGGCGATTTGTTTATTATTCCGCCAGCTTCCGGCATGGACAGAGATTCGTACAACAGCTTCCTAACCAGTATTAATGCATCCCAAATAGGAAATATTGACACAACAAAGCTTAAGGTAGGTAAACTAAACTATGAAAGCCCCATATATTCAGGTGTTTTTGAAAAGAAAGAGCACACAAATATGGATTTGCCTGTAGTTTACAAACATTATAAAATCCTTCATAACACTAAAACCTCTTTCGAAAATCTGATGAAACTCGATAATGGTGACGATATGCTGGATATATTCCAATTTAATCAGAGCCATATTTATTTGCTAACAGTTTCTCTTGCCGATGTTTACAGTAACTTCCGCAAACATGCCATCTTTGTGCCCACACTATATAATATAGGCCTTTTCAGTAGCCCACAGCAAAACCTTTATAATATACTTGGCAAGGAGCAACCCATTGAGGCTCCGGATATGAACCTTGCCCAAGGCCGTATGTTCAAAATTAAATCATTAAACGATACATTTTCCTTTCTACCTGAAAAGCGTATAGTTAATGATAAGACCATGCTCTTCCTTCATAATCAGGTAAGCGCTGCCGGTAACTTTAAACTAACCGCCGGGGATAGCCTAATTTCGGGATACTCCTTCAATTACGACCGTAAAGAATCTCAAATGAACTTCCTCGCTCCTACAGCCCTTGATTCGCTTTGTAAAAATGCAGGAGTAACAAACTTCTCAGTGCTTCCATCTACAGGTGATACGCTGCCTGCCTTGCTAACCGAAGTAAACCGGGGGAAATTCTACTGGAAATATTGCATACTTTTAGCCTTATTATTTTTAGCTATTGAAGAATGTTTACTACGATTATGGAAAGAATAACCCTATAATTTGAACTATATGGATATGCTTATTAAATCTGCAAAAATTATTGATCCGAACTCCCCACACAATGGGAAAGTTATGAATGTTTTAATTGAAAACGGAGTAATAACTGAGATAAAAACAAAAATCCCTGCTGCAGGAATTAAAACCGTGGTTGAGGCAAATGGATTGCATATTTCACCGGGCTGGTTTGACATGCAGGCAAACTTCTGCGACCCCGGTTTTGAATATAAGGAAGACTTGACTTCCGGGATGAAAGCCGCAGCGGCAGGAGGATTTACAGGAGTAGCAGTTGTTCCTTCAACAAACCCACCACTCCATTCCAAAACACAGATAGAATACATATTAAATAAGACAGCAGGCCAGGTGGTGGATTTACACCCAATTGGCGCTATATCTTACAAGCTGGAAGGAAAAGACCTTGCAGAAATGTATGACATGAAACTTTCAGGGGCGGTTGCCTTTACCGACGATATACACCCCGTTATGAGTTCGGGCTTGCTGCACAGGGCACTACTTTATACAAAAAGCTTTGGGGGTTTAATAATAAGCCGCTGCAACGATACATCTCTTGCAACAGGCCTTTGTGTTAACGAAGGAAAGGTAAGCGTAATGCTTGGGTTGAAAGGCGAACCTTCCATTGCAGAGGAAATAATGGTGACCCGGGAACTCTTTTTAGCAGAATATGCCGAATCAAGATTACATATTACATCTATCTCTACAGAAGGAAGCGTAACCCTAATCAGGGCTGCGAAAAAGAAAGGTCTTCCCGTTACAACTTCTGTAAATGCTTATAATCTAGCCTTTGAAGATACAGAACTACTTGGTTGGGATACCAATTTTAAAGTATCTCCACCATTACGAGGTAAAAATGATATCAAAGCATTGAAAAAGGCCCTGGCTGATGGAACAATAGATGTGATTTGCTCAGACCACAGACCAGAGGACGAGGAAAATAAAAAACTAGAGTTTGACCTTGCCACACCGGGAATGCTTGGCTTGCAAACCATGTATCCTTTAATAAATATGTATGGTGAGCTTTCGCAGGAAGAAATCATAAACAAGATTGCTATAAACCCGCGCAGGATATTGGGCCTGGAGATTCCAACGATTGAAAAAGGTGCTAAAGCCAACATCACCTTGTTCTCTCCAAATACAGAATGGACCTTGGAAAAGAAGCTTATCCAATCGCAATCTTACAATACTCCTCTCTTAAACAAAAAACTGAAAGGTTCGCTGATTGGTATTGTAAATAGAGGTATTTACAGCCCTAATATTTTGTAAGGTACTGGTTTTCAATAATTATAAAATTATCCCGTAACCCTGTTAAAAAGTCCACGTAGAAGGTGAACGTTTACCGCCGGTTAAGGGCTTAATTTTGTAAAATCTAACACACAAACAAAACTATTATCTTATGAAAACCAACCTCGTTAAGTTTATTCTCATCGCAGTAGTAGCGGTAATGTTCTTTACCTCATGCAGCTCATTCCATACCTGCGCTGCTTATTCTGATTCACATTCAAGGAGCGGCAACTCCTACGCATCACGATACTAAGTTATTAACGCAGTTATAAGTTATGAGTTATTGTATTAGTTATAAGCCAATTACGGCATAACATATAACTCATAACTTATAACTTTTCCTTTTATTGCTCATAACTATTTCCTCCCCATTTACCGGGGATATTCTAAAAAGCATAAATTTGCCATCTTTAACGACTCAACTACAACTTACACTCCACGTTTAATGAGCAAGAAAATAGTTTCCCTATCAGTTTTAGCCATTATTTGTCTTTATATTTTTACCGGATGCAAATCCCACCAACGTTGTGCTGCCTATAGCGATAGCCGCAATATGCACGCCACCCATGCCCAAAGCAAAGGCTAATTCCAAGCCATTAGCTAATACCTATTAGCTGATAGCCCAATGAAATACCCTTTATCACTCAGGCTTCTAATACTCAGTAATATTATTTCCGGACTTGCGCAAGGCATCAGCATGCTTGCCATACCCTGGTATTTTGCCTCCATCCTTAAATCCCCCAGTTCACTGGCATTAATGTACACCCTCACCCTTTGTGGAAGTGCTTTCTGGGGAGTATATGCAGGCACCCTAATTGATAAATATCCCCGCAAAAAAATATTTATCTGGTTTTCATTAATTGGTGGTAGCCTGCTATTAATGGCATCTGCAACAGGCTATATCCTCGGCGTGGTACCCATTTTCATGATAATTATTGTATTCACTGCCACCTGGTATTACAACAATATTTATTTCCCAGCCCTCTATGCCTTCGCACAAGAGGTGTGCGAAGCAAAAGATTACGGAAAAGTAAACTCCTTCCTCGAAATACAATCTCAGGCTATAACGGTTGTTTCCGGTGGCGTTGCAGCGTTACTCTTACAAGGAGTTGATATAGATTCATTCAATTTGTTTGGAGCAACAATACCATTTCATCTGCATATTACTCCTTGGAGTTTAAGCAGCATCTTCCTCACAGATGGAATAACCTACTTTATTGCTGTCTTTCTGATTTTGAAGATAAAATACACACCTCACACAGAAAAGCATCATGAAGAAGGCAGCATTGTGGAAAGATTAAAAACCGGCAGCCGTTTTTTAAAAGAACACCCATCCCTATTGATATTCGGGGTTTGTTCACTCTCCATATTTGTAGTTGTTCTTACACACGTTATTCTGCTAATGCCCATCTACACCAAAAACCATTTGAATGCATCGGCAGGTGTATATGCCATGATGGACGTCTATTATGCCATCGGTGCATTATTGGCTGGTGTCGGCATACGGCAACTATTCCGAAAGATGAGTACTGTGAAGGCTATAATTATATTGATGTTTGTAACAGTTGGTATATTATTAGTTACAGCCTTTACAAGAAGCATTCCCATTTTCTTTGTCTTCTCCTTTATTTTTGGAATTACCAATGCCGGGACCCGTGTATTGCGCATTACTTATCTGTTTCATCATGTGCCTAATCAGGTTATTGGTAGGGTTAATAGCACACTCAATGTAATGAGTGTTATGTGCCGCATATTACTCTCGGCAATATTTTCCTTTTCATTTTTCCTGAGGGGCGATAATATAATCTGGACTTATTTCTTCTCAGCCATATTTATCCTGATAAATATTTTGCTTATGGCTACGAAATATAAATCGCTGGTGAAGGATTATAGTGTGCCTGAAATTGAAACTATCTAGAAAAGTACAAGATTAATACACAACAATCTTATTATTCGCTACCACTTGCTTTGTATTATCATACACTTTCAAAATATACACTCCTGCTGCTAATCCGCCTCTTGAAAGCTGATATTCGTTTTCGTGGCATTCGATAAACTTCAATTTCCGGCCAGTAATGTCATCCACTTCCAGGTAATGTGTTTCATTCTTTCCACCGAATGTAATAGTAGTAAAGCTGCTGAATGGATTGGGATAAACAGATATGGATTCCTGATTGCCACTTATAGGCTCTATTGCATTGGGAACATCGCAGGAGAACTTAATAATAAAGGCTAGTTCACCATTTGTAGGTGTTAAGGTATAGGGCCCAAACTGATCGGTATTCTCAATATCGCCTTCATAAATCACATTTCCTTGTTTATCAATAGCCACTGCATTTTCATCATCTCCACCACAAGGCATAATAATTCCGCATATTGGATTGCCATTCGAATCCAATTTCATCACGCTGGATGGCTGATAAAAATTGGGATCATAGAATTTATACGTTGACAGGAACAAAGACCCCATGGTGATTGTATCGCCTGAAGAGCATGAGACATATACCTGCTCTGCAGTGTCAGTTGTTATGCAATATGGATATGTTCCTCCGAAAAATAAATTAAGCGGGGCAGTTCCGGTGGCAGTATTTACCCATTCTAACTTTCCGCTTGTATCAAACTTGGCTATGTACATGCTCTTCCTTCTTGCAGGATTCAAAAAACGATAGGGGTCCACATGAATGGAATCAAATTGCCCTGCCAAGTATAAATTGTTTGTTCTGTCTATACAATTTGTAAGGGCGCCTGCATTGTAAAACCCCTGAGGAGATTTGGCCCATAATACGTTTCCACCGGTGTCGTATTTCACAATAAAAACCCCTTGTGTATCGGCCTGGGTAATATTTTGAGTTCCGAATGCTATATGGCTGCCCTTAAAAGTTCCGCTGATGTAAATATGGTTTGAAGCGTCAATACTTAATCCGGTGGCTTCATTCGGGCTTGAATCGATTGCCGTCTGCACCCATATTGATTTTCCTGTGGAATCAAACTTTGCAATAAATGTACAAGAATTTGAGTCTCCAAGATAATAACTTGAGCCAACAAACATGGTGTCACGATACAAACCTGTTAAATAAATATTCTTGCCGTTGTCAGTTGCAATAGCATATATAACCTGTATACCCGGCAAGTCGATAGCCCATTTTACAGCACCATTGGAATTATACTTTACCATATATGCGTCAATAGTATCCCTGCTTAAAAAGCCCCAGGTTCCCCATCGTTGAACCCCTCCAAAAATTCCGGTTTCATAGATATTTCCTTTGGTATCCGAAGCAATACGGAATCCGTCAGCATCGGTACCCGGGTCGCCACCCGATGTAGTAACCCAAATAACCTTTCCGTTATCATCATATTTGGCGAGATATGACACGGAGGCTACATTTGATTGAATTTTGACGGGATACGTTCCGAAATAGGCCGTATCGTAAGGGCCTGTTATAGGAACACCAAAACATATTATACTACCTGTTACATAAATGTTGTCGTATTTATCTACGATTCCATTTCCAACATCTTCCGTTGGCAAACCATAAGCCTGTTTGGCAAAATACCAGTTTGTCTGCCCCATAGTATTGAGTGCTAAAACGGCAAAAAATAAAGTAGTCCTTATTGTTTTCATTTGAAACATATTGAATAACAAAGGTAAAAAAGTTATTTACAGATAGATGTTTTTCTTGCATCTCAATTTGTGTAGCTTTGGCATCAAACAATCACAAAATATGAAAAAGAAATACTTGTTAGCGCTCTCAATTCTTGGATTATTTATCCAACAGTCCAATGCACAAATGCTTGGCAATGGAACTTACAACAATCCATATCAGGTTACAACCTGTGATGAACTACAGCAGTTGCAGAATAATCTATCTGCATATTATGTTTTAATGAACGATATTGACTGTTATCAAACCCAAACTGGCGGCGGCCCTTGGGGCGCTACAGGCTTTACTCCTATTGGTGTTGATTCAGCAAATGCTTTCAGGGGATATTTTAACGGGAGATGTTATGCAATCAAAAATCTTTACATCAACAACCCGACACTCAATAATGTCGGAGTTTTTGGATACACCGATGCTCCCGCAAAAATTTCCAACGTAAATGTTATCAACGCCAATGTTACCGGCGGAAGTTTCACAGGTATATTAATCGGATATAAACACTCCAGTACATTAGATACTGCCTATTCAACGGGATATGTTAGCGGCAATGATTATACCGGAGGATTAGTAGGCAAATGCGGCAATTACCAAGGCCCTACATGCCAAATTACCAACTCCTTTTCTACGGCTGTGGTATCAGGCCATGATTTTGTAGGAGGTTTAGTTGGCCAAATCCGTTGCTATCAGGGTGGACTAGCCCTATTACAGAATTGTTTTGCCAAAGGTGACGTAACCGGAAATACAAACGTAGGTGGGCTTTCAGGAGGCTCAGGAACATTTCAGGGCGGTGGTCCTGAAATAATAAACTGCTATGCAACCGGTAATGTAACCGGTGTTACTAATGTAGGCGGACTATCCGGATGGGTTGGCCCATACCAAGGTGGAGGCTCATCAGTAATTCGGTCGTATGCAACAGGTAATGTAAAAGGCACTACCGATGTTGGTGGGCTTGTAGGTAATAATGGCCCTACAATGGGTGGCGGCGCATACATTCAAAACACGTATGCCACAGGAAATGTAACAGGCACTTCGAATGTTGGTGGCTTGGTAGGATCTCAAACCTCTACTGGTGCAGGTAACGGTATTGACACCAGTTATAGCATTGGCTTAGTATCCGGAACAACAAATGTGGGAGGCCTGGTAGGTGATGAAACATCTTCCCCTATATATAGTGTTGATTATTGGAATAACACCATAAACTCAACTTTATCTTCCATCGGAAATTTAGGTGCCAATGCAAATATTTTCCCTTCTACAACTGCACAAATGCAACTTCAAGCAACTTACTCAGGTTGGGATTTTGTAAATACTTGGGCTATCACGTCAAACAACTACCCGACATTTATTCCAATTAACACATCAGGTAATTGCCACTTCCCTACTACACTGGAAGCTGCATTTAACTACAGTACATTCCCAGCCTGTGTTTCTGACTCTGTTCATTTTACTGATGTTAGCACTAATAGCCCTACTTCATGGAGCTGGAATTTCGGAGATCCTGCATCACTTGGTAATAATATAAGCTCGCTACAAAACCCTGCCCATTTATTTACAGGTGCGGGAACATTTTATGTAAAGCTTATTGCCACTGTTGGTGCTAATCACGACACTATCCAAACCCCGGTGATTGTTAAAAACTGCACAACCGATATTCAGAATGTAAGCCTCTCCAATTGCGATATTTCAGTTTATCCAAACCCAAGCAATGGAGTATTTACCTTCAGTATTCAGCATGCTACTATAGGTTCAAAATTGCAAGTGTATAATGTGGTTGGAGAAAAAGTAATTGAGCAAACCCTGCAACATTCCACCGGATTAACCTCTGTAGATTTAAGCAAACAAGCTAAAGGAATTTATTTCTACAAGCTAATTTCTACGAATGGAGTTGAAAAGAACGGGAAGTTGGTAATAGAGTAATCCGAAATTCGCCTTTGCCCCAAACCCCTAAAGGGGCTTTGAATAGTGGAGTCCCGTCATTGCGAGGAACGAAGCAATCTCATAAAATTCGGACATCCTGTTTGGGTAAGATTGCTTCGTTCCTCGTAATGACGATAGGGGTTTGAGGCTGATATTGGGTTTTTAGTTGGCGAAAACTACTTTAGCTGATAATCGATTATCCATTTTAGGAGGTTGTAGTTATCTTTATGAGCAAACCAAGTAAAGGGATTCCTACCAAAATTCCTATCATAATCTATTTGAGTGTTTATTAATATGGTAAAACCGTCTATAATTACAGTGATTATTAGACTTCCTTCAGGAATATTCAGAGGTGAAAATGTCCATTTCCCCGAAGAATGTATTCTAATAACTCCCAATTTTTTATCCACCACAATATTCATTACTTTAAAATATTCCTGCATTTTTTCTGCAAGTTTGTCAATATCTATTTTTTTAATTGATGAAATAGATTTAAAGTAAATGATATTATCTATTCCACAATAAATAAGGTAACCCAAGAAAACACCAATAGAAATTAACACGATAGAAATTATGTCACCTACCGGACTTGTAATAAAATTACACAGTAAATATGCGCCGATACTAAATGGAACTGCCGAGAATAAGTAAAAAGAATAATGAATATAATAACGCCATAAGGTTTTAGGAAACTTATGGTTTTGCCTTATATGCTCAACTATTTCAGGTTTAAGCAAGGCTAAAGAAAATTCATCACCGGGTTTTCATTAACCTGGTCCGATTCTATATTGCCATCTTTCAGGCGGATGATGCGGTGTGCATAGCGGGCAATGTCTTCTTCGTGTGTTACGAGAACAATGGTATTGCCTTTTTTATGAATGTCATTAAAGAGGCCCATAATTTCAATAGACGTCTTGGTATCGAGGTTACCTGTAGGTTCGTCAGCAAGTATAATTGCAGGATGGTTAACCAGTGCACGTGCAACAGCTACCCGTTGGCGCTGTCCTCCGGAAAGCTCACTGGGTTTATGTTCCATACGGCCACCCAATCCAACCTGATTCAAAACTTCTTCACCCCGTTGTTTGCGAGTTTTTTTATCGGCACCCGAATAAATTAAAGGCAGGCTAACATTATCTAGAGCAGTTGAACGTGGTAATAAATTAAAAGTCTGGAACACAAAACCGATTTGCTTATTCCGCACTTCAGCCAATTCATTGTCCGACATTTTATCTACGCCAATATTATTTAAAATGTATTCACCCGCAGTAGGTGTATCAAGGCATCCGAGCACATTCATCAAGGTAGATTTTCCCGAACCGGACGGCCCCATCAACGCTACGTATTCGTTCTTTTCTATGCTCATAGTAATAGAGCGCAGGGCATGAATGGTTTCAACGCCCATCTTATATACTTTGCTGATACCTTTTAATTCAATTATCTTGGTCATACAGAATGCGAATATAGTCAGAGTAAAATTAATATCTTAAAACAAAATGCTGTTTAACCTGCGTAGGGTTAAAGAATACCAATCCGAATGAAAACAAATCTACGGTGACAGTTGCAGAAGATTCTTCAATAATTTCCTTCCATGCTTCATACATATCAGTTGACCATCTAATATCGTCAAAGACAAAAACACACCTATCAGAAACCAAGGGCAGGAACTTGTGGAAGTACTCCATAGTGGCCTCTTTTCGGTGGTTGCCATCAAAAAAAACGTAATCAATAAGAGGTAATGATTTGATAACCTCGGGCAATGTTTCTTTAAAATCTCCCACTACCCTATTTATGGAATCAGCTTTCATTATTCGAAAATTCACACCCGCATACGATGATGTTCCCGGGCTTCCTTCCATGGTTATCATGTTGGCTTCAGGGCAAGCCTTATGCTGATACAGGGTGCTTATCCCGAGTGATGTCCCCATTTCAACCATGTTCCTTGGTTGCATAAAATTCACCAACCTGAAAAGCAACCGACCCTCTTTGGCAGGAATTGCAGACCTTTTGGCTATATCTTTTACTTTTTTGTTGTATTTGCTATTACCGACTGCACCAAAATCCACAACCTCAATCACCTCTTTCGAATGGTGTAATCTTTCCCGCAGATGCTCTATTGGCGCGAAGTCATAGAATTCCGTCTTATCCTTAACCACCTTATGATACAGCTCATAAACAAAAGGAGAATGGATGCCATGAGCCCCGCGAGCTTTGAACAGATAAGCGATATATTGGATAGGAAGAAAAATATTTTTCACCCGACGAAAGTACAAAAGACAAGTAATAAATTTTCTACTTTTGTGCGCTTTTGAAAAAAAGTAGTCAGTTATCAATAGTCAGTGGTCAGTAAAATGCCACAAGAAACTATATAACTGACTACTGATAACTGACCACTGATAACTGAAAAAATGGGAAACTATGCAATTGCCATTCATGGCGGTGCCGGAAGGCTGATGACGGGGTCTCTGACTCATGAACAGGAAAAAGCCTTTACCGATAAATTATCAGACGCCTTACAAACGGGATATACCATTCTTTCCAATGGCGGAAGCGCAGTTGATGCGGTAGAAGCAACAGTGAGAGTATTGGAAGACTGCCCACTTTTCAATGCAGGCAAGGGTTCCGTATTTAATTCCGAAGGAAAAAATGAGATGGATGCCTCCATTATGAATGGAAAAAACTTAAAGGCAGGAGCAATTGCGGCAGTCCAAACAATCCGCAACCCTATTAGCTGCGCAAGGGCTGTAATGGAAAAATCTACACATGTATTATTAGCCGGCCATGGCGCTGAAAAATTTGCAGAAGAAAATGGAATTGATATTGTAGACCCCTCTTATTTTCATGATGAAGAACGCTACCAAACCTGGTTAGCAACAAAAGATAAAGAGGGTGCCTCATGGGCTGGTGATACAGCTATTATTACTCCCGAAAAGAAACTAGGAACAGTAGGCTGTGTTGCCCTTGATTCAGCCGGAAACCTTGCTGCGGCAACCTCTACCGGAGGAATGAACAATAAAAAATTCGGGCGTGTAGGCGATTCTCCAATTATTGGGGCGGGTTGTTATGCCGATAATAAAACCTGCGCAGTTTCATGCACCGGTGAGGGAGAATATTTCATTCGCCAATCTACAGCTTATGATATTGCAGCATTGATGGAATATAAGGGATTTACTGTTGCACAAGCCGCTACCGAGGCCATTAAAAAAGTAGCCCAACTCGGCGGTGAAGGCGGTTTAATTGCTATCGATAACCAGGGAAATATTTCAGTTCCTTTCAATACATCATCTATGTTTAGGGGATGGATAACAGCACAAGGAGAAAAGTTCACCGGGATTTTTCGCTAATATTTTTTATTAAATATGACCTATTCTGAAGTAACAGAATACCTCTACAGCCTGCTCCCCATCTACCAACGAGTGGGCGCCCCCGCATATAAACCCGGCCTGAAAAATATAGAACTGCTTTGCGCCGAAATCGGAAATCCACAAAATAATTTTCCTACCATACACATTGCAGGTACGAATGGGAAAGGCTCTACCTCTCATTATATCGCATCCATACTGCAAAGTGCGGGATATAAAAATGTAGGGTTGCATACTTCACCTCACCTGAAGGATTTTCGTGAACGATTCAGAATTAATGGTGAAATGGTTCCCGAACAAGATGTAATTGACTTTGTTCTTCAACATAAAGAACTGATTGAAAAAATTGATTGTTCCTTTTTTGAGTTGAGTGTTGCAATGGCGTTTTACTTTTTCTCTAAAGTAAAGTGCGACGTTGCCGTGATTGAAGTTGGTATGGGTGGCAGGCTTGATTCTACGAATATTATTACACCTCAACTTTCAGTTATTACCAATATCAGCTACGATCATGTTTCATTACTTGGTGATACATTAGAAAAAATTGCTTATGAAAAAGCGGGAATCATAAAGCCCGGAGTGCCTGTTGTTATTGGCGAAACACAAGAAGAAACAAAACCCGTGTTTGTGCAAAAAGCAAGAGAATGCAAGTCTGAAATTGTTTTTGCTGATGAAATTTATGTAGCAATAAACCCAAGACAAATTCATGATAACGGGAAGAATTTCCTTGTTGTTGATGTCTTAAAAAACGGTGAGAACCATATAAAGGAACTTCATTCCGAGCTCACCGGACTATACCAACTAAAGAACCTGCAAACTGTGCTTTGTGCTGTGGATAAGCTGAATCAGGCGGGTTATGCAATTTCGAAAGAACAAGCTATTCAAGGAATAGAAAATGTAATTACACAAACCAATCTATTGGGCAGGTGGCAAACGCTTTCAACTAAACCCCTCACCATTGCCGATACAGGCCATAACGAAGCAGGGATTAAAGAAGTGTTAGAACAACTTAAAACAATTCCTTACAAAAAGTTGCATTATGTTTTTGGAATTGTAAAAGATAAAGATCCTTCAACAATACTGAATCTATTACCAAAAGATGCTAGCTACTATTTCTGCAAGGCAAATATTCCGCGCTCGCTTGATGAGAATGAACTGAAAGAAATTGCCGCAACATATAAAATGAAAGGAGCCGCTTACATCTCCGTTAAAGAGGCTGTGAAAGCGGCTCAAAACAATGCCGTTGAAGGCGATTTGGTATTTATAGGAGGCAGCACCTTTGTGGTAGCTGAAGCCCTCTGATTAAAGGAGGCTCTTAGCGCCTTTCAATAAACCAATACGGTAAAATACACCAACGCTAAAACTGCCTTCGAGCAGGTTAGTTGATTTATAGCTTGAGTAGCGTGGAGTGCCACCTGAATACGATACATATACAGGGTTAGTGCTTGCATTATTCAAATCCTCACCATGCCCATCAGTGCCTCTGATGTCGTTCAGTCCATATTCAAAACGCAGGTCGGCAAGCAAACACCAGTTGCCGGCAGGAGTAAGTTTAATATTCCATCCAAAACCCAACACCGCATTTAAAGAACTTGAACCAAAAGAGCCTTTTGTGCTGTATGATACACTTGACGGTGAAGAAGGTAATCCATTTGAATAAGTTGCAGAGTAGGTAGCATCATTTATCATACAATATTCAGGACCAACTTCAAGGCTAAATCCGCCTTTTGCTTCGTAGTGAAACAACAACGGAATTTTAATCATTGTTAACTGAGTAGAGGCAGTGAAGGACTCTCCGTTAATATAAATATTAGTCGGAATAAGGCCAGTAGTGTTTTGATACAATCCACCTGCATCAATAAAAGCCCCTTTATATTTCTGGGTATATTTACTATAAATCACTTCAAGTTCAACGCCGGTTCCGCCTAGGAAATTGAACTCTGAATGAAATCCGAATTCAGGAGAAATGCTTGAAACAACATCTTGGTCGCTACCGGCATTAAATACATTTGAGTTCATAAGCCAGGTACTGGCAGCGCCCCCTCTTAATCCAAGATCAAGGCTTTGGGCAGAAGCAAAGTAACCATATCCGGTAACAAGTAAAATCAATAATGTCTTTTTCATTTTGAAAGTTTTTAAATAAGTTTTGGTTTGAGATATGTTGCAAACTTAGCAATTTTTGCTTATTTGCAATAATAAATAGGTTTTAACCTATATTCTTTAATATACACGTCCTCTGCTTGAAGGGCTATTACCCTTGTAATGGCGGGCAAAGCGGTAATAAAGTCCTGCATTTATGCTCGCAGCCAAAGTATGGGTTGCCTGATAGTTCGAATAGTATGGTTTAGCGCCGGAATAGATTGGATTATAGCTGGTAACATTCAAATTTTGCCCGAAAGCATCCACGCCTTGCATATCGGTTAAGCCATATTCAAATCTAATATTAACAAAGGCTAAAAGCCCCTGTGGCCTGGCAATTTTTAACCTCCAGCCCAAACCCAACATGGCGGCTATATTGCTTTTTGCAAACTCACTTAATACATTATAGTTAGAGTTGGCTGGCGGATTGGAATAAGTTGCCGTATAATTCGCGTCTGTTATAAATTGGTACTCCGGCCCTAATTCAGCATAAAAGCCGCTTCGGGTATTATACTGCAGGAGAAATGGAATTGAGATAGTATATAGCAATGATTGAGATGTATATGTTTCCCCTGTTTGATAGGAAGTCCCTTCTGGTAATATGCCATTATCAATAAACTTTCCCTTGTAATTTTGGGTGAGCGTGCCATATAATACATCCGCTTCCAGGCTATAACGGTGATTAATATCATACCCCAGAAACAACCCATAGTTATATGCAAATGAAGCAACCAAATCCTCTTCACTACCTGCATTCGACACATTATTATTACTCAACCAAGTGTATGCATAACCACCCCTTGCTCCAACTTCAATGCTCTGGGAATTGGAATGAATAAAAACAAAAAGAAGGACCAGTAGGGTAAAATTTTTCTTCAAAGGGGTATCATATTAATTTAAAAGTCGATTACCCTTTTATGTAACATTGATTTCGGATAGAGCCTGTAAAATACGCCAATATTAAAACTCGCTTCTAAAGAATGTGTGGAATGATAAGCATTATAATACGGTTTTGTCCAGGGCGGATAAAGCACTACAGACTTTGAACCTGTCAGGTTTTGCCCATGCCCGTCAACTCCCATTAAATCGAATAGCCCATATTCAAAACGGAACCCCAGGTTTAGGTAAAAATTACTTTCACGGGTAAAATGTTTATCCCATCCGAAACCTAAAATGGCAATGAAATCTCCTGAAGGCAACTGTTTGGTAATATCGATAGTGCCGCTTGGTGTAAGCCCACCTGAGTATGTTGCACTGAAAGTACCACTCGAAATTATTTGATAGGCAAGTCCACCTTCACCATACGCACCCGATAATTCATGCTCATAGCGGAAAAGAACCGGAATTTTTATATATTCAATATCCGTATTAGCCGAATAGTATTCTCCGGGATAATATGATACACCGCTACCCGGGAAAGCCCCGTCATTATCAAAAACTCCACCATAACTCTGGCTCATCTTTCCCTTCAGAATATCCAACTCTAATCCATACCCGTGCGCAAAATTTATTGTACCATGCATCCCGTAATTATCAGAAATTGACAGCCTGTAGCCCTGATGATCTTTACCCGACATAACATTGCCATTTAATAGCCATGCGCTACTGATAGAACCGCGCAAGCCCATATCGATACTCTGAGATTGCACATAATTAACAACAGAGAACAGGCATAAAAAGAGAAAACTCCTTTTCTTAAATTTAGTTGAGAAATAGGATAAGTCTAAAGCAGGGGTGTTAATCCATTTTTTCATAAACTGTAGCTTTTTGTATTATTTTTGGGATTTTGTTACAACTTGTGATACATCTTAATTATATATCTTCACGCAAACTTATACCACTGGAATTTTAAAAAGAAGGACATACATCATTTATTTATTAACTATTTATGAAACTATTAGAAAACCAAACAGCAATTGTAACAGGAGCATCAAGGGGAATTGGAACTGGAATAGCACTACTATTGGCTGAACATGGTGCCAATGTTGCATTTACGTATCTTTCATCAGAAGTAAAAGCAAAGGAACTGGAAGCTCAATTACAGTCAAAAGGAGTGAAAGCTAAAGCGTATCATTCGGATGCCTCAGACTATAAAGCATCGGAACAATTGGTGAATGATGTGCTGGCTGAATTCGGCAAAATTGATATTTTGGTAAACAATGCAGGTATTACTAAAGATGGCTTACTTATGCGGATGAGTGAGGAACAGTTTGACATGGTTATTAAAGCCAATCTTAAATCTGTTTTTAATATGACAAAAGCCATACAGCGCCCTATGTTAAAGGAACGAAAAGGCTCTATCATTAATATAACATCTGTTGTGGGCATACGTGGAAATGGCGGACAATCGAATTATGCTGCATCGAAAGCCGGAATTATTGGTTTCACAAAATCAGTGGCACTTGAATTAGGCTCACGCAATATCCGCTGTAATGCTGTTGCTCCCGGCTTTATTGAAACTGAAATGACTGCCGCATTAGATGAAAAAGTGGTTGCAGGCTGGCGTGAAGGTATCCCGCTGAAAAGAGGTGGAACAGCCGAGGACGTAGCTAATACAGTGGTTTTCCTTGCTTCTGGAATGTCAAGTTATATTACAGGACAAGTTATTCAAGTCTGCGGTGGAATGCTCACCTAATAACTTATAACTTGACTTTTAACATAGCATATTCATCCTGGGTCTTGCTGCTCTGCCCAATATTAGGCGGGGCTTATGCTGTAGGGTTTTATTATAAGGATAAAAAGACAGAAAGTTTAGCTCCTTTTCTTCGATGGCTGGCTGCAAGTTTCAGGTTTATACTGGTTACTTTATTAGCTTTTCTTTTTCTTGCCCCCTTAATACGAAGTACTAAAAACACAACCGAAAAACCCATCATTATTATTGCTCAGGATAATTCTGCATCCATTATTGCAGGTAAAGATTCAGGATTTTATAAAAATGATTTACCCAAAGAATGGGAAAAGTTAGTGAGCGCAATGACAGATAAATATGATGTTCGTGTTATGTCATTCGGTGAGCATGCTAAAGACACAATGAACTACCGATACAATGAAAAGGAGACAGATATTTCATCTTTATTTCAGGAAGTAACACAACGCTATTATGGTAAAAATCTTGGTGCTGTAATACTTTCTAGCGATGGTATATATAATAAAGGTTATAACCCTGTGTATGCTGCAAGGCAATTCAATTGCGCCGTCTATACGATTGCACTTGGCGACACCACAGTTAAAGTAGATGCCGTAGTTACAAAGGTTGATAATAATCCCACCGCCTTTTTAGGAAACACTTTTCCATTACAGATAACTGTTGATGCAACAAAATTGCTAGGCAAATCCTCCAATCTTACGGTCACGGAAATTGAGGGAACGAAAGAGACATCCGTATTTACAAAAACCGTCAATTTCAGTTCCCCTAATTTTCATCAGAGCATACCGGTGCAACTTAATGCTACCAGCCCCGGATTGAAGCATTACCTTATTCAACTTGCTACTGTTGAAGGTGAAGAAAACACTATAAACAACCACAAAGACGTTTATATCCGTGTGCTTGACCAAAAACAAAAAACCCTTATCCTTTCCGCCCCGCATCCTGATGTAGCCGCCATTGCTGAATGTATTAACAGCAGTGATGGATTTGAAGCCCAATCATTCACTCCGGATAAATTTACAGGTGAAATAAATAAATATTCGTTGGTTATAATTAACCAATTACCGTCAAACACAACTTCTCTTTCTGAGATTATTAAAAATATCAATAAATTGCGTATTCCTTCCATGTATATTCTTGGAAGCCGTTCAAGTATTTCCGAGTTCAACAGGCTGAACGAAGGGTTTAAAATCAACTCAAGGGGAGATAATACGAATGATGCAGAAGCAATGCCTGCAAAAGATTTTTCATTGTTTACCCTTAGTGACGATTCACGGAATTATTTCAGCCAGTTACCTTCACTCTCATCCCCTTTTGGCACATACACCTCAAGCCCATCCTTAAATGTTTTATGTTATCAGAAAATACAAAGCGTTACAACTAACTATCCGCTTATTGCGTTCAATATTTCAGGAAGCGAAAAAACTTGCGTGATAGCCGGGGAAGGCATTTTCAGATGGAAGCTGAAAGATTTTGCCGACCACAAAAACAACCATTTTTTTAATGAGTTGATTAATAAAATTGTTCAATACCTTGCTGTGAAAGAAGATAAAAACATGTTCCGCATACATGCCCCAAACAGCTTTAAGGAAGATGAACCCGTTGAACTAGATGCTGACCTTTATAATCCAAGTTACCAATTGGTGAACGACCCGGAAGTAAGCATTACAATTACTAATAGCGATGGTACAAATTTCTCCTTCACATTCAGCCGTACATCCAATGCTTATCATTTAAATGCCGGGCAATTACAGGCAGGGGTTTATCACTACTCGGCACAAGTGAAGCAGGGAACACAGGTTTATACATCTAAAGGGGAATTTACTGTAACTCCAGTACAGGTTGAGGCTACTAATACGGTTGCTGACCACCAATTGCTCTATCAACTTGCAAAAGAGCATGGAGGCAAAATGCTTTTCCCTAACCAGATTGCTGAACTCCAAAAATTGATTGACGCGAAAGAAGATATTAAGCCAGTTATCTATACACATACTTCTTACGCGCCATTAATAGATTTGAAATGGGTGTTCTTTTTATTGCTCCTGTTAGTAAGCGCAGAGTGGTTTATCCGCAAATGGAGCGGGACGTACTAAAACAGTTATAAGTTATAAGTTATGAATTATAACCCTTTAACAGTAAAAGCATGAAAGCTTCTTTAATCCTCATCATTTCTCTTTCCTTTTCCTTAATTGCTTTTGGGCAAGTCGATAGTTTGGGCTTTACAAATAAAGCTGAAGCTAAAAATTTAATGTTGAATGGAATTAAGGAAGGGAAGTGGGTTGAATATTACCCCACCTTCCAATATCTTGTTAGTGATAGTGAATACCACCATAACCATTATGATACAATGATTTCCGGTTCCGATACGGGTATTTTCACATTTGCTAACCCCATCCTTACAATTTACAAGAATGGAAAACAGGTTGGCACACAGAGAGAGTACAATAGAAATGGAACTTTATACGTAAAGACAGAATATTCCAATGGAAAAAAAGAAGGAATTGAAAGGATGTATTTTGAGCATGGAAATGTCTGGGTTGAAACACCCTATATTAATGGAGAAATAAATGGAGCGGCAAAGTGTTATTATCCTAGCGGGAAAATTCTGTATGAAACTCAATTTACCAAAGGTAAGTTGAATGGCATTGCAAGCGAGTATTATGAGGATGGAAAACTAAAGGCAGAAACCACTTGGGATAACGGTGTTAAGGGAGTAACCAAAACCTACGACGAAAACGGCAATGAAATCAAATAAACCTTTGTGGGGCATAGACCTTGGCGGAACCAAAATTGAAGGTATCATTCTTGAGCCGGGGGAAAACCCTAAAACCCTTTGCCGGATGCGTATTCCATCGGAGACTGAAAAGGGATATGAGCATATAACAAGGCAAATCATCAAGCTTATTGATATGATGAAACTGGCTTCAGGCTTGCAGCCTGAAAGGATTGGCATGGGTACTCCGGGTATATTAGACCCGCTCACACAAACCATGAAGAATTGTAATTCAACATGCCTGAATGGTATGCCATTAAAGGCAGATATGGAAAAGCTTTTGGGTATTCCGGTGGAAATTGCAAATGATGCCAACTGTTTTGCACTCGCTGAAACCCTATATGGTATTGTAAAGGACGAATGCCCCGATGCACGAGTAATTTTTGGTGTTATCCTTGGAACAGGCGTTGGCGGCGGAATTGTGATTGATAATAAAGTCTGGAATGGCAAACAAGGCATTGCCGGAGAATGGGGGCATAACATACTTGAGGAGGAGGGTGGAGAACCTTGCTATTGTGGAAAAAGCGGTTGCGTTGAAAGTGTGTTGTCTGGCCCTGCTTTGGAGAAATATTACACCAAATTAAGTGGACAGAAGTTATCGATGAAAGAGATTTATGAATTACATCTTTCAGGAAAAGATACGAATGCAACTCAAGCAATTAACAGGCTCACAAGTATGTTTGGTAAAGCAATATCAGTTATTGTAAATATATTAGATCCCGATGCAATAGTGATTGGCGGTGGTGTTGGCAATATTGATTCACTTTACACCGAAGGCTTAAAGGAGTTGAGAAAATACATCTTCAACAATCGGGTTGAAACTGTTTTGCTGAAACCAAAATTAGGAGATAGCGCAGGGGTATTTGGGGCTGCAGGATTAGTTAGTTACGAGCTAAGAAGTTAGAGCTAAGAGTTCTATATACTCTTAGTTCTTAGCTATTAACTCTTAACTTTTTATGGATTCAGCCAGTGGTTCTGGAAGCCACAATTTTGATAGTCCTTATCAATGTGAACATAAACACCTTCACGAAGTTTGCGGTTAATCCAATCCCCTATTATCTTTTGTTGCTTTTTAGCAAGCGCACCACCCTGAATTTGCTGGTAATCGTCCTTCAGATTAGCCTTGTGTGGCTTGGTTCTGTTTTTCAATAATACAATCCTGTAGCCTTTTTTGGCATCTGGAGTATTATAAAGTTCCGGGTCAGAAATATCTCCCGGATTCATATTAATAGTGTAAGAAAGTTCCAACTCACCTAATTGGCTCATATCCCATCTTGTAGTTCCGGTCTGTGGGTTTGTAAGTAATCCACCATTATATTTTGTGGCTTTATCATCCGAATATCTGGAAGCCGCATCAGAAAAAGTAATTGAATCTTTCTGTATATATTTCTTAATGGTATCAAGACTTTCTTTTGATTTTTCCATATCTTCGGAGGACACAATCGGAACAATCAATATATGCCTCAGGTCGACCAATTCACCATGGCGGTGAATGCATTGTATAAAATGGAATCCGTATTGGGTTTCAAATACCTGGGAAATTTCACTATCCTTCATACCGAAAGCCACCTTTTCAAATTCAGGCACAAATTCTGCCCTGTGTACATTCATATACTTGCCACCTTTAGGTGCAGAGCCCGGGTCATCGGAATATAAAACAGCCAGCGGAGCCATGTCTTTACCTTCCAATACTTCTTTCCGCAAATCTTCGCATTTTTGCTTGGCAATTTGCTTCTCCTCAGCAGTAATAGCAGGCATTTTTACAATCTCAGCAATTTCTTCCTGTGCATTTACGCCCGGGATGCTATCCTTGGGTATAGCTTCATAATATTTCCTCACATCTTCGGGGCTTACAGTAAGATTATCAATTACCCGTCCGCGCATTTGCTGTGCCATTAATAAATCACGCACATCCGGTTTTAATTCTTCTTTATACTGTTCAACTGTTTTTCCATACCATTTTTCAAAAGCTTCTTTCGAACCTAATTGTTGCAGGTAATAGTTCATCCGGCGGTTAAACTCCTGCTCAATCTGCACATCGGTTATAATAATAGTGGAGTCCTTTTCAGCTTCTATCAGTAAAAGTTTTTCGTACATCAAATCTTCAATCACCTTACAACGGATGCCGGTTGTATCTACAACCCGGTCGTTCATATATTCCTGAATACGTTGTGTAATCTCTGATTGAAGAATAATTTTGCCACCAATAACGGCTACAACTTTATCCACCAACTGTGGGGCTTGCTGGGCATTGCCAACATTTACAACTAAAAGGAAAGCTAGGGAACAAACAAGGTGAAATACTCTTTTCATTGAAAAACTTTTACAGAATTTTTGCAAATTTATTGAAAATAGCGGGTTAAAGGATGCTTTTAAAATCCTTAACCTTTTTTAACGGTTCTAAAAGGATGTTATTTATGGTTATTTAGTCCTTCCACCGGGGAATTTATCATACACGATATCATTCGGTTCCCATAATTCTATTCCATTGCCCTCGATATCCAGGATGTGTACAAATTTCCCATAGTCGAATGTCTGAATTGTGTCGGTTATAACAACGCCTTCTTCCTTTAATTCAGCTACCAGTCCTACCAGATCTACAACCCGGTAATTAATCATAAAGTCTTTTTTAGAAGGCTCAAAGTATTTGGTTGAATCACGAAAAACACTCCATTGGGTAAACCCCTTTTTGGTGCTGTCTAAGGCCTGCCTCCACTCAAATGTCGATCCATATTCATTCATTACCAAGCCCAAATGCTCTTTATACCAATCTTTAAGCTTACCAGGGTTTTTACATTTAAAAAAAATGCCACCTATTCCTGTTACTTTTCTAACATGCTCCTTATCCCTGTTATGTTTTGAAATGATGTTATTAAAGGCATAACCAAGTGTAAACGATGCAGCCAAAGCCACAATTAAAACAGCTATTTTTTTCATACCTTACTATTTATATAATTAATTGGCACCAATACATCAAAAGAATGGATTCCTAACTCTTCTCGATCACTTTATTAACAATGCCCAATATTTCGGTTTCCAGCCTCAGAGCATCGTTTTCAATCCCTATTGCGTCTTTTAATAAATCTCCAACAGCACTCTTATCGGCTAATCCTGCTGCATTTATTTTCACATTCAGATGAGCACCTAATACTGCGGAACGCGCGCATAAAGCACCCACTCCTGCATCGCTCACAGAATTGGGATTGCCAATTTCAGCCATTGCTTTAATTAATGTCATCGATTCCAACGAAAGTTGCATAACTTTATAGGGTACTTCAATGGCATTTATCGTTGCATTGTTTATCGCATCCTTCCTTGCTTGCTTTTCAGCATCCGTATTTTTAGGAAGCCCGAATGCCGCCATAATTCGATTGAATGCTGCTGTATCTTCATCAACAGCTTTCAGTAATTTATCTTTTAAAATCTGGCCTTTTTCAGCCCAAACGGAGAATTCCTCCACACGACTTTCCCAACCTTTTTTTACGGCAGAAAGATTAGCTACCATAGTTCCTAAAGCTGCGCCCAAAGAACCTAAATAGGCAGAAATAGAGCCTCCACCCGGAGCAGGCGATTCAGATGCAGTTAAATCGGCAAAAGCTTTTACTGTAAGACTTTGCAACGCACTATCCGCCGGGTTTTTCATCCGGTATTCAATAATCTTTTTTTCGGGATGAAACTCCGAAAGGTCATCCAGTCCGAGCGATTTAACAGCAATATGTATCAATTCACTTTCAGAAACCCCAATAGAACGACTTTGCTTTTTAAGAAAATATTTGCCTGCTTCTAGTAAAGATTGTAGAGGAATAAGCCCTACCAATTCTGAACCCGTTACACGCATACCTCTGTTCAGCGCGCTCTTGCAAGCCTCTTCAAATGCAATGTGAACAGGAGTTACATTAATATTGGTAAGATTGATAGAAACCTGCGCTTGCCCATATTCTTCAATAAACCAACCAATCGCTTTTACTGCTTTCAAAGCTCCCGGAACGTTTACATCATTTCCTTTTTCATCTTTTACTACACGACCTCTTTCACGAATATCAAAGGCAATGGAATTAGCCCTTTTTACCGAGGTGGTATTGAGGTTAACGTTGTATGCTACCAAAAAATCCCTTACACCAATTACACTTGCACCAGAACGAACATTAAACTCTGTTGGGCCGTAATCCGGCTTCCATTCAGGCTTTTTTATTTTCTTTGAGTAACCTTCATATTCCCCTTCACGAATAACAGAAAGATTGTTTCTATCTTTATTTGGCTGGGCATATTCATACAAATAGACAGGAATATTAAGCTCCTTCCCTACCCTTTCTGCCAATTTGTTGGCATATTTTACAGTCTCTTCAACACTTATACCAGAAAGAGGAATTAATGGGCAAACATCGGTAGCACCCATACGCGGATGTTCTCCTTTGTGTTTAGTCATATCAATAACTTCAGATGCTTTTTTTATTGCATGAAAAGCGGCTTCTACAACAGCCTCCGGCGAACCGACAAATGTAACCACTGTGCGGTTTGTAGCCTTTCCGGGGTCTACATCCAGCAACTTTACTCCTTCTATCCTTTCAATTTCATCGGTAATACTTTTTATAATAGAGGCATCCCTTCCTTCGCTGAAGTTTGGTACACATTCGATAAGCTTTTCCATGTTCTGATTTTTTTGCAAATATAAAGGAGTTACGTGAGATTGTCATTCTGAACGAAGTGAATATATTTAAACATTTATCGCTATATATCAGTTAGTTGATAGAAATATACTATAATATAGTTCCCTAAATAGTTCCTTTTATTATCTTTGTGTTCGTAATAAATTGATTATCAATAA
>CAIUPO010000110.1 GCA_903901055.1 uncultured Bacteroidota bacterium
ATAACTTTGCCAAAACTTTGAAATTATGATTACCGAAGAACAAGTAATAGAAGCCCTCAAAAACGTAATAGACCCCGATTTCGATAAGGATATTGTAACCCTTGGAATGGTGCAGGATGTTAAGGTTGACGGCATGAACGTGAGTTTTACGGTGGTACTTACTACCCCTGCTTGCCCTATGAAAGAAATGATTCACAATGCCTGTGTGAATGCCATTATATATTATGTAGATAAAGAAGCCAAGCCCACAGTTACTATGAGTTCCAGGGTTACTTCCAAAAGAGAAATTAAAAAGACCGATGTGCTTCCGGGTGTTCGGAATATTATTGCAGTTGCCTCAGGTAAAGGTGGAGTAGGGAAGTCTACTGTTGCTTCAAACTTAGCAGTTGCGCTTGCTAAACAAGGTGCAAAAGTTGGTTTGCTAGACGCAGATATATATGGTCCTTCTGTTCCAATGATGTTTGATGCCATACAGGAAAAGCCCATGCTGGAAGACCGTGATGGTAAAACATGGATGATTCCATTGGAACATTATGGTGTGAAATTACTTTCCATCGGTTTCTTTTTAAGCGATACACAAGCGGTTGTTTGGCGCGGGCCTATGGCGAGTAAGGCTTTGATGCAATTGATTAACGATGCAAGTTGGGGCGAACTCGACTACCTCATTATTGACTTGCCTCCCGGAACAGGAGATATACAAATCTCATTAGTTACTGGCGCACAAATTACAGGCGCAGTTATTGTAAGCACCCCGCAAAACGTGGCACTGACAGATGTTCGTAAGTCGATTGCCATGTTTAACCAAAAAGATATTCGTGTGCCTATATTGGGTATTGTTGAGAATATGGCATACTTCACTCCTGCTGAATTGCCCAATAATAAATATTTCATTTTCGGGAAAGACGGAGCCAAGAATCTTGCTGATGAATTGAAAGTGCCCTTCCTCGGACAGATACCACTCGTACAAAGTATTTGCGAAGCAGGCGATGCCGGAAGACCCGCAGTATTACAGGAAAATACTCCTCAAGCATTAGCCTTTAGCGAACTGGCCGGTAACTTAGCCCAACAGGTTGCTATTGCGAATGCCAAGAAGACAGAGAAGTTGGAAACGGTGGCTTAAAGAGTTAGAGCGTAACGTTACTTACAGGAATTATAGCCTAATGAATGTGCTTTAAGAATATCCTGATTAGCTTTAGCTGTATCACCCATCAGGCCTTCAATCCCTGACCTTGTACAATAGAGTTCACCATTAGTTGGCTGTAATCTGATTGCTTCAGTATAATCATGTACACTTTTCCTATAGTAATCTTTATCCTCTCCTGCTGTGCAGATTCCATGCAGCGAAACTGTTATTTTATAAAATTCTTCGGCCCTCCTATAAACTGCAGCAAAATAATCAGGGTTTAAGGCAATTGCCTTATCCAATAATTCAATTCTTTTTTGCATGTTAGTCTCTTTCACGGCCAAATTATAGTAGTCTTCTGCTGTTTTCTGTGTGCAAGCGAATAATGGGGATATAATAAAAAGGAAAAGTAAAATATTATTTTTCATACATATGATGGAGTTATGTGAATGTTTCTTTTTTGAAGTTCGTTCATATCTAATTTACTCTTTGGTCTCATTTCACTCCACCCTCATCCTAAAACACGTGTTAGCAAACTATTTATGCTGATTCTGCTCCTTCCTCTTAGCTAATTTTTCTTTTACCCAATGTTCCAACTTGTGGTGAGTTGGTACAAGTATGGCGGCAATCGCAACCAATACTCCAAGTGTATACATGGGTGTATCATTTGTCCATTTTGAAATGAGAGGTTCAAGCAACAAGGAAATAAATTCAAAGACCAATAATAAAGCCAACACCCCAAGTGATTTGACGAGCCAATGTGGAATTTTAACCTTACTAAGCGCAATTACAAGAATTATAAATGTCAATATAAAAACGCCTATTGCCAATAGTTGAAGATTATGTTTTCGTTTTTCTTCCGCTTTTTTAGCTTGTAATTCCTGTTCGGCCTCAAGGGCTTTTTCATTGAAAGCAGTCAGTTGAACTTGTTTCAATTTCTCCTCGTTAAACAAACTGTCTGATGCAACTTTGGTAATCTTCAGATATTTGTACGCGCTATCCACTTTTCCCTCTTTTTCGTATAATTTATATAAAAAAGTGCCAACATCAAAGACCCCCTGTCTGTAATGATTTTCGATGGAAATTTTCAGTGATTTGAGTCCATAATATTCCGCAGAATCCCTTTGATTAAGGCTGTAAAATAGCTCTGCCATTTCATTATATGATTCGGTCAGGTTGATTTCATCTTTAATTTTAGCACTAATTTCGTTGGCTTGATAATAGTATGCAAGAGCCAGGTTAGGATTCTTCAATTTTATTTGAATGGAGGCTATATCTGTAAGTATGGCCCCCTCATCGTCACTGTCGTTTATGCTTTTAGACAACTCGTAAGCCCTGTTTTGAAAATAAAGCGAACTGTCATACTGCTTCAAATAATAATAGGTAGCACCAATATCAAGCAAAATAATTGTTTGGGTTTTAGAATCTTTTAGAGAATCTGTAATGGCCAGCGACCTGAAATAATATTTCAATGCTTCGCGGTTGTCAATATGGTCAGAATAAATAAGGCCAATATTGCCAAGACACTTCGCAACAACCTTGCTGTTATTTATCTGCTCAGCAATATGTAAACCTTCAATATAGTTCTTAAGTGCCTCACTGTAATTGCCGGTTAGGTCGAACAAATTAGCCTTTTCGATAAGACATAATGCCTCACCCCTCTTAAATCCAATATCCTTAGCCAGTTCCAGCCCCTCAATGATATATTGTATTCCACTGTCCGGATGGAAATCATTGTATGACATACTTAGGGAATCAAGCAGCAAAACTTTTGTACTATCGTCTTTCGGAGCTTTAAGGAGCTGCTTGTAATGGACTGTTTTGCTGTTTTGGGCAAAAACAGAAAAACACATAAATAATAAAAAGAGATTCAGAATAGATTTTTTCACCCCAATTATAAAATACTAATATAAAATAAAATTCTTGAAGTTACTCCACAGGCATCCTAAAACACCTGTTCGCAAACTTAATTATTGCATTCAGCGTTTCTTCTTTGGCTTCGTAAAAGCCCATGTGTCCTGCGTTTTCGAGTATCAATACTTCTTTATCGGCAGGTGTTTCTGTCTGTGGTAGCACAGTTTCCAATTTGAAAATTTTGTCTTTTTTGCCGTAGATAAATAACACCGGATATTGTGCAAAGCGCAAAATAATTTCACGGTCCTTGCGGTTTTTCATTCCTTCGGTGGCAGCTACCAAGGCGCGTGCTGAGGCGGTGTTTGCAATCTCCTGCATTTTTTTCAGGTGCTTGTCTTTGCTACTTGCAAACATATTTCCGGTAAATATTTTAATAAAACTTTTCCTCTTTTTCTTAATGGTTTCAATGCTACGTTCACGGTCTATTTTCTTTTCGTCGGAGTCTTTATAGGAGGAGGAATGAAACATTACCAATCCTCTTAAGTTATCAGGGAAAAGTTCGCCAAAAGCCAGTCCAGCATAGCCACCCATAGAATGCCCGACTAAAATATATCGGCGTAAACCGAGATTATCCATTACCTCTTTCACGCATTGAGCCATCAGTTCCATCGAGTGGACATATCCTATGTTTTCACTCTCACCAAAACCGGGTAAATCAAGTGTAATAACCCTAAAATTCTTTGCGAGTTCTGTAGAATATTCTTCCCACACTTGCAAGTTTAATGGAAAGCCATGGACAAGCACAATGGCTCTGCCTTTGCCTTCATCGGAGTATCTAATCTTTGCTTTGCGGAATGTTGTATAGTTTATCATAGCTTGAATGCAACGGAACGCGGATGACGCGGATTGTTTATGATGAAAAACGGATTTAAAAATCTTAATTAATCTTAAGCAATCCGCGTCATCCGCGTTCTATTTTAAGGGTTCATCAATTCTTCTATTTCGTCTGCTTCAATCGGAATGTTGCCCATCAAATCCACATTACCTTTTTCTGTAATGAGTATATTGTTCTCAATTCGTACTCCAATCTTTTCAGCTGGGATATAGATTCCAGGTTCACAGGTAAACACATTCCCTGCCTGCATCGGGCTTTGGAAGAAGCCTACATCATGCACATCCAAACCTAAGAAGTGAGAAGTACCATGCATAAAATACTTGCGGTATAAAGGATTTTTAGGGTCCTGTTTTTTTACATCCGATAATTTCAGAAGCTTGAGTTTTATTAATTCTTCCGTAATTAATTCTCCTACGGCAGCATTGTATTTAGGGAATGTATTCCCTTTTACAAGCATCTTGCTTGCGCCTCTCATTACTCGCAAAACAGAATTGTAAACTTCTTTTTGACGCTTGGTAAATTTACCCGATACAGGCACTACCCTTGTCATGTCCGAAGCATAGTTGGCATATTCGGCAGCAACATCCAATAATATTACATCACCAGCTTTACATGGTTTATTGTTAAGTACATAATGCAATACACAACTGTCTCCTCCCGATGCAATGATTGGCCCGTAAGCAAATCCTTTGGAGCGGTTCCTTACAAACTCATGAATCAGTTCCGCTTCAATTTCATATTCGGTAACATCCGGTTTAATAAATGGCAGCAACCTGCGGAAGCCCATTTCAGTTATAAAGCACGCATGTTTTATAAGGTCAATTTCAACAGTTGATTTAACGGAACGCAGTTTATGCATGATTGGCGCACTACGCTCATAGCGGTGTACAGGGTATTTTTCCATGCACCATTTTACAAATCGTGCTTCGCGGGTTTCAACTTCAACAAAGGCACGGGCATGTTCGTTGGTATCTAAATATACCCGTCTGCATTGTCCAATCAGGTTTCTGAATATGGTCGGGAACTCCGATAACCACTTTATTTCCTGTATGCCGGACGTTTCTTTTGCTTCTTCCTTGGTGTACTTGTGTCCTTCCCAAACAGCAATTTTCTCATTCGTTTCTCTGAGAAAAAGTATTTCCTTCATGGAATTATCCTTCGAATCGGGATACATTAAGAGTATGGTTTCTTCCTGGTCAATGCCCGTAAGCCAGAACAAATCACTGCTCTGAACAAAAGCCATTGAGCCGTCTGCATTGGTGGGCAAAATATCGTTGGAATTGAAAACAGCCAATGAATCTGATTTCAGTTCTTTTGCATACCGCTTGCGGTTTTCAATAAAAAGCTTGGATGGAATTTTTGTGTATTTCATAATTCTATTTCTTGTTTTTCGACATGGATTTTATGGAGGAACCTGTGGACTACTGGTGCTAAAAATATACTGATATTGGTAATGAATGCCACACCACTGAATAATGCATAAAAGGAGGAGAACAGTTTGCCCGCAACATTGTCAATCTGTGCAACCGGACCCATTCCTGATAAAATCATAGAGGCATTATGTATCGAGTCAATCCAAATAAGATGCGCAATATAATGATAGCCAATAATGCCAATAAGCAGACAGACCATAGTAGCCAAAAAAGCTATTGACGCCATTTTCATGAGGCGATTCATGAAAACCTTTTTGGCTGCCAGAGGCTGATTTTTATTCTCAAACATTTTTCTCGTTAAACTATTGAGACAAACTTACGGAAAATCTGTGGAACAGGCTTTCACAGCGTTTAATTAAAGAGAAGAACACCACAAAAGTGAAATTTTCGCTATTATTTTCAAGAAATTACTTGTAAGTTAGAGGGATTTCATAAATTTACCCCCTCGAATACAAATAAACCCTTGACTGTTTGAATTAAAAAGACTACTAAAAGTATATTTTTGCGCCGCGAACAGACGCCAATAAAAATATACGAGTAAGAACATAATAATTCCCCCTATTGTGGGTTATTGTCTATAAGTAAGAGAGAATGAATATATTAATGGTGCTTTCACAAGTCGAGGTAACGGGGGCTGAAGTATATGCTGCTTCAATCAGCGATAAGCTTATAGATAGAGGTCACAATGTGTTTATTGTGTCCGACACATTGACTGTTCCTACAGGTGCAAAGTACATTCCTATTCCACTCAACAAACGGAAAATTTACCTTCAGATAAAGCATCTTTTCAAACTTATCCGAATTATACGGGAGAACAATATCATGGTGATACATTCTCATTCCAGAGTATCTTGCAAGCTGAGCTATATTGCCTCCAGGCTTACAGGAGTGCCGATGATATATACAGCTCACGGGCATCATCACGTACATTTGAGTAAGAAGCTTTTCCCTGCCTATGGCGAGTATACATTGGCCATTTGCGAGAATGTACGCGACCAGATTATTAAAGAACTTCACTGGGACGAAAATAAAATAGAGATCCTTCGGAATGGTGTTGACAGTAGCCGTTACAGCCCTGTACATATTAAACCAGAAACCCCAACTGTATCAATTATCGGAAGGCTTTCAGGCCCTAAAGGTGATGTGGCCTATAAAGTTTTGGAAGAAATTTGCATTAAAAACCCAATTGACTCCTCTATCAAAATTAATGTGGTAGGAGGGATGGTTATACCCGAACGTTTCAAAAAATTCCAGGACAGGGTTTCCTTATCAGGCTTTGTGGGCAAGGTAAGTGACCAGATTGCAAACTCATCTGTTGTGATTGGTAGCGGACGTGTTGCTATTGAAAGTTTGATGATGGGCAAACCAACCATTGCCTTTGGCGAAGCTACATACGAAGGATTGGTAACTTCTGATAATTATCAAACTGTATTAAGAAGCAATTTCGGAGATATTGCAGAATCCGGTTCATGGGATACATCCCGCCTTGGTCGTGATATTTCGGATGGATTGAAAATGGAAAAAAATCCGGAGCAACTCTATTCTTCTATAACCAATTCATTTAACCTTGACAGGGTTACAGATCGTATTGAATCAATATATCAAAGCATTTATTCACGGGAGAAATACGAAATACCTGTACTGCTTTATCACCGTGTAATTAACGATCCTTCGCTGGCAGGAAAACATGGAACCTATGTTACAACAAAGCAGTTGGAGGCTCATTTGGAGTACTTGCACAAGAATAATTATACGCCTATTACATTCGAAGATTTATCCATGATAAACCGTTTCGATAAGGATAAAAAATATGTTATTCTTACTTTCGATGATGGTTACGAAGATAACTATACGCTCTTGTTCCCAATGTTGAAAAAGTTCAACTTTAAGGCGGTAATCTTTATGGTGACAGGCAAAAAGGAAAACACCTGGGATTACCTTGATGAGGGAAGAACCTTTCCATTGCTTGAGCGTGCGCAGATTTTGGAAATGAATAAATATGGAATCGAGTTTGGTGCTCACACCATGAATCACGTTGACCTAACCAAAGTAGAAGTTGCTGAAGCAAAACAAGAAATTGAAGGATCGAGAGAGATGCTGGAAAACATACTTGGGAAAAAAGTCAGTGCCTTTGCTTATCCGTATGGTTCGGTTAATGAAACTGTAAAAGAATTAGTGAAGAAAGCAGGATTCAAATACGGTATTGCTACTGTGGTTGGTCCGCTTGCCATACACGAAGATATCTTTAACATCCGCCGCATTATCGCTCACCCTGATACCAACCTCTCGCGTTTTGCACGCAAGGTTAAGGGCGATTATTTATACCGCAAAGCTAAACGCCGTGCCGCTAATGCAGGCAGTGTTGCTGCTAAAGACGTTACTCTCACTCCAATGGATGTGCAATCACGCAGGGGTGGAGCTAAAAGGAGTGCGTAGTCTCTATTTTATTTCATTGCCATATTCGTTGTAGTTTATGACTACGAATTAATTTATCAATAGATAACTTTTGATTTTATATTTCCATTTTCATCATACTCTTTATATACTCCATCAAGTTTCCCCTTAAGGTAGGGAATTTCATGCCATAATATCCCATTTTCATAATATTCTTTTTGTATGCCATTTATTTTACCACTTGTGTATGGAATTTCTTCTTTTACCTTTCCACTTTCATAATACTCTTTTGCAATTCCATTTTTTTTGCCAAGAGTGTAAACAGTTTCACTTAATAATTTTCCGCTTTCATAATACTTTTTATAAATCCCATTAATTGTATCATTAGTGAAAGGAATTTCTTCCTTTACCTTTCCGCTTTCATAATATGCTTTTTCTACGCCATTTTCTTTATCATCCAGATAAGGAATCTCACTTTCTAATCCTCCATTTGAAAAATAATCCTTTTGAAACCCGTTAAGTTCTCCATTTTTATAAGAAGTTATCGATGTCACTTTCCCATTTTTTGATAATGTTTTTTCTACACCATTTTCCATACCGTCCTTGTAAGGTATAATCAAAAATAATTCCCATAAGTTATCGTCTTTACGATAATCTCTCTCTATCCCATAAGGTTTCCCGGCTTTATATGCTGTAAGGCTATAAAAGTTTGCAATATTGGTGTCTTCAGTAATTGTATCATTACCGTCTACTACCCACTCCTTTTTAATATACTCCACCCACTTCCCCTCCTTCAACCCATTCACCATTAAATTTTTCGCTTCTGCTTTATTGGTGAAACCGCTATCGGGATATTCTTGTGCAAATGCATTAACAGCGAAAAAAGATAATATCAGAATTAAAAAAGTTTTCATGCTTTGTTTTTGCTTAGGCAAAGATATAATATAAAAAATGCTTTGTTAAAATGTCAATGGCCTTTCTTTAAACCCAATGTGATTGTCATGCTGAACTTGTTTCAGCATCGCACTAATACGGTAGAATTCAGCGATTGTTTGGGATGCTGAAACAAGTTCAGCATGACGGAGTCATGGGGTTGCTAACAGCTACTAATTTACTTCCTCCCCTCCACAAAATACATATCTATCTCACCTTTATTTTTTGCTTGGATTTTACCTCTGTATTTACAAACAAATTGGTCTTTAACTAACTCATAAGTTGAGCCGGAAATATTTATTTTACCCGGCTCTCCGCTTGATTCCATGCGGGAAGCAATGTTTACTGTGTCTCCCCAAATGTCATAAGCAAATTTCTTTTTACCTACTATTCCTGCTACCAAAGGGCCTGTGTTAATGCCAATGCGTATGTCAAAATAAGGTTCATTAGCAGCAATCTTTATTTGCTTTTCATGTTCTATAAATTGAAGAATATCAATCGCGGCATTTACTACATCCTGCGGGTTTGTATCATTCATTACAGGTAGTCCTCCGGCAGCCATATAGCTGTCGCCAATGGTTTTAATTTTCTCAACGTTATGTTTATGTATGATGTTGTCGAACTCACTATAAATATGATGTATCGTCTCTACCAGCTCTTCCGGATTAAGCGTCTCGCTTACTTTGGTGAAGTTTTTAAAATCGGTAAATAGTACGGTAACTTTTTCAAAACTTCTCGCTTTTGATTTGCCGTGTTTCTTTAATTCATGAGCAGTTTCCGAGGGTAAAATATTTAGCAAAAGTTCATCTGATTTTTCTTTCTCACTATTCAGTTCACGCGTGCGTTCTTCTACTTTATGTTCAAGCATTATGTTTTGTTCACGAATTAATTTTTCTTTTTCAATTCGTATCTGACGCACTTTATCAATTGCACCAACACCCAAAAGGATAATATACACTACCATGCCGGTCTGGAAAGCACGCTGGAAAATATCCGGAACAATATGCTCTAATGCAAGTCCAGTGAGAACTGCACATACCACTAATAACGTTGTTGCAAACACAAGGAATTTTGCCTGGCGGTTTTTCTTTATAAGGAAGTAAACCACTACCGTAAGCATACATATAAACCATAGGATAGCCGCGAAATGCAGAACATCCAATGGCAATAAATTGTTTTGTGTAAGAAACCTGAATAGCGCCATTAAGCACTGTAAGAAGGTAAGCGTAGCAAAAATCTTTCGTAGCCTCGGCGCTTCCTCCTTCATAGGAAGTATGCTGGTATAAAAGAAATAGCCGCTAATAAAACCACCCGCCTGGTTTATTACAGACATGAAAGCCAAAAAATAAACTGACCCATTCCTAAACAATACCATCTTATTCATTCCGCTCGCTTCCCAACAATAAAGCAAGGCGAAAAAGCTTATACATGCAAGGAAAAGCATACTCTTATCTCGAATAGCAAAAAATAAAATCAAAGCGAATAATGTAGTGAATAACATCACGGAACCAAACATACTCTGGAAGGCAAATTCAATTTTTTCTGCTTGCTCAAATTCTTGTGCAGGACTAATATCAAGCAAAATTTTACCAGTACTGCTTTCTTTGCTTCCGGTGGTTATTTTAAGATAAATGGTAGCCGATTCGCCTTTGCGCAATGAGAAACTAACTACAGGAGAAAGTGCGCTTTCTGTGCGTTCATTCATAGGAATCTCGGAGCCTGTCTGCTGAGAATTTATTTCACCATTTGGAGAATAGTAATACATGTCAGAAAGTAAATAATGCTTATTTGCATCGCTGTTTGCAATGAAATATTCGGTAGTAGATGCATGGTGAGGAATTAACTTCCATTCATTGTTTAAAGAGGAGACATTTTCCACCTGTAATCGCGCCCAAATTGTTTTGTTTTCATGGCGAGGCGTATATCTGTCTGTATTTGGTTTGAAAATAAATTTATTTGCAGGATTCAGAAAGTCTTGTATAGTAAGATTTCCCGAAGAATCAACATAGGTTTCAAGATAGGAGGAAATATTTGTTTTATGATTACTCTCTAATGGCAGGTGCAAAATACGCGACTCATCCCAATTATAAGTGTATGGGGTAGCAGCCAATCCAAAAGCATTGAATAGCAACAACGACAAAAGTGCCGTCAGGCAAAATAATATCCGTCTCTTCAAGAGTTCTCTAAATAGGGTATCTTACAAATATGGGAAAAAAATAAACCCACAAGGTAATTGTGGGTTTATTAGTATAATACAATTGTCATCTTGAAAATGACTAAACAATTACTTTTTGTCTTTTCCGCTGTCGGCTTTGCATTGCATACCGCCTTTATTCATAGGGCAATTGGCAGGCATACCATCTTTGCAAGCACCATTGCCTCCATCCTTGCAGCTCATATTTCCATCATTGCAATTCATGCCACCTGAGCAGCAATTATTATTCCCCATGCATTGATTCATCATCATTTTGCAGCAAGGGTCATTTCCACAGTTCATATTTCCATGGTTGCAATGATTCATCATCATAGGGCAGCTTTGTCCGCCTCCCATCATTCCATGTGCATCACAATCTCCGTCTCTCATCATGCATTCCTCGCGCATAATCATTTTATGGCCTCCCATCATAGGGCAGCAACGTCTGATGGTTTTTGCTCCATCGCAAAGAATAATCAGAAAACCCATTCCAATAACAAACCACGCGATATATTTATACATGGCGCCCAGACCGTCTTTCTTGTGTTGTGCAAGCAACTTAGCACCGAATACTATTGCTATCAGGGCAAGAGCTAAAGATATTTGAATCATTGGATTGAAATTATTGGTTAATGATGTCGTAAAGGTAAGAAAAAATAGGACATCCCTAAAGAATAAGGGCATTTAACAACATATTTGAGCAATTCATAGGGTATTATTGTATTTTATGCTTATGTTTGAAAAAATAAGTATTCTTGTAAAACAGGGTGCTGTTAGAATGGATTAATTCAATAATAAAAGTGTGATTGAATATGATAACAACTGAATCGATGCTGATAAAGAAAACAAGTAAGAGCCGCTTGTCTGAAGTAGATTTTCATGACCTTGAATTCGGAAAAATTATTTCCGACCACATGGTTATTTCCGATTATAAAAATGATGATTGGAGCAATTTGCATATTGAACCTTTCGGGGACATTTCATTTACTCCGACCATATTGGCGCTGCATTACGGACAAATGGTTTTCGAAGGAATGAAAGCTTTCCGTATGACAGATGGAAATGTTTCCATATTCAGGATTGAAAAACATTACGAGCGTTTTATGCGCTCGCTCGACAGGATGTGCATGCCTGCTATGTCACTGCGCATGTTTGAAGAAGGGCTTATTAATTTGATTAAGCTGGATGCACCGTGGGTTCCGAGCAGTGAGGGCTCGGCATTATATATCCGTCCATTTGTGTTTGCATCTGAGGAACGTTTCGGTGTTAAGATTTCTTCTGAATATAAATACATTGTTTTTTCCGGACCAGTTGGACCGTACTACAATAAGCCTCTGCGTGTAAAAGTTGAGGACCATTACATCCGTGCTACTCATGGCGGAACAGGTTTCGCAAAATGCGCAGGTAATTATGGTGGATCATTCTATCCAACACACCTTGCCAAAATGCAAGGTTTTGATCAGGTACTGTGGACCGATGGTTCACCTGACTTGAATATTGAAGAATCAGGCACTATGAATGTGATGTTTGTAATCGACGGCGTATTAGTAACTCCGCCACTCTCCGATTCAATATTAGATGGTGTTACCCGCGATTCATTCCTCACGCTTGCTCATGAGTTGGGAATACATACCCAACAACGTACAGTAAGCGCACTTGAGCTTGAAGCCGCGTTGCAGAAAAATATTTTGAATGAAGCATTTGGTACGGGTACTGCCGCTGTTGCAGGCCCAATTCAAAGCATCGATATCAAAGGGAAAGATTATTCTGTTCCGGTTCCGGAGAATGGTGTGATGGTGAAAATTAAAAACCTGCTCACAGACATTCGTACGGGAAAAGCCCCTGATAAATACCATTGGAATACGGTAATCAAGCTATAAGATATGAGCTATAAGCTATAAGGTTTTATCTATCATGGGTCATATCTCATATCTTATAGTTTATAGCTCATGAAGGCCATAACCCGCGCTATATGGATTCTTTCTCTCATTAGCCTGTTTAATGATGTGGCCAGTGAGATGCTTATTCCCATCATGCCGCTTTACCTTAAATCCATTGGCTTTTCGGTTTTGATTATTGGTATTTTGGAAGGTGTTGCTGAAGCCGTGGCGGGATTAAGTAAAGGATATTTCGGCAAGCTATCTGACCAATCCGGTAACCGGGCGCCCTTTGTGCAATGGGGTTACGGACTTAGTGCACTTGCTAAGCCAATAGTAGTTTTTATTGCAAATCCATTTTGGGTTTTGATGGGTCGTACTTTTGATAAGATTGGAAAAGGACTCCGCACAGGAGCACGTGATGCAATTCTCTCAGATGAGTCCGCCCACGCTGACCGCGGAAAAGTTTTCGGCTTCCACCGCTCTATGGATACTGTAGGAGCAGCCATAGGACCAAGCATTGCACTGATATTTTTGTATTACAATCCTGCTAATTACCGCTCACTTTTTCTATTCTCTATTTTCCCGGGAATAGTAGCAGTAGCACTTACATTTTTAATTAGGGATAAAAAAACAGAAAGGGAAAATAAACCAAAACAACACATCAGGTTGTTCCCGAGGTTCGATTATTGGAAACGAAGCACACCTGCTTACAAGTCTTTAGTGATAGGGCTTTTGTTTTTTGCGCTCTTTAATAGTTCCGATGTTTTCCTGATTTTGAAAATGAAGCAATCGGGTGCAAGTGATATGATGCTTATAGGCATTTACATTTTCTATAATTTGGTTTATGCACTCACTTCTTTCCCCGTTGGAATAATTGCAGACAAAATCGGATTAAAGAAAATATTTATAATCGGGTTAATCATTTTTGCATTCGTTTATTTCGGTATGGGTGTCAATAACACAAATTACATATACGCCATTCTGCTTTTCTTTTACGGCATATACAACTCCTGCAACGATGGTATTTCCAAGGCATGGATTAGTAAAATATCCGATAAAAAAGACACGGCAACCGCCATAGGAATGTTCTCCGGTTTGCAAAGCATTGCAACCCTCCTTGCCAGTTCCCTGGCAGGTTTGATATGGGTTGAAGTCGGTTCCTTATATACATTTGTAATTACAGGTAGCGCAGCATTAGTGGTTATATTTTTTATCGGATTGAATAAAACTTTATCGGTGCCTGTAACTAATCAAATCAAATAAGAGTGTTCCGCAAAATAATCAACGTACTTTGGGAGTACAGGCTTTATCTAGTGCTCTTTGGGTTGATGATTTGTTTTGTATTCATTACGGATTTCAATGGGCTATATGGGCAAGACAGTTACGAGTACCTGCGTTTTACCGGCGCACTAATTGATTTTGCCAAGCACGGAATTAATCCGGGTATAACATACTGGCCTGTAATGTATCCAGTATGCGGAGCACTATTTTCAACAGTATTCAAAACTACATTTGCGCTTCAATTCGTTTCCATCATTTCACTTGTATTGTCTGGTGTTTACATGGAAATGATTTTAAAAACCATCTATCAAAGTGAAACAAAAATTGCTCGTTGGTTTGTATTTGTATTCTTTCTATTCTCACCATATTTATTGAGAGTATCGTTTACGATAATGTCAGATGGCCTTTGTTTATTTTTCGTAACGGCATCCACTTATTACTTTGCAAAATATTATAATGAAAAAAGGAATACTGTATTTGTTACTTTCATAATTTTCGCCACAGCAGCCCTTTGTACGAGGTATGCTGCATTCGTTGCAATTCTAATTCCCGCCATTTTCGTAAAATATTATTTCGCAAAGCGATTTAATTTTAAAGTGTATATCATTGCAGGCATGGGTGCGGTATTGGTTTTACTTCCCTATATTTTAATTCACAAAAATGCACCTTTCGATTTTCTGCACCATGAATGGCTTCAGGGCTGGTCCATAACGAATATTTTTAGTTCAAGTTTCGATACCGCAGATGGGCATGCAAACTATACTTTCTCAAACATTATTTATTGTTTTTTTAACTTGATGCACCCGGCCTTTTGCTTTGCAGGCGCAATTTTCTCAGGTATCTGTATTTGGTCAATAGTTAAAAATGGTGCTTCAAAAATTCAGTGGATTTCGATTGCGAGTCTTATGCTATATGCACTCTTCCTGGCAGGTATTCCATTTCAAAACCTTCGATTTCTTATTCTTTCATTTCCATTTGTAATGATTATATTTTTTCCTGCATTCATAAAGGTTTACGTCTTCATGGGCAAAATAAAACCAATAATAATTACACCTTTACTCTTGGTGTGCTTGCTTATTCAATCCGGTTTATTTGCCCGTGTCTTCATTCCATTTTATCACGATAATAAAATTGAAAAGCAAATTTCAAATGAAGTGATAAAGTATAACCCTGCAACTATTTATACCTTCTCGATAGATGCTGCGGTGCGCTGCTATGGCTTTAAAGGAAACATTGTAAATATGTGGGAAGTGAAGTTGGATAACATGCCTCCTATTCATGAAAATGGAATGGTTCTGTTCAACGAAAAGCAGTTCAGTGAGGTATGGAAAAATAAAAATCCTATGTTGAATTGGGAATATCTTAAAACAAAATATCAATTAATAAAAGTAGAAGATTTACTCGACAATTGGGAATTGTATTCAATTAAAAATAAGTAATTATATTTTATTCTCGAAAAAGGCAATAACAACTGCTAATACAATAACAACAAGGGTTACCAGCGAAATATAAAATGAACGTTTGGTCCATTTAATGAGTTCTTTGTCGGAGTCGGTTGGCATAATTTAATAATACGTTTTTACAAAATCCTCAGTTTGGTTTCTTCATCCACCTCTAATTCGTGCACGCAACCCATATATAGCGGGAAATTTTTTTGCCCATGCCCGGCAGGAAAGCCAAAACAGACAGGGAAATCGTATTCCTGAACGGCATCTAAAATAATTTCCTCGGCTATTTTTCCGAATGGTATTGTGTTGTCTTTCATTTCAGAAAAGCTTCCGACAACCAAACCGGCAAGGCCTGACAATTTTCCGGCTCTTTTCAATTGCATCATCATTCGGTCGATGTGATAGAGGTACTCGTCTAAATCTTCAAGGAATAATATTTTTCCAAACGTGTCAATATCCGATGGAGTAGAGGCAAGCGCATAAAGGATAGAAAGGTTTCCACCACAAAGTATGCCTTCGGCTTTGCCTTTTCTGTTGAGCGGTTGTGGATTTATTCTATAGTCGGTTAATTCTCCGGAGAGTGCGTCCCAAAGCAAGTTAGTTGAATCATTATCTTTTTCGAAATTAATAGGCATTGTACAATGCAAAGTCTGAATTTCGTAATGCTTTTGTATGTGGTTATGAAAAACCGTTATGTCGCTGTATCCGGCTATCCACTTAGGGTGATGGCGGAATGTGGAAAAATCAAGTTGGTCAATAATCCTCACCGAGCCATAACCACCACGGGCAGAAATAATGGCTTTTACATCTTTGTCGTCCAGCATGTCCTGCATATCTGCCAGCCTCTCTTCATCGGTTCCCGCAAATTGGTTGTAAGAAGAAAAAATATTCTTACCCAATTTTACCTTTAGCCCCCAACTTTCCAGTTTTTTAATTGCTGGATTGAGTTCTTCCATCAAGATTTTGCGGGCAGGTGCAACTATTCCTATGCAATCGCCGGATTTTAAAAATGGGGGAGAAGTAAGGTTTGTTTTTTCCATTTGGTTAGAAACATCAAAGTTGCAGAAATTTTGGAAGCTTGCTACCTGGTATCGATAATTTTTTGCCACAAAGCCACTCCCGGAAATACTTTATGAAAACTTGAAACATAGACCACTAGCAATGTGAAATGATAATATTAGCATGACTTTTATCATGCAATCGGGCTCAAATAACATTAAATTTATCAAACTTGTCATTGTATTTACTATACTTGCGATATAATGGTTACGCTTACAACCCACGGGGTTAAAATAACGGTTCAGAGTAATTACGAGGAGGCACATTCCCGCCCTACCAACCGTTATTTTATTTTTTCCTACCGAATAAGCATAGAAAACAATACAAACAATACGGTACAGTTGCTAAGAAGACACTGGTATATATTCGATAGTATGAGTGGCTGGAGCGAGGTAGAAGGTGAAGGAGTTGTCGGGCGCAAACCACAGCTTTTTCCTTCGGAAGAATATCAATATGAATCGTTTTGCCCCCTGGTAAGTGAGGCTGGTAAAATTTACGGAACTTACCTGATGGAAAATAAAGCAGACGGTTCTACGTTCTTTGTAAACATTCCCCTATTTAAGTTAATCGTACCTTGTAAAAATAATTAATTGACTTTTTTAGAATCTATGTTAAAACGCCTTTTATTTCTTGCCGTACTTCCCCTGATTTTTCTTGTGTTTGCCAATAAGGGTGCAGCCCAGCAGAAGGTAAAGCATACGCAATTAATTCAGCTCTCGGGTATTGTGGTTGATAAGGATAGCCTGCAACCAATACCTTTCACTGCAATTCTTATCAAAAGGTCGAGTGGCGGAGCCATAGCCGATATCAGCGGTTTCTTTTCTTTCATTGTTATTCCGGGCGATACCGTAGTCTTTTCCGCATTAGGATACAGGGTTAACTCCTACGCTGTGCCTGATACGCTTTCAACCGACAAATATTCCTTAATTCACATGATGACCAAAGACACGACTAGCCTTAAAACTGTTGTTTTTTACGGATGGCCATCACGGGAAACCTTTAAAGATAAGTTCTGCCGTCTTGATTTACCCGATAACGAAATGGATCGTGCAAAAAAGAATATGGCTTTGGCTGCCAGAAAGGCAAGATATACAAACGATACACGCTCACCCGGTGCTAATTATCTGAACACTGTTCAACAGGAAACCGACAAGCTATATTATGCCGGACAATTCCCACCAAATAACCTCTTGAATCCATTGGCATGGGCGAAATTTATTCAAGCCTGGAAAGACGGTTCACTTAATATCCAGTAATAAACACTATAAATTGGTACATTTATCCCCTGAAACATTATTACTTTACCAATTTTAACTCCAGTTGCCAAACGTGTTTAGGGATAAATTAAGAATATTTTTTGTTCTATCTTCCTTGTTTTTCTTTTTCCAGCAAAAAGCAATTTGCCAGCAAACTGCAACTGTTTATGGTATTATAAAGGATAGTCTGGGCCACCCGTTGAAAGGGGTAGAAATATCTGTTGTAGGTGCCGACGAGCGGCCGGTTTATTCTGATAGTTCAGGTAAATTTTCATATACTGTTCCTGCAGGAAGGGAGATTGTAATCGGATTTTTTCACGAAGCCTTTATTACTAGTTTCTGGACTGTTAAATTAAGGGAAGGGGAAAAGCAGGAACACACTGTTAAACTACGTGCAACCTCGGGAGTGATGCTCGACAGCGCGATAATTACAGGGCTTAAACATAATAGCGGCGGACTAACTCCTCTTGCGGTAGGTGTAGTTAGTTCAATACCCATGCCTTCCGGTGGTATCGAATCTCTTTTAATGACGCAGCCCGGTGTTGTGTCTAGGAGTGAGCTTGGTTCGGAATATTCTGTCCGTGGAGGTGGTTATGATGAAAACCTGGTTTACGTTGACGGGATTGAAATTTTCCGTCCATTTTTAATTCATGCGGGTGAACAGGAAGGGTTGAGTTTTGTTAATCCGGATATGGTTTCTTCCGCATTTTTTTCCGCCGGAGGATTCGATGCACAGTATGGCGATAAAATGTCTTCCGTATTAGATGTTACCTACAAAAAACCAAGCCGGTTTGCAGGTTCTGTTGCAGGCAGTCTTTTGGGTGGAACAGCCCATCTGGAAGGAACCAGCAAAAGCCGCCGCCTTACATGGATTGCAGGATTGCGATATAAAACCAATCAATACTTATTAGGTACGTTAGATGTTCAAGCGGCTTACAGGCCTAAATTTGTTGACGGACAAATTTTCATGACCTACACAATTACTGACCGTCTTGAAGTGGATATTCTTGGAAACTATGCTTTGAATATTTTCCAATTTGTTCCGCAAAGCCAAACCACTTCATTTGGTACAGTGAGCCAGGCATATCAGTTGCAAGTATATTTTCAGGGGCAGGAAGCCGACCAGTTTCAGGCGGTAACGGGAGCTGTTTCCCTGAACTATAAATCAAAAGATGAAAGATTGAAATTAAGGCTTATCACTTCTTATTATAACGACCAGGAAACACAGAATTATGATATTGAAGGTGATTATCTTATCAGTTTGTTGAATTCAAACATTGGCAGCAAAAAACTGGGAACTCCAGCATTTAATATTGGTGTAGGAACTTATCTGAACCACGCCCGAGACGACCTTAATGCCGATGTATATAGCTTTCAGCATAAAGGAACGTATGATTATGGAATTGGAAACAAATTTCTGTGGGGTGCAACCGTGCAACATGAACGGGTGAACAGCCAGATAAGCCAATGGAATTTTATTGATTCCGCCGGATTTTCGTTGCCATACAGTTCTTATATCTTGCAACTTCAGAATGTGGTGAAGCAATTCGATACACTTGAATCGAACAGGGTTATGGGATACGTTCAAAATGTAAATAAGTGGCATGGCAGAGACAGTTCAAATTCATTGCTTATCCTTACCGAAGGTGTGCGGGCCAACTATTGGGATATAAATAATCAGTTAGCAATTAGCCCAAGGGCGGCAGTTGCTTATAAGCCCAATTGGAAAAGCGATATCATGTTCCGGTTTTCAACAGGATTATATTACCAGCCGCCATTTTACAGGGAGTTGATTGATACGTATGGAATACTTCATACTAACGTGAAAGATCAGGAATCAATCCATTATGTTTTGGGTTCTGATTATAATTTTAAAGCTTGGGGTAAAATGTTCAAGCTGGTTACTGAGGCATATTACAAGCAACTGGTAAATGTTATTCCCTATGAAATTGATAATGTATATGTGAATTATTATCCAAACCAAACAGCGCATGGATACGCAACCGGAATTGATACAAAAATTGGAGGCGAATTTGTAACAGGCCTTGAATCATGGGCCAGCCTTTCTATTTTGGATGCGAGTTATACCATCAATAATGCGTATTACACCAATTATTATAACCAATACGGACAACTGATAACCCCCGGTATTGCTGATAAAAAAGTAGTAACAAGTGTTCAGCACCCACTTGGTGCAATGCCCATGCCATTAGACCAGCGTGTAACATTCAGTATGTTTTTCCAGGATTATATGCCGAGGTTTCCAAATTTCAAAGTCTTTCTTAATTTGATTTTCGGAACAGGAATACCATTCGGTCCGCCAAACAATTCATTATATGCGGATACATTAAGAACCCCACCTTACGAACGTGTTGATATAGGTGGCTCCTATTTAATTGTAGGTAAGGAAGGGCAACGGGATGCAAAGGGAATTAGAAAATATTTTAAACGCCTCTGGATTGGAGTCGAAGTTTTCAACCTGATTCAAGCCAACAATGTTATATCCTACGAATGGATTGCCGATGTTAGCGGTAATAAATATGCAGTACCAAATTTCCTCACAGCCCGGGAAATCAACGCAAGGCTGATGATAGAGTTTTGAGATGTATAAGGTATTGCCCCGAAGGAGATATATTTTATTATTCTATTCTTAATCTGTAATAGCATCCATAACCATTTTATAAAGTTCATCAGCTCTGTTAGTAGTTCCTTGAGCATCTCTTTCCTTTGCCATAATTTTATGTTCAGGCAAATTTGAACCAGCATAAATAAAGAAAGGAATGTTGAGCCCCATTTTTCTAACCTTCTCAAGTAAAACATACCCTTCTTGTGCTCCTTCCTTCCTTCCCATGTCAGAAATAATTGCAGCATATTTAAATGTCTTTAATAATGTCATTGCTCCATCAGTTGTTAAAGCAATATCAAATTCTATTCCTTGAGATTCAAATGCTTTTCTCTCATAAATATTGTTATCTGGATTATCGTCAACCCATAATATTTTATTCTCCAAACTATTAATTTGTTCTCTTTTACTAGTCCTTGAAACTAATTCAAATATCTTTTCTATTTGCTTTTGAGAAAGTTCAGAATTAATAGTTGAATTTGGCTGTTTGGCTGTCGCAGCGACAAGTGATTTGGCTGCAACCATTTGCATTTTAACAAAATTATCTTCGTCTTTAAAATCAGAAGGCCCATAAAGTTTTTTACTATGTTTTACAACTAACCAAAGAAATCCAAAAAACACAATAACTGGAAAGATTACTAAAAAGTAGATTAGTGGTGCTACATTGTTATCAAGGTTCTTACCAAGACTAACAACAAGAGATGCGAATCCATAAACTAAAACAATAAAGAGCGCAATTATACCTAAAGGACTTTTTGTAAAACCTTTTGCTGATTCAGAAAACCCCTTAATATTATTAGCCATGTGAAATTATTTATTCTTAAAATTGACTACTCCACATAAATCTTCTCGTACGAAAACTTATATTTCGTTAAAATGAATTTGCGTTTTAGCTTGAGGGTAGGGGTAAGTTCACCTCCGTCAATGGTCCATTCATCGGGCAGTAGTTCGTAGCGCTTTATTTGTTCCACATGCCCGAAATTCTGGTTCAGGCGGTCACGTTCTGCATCAAACAAAGCGTGTATTTTAGGGTTCTCAATAATAGTTTTGTGGTCGGTAACAGGAATATTATTGGTCTTGCACCATGCTTCAAGGTTATGAAAATTAGGAACGATGAGCGCTCCTGCAAATTTCTGACTATCTCCAACTACCATTATCTGCGATATGTAGGATGATTCTTTAAGCTTATTTTCAATTGGCTGAGGTGCTATATATTTTCCTCCGGAAGTTTTTAATAATTCTTTTTTGCGGTCGGTAATCATCAGGAATTTATCTTTAAAAACTCCTATGTCTCCGGTATGGAACCAGCCATCCCTGTCTATGGCTTCCATCGTAAGGTCAGGGCGTTTGTAATAACCCATCATAACATTCGGGCCTTTGCATAATATCTCTCCGTCATCAGCAATTTTAACTTCCACGTCTGGAATCAGCGGTCCAACAGTTCCGAATTTTGTATTGCCCTTACCGAGCCTGTTTACAGAAATAACCGGAGAGGTTTCCGTTAGTCCATATCCTTCCAGTATCGGGATTCCCGCCGCCCAGAATATTCGCTGTAAGCGGGGTTGGAGTGGTGCACTGCCGGATGCAACCACTTTTACATTTCCTCCGATGGCTGCCTGCCATTTACTGAAGACAAGTTTGGTTGCAATGCTAAGTTGAAAATCATACCACCAGCCATTGGCGTGGTCCAGTTCATAGCGCAAACCAAGGTCAACAGCCCAGAAAAATAGTTTCTTTTTAATTCCGGTAAGGTTGTTTCCGGCAGCAATTACCTTATCGTAAATTTTTTCCAGCACCCTAGGAACAGCCACAAATACCTTTGGTTTTACTTCTTTTAAATTGTCACCGATGGTGTCAATACTTTCTGCATAATAAATAGATATTCCTAAATATTGATATAGGTAATTCAACATCCTTTCATACACATGGCACAATGGTAAAAAGCTGAGCGCTCTTCCATCTTCCCTTACCGGGACAAATACTTTTGAGGCCAAAACATTACTCACCAGGTTGCTATGGGAAAGCATTACCCCTTTAGGTGTCCCGGTGGTCCCAGAAGTATAAATCATAGTGGCCAAATCAGCGGGACTGATAGACCTTTTAATGGATTCCAGCCTTTCAGGCTGAGGGTTTTTTTCTCCGATGCTCAACAATTCTTTCCAATGAGTTGCTCCTACTACTTCATTGAAAGTGTGTACATTTTTTATGGTTGGAATATCCTTCGCAATTACACTTATTTTATTGTACAATTTTTCATCGGAAACAAACACATATTTTATTTCTGCATCCTTAAAAATAAATTTAAAATCGTCATCACTAATAGTCGGATAAACCGGTACATGTACTGCACCAATCATTAGTATTGCGAGGTCTACAAAATTCCATTCAATACGGTTGTTGGAGCATACTGTACTTATAGCATCTCCTTTTTTTATACCAGCATCTAAAAAACCGTATGCTAAATTTTCAGCAGTGCTAATAAATTCCTGAGTACTTATTTTCACCCACGCTCCATTTACCTTTGAGGCAATGCAATCTTCTTTAGGAAATTTTTCCTTTTGCAGGTAAGGAATATCAAAAATGCGCATCGAATCCATTATGTATTCTTAGGTTTTATAAAAATCTAAGATACCATAATTTTTTATTTCTGTCATAATTAAAACAGAAATCAAAAATAGATGGACCAGAGAAAACTACTTACTTTTATTCTGACCTGCTGTTTTTGGTGCTGCGGGAACATCAAAATGTTCAAAACGGTAATCGGAATAATTTGCTTTATCCTCTCCTGCCTTCACTTTTTTATCGGCACGGTTTGCAATTACTTCATACGTGAAAGAAGCATTGGAATTACCATGACTCATTTCAACTACATCAAATCCGGTAGCAGTGCGATTGGTAACAAATACTCCATTAGGGCATTCATCATTCATCGTTATAATAACCCTTAGCGGATGTTTTTCATTGATGGCGACATTCCCCGCATAAGTAGGATCAAGGTCAATATGAATTTTTCCGTTTACCAACTTCGATGTGCCATAATCTTCAAATAATACTTCCGGTGCTTCTGCGCAATACATCGACTTCATATCTCCGTTTTTATCCGGTACAATAGTTGACTTAACACCTAATGCGGTGTAGTTGGAATTTGTATAAAGTCCATAATAGGTTGCACCTGTGTAATAAGCAAGATAGGTATAGCAAGAACCGGTATTATTGGTAAAATATCCGCCTGCTGAATTGGTAGAATTATTGGCATCACCATAAACGGCTATCGGTGCTATTCCATATACCCCATAGGCTGTTCCGGTACCTTCGGCTCCTGTACTGCCAATACCATAAACACCAACACTGCTGGGCGCTGAACCTTCAACACCATAAGTAGTACCTGAACCGTATATACCGGTTCCTCCAAAAAGGTTTGTATTAGTACCTTCTACACCAAATCCACCGGATTGAGCTGTTGTTCCGTAAACTCCGATACCTGTGGAAACGTTAGATGCAGCAGTATTTTGGCCCGATAACGCATATCCGTTGGCTGCAGAGTTTTGTACCGTGTGGGCTATACCTGCAATGGCTGATGTTTCTGTTAAGGTGAATGAGTTGAGCGGCAGTGTTGTGTTCTGTATTAATGGATTTGTTCCAAACTGTACATTTGAACCTGTACTCATATAAGCCCCGTTGTTTGCGGTAATTGTTGCTGCAACCGGAGCAACCCATGCAGGGCCTGTAGCCGTAAAGGTAAGCACCGTATTGGTGGCCCCTCCGGGCATAGCGTATTCATCACCGCTTGTGTTGGCATACATCATATAAGTAGTGGTTGCGGCAGGAGTAGCATTATAAGTACTTCCTGATTTCAATCCATTATTACGAATAGTATTAGCGTTACCGCCAATTTCCAATTCTCTTGCCGCTGTTGTGGAAGCTGCTAAACCAATGCCGATAGAACCTGTTCCTGAAAAATCAATATTAAAGCTATTAAATGGTATTTCGGTATTAGCAAGTAATTTACCAGCGGTTCCTCCGTAGGCATTACCTAAAATTACATTCGTACCGTTCAAACTGGTTCCGCTGTTAGCACCCTGAACGGTTGCAGCAGCAGGAGTAACCCACGAAGGACCTGTAGCCGTAAAGGTAAGAACCTGATTGGTAGTTCCTGCCGGTATACCGTATAAATCTCCGTTGTCTCTTGAATAAATCATATAAGAAGAAGCAGATACGGGATTAGCATTAAAAGTACCTCCAGCTTTCACTCCATCATCGCGGATAGTGTTTGTTAAACCACCAATTTCCAATGCTCTCGCCGCCGTAGTTGATGCGGCAAGGTCAATTCCAATTGTACCTGCACCCGAAAAGTCAATATTAAACCCATTAAAAGGTATTTCGGTATTGGCAAGTAATTTTCCGGCGGTTCCTGCATAAGCATTACCCAAAATTACATTAGTACCGTTCATACTGGTTCCGCTGTTAGCACCCTGAACGGTTGCAGCAGCCGGAGCAACCCATGCTGGGCCCGTAGCGGTAAAGGTAAGCACCGTATTGGCAGCACCTGCTGGCATAGCGTATTCATCACCGCTTGTGTTGGCATACATCATGTAAGTAGTAGTTGCTGCAGGAGTAGCATTATAAGTACTTCCTGATTTCAATCCATTATTACGAATGGTATTAGCGTTACCGCCAATTTCCAACTCTCTTGCCGCTGTTGTAGAAGCCGCTAATCCAATACCTATAGAACCTGTTCCTGAGAAGTCAATATTAAAACTATTAAAAGGAATTTCAGTGTTCTGTAATAATTTTCCGGCAGTGCCTGCATAAGCATTACCCAAAATTACATTAGTTCCATTCACACTTGCACCATCATCTGCACCTGTAAGAATTGAGCCTGCACCTGTACTCAACATTACCCATGCAGAGCCTGTCCAGTAATAATACCCTGCGCCATTGAGCCCGTTAAGTAAAGAAGCACTTGTATTATATACAAGTAAGCCTGCCGGCCCTGCTCCCGTAACGGGGGCAAGAACGGTAGAGTTTGTTAATGTAACATAAGGAGCCAGAAATGCAGTCGTACCCGCAGTAAGGTTGTTGCTTAAATCGAGTATAGCTCCTCCTACAGCACTATTGCCCGAAGTATTGATAGCTACATTTTGTGCACTGGTGCCTAAAGAGATAATTATAAAAAGCCCTAAAAGACTTTTGTACAGAGTAGTATGTTTCATAGGTGTAATGGGTTGGTACAATTCTTATGCAAATGTTTTCAAATTCTACGCGAAAATAATCTTTTTTTTTACATAATATGACATTTTACGTAGTATTTTTCAAACAGTTACAGGGTAATATCAACAAAAGTGCTTTTTGTCATGAAAAGCTATCTCCTTATTTAGAATTTTAAAAAGAGACAGGAGTAAAGTATAGCGTTGTTTCACAGAATATTAAGGGAGAAATAGTAAGATCTTCTTTTTCTTAAATTGAATTTAAAATCCAAGGCAAAAGATTTAGTCTATAAGACATATAATTTTTCAATAATATCGTATTTGAAAATGGCAGGTGAGGAAACCCTTAAATCAATGCTAATAAGTTATTAAAAATTTCCGACCCTTTGCGTTGGTATAAATCCCTAAATTCGCAAGCCGAATCAATGACGATTTATGTCATGATGGTAACTAAAACGTAACCAAAAATATATCATGCCAAAGGATAAAAGCATAAAATCTGTACTTATTATAGGAAGCGGCCCAATTATTATAGGTCAGGCCTGCGAATTTGACTATGCAGGTTCTCAGGCATCACGCTCATTGAGGGAAGAAGGGATTGAGGTTTCACTCATCAACTCTAACCCGGCAACCATTATGACTGATAAGGTTACCGCTGATCATATCTATCTGCTTCCGTTAAATGTAAACTCCCTGATTAAAATATTAAGTGAGCGGAAGATTGATGCCGTTTTGCCAACTATGGGCGGACAAACTGCCCTTAACCTCTGCATAAAGGCAGATGAAATGGGTATTTGGAAAAAATATGGTGTTCGAATTATAGGCGTTGATATTCACACCATTGAAATTACTGAGAATAGGGAGAAATTCCGCAAGTGTATGGAGGAGATTGGCGTTGCCTGTGCTCCCTCTGCTATTGCAAATTCTAAATTAGAAGGCAGGGAAATTGCACAAAAAATCGGATTCCCGCTAGTTATAAGGCCATCGTATACATTGGGTGGAACGGGAGCTTCTTTTATCCATAAAAGCACTGAATTGGAGGATGCGTTAGATGCCGGCCTTCGGGCTTCTCCTATCCATGAAGTATTGATAGATAAGGCGATGATCGGCTGGAAGGAATTTGAATTAGAGTTGTTGCGCGACACTAACAACAATGTAAATATAATATGCTCCATCGAGAATTTTGACCCTATGGGCATTCATACCGGGGACTCGATTACAGTAGCTCCTGCCATGACTTTGTCTGATACAACCTATCAGAAGATGCGTACTATGGCCATCCGTATGATGCGCTCCATAGGAAATTTTGCCGGAGGTTGCAATGTGCAGTTTGCGGTAAGCCCCGATGAAAGAGAAGATATTATTGCTATTGAAATCAATCCGCGTGTATCGCGCTCATCTGCGCTTGCTTCGAAAGCAACCGGATACCCAATTGCTAAAATAGCGGCTAAACTTGCCATTGGATATAATCTGGATGAATTAAAAAATCAAATTACCCTTAGTACCTCAGCATTTTTTGAGCCTACACTCGATTATGTAATTGTAAAAATTCCACGTTGGAACTTTGACAAATTTAAAGGTGCAAAACGCGAGTTGGGTTTGCAAATGAAATCGGTGGGAGAAGTGATGGCCATCGGACGTAGTTTTCAGGAAGCACTCCAAAAGGCTTGTCAGTCGCTGGAAATAAAACGCAATGGATTAGGTGCCGATGGAAAAGAATTAAAAAAGCAAGACCAGATTGTTCAGAGTTTAGAGAGGCCGAGTTGGAATAGGTTGTTCCATATTTATGATGCATTGAAATTGGGTATTCCGGTAAAAACGATACATAAGTTAACACAAATAGACCCCTGGTTCCTGCGTCAGATAGAGGAAATGCAGTTGATGGAAAAAGAAGTAGAGAAATACACCATCAATAATATCCCTCGTGAGTTGATGATGGAAGCGAAGAAAAAGGGCTATGCTGACCGTCAGATTGCACATCTGCTTCGTTGCCTCGAGAGCGAAGTATTTAAAAAGCGCCGCGAAGAATTTGGAATTAATCGGGTATATAAAATGGTAGATACCTGTGCAGCTGAGTTCGAAGCAAAGACCCCTTATTTCTACTCCACTTTTGAAGAAGAAAATGAATCGATAGTTTCAGATAGAAAGAAAATTGTAGTGCTCGGTTCAGGCCCTAACCGTATCGGACAAGGCATAGAATTTGATTATTCATGCGTACACGGTGTGCTTGCTGCAAAGGAATGTGGTTATGAAACCATCATGATTAACTGTAATCCTGAAACAGTCTCCACCGATTTTAATGTTGCTGATAAACTTTATTTCGAGCCTGTTTTCTGGGAACATATTTATGAAATCATTCTGCATGAAAAGCCTGAAGGGGTTATTGTGCAGCTTGGCGGACAGACCGCCCTTAAGCTTGCAGAAAAGTTAGAGCGTTACGGAATAAAAATTATCGGAACGGATTTCAAGTCCCTCGATTTGGCTGAAGACCGTGGAAAATTCTCAGCATTACTGCGCGAGAATAATATTCCTTATCCGAAATTTGGAGTGATTGAAACAGTAGACCAAGCATCTGAGTTCACCAAAGATTTGGAATTTCCACTCTTAGTTCGCCCATCCTATGTATTAGGTGGACAAAGCATGAAGATTGTAATTAACGAAGAAGAGTTGGAGCAACACGTAATTGCATTGCTTGAGGATATTCCCGGAAATCAAATTCTCATTGACCACTTTTTAGAGAACGCCATAGAGGCAGAAGCAGATGCTATTTGCGATGGAGAAGATGTCTACATAATCGGAATCATGGAGCACATCGAGCCTGCAGGAATTCACTCCGGAGATTCATATGCGGTCCTTCCTCCATTCGATTTGGATGAAAATATAATAAAGCAAATTGAAGACCATACCCGCAAAATTGCAGTTGCTTTAAGGACCGTTGGCTTACTCAATATTCAGTTTGCAATTAAAGATGGTATCGTATATATTATTGAGGCGAACCCACGTGCATCCCGCACTGTTCCTTTCATTTGCAAAGCTTATGATGAACCTTATGTGAACTATGCTACCAAAATAATGTTGGGAGAAAAGAAAGTAAAAGACTTTAAATTCAATCCGCGTAAGAAAGGATATGCTATAAAAGTTCCGGTATTCTCATTCGATAAATTCCCCGAAGTGAAAAAGGAATTAGGACCTGAAATGAAATCAACCGGGGAGGCTATTTACTTTATTGATGACCTTACAGATGAATACTTCCTTGATATTTATTCACAAAGGAATTTGTATTTGAGCAGGTAAATCATAGGATTAATTTTTAAAGGATAATTTAGTATATTTGTTCATATTGTAAATTATCTTATTGTATGAAAAAATTAATCTCATCAGTGTTTTTCACTTTGGGTCTTTCAGTCTTAGTATATTCCCAAAATAATATAATTACTACAGTTGCGGGAAACGGGTATAATGGATTTATAGGTGATGGAGGTCCTGCTACCAATGCTGAAATAAATGTTCCTCCCGGAGTTGCTGCTGATGCTGCAGGTAATACATATGTTGCAGACCAATCTAACCATCGCATTCGAATTGTAAATTCCTCGGGGATGATTTCAACTTTTGCAGGGAATGGCATTGGTGCTTATACCGGTGACGGAGGGCAAGCAACAGCAGCTGAAATGTACTATCCATGGGCACTTGCGCTTGATAAATCTGGCAACCTATATTTTTCTGATGTAAATTATGGGGTTGTTCGGAAGATAGATACCGCAGGTATTATTACCAAATTTGCTGGAGGAGGTTCTGGGGGCGATGGCGGACTGGCCACCAATGCTGGTTTATCTAGACCTGAAGGAATTGCTGTTGATAAATCTGGAAATGTATACATCGCTGATATTTATAATGAGAATGTTCGGATAGTGAATACAAGCGGAATTATTGAAACCTTTGCAGGAGGAGGTTCTTTGGGAAATGGTAATCCTGCTACTTCGGCAATCCTGTATTATCCAACAGGGGTTGCAGTGGATCGTTCAGGAAATGTTTATATCGGCGAGCAAAATGGAAATGATGTGCGGGTTGTAAACACCAGTGGTATTATTTTGGCATTTGCTGGAAATGGAATTGCTGGGTTTTCAGGAGATGGAGGCCCTGCAATAGGTGCAGAGATAGCAGAGGTTAAGGGTGTTGCAGTAGATTCGTCCGGCAATGTTGTAATATCACACTACATGGGCAGTCGCATACGTATTGTTAATCCAAGTGGTATTATTAATACTTTAGCTGGAGGAGGTAGTAGTTTAGGTGACGGAGGACCTGCAACTGCTGCACAATTAAACGGACCAACTGGACTTAATTTTGATCCTACAGGTAATCTTTATATTGCTGATACTTATAATGAGCGAATTCGTAAAGTGTCTTTATCAACAAGCGGGATTAACAAAACCAAGGATGATGGGAATTTGTTCGTTGTTTATCCAAACCCATCTTTTGGCGTTTTTGCGATACAGACGACTGGATTAAATGGTATATCGTCAATTGAAATATATAATATGTTGGGACAAAAAGTATTTGAAGAGGCGTTTAGCTCTCTTCAGAGTAACAATAAAATTGACCTTACTGATAAACCAGCGGGGGTTTACATTTATAGGATAAATTCTAAAATCGGGAATAATTTCTATTCAGGTAAGTTAATTATACAATAAAAAATCCCCATTACTTCACCACCTTACTCCTATAAACCCCGCCCTTTTCATCAGTCAATTCAACTACATACATCCCGCTTGAAAGATTTTGTAATCCTCCCAAATTAATAAGCGTATTGCCGCCTCCGGCTACTTTCCATGATTTCTCATTTACTATTTGTCCGAGTGTATTGTACATTTTCACATTCACATTTTGTACAATAGAGGAGAAAAATGAAACCGTGATATTATCAGAAAATGGATTGGGGTAAACATTATTAAGGTTTGTTACAATAATATTCTCCTGCATACCTGTAGCAATCGACCTGGCTAAGCAAAAATTTGGAATTCCATATCCTAATAATGAATCAGGGTTTGCAAATTGGGTAGCACTTTGTTTTATTGCAGCCATTATCTGGTAATTGCTTGCATTTGAATCCGCCTGCCATAAAGAGGCTACGCCACCGGCAATCAAAGGTGTTGCAAAAGAAGTACCACTTCCAAAAGTAACACCGCCATTGGCTGAAGCAAGTGCATCAAACTGCCCCTGGGCAGCAACATCCGGTTTTACCCGGTGGTCAGAGGTTGGCCCGGTAGAACTGAAAGTTGCATAAGCTCCGAAAAAGTCAACTGCCCCAACCGTAAGAATACTATCTGCATCACCAGGAGATGTAATATATTGCCATGAACTTCCGCCTTCATTGCCTGCCGCAACACAAACCACAAGCCCCTTCTCAGTCGCAATAGTTGCTGCCCTGCTTGCCACAGCTACTTTCCCATTCATATCGGCGTAAGTATAACTAGTGCCCGGATCGCTTGTAAAAACAGAATATCCAAGCGATGAAGTAATAATATCAGCGCCTGCACTATCGGCATATTCTGCACCCGATGCCCAGTTGTCATCCTCAATCATATATTCTGAATTGGCATCTTCTGTGCGCAATAAATAAAAATCTGCATCCACTGCATCTCCCAATAATTGCCCTGGAAGATTTCCGGCAATACATGATAAAACTTCTTCGCCGTGAACATCTGTATTATTGGTATCATCATAAACTACGGGTTGCTCCCACACAAAATCCCAGGTTGCTAAAATTCCGCCACGGTTGCGCAAACTATCAAATGCTGAAAGAGTGTCAACCACTCCGAAGCGAGTGTCAATTACTGCAATGCGTTTTCCTTTCCCGCGGAATCCTAAATTATTCAGGCAATCCACACTAATCATGTGCACCTGGTTTTGAGAATTACCATAATTAAATCCCGCCGTTGTAGATAGGCTATTAGTTCTATATGGGCTATGGTCTACGGTGGTTTCAATAAAATGTTTTTTGTCAGGGTTGTGTCCTTTAATAGTAGTCACAAACTTGGCGCTTTTCACAAATGGCAATGCACGTATTTTAGCAAGTTTAGATGAGTCGGCGGCATTAATGCTGATAGCATTAAACCAGCGTGAACGGTTTAATAACTTAACGCCTTTTGATAAAACACTGTCAATATAAGCAGGGTTTGGCGGTAAGTCATTGAATTGAATTGGAATGCTGTGTTTGGTGCGCCTTGTAATAGCTCTTGGCGAAAGGTATGCAGAAGGAGTACTGATAGAATATGGGCTATTATTTTTATCCGTAAATTCAATCCAGTATTTGTACGACTGGGAAAAAATATCCCCGTGAATAATTAATGCTGTAAAAATGATAAGTAGTTTTTTCATGAGTGGTTGATTCAGTTTACAAACTTAAGCAATTAAAAAGATTTTCTAAGAATAAGATTGACTCTCGATTTACTCTTCTCTACCCCAAACCCCTAAAGAGGCTTTAAATTATTGCCAGTCGGGCTCCGACTTGGGGGTTTGGGGCGGGGCCATGAAAAAGCGATTTATACGTCCGTGATTAACGGAAATATAAATCGCTTTTTTATTGTTGCAAAGCTATGAGATCCTTACTTGATAAGATTAACTGTTCCTGTATAAGAGTGTTTTACATTCTTATGGTCGGTAGCATTTATCAGGTAAACATAAGTATCTTCCTGGCAAATAGTACTTCCGCCTTTTACTGTTCCGCCCCAGCCATTCATAATGTCGGTAGAGTGGAATAATTGCATTCCCCAACGGTCGAAAATATACATTTCAAAAGTTTTAACATCATTGCCTTTTGCCATGAATACTTCATTTACTCCGTTTCCATTTGGTGTGAATGCATCCGGAATATAGAGGGTGAAAATAGGGTCGATAATTACACAACTGGTCATACTATCTACGCAACCGTGTTGGTTCATCACACCCAATTTTGCACAATAGGTTCCGGTGTCGGAATAGGTGTGCGATGGGTTTGCACTAGCACTCAATGTAGAATCTTTATTATCGCCAAAGTTCCAGTACCAGTAAGTGATTCCATAAGCATCAGTTGACTTGTCGGTAAACTGGATGGTTGGAGACATGATATTGGTTGGTTGAGGTGATGCAGTGAAATTCGCAACGGGATTGCTGAACACACTTATGTAGTTCAGTACTTTTAATGTTGCACTGCAACCGCTGTCGGAAGTTGTTGTAAGTGTTACTGTGAAATCACCTGATTTAGGATAACAGTAAACTGCATTTTGCATATTTAATGTGTCTCCATTACCAAATGCCCATGTCCATTGACTTACCTTACCCGATGTAAGGGTTGTCAAATCTCTGAACTGAATGCAAAGTGGTGCACAACCTTGCATCAAATCAGCCTTAAAGTTAGGTATAGGTGATGGTAGAACATTTACATCCACGCTGGTACAAACTGTTCCGCATGGATCAGTAAAGCACACAGTATAAATTTGACTTACAGTTGGATTAATTGTAATTTGTTGTGCTGTTGAGCCTCCCGGTTGCCATTGGTAAGAACCTGCTGAGCCGGTTGTTTCAAATGCAGTTAAGGTAACCGTTCTTCCTGTACAAACACTCACATTCGGAATGGCTGCCAATATAGGTGGTTCCGTAACCTTCACTGTAAATGTAGCTTTGCCGGGGCATCCGTTTGCTGTTGTTCCGGTTACTGTATAGGTAGTGGTAACAGTAGGGGTAGCCGAAGGATTCGCACAATTGTAGCAACTCAAATTAGAATTTATAGGAGTCCAGGTATAGGAGGTAAATCCTGCAGATGCAGTCAATGCAAGCGCACCACCCGAGCAGATTGAATCACCAGGAGCTGTAATAGTCATCGGTGTAGCAGGTAGTACATCTACAAATACCGAATCTCTGTTTTGACATCCGTTTGCATCCGTTCCTACAACTGTATAAGTTGTGGTTACCGTTGGTGTTGCAGTAGGGTTAGCGCAATTGTAGCAACTTAATCCCGAGCCTGCAGGAGTCCATACATAAGAAACACCACCGGTAGCAGTAAGTGCCACAGAGGCACCGCTACAAACAGTATCTGGTTTTGGAGATGCTGTTATGGTAGGTAAGGTACTGCCTGTTACGGTAATACATAAGGTATCAAAACAACCTGCATTATCACGCATAGCAACACAATAAACCCCGGCACCAACTGGCCCGGTGCTTGAAGTAGTAGAACCATTGCTCCATGAGTATGTGTAAGGTGGTTTTCCTCCTGTAATTGTAACTCCGGCATTACCAGGGTTAGCGCAAGTAGCATTCGCAGAGTCACGTGTAACGGTATATCCGCCTGAAAGAGTAGGAATAGTTACTGTATCGGAATAAAAAATGCCGCAGCCAACACTGATGGTTACTGTATCAACACCTGAACATAAAGAGGTGGCAGTACGGGTAGTTTGTCCATTACTCCAGCGATAGGTTACATTCGTAGTATCCGGATTTCCGCAAAGGGTAAGTGTAGCTTTTGCAACACCACTGCAGGCCGAGCATGTTGTAGGGCCTTTGGTAATAACAATTGCCGGAGGAGGTGGAGGGCCAAGAGTTATAGAACAAACAAAATTCTGTCCGCAGGCATAAACCAACTGGGAGGCATATGGGCCAACAGCAAGGTCATACACAATGTTACCCAAGCCAGGTAATGTGCTTGTCAGGTTCAGGTTAGGGTCATAAATTTGAATTACATTATTATTTCCTACGTAAACATTACCACACATATCAACGTCCAAACCGCCCCATGTGTAAGGAGTAGCAGAAACATTGATGGCCTTGATAATTGCACCGGTACCTTTATTAAACTGTTTTACGGTATCACCATTGTAGCCATAAAGATAAGACTGGCTGCAGGCAAGTCCGTTCATAGCATTGAAAACTGTAGTACCGCTGTAGAACATACTTCCGATTTCATGGAATGCAAAACCATCGGGAACATTATAATTATTAGGTGCCAATGCTGGGAGTGGGCAACTGATAACGTAATTGTTCCACTGTGGAATATACGCCAACGATTGTGTGGTAGCAGTCCATGCAGTACCTCCGAATGGATCGGCAGCCGTAAGGGCCATATCGTGGTAACCCGTTGTACACAACGGGCCAATAACGTTAACAGGATTACAGGTTGTCATAGTTGTATCCAGCATCCAAGCCTGATCGGGGCAGCAAGTGCCATTACCGAAGACCACAAATGAAGGAGGACATACGGTAGATTCTATTCTCCACATTTCATTAAATCCGGAGTTACCGGGGTTAGTTGCCATAAGGGCTCCGCCTGAACTTATCTTTTCAACACGTGCACCGCCGCCGGCATTCCAGCCTTCTACAATATAATTTTCAAGTGATTTTTTATCTACAGCAAAGTCACCGTAAAAGTTGGTTGATGATGTCATAGTAGTGGCATTAAATGTCCATTGGATTGCTCCCGCAGCATTTAATTTTACCAATTGCAGAGGGTAAGGTCCGCCTCCATAAACGTAAACGTTACCAAGGTTATCATAATCTAAATCATAGGCATAATCATTACCAGAGGTAGAAGTGAAATTCGGATTAGTTGTCCAGTTAATAGCAGGATCAACCATCAACGTCTTAGTATTATCAAGTGCTGAGGCAATGAACGATTCATCCGGATTGTTTGTTTGAGATGAAACTGCAACAGGGCTGTGGTCTTCCAAATAATAACTGACCGGGGCACTTTCTTTCAGTGTTCCGATGTCGTTTTTCACAACCACATTTCCTGAACCATCAACAGCCATTCCGCTGGTGTTGCTATACTTCAAATGTACTTTGCTCAGGTCTCCCCCAGGGTGAACAACAATAGTGTATTTCAAATTGCTGCTACCTTCAGGGAAAGAATAAACCACATCAATTCCGGGATATAAATTCTGGTAGGTTATCTTTTTAAATACGTTCGCCGTGTAAGTTTCGTGGGTTCCTTTTGGATAAGTGTAGTAATAGGTTTGTTCCTCATCGGCCACAATGGTTGGGTTGGTATTGGCTCCATCCCATTCAGTGGTCAGATAATAAAATGTTCTTTTTGGTGCGCCGCCCTGATCAGGGTCTTTGCCATCGCCAAATTCTAAAGGTGCTGTTTCAATATGACGATAAAGAATTCCTTTAGCAGTGAAGAACGCATTGATAGCCCCAATCTTAGATTCGAACAAAATTTTTCCTCCCGCATCAACAGTATCAAACTGTCCTGTGTTCTCTACAAACAACGCATGTTCAAACGGATTTACCGACCATTTGGTCTGGCCTACTTGAGGAACACCATTCGTGGTTCCCTGTGCAAAGGTGTTTGAAAAACCTAAAAAGACAAGTAAAATAGGAAGTAAAAATTTCTTCATGATATGAATATTTTATCAATAGCTACTAACGCAGTGTTAACTCAATTATTGCCTCATTTTCTGAATTTAGAGAATAAGGGGATGCTAATATCGTAAAAAAAGTCTTTCCCTTAATAGAAATCAGGGAGTTTGCGAATTATTTTTTTCCTGATAAATGACATTTATCAGTACAGTTCCAACCATTTTCATGGTGTTTTTGTCTATTATACTCATATTATCACTGTGTTTGTGGTGAAAATAGGGGTAGTCTCTGTTCTTCACATCATAATGCACAATATCAATGGTGGGAATATTTGCTAACTTGTTCACATACAGGTGGTCGTCAATAGTAGGTGGAGTCCTGTCATGGGTAAAATAATTGCCATATCCCAATCGGCCGGCGATGTCCCAGACTTTACGCACAATTTGCGGGGCGAAACTTTCCGAGGTACCTTCAACTGGGAAGAGCGCATTTTTACCACCTACCATATCCAATAATATACCAAAGCGGGGACTTATGTAGTTGGTGGGTAAGTTACTAGCCCAATATTGTGAACCTGTACACCAGGTGTTATCCTGAGGTTTGTATTTTTCAACCTCCCAACTAACCTGTTCTTGCTGACCGTAATCTTCCAAATCAAAAAATACAAGGTCAACACCAATTCCGGCACCTTTCAAATGGTGGGCAAGTTCCAGAAGCATGGCAACTCCGCTGGCTCCATCATCAGCACCGTCGAAGGATTCATCATTTTTAGAGGAGTCAAGGTCGGCCCAGGGGCGGGTGTCCCAATGAGTGCATAACAGAATCCGCACATTATTTTTTGGGTCTGATGAAGCGGTAACGTTTGTAAATTCGAATTGCTTGCCATCAAATGTTCTGGCTTTGCTTGTCTGTTTAGTAGGGTGCAGGCTGTCTTTTTCCAATTCCGACATTATAAAATCCAAACATTCTTTGTGGGCTTTCGATCCGGGTATTCGTGGCCCAAAACCTACTTGTGTTTGGGTGTAATAATATGCTGAATCGGCATTGAAAACGGGTACTAATACCTTCACTTCCGGAACCGTTTTTGTGCTATCCGTTACATGGTTGTTATTATTGTTTGAACTGCTCGGGCATCCGGTAATAAAAAACAATAACGGCAATAATGCCAATCCTATAATTATTACTAATCTACTTTTTCTTTTCATATTTCCAATTCGTTTTTTCGGGAGTATCCTGCAGGGTCACAAACTTCGAAAGGGTGTTACGTATCGCATCTGCCAAGGTGAAATCTTTTTTCTTCTTTGCTTCGTTCCTCACTTCCAGTAAACTATCTACCAGTTTGCCGAATTCCTCATTGCCTTGGGCTGTGTTCGCCTCCGGCAGAAGTCCAAGTATATCCGTAAAAAATGTGCAGTAAGTTTTTTTAAATTTCTCAAAATTTTCTTTACTAACTCCTTCCGTTTTCCCACTTGTATTAAACTGATTTACGACGGAAGAAACTTTGAACATATTTGATAAAACGATTGCTGTATTAATATCATCGTTCATGGCATCAATACATTCATCTTCGAAGGATGAAAGTGTTTTTTCAGTTTCAGGGTTAATTGAGGTTCCGTCCCAGTTCATCTCTTTCAGAAGAAGATAAATCCCGCTCAGTTTTTCGTATGCTTTTTCTGCATCCTGCAAACCTTTATTAGAGAAATCAATCGGATTTCTATATTGGCTTTGCAGCATGCAAAAGCGCAATGTCATTGGGCTATAGGCTTTCTCCAGCAAATGATGTTTGCCCGAGAAAAGTTCATGCAGCATAATAAAATTGTTGAGGGATTTACCCATCTTCTGCCCGTTTATGGTAAGCATATTATTATGCATCCAATAGCGGACAGGCTGTTTGCCGTTAGCACCTAAGGACTGTGCAATTTCACACTCATGATGCGGGAAAAGCAAATCCATTCCACCGCCGTGAATATCAAAAGTCTCTCCCAAATATTTTGCACTCATGGCCGAACATTCAATATGCCAACCCGGGAAACCTTCGCTCCATGGCGATGGCCAATGCATAATATGTTCCGGTGATGCTTTTTTCCATAGCGCAAAATCAAGCGGGTTGTGCTTTTCACTTTGTCCGTCTAGCTCGCGGGTGTTACTTTGTAAATCATCGGTAATCCGGCCCGAGAGTTCACCATAAGGATAATCTTTTTCAAAGCTTTTTACATCAAAATAAACCGAGCCTTCCGATACATAAGCATAACCGTGTTCAATGATTTTTTCAATCATCAATATCTGCTCAATAATATGCCCCGATGCCCTTGGCTCAATGGAAGGAGGGAGTATATTAAGCTGCCTCATAATATCGTGGTAAGCCACCGTATAAAGCTGCACAATCTCCATTGGCTCCAGTTTATCAAGTCTCGCTTTTTTCGAGATTTTATCTTCTCCCTCATCTGCATCATTCTCAAGGTGGCCTACGTCCGTAATATTGCGGACATAGCGAACTTTATAACCTAAAAAAGTAAGGTAGCGAAACAGCACATCAAACGTAATAGGCCCACGTGCATTGCCCAAATGCGGACTGCTATAAACGGTAGGCCCGCACAAGTACATGCCTACAAATGGCGCATGTTGCGGCACAAAAAGTTCACGTTCCCTTTTCAGGGTGTTATATATGTATAGTTTAGAATCTGTCATAATTGATAGCGGTTCTAGAGTGCAAAGATACTTAAGTCGATGTATTTTTAAGAATTAGTTAATGAAAGCATAAACAAGAATAAGTTTAACAGGCCTGTAGTATAAATAGTAGCAATAAAACAACCACAATGCTAACTAAAGTATTTCTGGTGCTTTTTCTGGAAACTTCGTATGGACCCGACATTTCATCAGACAATTTCCCCCGAAACCCTTTGAGCATCCAACAGGTGAAAGCTCCAATAATCTCAAAAATTAATCCACGTAAGGGCCCCATTCGTACTAAGTTCCTTTATTTATTAAATAGAGAACATATTCAATTAAGGCTAACATCTCATACTTTATTTAGGTATTTCGAAAACTAATTAAGCAAGTATAGTAATTATTACTTTACTAATTTACGTTGGCTTATGGCTTTTAAGATAGTGTGTTATTTATTTAAAACAAAATACATTTTATCCAAAGTTTGTTGATTAATAATGCTATTGAAGATAATTTATAGGTTCTCCAAAAAGACACTAATTAGGTCCCACTAAGTAGTGTCTTTTTTTTACTGTTATCCCTGTTATTTTATGAAAATGCATTTTCCTCTTTGCGAACTCTGCGTGGATTTTCTTTGAGGACTTTGCCCGCCCGGATGAATCGTTCGGACCGGCGTAAAATGTATTTGTGCAATAACAAAAATTTGTTGTGTTTCGAAAAAGCAAATGACTTTTTAAGAAAACTACATTTCATGAATTATATTTGCAATATGAAAATAAAAGGGACGGAAAATTGGAAATTATTTTTGGGAGAAATATGGGCATCCGTCTGTTGTTATTTGTTGTTATTAACAACAAAATTTCGCACAACTCATTCATATTCAATCAGTGTTAA
>CAIUPO010000111.1 GCA_903901055.1 uncultured Bacteroidota bacterium
ATTTTTCTGATGGCGTTCTTCCAATAATTGTTTAATCCATAGTGAATCCTTAATCTTATCTGCTTTAAATGGCTTGTACTGAGCTTTTACATTTGCGCTAAAAGCCAACATGACTATAAATATGCTGATATTTAATTTCATTATTCTGGTACAAAGATAGGATTAATAAAAACTCGAAAGAATCCGGTGAATATCCTTCCAATTCGTGTCATCCGTTTGCCATTGCCCTATTTCCAAATCCTCGCCTCGTGCAAGCGTATCGCCTCGCTGAAAAAGAAGCGGGTGCTCTTTTCAAAAGCATCGGTGAAATCAGAAACATAGAATTGATGAACAGGTTTCTTTTTTGAAGTGGTGAGAAGTTTGTGTTTTTTCAAAAGGTGTTCCACCTGAATAGCTACTTCATCGGCTGCGTCAATCAGCGGAATTTTGTGTTTATAGTATTCTTCTATTTCAGGCCTTATAAGCGGAAAGTGCGTGCAGCCAAGAATCAATGCATCAATGTTTTTAATTTTTGGCCGGGATAAATAAGAAGCAATAATGCTGCGGCTGATATTATTATTAAAGAACCCCTCCTCAATCATTGGAACTAACAAAGGTGTAGCAATTCCAAATACATCCTGTTTGCTATTGGCCTTCTTTATTTTACTTGCGTGTATGCCCGATTTTATAGTGCCTTTAGTGGCAATTACACCAATAGATTTCAATGTTTTATCCTTCGAAATCTTTTCTACTACCGGATCAATAACATTTACTACCAATGCTCTTTTCCCTACAAAATCCTTCACTGCTTCATAAGCAAGTGCAGAGGCTGTATTGCATGCAATAACAATCATCTTGCAGTTATGGTCGAGCATAAACTGTGCAATACGGATAGAATAATACTTGATGGAATCAGGGGATTTATCTCCGTAAGGAAGATGGGCGGTATCCCCAAAATAAATAAGCTTCTCGTGCGGAAGCTTATCCTTGATGGCACGTGCCACCGTTAAACCACCAATGCCTGAATCAAAAATACCGATTGGCCGGTTTGCCTTAAGGTTTTCTGATTCAGGCATTGAGGTTAAAATAAATAAATATTACTTACCTGCTTTCTTTGGTTTTACGCCAAGTTCTTCTGCAACTGCAGGATATAGATCATCTCCTTCAGAATAAAGAACTGAACCTGTTGGGCTGCTATCCAATACATATTCGTAGCCTTTTTTCTTTGCTACTCTGTTAATGGCAGCTCTGGCCTTATGAATAATAGGGCTTGTAAGTGAATCCTGGAATTTCTGAATGTCTTGTTGTGCATTCGTCTGGAATTGTTGGATACGTTGGCCCAACTCTTGAATTTCGGCTCCTTTGTTATTCTTAACTAAGTCAGTATATCCCTTTTCGTGTGCTTTGTAATCGTCAACTTTCTTTTGGTAATCCTTTTGCATTTCTTCCACTTCGGCTTCCAGTTCCTGGTAATGCGCTTGTCCTACCTTACGTGCTGAATCAGTTTCCGGCATCGATCTCAAAAGTGAATCAAGATTGATGTGTGCAAGCTTTTGCGCGCCTGCGTTAAATGCAAATACGGTTAATCCCGCAATTAAAAATGTACTTATTGTCTTTTTCATGGAAATTGAATTGATTTTTATTTATTAGTGATGGTAAACTTTTTTCTTTTGCTCGCTTCCCGGATTATAGCCCATATTCCTCAGGATTTCGTCGCTCTTATCATATTTTGGATCGGAATAGAGAATAGTCATATCGCTTGACTTGTCGAAAATAATACCTAATTTATCTTTTTCAGCTAAATCCTGAACTGCATTGTACACCTTATCCTGTATAGGTTTTACAAGTTCCTGGCGTTTTTTAAACAAATCACCATTCACACCAAAACGTTGTTTTTGCAAATCCTTTACTGCTTGTTCTTTGGTTTCTATTTCCCCCTGGCGTTTTTGTTTCATTTCAGGTGTCAGCAACACTTCATCAGCTTTATAGGCTTTATAGAGTTGGTCTATCTCAGAATATTTGGCTTCAATTTCCTTTTGCCATTGTATTGAAATCTGGTTAATCTGGTCTTGTGCTGCTTTGTATTCAGGTATTTTTGATAAAATATACTGTGAATCAACATAAGCAAATTTTTGAGCAGATGCAACAAGTAAGCCTGTTGCCATTACTGCTGTCAGGAAAATTCTTTTCATGTTTCTGCTTTTCATTTTTAGTTGCAATTTAAGGTATTGCTTTTATCAAAAGTGCGTGCGAAATTAGTATTTTTTATAATTCCCCCAAATTCGCCCCTATACTGAATACAAATTGACTCCTCGGCATAGTCGGGTTATTCGGTACATCATCAAATCTCCATCCATAATCAAATCCAAGCAATCCGAACATAGGTAGGAATATACGTACACCCGGCCCGGCAGATCTGTAAACTGAAAACGGATTAAATTGTTGTATGGATGACCAGGTATTTCCTGCATCAATAAATCCAAGAACATAAACGGTAGCTGAAGCATTAAGTGAAATAGGATACCTTAACTCTAACTTATACTTTGCCACGGCAACCCCACCCGTACTTGGCGAAAGTGCCCCGTCATTATACCCACGCATGGCAACCACCTCGCGGCCGTCGATAAGGGAATATCCGCTAAGCCCGCTACCGCCCATATAAAAGCGGTTAAACGGACAATACCCTAACTGGGAATTGTAAAAATTCATTAATCCGAAACCTACATTCACATTCAACACAAAGTTGTGCGCCAGTTTGCCCTCGTTCTCCTTAGTTTCCCAATTGGTAATATTGGTATACCAGTTGCCTGTAAATTTATACTTCTGGAATTCGAGGAATTTATACTTCTGCTCAGGCGACTCATCTGCATAATTTTCATTTTTAAATGCCGAATAAGGAGGGGTCCATTCGCCCGATATTTTAATATTCGAACCATACGTTGGGTAAATATTAGGATCGGCGGAATTCCTTGTCAACTGTAGCTTATAACTTATACTATTCGCAAATCCGCTGGAGAAGATAAAGGCAGATCCATAATTATTAACCGTGTAATATTGGTAGTTGATATATTGGAAAAGGGTAAAATAATCATCAGGGAATTTCAACGGAACGCCATATCCCATTGATACACCTTTAATATTTATCGCCTGCCTTGATGGGCTTCCCGAAGGTTGTCCGTTACTTTCGGTTGTGGTGAAGAGTGTCATGCTGAGTGAATTGGGGTGATGCCCGCCAACCCAAGGTTCAACAAATGAAAGGTTAACTGATTGGTAAGGCAGTCCGTTCGATTGGAATCTCAAACTTACCTCTTCGCCATCTCCGGTTGGTATTGGCCTCCATGCATCCTTATGGAAAATATTTGCAGCCGAAAAGTTTTTTAGCGAAATACCTGCCGTTCCCACAAAGCCTAAGCCACCGCCCCATCCGCCGGAAAGCTCTATCTGGTCAGCTGATTTTTCTACTACACCATAGTTAATGTCCACTGTTCCGTCTTCCTGGTGAGGGATTGGTGTAATGGATATTTTTTCCGGGTCAAAGTAGCCCAACTGGCCCAATTCACGTTGGGTACGTATAATATCCGATCGGCGGAACAATTCCCCGGGAAGAGTTCTTAACTGCCTCATGATAACCTTATCGCTTGTTTTGTCGTTGCCAGTTACCGTAACATTGTTTACACGTGCCTGTGTACCTTCATGTATGCGCATTTCAAGGTCAATGGTATCGTTATGCACATTGGTTTCCACCGGGTCAACCTGGAAGAATAAATACCCGTTGTCCATGTAAAGTGAACTAACGTCTGTACCGCTAGGGTTCATGGTAAGGCGTTCATTCAGTAAGGTTGCATTATATACATCGCCATATTTTATAGCCAATATATTCGTCAACATTTTTGAAGTGTACTTCGAATTACCCACCCAATTAATATTGCCAAAGTAATAGCGGTGTCCTTCATTAATAGTTATATCAATTGCTACCCTGTTCGGCACATCCGATTTATAAATAGTATCCTTCACAATTTTAGCATCGCGATATCCTTTGCCATTGTATTTCTCTACCAGCTTCTCTTTGTCTGCTGTGTAATTATCAGGTATCAGTTTCGATGAATGGAATATACTGTAGAACCTTTTGCGCTTGGTATCCTTCATAGCTCTCCGTAACTTACCCGAGCTGAAAGCAGTGTTTCCGTGGAAGGTAATATCTTGAATTTTTATGCGCTGTCCGCGGTCAATTTTAATGAATAGGAAAACCGAATTCGAAAAAGTGGTATCGGGTTTTTCAGTAATCTCCACTTTCACATTGTTGTATCCGTTCTCGGTGAAATGATGTACAATGGTAAGCCGTATATCTGCCAGCAGAAAATCGGTAACTACTTTACCACGAACCAATTTAATCTCTTCCCTCAGCTTATTAGCCTCCGATTTTTTAAGCCCGATAAATGTGAACTTCGACAACCTTGGTTTTTCCACAACTTGTATTGTGAGATAAATCTTTTTGCCATCTATTTTCGAGGCATAAATCTGTACGTCTTCAAACAGCCCTTGTTTCCATATATTCTTTATTGCATCCGTAATTTTTGTACCGGGTATTTCCACTTTATCGCCTTTGGTAATTCCCGCTATCAAAAGTAAAACGGCCACATCCATGTGCTGAGCACCAACAACGGTAGGTTGTTCAGCCAATTCGTACTCTTTAGGAACGGCAAGGTTCAATTTATCTGAATCAAGTTTAGCCTTTAGCATTGCCGCATCCAGTTCTGCTTTTGCTATGATTGAATCATGAACACGTGTTTCCCTTGCTGCCCTGTACACAGAATCCGCAATATGGGTAGAGTCTGCAATTCTTTTTTGCCTTTCCTTGGCTGTAAGGCGGTGGGTTTGCTTTGTGCTTTGTTTAGCTTTATTAGCCTGAGCACTCAATTGTGAACCCGCTATGCAGAAGACACAGATAACAAGGGATAAGAAGATTCGATAAGTTCCTTTTGACATAATATTTACTGTAACATTTTAGTTAGTTGTTCACTTGTTTTTCCAAATCTTCTTTCACGTTTCTGATAATCTACAATAGCTTCATAAAAATCTTCTTTGCGGAAATCGGGCCAGAGTTTTTCGGTGAAATATAGTTCTGCATAAGCAATTTGCCAGAGCAAAAAGTTGCTGATGCGATGCTCTCCGCTGGTGCGGATAAGCAACTCGGGGTTAGGATATGGGGCGGTATTCAGGTAACTATTGAATAGTTCTTCGTTGATGGCTGCAGAAGCTATTTTTTTCTCTTCTATATCTTTAGAAATAGCACGTACTGCATTCATTATCTCCCATTTAGAGCTATAGCTTAATGCAAGTATCAGTTTCATGCGCTTATTAGACGACGTTTTCTCAATTGCCTTCATCAGCTCCCTGTAACATGCCGATGGCAAACTTTTCAAATCACCAATGGCATGAAGGGAAATATCGTTCTCCATCAAGGTCTTTATCTCTTTGTTAATGGTAAAAACCAATAACTCCATCAACCCGTTGATTTCATCCACAGGCCTGGTCCAGTTTTCGGTCGAGAATGCGTAAAGGGTAACATGCTTCACTCCTATCTCAGCCGCAGCTTCAATAGTCTCACGCACAGCCTTTACTCCATTGTGATGCCCAAACAGCCTGTTCTTACCCTTTTGCTTTGCCCAACGCCCATTGCCGTCCATTATCACTGCTACATGATTGGGCACAGAATTCTTATCTATTTCAGTTTTAAACATTAGATAAATGGGGATACAATTGGGAAATAGGCTGCAAATCTACAAAAGCTACGCGAAAACAGCCTGTTTTATTGTTAAAAATCCTTAACTAGCAAGTGGTCAGTGGTCAGTAGTCAGTGGTCAGGTGGGAAATTGCGCCTCATTTTTCAGGGTGCAAAAATGGATTACATGTTAGTAAATTTTAATTTTTATTTTATTGACATATAGTCATAATATTATGTTATTCAATAAGTTAAGCATCATATTTTCATGTCAGTTGCTAAGGGGTACTGACATATAATTTAATTGCCACGCATTTGCCTGGCAATTGCCACACACACATTTTTTAAAGGGAACCTGGCATTTTTTATCTGCTTATTTCTTTTTCTCATCACTAGCAACACAATCCTTCACATATTTAGCAAGTGCATCTTTATCCATGGCTTTAAATTTTTTAGCCGCTTTGTTGTCGGCTAACAGTGCTGTATTGTTTTTAATCATTTCCAAAACTGACTCCAATCCTGCAGTCTCAATATTAACATAGTCCTGATCTTTCGGGTTTTTTAATTCATACAATACCATTCCTCCAAGGTATGCTCCCATTAAATCGGCATTATATTGATTTGCTTTATAATCTTCCATGGGGTTGGCTGCCGAGCCAAAACTTATTGTAACACTGGGTGAGCCCGTAATCCAATCAAGCAGGAAAGTCGCAATCTGATTTCGGAGGACAATGTTCTTATTGATGGGTGACTTAATAAACCATTGGATGTAGTCTTTGACCTTTCCCTCATATTTTGTATAATTGGTAGTATCTTTAAATATGCTCGAGTCAGGCGGCGCAGCTGGAGTTTGTGCCTTCACCATTGGAATTGCAATAAATAGCGCAAATAATACTATCAGGGTCAATCTCTTTTTCATGGTATTAATTTTCTATTGCAATATTAAGTAAAAAATGGATTGGGTAAGAAGTGCTTAAATTTGGAAAGACTCCGGAAATAAAAAATCCTCTGCATTTCTTTTGCCCCAAAACCCTAAAAGGGCTTTAAATAATTGCTAGTCGGGCTACTACTAAAAATCAGTATACATATTCTCTATACTCGTCCGGAAACCCACATAAAATAAAGTCATGGGCTGTTCGGTATAAAGGTTGTTGGTAAGCGTTCGGCGGGAAACACCAATGGTAAAATTCATATTGGTTCGCGGGTTCATGAGGTAGGAAATATGAAAATCCATATACATCATAGTGCTTTTCAAGCCTTGCAACATAGCAACATCAGTTCCTTTGCTTCCCCTAGTATCAGGTAGAAAAATATTATTACCCTGACTGTAATAGGAAGTATCCAATCCTTCCTGAGCGTAGTTGCCTTGCAGATGGACAGAGAAATGATGGTAACGCAAATTCACAATTCCAATAAACTCTTTGAAGTTGGCTCCCAGCGGGTCGGCCAACGATTGGTCGTAATGAGAATAATTTTCGAGTGAGTCGCTGCTTGAATAGGTATATGGACGAACCTGATTATACTCAACCTGCACTTCTCCAAACTTGTTGTAATACTTAACACCCGCCTGGTAGCCCGTTTTGTTGTAGATGGAATGCATATCTCCGTTTTTCGGGAAATCATCTACCAGCAGTTGTCCGTAGGTCATTACATTTTTGCAGATTTTGTATTTGATAGTTGAACCCAGCAACACGTTATTTGTATTGCCCAAGCCATAAACGGCAGAGTTCACACCAATAATCGGGTCAAAATAGTTGAAGTTAAATGCAGTGTGATTGAACTGGTCGCCTGCTGTCCAAATCATACCCTGAAACAGCCCCCACTCCACTTGCGGAACAATATTCCAACTCAGGTATTGGAAGGCTCCGGCTTTGCGTTGAATGAGTCCTTCAATATTCACTACTGTTACATCCCTGTTTGAAAATGGGTCCATGAAAACCGTGTAGAGGTTGGTGTATTGTAAATGCCAGAAAGTGGTTGTGAAGCGCAAGTAGGGATAAGCAAACGTGTTGTCAGACAAAAGCAGAGAGCGGTAACCATCGCCAATAAAGTTTTTGCCATAGCCGCCCTGCACAGCAAAGTGATTTGAAAAAGCATAGCTGAGATAAGCCTCCGACATAGAATAATCGTAGCTGTTTTTACCAAAACTTTTAGGCCTGCCATAACCGGGCACAACATAATTAGCCTCTACAAATTTCTGAAGATACCAGGGCAGGCTTGCCTGGTTCTCCCAGAAAATAGTAGAGAAAGCGAATTTACTTCCAACATTTCCCTGTATTAAAATACCACGGGTGTTCTGCGTATATTTTTTATTAGAATCGCTTAAATCCATACTACCCTGAAAATTGAATAAGGGGTCGATGGTGGCGTAAAATTTACTTGCAGTATCGTGGACTATGAAAAGGTTTTCTAAATAAACTTTACGGTATAGTAAGGAATGCGTGTTAGGTCCCCATATCGGACAAGCATAGAATGATTCAAAATCCGACTGAATCCAAGGCTTGAAAGTCTTGTGTTCAGGCAGGGAGTATTCTACGCCTGATTTGTTATCAATATAATCGCCAATGAAATCGTTTGAAAAAGTAGAATATTCCTGATTTAAAAATAGATTGTATGGAGGCATATGGTTAACATTATCTTTCGTTGTTGCATGAACTGTCGAATCCTTCAAAGTGGGATATGGTTTATATTTTACAACATCTCCAGTTTGTGCAACTACTATTTGAGAAAATACAAGTCCCAATAAAAGGGCAAAAAGAAATTTTAAATGAATGGACCGCGGATGACGCGGATTGCTTAAGATTAAAAAGGATTTCAAATCCGCGTTTATCATACTCATCTGCGTCATCCGCGTTCCATTGTATTAATCTGCAAAATTCATTTTCTCCACATCCTTGTAAACTGCCTTAATCCCTTCTTCCAAGCTTATCTTGGGGTTCCAGCCGAGGCCAAGTAGTTTGCCAACATCCATTAATTTACGTGGAGTGCCATCGGGTTTGCTGCTGTCAAACTTAATTTCGCCTTTGTAATCGGCAACACGCATAATTAAAAGTGCAAGGTCTTTAATGGAAATATCAGTTCCTGTTCCAATATTAACTAATTCCGATTCGCTATAATTTTCCATCAGAAACAAACAAGCTTCTGCGAGGTCATCCACATGCAAAAACTCGCGGAGAGGTGAACCTGAGCCCCAAACCTCAACAGTCGGGATGTTGTTTAGTTTAGCTGTATGTATCTTTCTTAAAAGCGCTGGTAACACGTGTGATTTGGCAAGGTCGTAATTATCATTCGGACCATATAAATTGGTCGGCATAACCGAAATAAAATTGCAACCATATTGGTCTCTATATGATTCACAAAGTTTGATACCTGCAATTTTTGCAATGGCATAAGGCTCGTTGGTATATTCCAGAGGGCCTGTAAGCAAATAGGATTCCTTTAGCGGTTGTGGCGCCATGCGCGGATAGATACATGAAGAACCAAGAAACATCAGCTTTTTACATTTATTTAAATAAGCAGCATGAATAACATTTGCTTCAATCAATAAGTTATCGTAAAGAAATTCTGCACGGTATTTATTGTTGGCGTAGATACCACCCACCTTAGCTGCAGCCAGAAAAACATAATCCGGTCTTTCTTTATAAAAAAACGACATCACCTGTTGCTGATTCCGTAAATCTACTTCATCAGACTTGCGGGTAATAATGTTTTCATAGCCCAACTTCTGCAAGTGCCTCACAATCGAAGAACCTACCATTCCACGGTGACCAGCTACATATATTTTTGCGTTCTTCTCCACTAACTTTTCACTTTCAACTTTATACTTTCTACTTATTGCCTATTCGTTAAACTTCAAAATCTCATGGCCGCCTTCCAGTAAGTATTTATCTCTGCTGAAAAGCTTTACATCGGCTGCCACCATTTCCTTCACTAAATCTGAAATAGTATGTTTCGGTTTCCATCCAAGAGTTTTATATGCTTTGCTTGCATCGCCAATCAATAAGTCTACTTCCGTAGGGCGGAAATAACGGGAATCTATTTCAACAAGCACTTTGCCGTCTAACGCGTTATGTCCTTTTTCGTTCACGCCTTTACCCTTCCATTGAATGTTTATTCCCACTTCGGCAAATGCCATTTCCACAAATTTACGGACTGATATTTTTTTGCCGGTTGCAAGTACGTAATCATCGGCTTTGGTGTGTTGCAGCATCATCCACATACCTTCAATATAATCTTTTGCATGTCCCCAATCCCTTTCAGCATCAAGGTTTCCGAGGAATAGATTTTTCTGCAAGCCCAATTTAATTCGGGCTACGGCACGGGTAATTTTTCTAGTTACAAATGTCTCTCCACGTATCGGGCTTTCGTGGTTGAATAAAATACCGTTGCAGGCAAATATGCCGTATGCTTCGCGGTAGTTTTTGGTAATCCAAAAGGAATATAATTTAGCTACTCCATAAGGGCTGCGTGGGTAAAAAGGAGTCGTTTCCTTTTGCGGAATCTCCTGCACTTCGCCATATAATTCAGATGTAGAGGCCTGGTAGAATTTTGTTTTCTTCTCTAACTTTAAAATACGAATGGCTTCCAGCAAACGCAGTGTTCCGATACCATCGGCATTAGCTGTGTATTCAGGAGTTTCAAACGAAACCTTTACATGCGATTGGGCAGCCAGATTATAAATCTCATCGGGCTTCACTTCCTGCACAATGCGAATCAGATTGGTAGAATCCACCAAATCGCCATAATGAAGAAAAAATTTGGATTTCCCATCGTGAACATCCTTGTATAAGTGGTCGATACGGTGGGTGTTGAACATCGAGCTCCTGCGCTTAACGCCATGAACTGTATATCCCTTTTTTAAAAGGAACTCGGCCAGATACGCTCCATCCTGTCCTGTTACACCTGTTATGAGTGCTGTTTTTGCCATGCTAAACGTGAATAAATTAATGCAATATTACTGAGAATAAGCGAAACGGGCAATACAGACCTTCTTAATACACCAGAAAATTGGGGTTCAACAGGCTGGGTTTATTGTAGGTCAGGGGTTCCATAGTATCAGTTCTAACAAGTTTTTTGCCTGTTTCCGCCACTATTATATGCCCTGCCCCCGTATCCCATTCCATGGTAGGCCCAAAACGAGGATAGGCATCTGCTTTGCCCTCTGCCACTAAACAAAATTTCAACGAGCTTCCTGCCGAAACAATATTTACTGTTTTATGTTTTCCTTTCTCCACATTTATATAGGCTTCTGTTTCAGGCGACATGTGCGAACGGCTTGCCACAATGTTATACTCGCCTACCTGCCTTTTTTCAATCGGCAACCTTTTACTTACGGAAATAATCTCGTCGAAACTATCGGGTACCGAATTTGAATCTGTAAGCATTAAAGTATAGCTGCCGTGCCCTTTAATTGCAAAATACATTTGACCTGTTACAGGCACATAAATAATGCCAAAAACAGGTTCATTCCCTTCTATCAACGCTACATTAACGGTAAACTCTCCATTGCGTTTTATAAATTCTTTCGTTCCATCCAAGGGGTCAACCAACCAAAATTGGTTCCATGATTTTCGTTCTTCGAATGGGATTTGTTTATTCTCTTCACTTAATATTGGAAAACCTCCAATGTTTTTTAATCCATTGCATAAAATTTCGTTTGAACATTTATCAGCAAGGGTTAGCGGAGAACGGTCTTCCTTTAGTTCAACACTAAAAGCAGTTGCATATACTTCCAGAATTGCTTTGCCGGCATCAACAGCCAGTTTTAAAAGTTGAGAAAGGTTGTTTTGAACAATTAAAATAGTATCCTCCATTTAGTGCCAGTGAAAATGTGCCAGGTAATTGTAGAAAAAGTAGAAAAAGAAATCCCAACCTACTATAGATACTATCATATAGGAAATTACTTTTTGCTTATCGTGGTAAAAATGGACTGCAATTAAAGTGCCGATTGGGATGGATAAAATAAATGGAGTAAAGAATGCAATCCCATATAATCCCCATTTCTCGCGTATTTTTTTTACCAGTTTGCTTTCGGGTGCATGTTTGCGCTCGTGGTGTTCGTGTTGTGGGAATTTCCGCATCCTGAATTTATGCCACGTGTCTAGCACCCATTCGCTGATATAGGCAAACAAAATAGCACCGGTTACGCCTCCTGCGGTAGTTACAGTTATCAGTTTAAAAAATGGGAATTTATATACAAATTCAGCCAATGGCACACCCCCAAAGCCAAACTTAAACCCGCTTAGCAGGAAAACCATGACTATTTGATAAAGGCTATGGAGTATCATTTGGGTTTAACGGAAAAACTATGTCTGTTTAGCAGACGTATACATAGGCATTATACGGTAACAAAAATAGTTTTATCTCATGCTCCACATTTATTCAGTACAAAGTTAGAAAAATTTACATCACAAAACCAAATTTAAATCAGAAAGGATAGCCCATCTGAAATACCAGCGAACTATCCTTTTTGAAAACAAGCAGATTACTTTCCTACCTTAATATATTCATCTTTCGATGCATAGAAAAAGCTCAGGCCCATATTTGTCTGAACAAATTTCTTAAGGTCATCTGACGAAGTAAAAGTCTCAGTAATATATTCGGTTACCGGTGAAAGTGAAAAAGCATCAGTTTCATCACTGATTTCGAGTTTGTAGAAGTAATAACTCTTGGAATCATCTCCGCTTTTATTTTCATACAAATTCAGGAATTTTGCTCCGCCCACATTGGAAATAAATGCAATGTATTTCTTTGGCTCGCTACCTTCTGACGGGGTTTTTTCTTTGTCCAGAATCTCATAGGTGTTCGCATCTTTTTGGGTTACAACATAAGTATCTTCATCCGAAGAACGTTTCTGCCATTTACCAAGTAATTTGGTATCAATTTTTACACTAGGGGTGGTATCAATAGCAACATCGGAATGGTAAGGGCAGCCCATAAACATTAAGCCTACGACTACCAATAACGACCAGAGTAAAGTCTTTTTCATGATTTTTATTTTTTTTTTTTGTGGGCTCAAAAGTAGAGTAAATTTTGATATTTCAAAGTGACTGTGAAATAATCTTTATTTGCGGCATCTATCCGGCTCCTTACTCTCCCCCTTTGGAGAGAGTGTTTCAATTTCCCATTTCTGAAATTTTTCCTATTTTTCCAGAACAATTTTTCCCTGTCCTAATAAAACTCCCTCCTCATTTAAAACCCGGTAGAGATAAATTCCGTTTGGTTGTCTTGTCAAATCTATTTCTTCACTCTTAGCTTTTAGTTCTTCGCTCTTAATTTTCTCTCCAAACATATTGTAAATTTCCACTAACGACTTACCACTTAAGGCTGACAACTCAATTGTAAATTGGCCATTGTTTGGGTTAGGAAACAGAACAACAGAAGCATGTGTGGAAACTATGGATGCAATGCCATCTGTTATCTCACAATTTTGCCAACGGCCAAGATAAGGGGCTGTGCCCATATTAGCAATTAAAATATCTGGTCCGCAAAACACACTATCCAAGAATAGATCGCCTGTTTCATACACATATTGCCCGGTTGAATCACAAGCAAGTCCTTCATAATTTCGTCCTGTTCCTCCTCCATTTGTAAGGGTAGAGCCACAAAGTGTGGAACCGTTCGAATTAAGTTTTAAAAGAAAAGATGAGTTATGGTGTACCGGGTTATAAAAAGTACTGCCTCCAAATGTTAATGAGTCGGTATGTCCAACACCGCCCATATAAATATTTCCTTTGGCATCGGCTACTACAGTGTATCCCATCCAGGAGCCGTTGCCAGATTGTTCGGCCCATAAAAAATTGCCTGTTTGATCGTATTTTGCAAGAAAGATACTGCTGTCTTTAGTTATTAATTTAGCAGAACCAAAACTCATGGTGTCTTTAAAATAGCCGGTTATGTATGGATCACCCGATTTGTCGACCGCAACTCCATATCCGATTCCGTAGCTCGATTGTGAAGGAATTGTTGATTGTTTAGCCCATTTTATATTTCCGGCTGAATCATATTTGGCAATAAAAACACCACCTCTGGAATTATAGGGTAAAGCAGGGGCATATAAAGTAGTAGAGCCGAAATAAACACTATCAATAAAATATCCGGTTACATAACAGTTGCCCGATTTATCGGTAATTACGCCGTTGCCATGTGAACTGCAAAGGCTGGTAGCATGCGTTGATTGCCTTGCCCACAGCACATTTCCGTTCGGGTCTAATTTAAAAATATAAAAAACGTCTTGTCCGCCGCCTACCGAATTTATAAGCGTGTATGTTCCGAAGTTTGTTGTGGAAAGGAAATGCCCCGTAACATAACTGTTACCTAGTGCATCGGTTGAAATGGAACCCGGAATAGCATTACCGCCCGATTGCATAGCCCAGATTACTGTACCATTACTGGTATATTTTACTACAAATGTTGCAAGACTAAGGGCGTATAATTTATAAGGACCAAACACAAGCGAATCGCTAAAGGAGCCTGCAATAATTACATTGCCGGCAGGATCGGTAGCAAGGGATGCAACAATGACCTGAGCCGCATAACTTTGGTGCGGTTGTATGGCCCATTGTAATGCACCTGCCGAATTATATTTTATAAAATACATATTATCATTCGGACTGCCCTGGAGCGTATCGGGCGCGAATGTGATTTGAGAAAGGTATTGTTTCGAGAGATAGGCGTCACCATTTTTATTGGTTGCAACTGCCGCACCATAATCGTTATATTTTGTTCCTCCGCTGCCCTGGCGGCCCCACATCCAACTCTGCCCTTGGCAGGGAGTGAAAAGTGAAAAGCTAAAAGTGAAAAGTGAAATACAAACGAGTAATTTTATTTTTTTCATGCAAAATGTTTTTTCCATTAACAAGAATACGGAAAAAATATTGCTTGGGTAACGATAATTTCTGAATTTCTTCTTCTCCTGTCCATACAGATCGCGTCATTGCGAGGCTTTGCGAAGCAATCTCATAAAATTCGGACATAACAATGGGGCATGATTGCTTCGCAATGCCTCGCTATGTCGAATTTAATTTATTTCTGAATAACTATTTTCCCTTCCCCGATCAAACTTCCCTGTCTGCCTGACAGGCAGGCATCTTCATTTAAAACCC
>CAIUPO010000112.1 GCA_903901055.1 uncultured Bacteroidota bacterium
ATTGGATAAACAAGGAGTAGCGGTCCGCACAGGGCACCATTGCACACAACCACTGGTCGATTTTTATAAAATACCCGGAACCATACGTGCCTCTTTTGCATTTTATAATACCTTTGAGGAGATTGATATTTTTGTTAAGGCATTGAACAAGGCCATCAGCATGTTGAAATAGGTATGAGCATCGAAGAAACAGAAAACGAAATTGTGGAAGAGTTTGAAATCTTCGGCGACTGGATGGAGAAATACGAACATGTCATTGAGTTGGGAAATTCTGTTCCGAAGATTGACGAAAAATATAAAGATGAAGCCCATGAAATAAAAGGCTGCCAGAGTAAAGTTTGGTTGCATTCGGAATTGAAAGACGGTCAAATTTTTTACTCGGCAGACAGTGATGCAATTATTACAAAAGGCTTGGTAGGATTGGTAATTCGGGTTTTCTCCGAACATACACCAGAAGAAATTATTAATGCTGATATAAGTTTTATAAATAAAATTGGTTTACACGAACATTTATCCCCTACCCGCTCTAATGGACTTACGGCTATGATAAAACAAATCAAGCTCGATGCTTTAGCGCATCGACAATTAGGAATTAAAAATTAGGAATTAGGAATTATGGCAGCAGTTATCAATACGAAAAACGAGGAATTAAGCACGAAAGTAATTGATATGCTTAAAACCTGCTATGACCCTGAAATACCTGTTGATATTTGGGAACTAGGCCTTATTTATGAAGTAAATGTAAACGAAACGAACGATGTAGTAGTTACCATGACACTTACTTCTCCATCTTGTCCGGTTGCAGAATCATTGCCTGTTGAAGTAGAACAAAAGATAAAAGACCTGGAAGGTGTTACCACCGCTAAAATTGAACTCACATTTGACCCGCCCTGGGAAAAAGAAATGATGAGCGAAGTTGCTCAGTTGGAATTGGGGTTTATGTGATTACCTTTTCTCCTCCCACACCCCGCAAATATTCACAATAACCTCAGCGGCTTTTTGCATATCCTGAACGCTTACCCATTCTTGTTTACCGTGGAAAGCATGTTCTCCGGCAAAAATATTTGGGCAGGGCATTCCCATAAATGAAAGCCTTGAACCATCTGTTCCCCCGCGTATGCTTTGCATGTGAGGTTTCAATCCCGAGCGTTTTACTGCTTCTTCCGCGTATTGTATTACTTGCGGATGCTTGTCAATAATTTCTTTCATGTTGCGGTATTGTTCGGTTACCTTAAACATGTATGTAGAGTTTGGATAATTCTTCAAAACTTTTTCGGTGATCTCTTTAAGCATATCCTCCTTGCCTTTTAATCCAGATGTCACAAAATCGCGAATAATAAATTTCAAGGTTGCTTGTTCTATTGCCCCTCCAATAGAGGTTGGATGCACAAAGCCATCCATGTCTTCCGTTGATTCAGGAGATAGTTTATCTTTTGGTAAAGCGGCAATAATTTCCGATACAATTTTAATAGCGCTTTCCATTTTTCCTTTTGCAAAACCGGGGTGGGCGCTCACTCCATTAATTACAATGGTAACAGCATCAGCTGAAAAATTTTCCGCTTCAATATGCCCCAGAGATTCGCCATCCATTGTATAACCAAATTGCGCGCCGAGTTTTTTCATATCCACTTTATCTACCCCTCTGCCAATTTCTTCATCGGGGGTAAATAGTATTCTAATTGCTCCGTGCTTCACTTCAGGGTGAATCATTAAATATTCAGCAGCAGCCATAATTTCCGCAAGGCCGGCTTTGTTGTCCGCACCAAGCAAGGTTGTTCCGTCGGCAGTAACAATATCATTTCCTATTTGGTTCAGCAAATCAGGATGAGCGGAAGGAGTCATCACCTGCGTTTTATCATTGGGTAATTGAATGTTCCCTCCTTGATAATCCCTATGAATTAAAGGATTCACGTTTGCACCTGTACAATCAGGCGATGTATCCATGTGCGAGCAGAAGCACAACACAGGAACATTTTTAGATGTATTAGAAGGAATGGTGGCGTATATATATCCGAATTCATCCAACTCGGCATCCTTAATACCGATTGCTTTCAATTCTTCCAGCAAAACTTTAGCAAGGTTCTTCTGCTTTTCAGTTGATGGAATCGTTGGTGATTCAGGGTCAGATTGGGTGTCAATCTTTACATAGCGCAAAAAGCGCTCGGTTACTGCTTGTGGTGTTATCATGTGGCAAATATAAAAAATCTCCGAAATTGCGCTAAATTGCCTATATTTGCATAGCAAAATAAGCCATGGAAAACGAAACTGAAGAAATAAAGAATAAAGTAGCCGGCAGCAACCTTGAACCGCTTAACCTTGGTGATTTTTATCCCGAAGGAGAGAGGGTTATTATAGACCTGAAAGACCATCTTTTTGAAGGCCTTATTTTACGTGAAAAAGATTTCAGGACTTTTCTCAAAAATGAAGATTGGACCAAGTATGCAAATAAGTATGTTGCCATTACTTCAACGGCAGATGCAATCATTCCTCAATGGACTTATATGTTGCTTGCCTCGGAACTGGAACCTTATGCTAAAAAAGTAGTCTCGGGAAATCGTGATACCCTCGAAGCAATAATTTTCAGTGAATCCTTAAAGGAGAACTTACATCCTGAAAATTACAAAGACAAACGTGTGATGATTCGCGGATGCGGAGATAAAGAGTTACCTGTTTCGGCTTTCTCCGATGCTGTTACTTTGCTCAAACCATTTGCGAAAAGCATTATGTATGGTGAGGCTTGTTCCAATGTGCCAATCTATAAATCAAAATCTGAATTAACTGTTTAATTATTCCATATGGAAAGACAATTGTCCGATATAGAAAGTGCTATTGATGATATTAAGAAGGGCAAATTAGTTATTGTAGTAGATGATGAAGACCGCGAAAATGAAGGGGATTTTATTACTGCTGCCCGAAATGTAACACCTGAAATGGTAAATTTCATGACCCAGTATGGCCGTGGTTTACTTTGTGCGCCAGTAGAGGAAGACCGTTGCCGCGAACTGGGATTGGAAATGATGGTAACTCAAAACACATCATTACATCAAACCCCTTTTACGGTTACTGTAGATTTACTTGGGCATGGCTGCACTACAGGTGTATCAGCACATGATAGGGCAAAAACTATTCAAGCACTTTCTAAAATATCTACAAAAGCATCGGACTTCGGCCGCCCCGGACATATTTTCCCGCTCAGGGCTGTAAAAGGTGGAGTACTGCGCAGAGCAGGACATACTGAAGCTGCTATTGATTTGGCAAGGCTCGCCGGATTTGAGCCTATAGGTGCATTGATTGAGGTGATGAATGAAGATGGTTCAATGGCAAGGCTTCCGCAACTTTTGGAGATTGCCAAAAAGTTCGACATGAAAGTAATTTCGATAAAAGATCTGATTGAATATCGATTGAACAAGGAAACCATCATCACCCGTGATATTGAAGTGAAGATGCCTACCAAGTGGGGAACCTTCAAACTCATTGCATACCGCCAAACTACCAACGACCAGGAACATATTGCATTGGTAAAAGGCACCTGGAAAAAAGGTGAATCAGTTCCCGTTCGTATGCACTCATCCTGTGTTACCGGAGATATCTTTGGTTCGTTGCGGTGCGATTGTGGCTCACAACTGCACAAAGCCATGGAGATGATAGAAAAAGAAGGTAAAGGCGTGGTTGTTTATATTAATCAGGAAGGTAGAGGAATAGGTTTGCTAAATAAGCTCCGTGCATATAAATTGCAGGAAGAAGGAAGAGATACCGTAGAAGCAAATATTGAATTAGGTTTTAAACCCGATGAACGGGATTATGGAGTAGGTGCACAAATCCTCCGCGACTTAAATGTAACCAAACTCAAACTTATGACCAATAATCCGAAAAAGCGGGTTGGTTTGTTAGGTTATGGATTGGAAATAGTGGAAAATATTCCATTGGAAATAGCATCTAATCCGCATAACCATTTTTACCTGCAAACGAAACGGGATAAAATGGGTCACACACTGCATTTGGACGAAAATAATTAGATTCGCCTTCATGCAATTTAAGGATATAGTAGGACATGGAGCATTGAAGCAGTCCATGATAAAAAGCATTAACGATGGCAGGATAAGCCATGCACAAATGTTTCTGGGTGCAGAAGGCAGCGGTGCATTGCCACTTGCTTTAGCGTATATTCAATATTTATTTTGCGCCGATAAAGGTGAAAATGATTCCTGCGGAAAATGCAGCCAGTGCCACCGTATTGGTAGGCTTTCCCATCCCGATGTACATTTTGTTTACCCGGTTGCATTATCAAAAGAAAAAGGTGTTGAGAAGAGTTCCGATCTGTTTCGCGAATGGACAGAAGCCTTCCTGAACGACCCCTATTTTTCACTTGCCGACTGGATGGATTTTATTGGGGCCGAAAACAAGCAACCCACAATAGCAGTTGAAGAAAGCAAAGACATTTTACATAAAATGAGCCTGATGGCTATGGAAGGCAATTACAAAACCATGATCATCTGGATGCCAGAAAGAATGAACAACCAAACGGCAAACAAATTATTGAAATTGTTGGAAGAACCGCCGGATAAAACTCTTTTTATTCTGGTTTCGGAAAGCAGCCAGATGCTTGCCACTATACTCTCGCGTACGCAACTGACAAAGGTTTTACGATGCGCTGAAAATGAAATTGCGGATGCCATAATTCAACAGCATGGTCTTGCACCTGAGATTGCATCTGCAATTGCCAAAGCCTCTGAAGGTAACTACCGACTTGCACAAATGATGGTGAAAGGCGAGGTGGATGCCGAGTTTAATATGCAGCGTTTTCAAGCCTGGATGCGGGTTTGCCTGAACATGGATGGTTTGAAACTTTCTGAATGGATCAACGAAGTGGCATCTATCGGAAGGGAAAAGCAAAAACAATTTATTGGTTTTGCCATCAAAACAATTCGCCAGAGTATTTTGCTCGGATTAAATTATCCCACCGGAATTAATCCCATCGATCAGGACTTCCTGAATAAGTTTTCGCCTTTTATTAGTTATGAGAACGGTGCACAGATTGCAGAAGAACTCAATAGTGCGTACTACGCCATTGAACGTAACGCTCACACCAAAATATTATTTATGAGTGTTTCAATAAAGATTCATAATTATTTCCCTCAGCGGAAAAAATCGGCGTAGATAAATATTTCGTTTTACTTATTATAAAGCACCCTTATATCCCGAATACTATCGGCTAAAATAACTGAGTTAACAAGCGTGGCGTTACTGATTCCATAGTTATAAGCATTCACCGTATTTCCGGCCGAAGTGACCACCTGGTTATTTATGCTGTCATACCTCACATTTGAAGCAATGGTGCCACCGATATATGGTACAATACTATTTGGGTTGTATGTGTATTGGTATATCGTTCCATTATTAAAGCTCAGTAAATATGTATTTTCATTTACCTGCGCCACCGATAATAATTGTCCGTAAGCACTTAAAGAAACAGGTGAGAAAAAGAGATTGGTATTAATATTGTAAAGTTGCATGTATGCACCACTTGAGGCAGTATTTCCAAAAACGAAAAGATCATTATTATCATATCCATACATAGCCACCATAGGGCCTGCCAACAATGCTTGCTGATAAGAAGCTGTGGTTGAGGCATAGTAACTCAGCAGATATTCCTGTGATGAGGAAATATCCTTTTGTTCGGCGAAAAGCCATCCACTCCACAAAAATGTTTTGATTGGGTAATACCCGAACAGGCTGTTATAAACAGATTGTAACACGCCCCGGTGATTGTAGCACTTAATATAGCCCAGGTAATAGGAAACAAACTCATTATCGACATTACAATAAACATTTGTAAAGAATGGAGACGATCCAATAGTTGCAGGTAAACTCCAGTAAGGAGTTACATCCGGCACAGAATACACATTCACATTGCCCGAGTCTTTTCCCGCTGTATATAGCTGCTGGTAATAGCAATCAATATCAGATGAAGAATAATCACCTGGAACAGTATAACTCAATGAAGGGGAAACCTTAAATGAAGAATCGATACCCCAGGCATGAACCCCAGCACTATTGCGTGTAATAGCATAAATAGCCGTCCTCCGTGTTGGTAAGGCATCAATATAAATTTTCTGAAACGCACTGGTAGTGTTTGTGCCATTAAATGCTTTAATAGTAATATAGTATTGTCCGCTTGAAAGGTGAACATCACTAAGGGAATAATTACATGAAAAATCCATGTTATTGGAAGTTATAGTAAGCGACACTGTTTGTTCCACAGGTATACTTTGGCTGTTTGTAAGGCTAATGGTAATAGACGTTAACGACCTGGAATCGCTCGCATGACCTGTAACATGAATAGTGCCGGGGACATTAAAATATTCAAGATTATAGGGTGAGTTCAGGGTAAGAGTAGGATAACCTGCGGGAGAATCCTTCTTACAGGAATATAATCCGGAAAAAAGAAATAAAAAAAGAATTGCCGCTTTCCTTTCCATTGTGTAAATTTACAAAAAAAAGGTTTACGAGGGAAATATAAACCATTTATTTATAGCGCGTTTAGGCATTGTTCATAAGTTCTGACCCTGACCGCATTTGTATTTTTATATTTTTGGTTCCCCAAAAGAAAAAAATGTAATTTGTTTTAGCTAAAATGAATAATAAGAAACAATATAATAAAAAGAACACAGCCCTCAACTTTGTGGAATTGGAAATGGGCAAGATGCCCCCGCAAGCTGTTGAACTGGAAGAAGCCGTGCTGGGTGCACTTATGCTGGAAAAGGAAGCCCTTACAAGTGTTATTGATATCCTGCGTGAAGACGCATTTTATAAAGATGCCAACAAAAAAATATTTGCAGCTATACGCCATCTGTTTGAACGCTCTGAAGCAATCGATATACTTACAGTAACCAATGAATTGCGCAAAAACAGCGAACTGGAATCAGTTGGTGGTGCTTACTATATATCGCAACTCACCAGTAAAATAGCATCATCAGCCAATATTGAATACCATGCCCGTATTGTTCTTCAAAAATTCATTCAGCGTGAGCTGATACGCTTTTCATCGGAAACCATTGAAAGTTCCTATGACGACAGTATGGATGTGTTCGTACTCCTGGATGAAGTGGAGAAAAATCTTTTTGCAATTGCCGACCAGAACATCAAGAAAGACCCTGCCAAGGCAGGAAGTTTGATCCATGATGCAATTAAGCAGGTTGAAGCTGCACGGAACAGAGGTACCGGTCTTACAGGTGTTCCCAGCAGTTTCACTAATTTAGACAGGCTCACTTCAGGTTGGCAGCCATCCGACCTTATTATTCTGGCTGCCCGTCCGAGTATGGGTAAAACGGCTTTAGCAATCACTTTAGCCCGTAATGCAGCCATTGACCATGGAGCAGCAGTGGCAGTGTTCTCACTTGAAATGTCAAACTTACAGTTAGCACAACGTTTGATATCGAGTGAAACAGAACTGTCATTAAGTAAATTGAGAAAAGGAGAATTGGCAGATTACGAATTTGAGCAGCTCACATCCAAAGTTGCAAAACTCTCCGATGCACCTATTTATATTGACGATACGGCGGCACTTTCTGTTTTTGAGTTACGTGCAAAGGCCCGCCGTTTGAAAGAAAATCATGATATCAAGATGATAGTTATCGACTATCTTCAATTGATGACCAGCGGTAGCGATAACATGCGTGGTAACCGCGAACAGGAAATAAGTATGATATCAAGGGCATTGAAAAGTTTGGCTAAAGAATTAAATATTCCCATCATTGCACTTTCCCAGTTAAGTCGTGCGGTTGAGCAACGCGGAGGTGCAAAACGCCCACAGTTGTCCGACCTTCGTGAATCGGGAGCTATAGAGCAGGATGCCGATATGGTACTATTCGTTTATCGTGAAGACTACTACGATATGCAGGACCCTGAAAATATTCCCGGCACTGCAGAAATTATCATTGCAAAGCATAGAAATGGAGCTTTAGATAGTGTTCAATTACGATTCCAGAAAGAATTTGCTAAATTTGTGGACGAACCTTCTTTGAGCGACTATCATAATTATGAAGTAGACGAACCGAAAACGATTACCCGGGGGTCAAAAATGAATGATATAGAAGAAGAAGGTCCGTTTTGATAAATCACTTTTAAATACTTGTTCGTATGCAAAATAAAAATGAAAAAACCAGCAAAGGAAATTTTGCAATTGCAGGAAGTTTAATACATAATGCTGTTAAACATATGGAGGATGCGAGGAACATTGGTAACGGGTTGACCGGTGTACCAAGTAGCTTCGTATTTCTGGACAGACTTACTTCAGGATGGCAAGCCTCGGACTTTATTATACTAGCTGGACGCCCAAGTATGGGAAAAACAGCTCTTGCTATAACGCTCGCTCGCAATGCCGCTGTTGATTTTGGGAATCCAGTTGCAATTTTCTCTCTCGAAATGTCAAATCTCCAACTTTCACAACGCCTGATTTCAAGCGAAACTGAACTTTCCATTAGTAAATTAAGGAAAGGAGATTTAATGGATTATGAATTCGAACAGCTTACGTCGAAGATTGCAAAACTCTCAGATACTCCAATTTATATTGACGATACTCCTGGTCTTTCGCTTGATGAGTTAGTAAAGAGGTCAAAAGAAATGCATGAAAAGCACAAAATACAAATGATTGTAATTGATTATTTGCAATTAATGATTTTGGGTAAAAGCAAGGATAACAGAGAGCAAGAAATTAGTCTTATTTCTAGGACATTAAAATGCCTGGCAAAAGAATTGAATATTCCTATAATAGCTTTGTCCCAGTTATCTAGATCTGTTGAGCAAAGAGGTGGTTCAAAACGCCCGCAATTGTCTGATTTACGTGATTCGGGTGCATTAGAACAAGATGCAGATTTGGTATTATTCGTTTATCGTGAAGATTATTACGATATGCAGGACCCTGAAAATATTCCCGGCACTGCAGAAATTATCATTGCAAAGCATAGAAATGGCCCGTTAGATAGTGTTCAATTACGATTCCAGAAAGAATTTGCTAAATTTGTGGACGAACCTTCTTTGAGCGACTATCATAATTATGAAGTAGACGAACCGAAAACAATTACTCGGGGGGCAAAAATGAATGATATAGAAGAAGAAGGTCCGTTTTAAACGGCCATGATAAAAAGATTGTTTTTAATTCTAGTTGCGTTATTCACTTTATCGAGTGCGAATGCAACATACATTTTCATCCCTATGGATGAAACCCAGACCCAGTGCCTGAAAGCATATGGTATCGCCTATATGGCATTGAAAGAAGGTGCCACGGTCGAGTGGTTTCTGAATTACCGCGGAGGAAGTTTTGCTATTCCCGATGCTCAAGTTCTGCAAGAAGCATGTAAGATACGTAACGTAAAATTTGAATTAATTGCAGATGAGCAGGAAGCTGCCATCATACAACAGTTAAGCAATCCGGAGGTGAATATGGATGCCGTGAAACTCGAGAAAGCTCCGCGGATTGCTGTTTATTCTCCGAAAAATAAACTGCCCTGGGATGATGCTGTTACACTTGCTTTAACCTATGCAGAAATACCATACGACATAATTTATGATGAAGAAATTTTAAATGGTGTTTTGCCAAAATATGACTGGCTTCATTTGCATCACGAAGACTTCACCGGGCAATATGGAAAATTTTGGGGAGCCTATCAGAATGCTTCATGGTACAGGGAAGATGTGAAAGCCCAGGAAGCTGTTGCGCAAAAGAACGGATTTCAGAAAGTATCGCAAATGAAATTGGCTGTGACAAAAAAAATACGTGAGTTTGTTTCCGGCGGCGGATTTCTTTTTGCCATGTGTTCCGCTCCCGATTCATACGATATTGCATTGGCCGCCGATGGTATTGACATTTGTCAGACTCCGTTTGATGGCGACCCTGCAGACCTGGATTGCAATAAAAAATTAAACTTCGAAAATTGTTTTGCATTTAAAGGATTTGCTGTGAGCCTGAATCCGTATGATTACGCAAAATCGGATATTGATGTTTCCTTAACCCGCGCTCAGAAATATGGGCTCACACAGGAAAATGATTTTTTCACTTTGTTTGATTTTTCGGCTAAATGGGACCCGGTACCAACCATGCTTTGCCAGGATCATACTAAAGTGATCAAAGGTTTTTACGGACAAACAACTGCATTTGATGAGCGTTTCATTAAAACTTCAGCTACAATAATGGGGGAAAATAAAGGGGCTAATGAAGCGAAATATATTCACGGAGATTTTGGAAAAGGCACATGGACATTTTATGGTGGACATGATCCGGAATGCTACCAGCACCGTGTTGGAGATCCGCCTACAGATCTTTCCCTCCACCCGAATTCGCCGGGATACAGGCTCATTTTAAATAATGTATTGTTTCCTGCTGCAAAAAAGAAAAAGCGAGAAACCTGAGAAATTGGTTATACTGTTATTTCCCCGGCCTGATTTTCTTCAACAAAATACATATCCACCTCTCCTTTATTTTTAGCATGTATTTTTCCACGGTGAATACATTTGAAATTATTTTTCACCAGCTCATAGGTACTTCCGCTTATGTTTACTCTACCGGGCTCTCCGTTTGATTCCACGCGGGATGCAAGATTAACGGTATCGCCCCAAATATCATATGCAAACTTCTTTATTCCTACAATACCTGCAACAACAGGGCCTGAATTGATTCCAATTCTCGCTTCAAAAATCGGTTTGTTCTCAGTTGCACGCTGGTTGTTGTGGCGTAACATGAATTGCTGAATTTCCAACGCAGCATTTACAACATCTTTGGCATGGGTATTATTGGGAGCAGGAAGCCCGCCTGCTGCCATATAACTATCGCCGATGGTTTTAATTTTTTCAATATTATGTTTTTGAATTATAGTATCAAAGGCTTGAAAAATAGTATGCAACTCAGCTACCAGATCTTCCGGAGAAAGCTTTTCGGCAATTTTTGTAAAGTCTTTGAAATCGGTGAACATCACGGATACCATATCAAAACTTTTCGCTTTGGCGGAGCCTGTTGCTTTTAATTCTTCTGCTGTTTCTTCCGGAAGAATATTCAGTAGTAACTCATCGCTGCGTTTTTTCTCTTTTGAAATTTTCCTGCGCTGAAAGAAAAATAATCCTGATGCCAGAAATGCCAGTCCAAAGCCACCAATGAATGCATTCCGTATTACTTTCTGCCGTTGCGATTCTTTCTCGTTCACAGCATTTATTTTGTCCTGAACGGCTTTTGTAGAATCTGTTTTCCGGTTGAAATCATAATTCATTTCCGATTGTGTGGTCCTTTTAATAGTGGCCTGATTTATAAGACTGTCGCGGTAACGGATATAATTCTTGTAATCCTTCCATGCCGATTTAAAATCACCTTTGGCACTATCGAGTATTGAGACGCCTTTAAAAATATCTTCTGCCCGTTCTTTATCTCCGGTGGTACGTGCTACACTTAAAGCAGAATCAAAATATATCATTGCTTTATCATATTTTTTTTGTCCCTGATATATATATCCAACCGTTTCCAGATCAAAGCCATATTCGGGCAATTCACCAATTTTTTTGGTTATGTTTAATGCAGTAATCGCATATTCCATTGCTCTATCGAATTTATGAAGGTCTGTATAAATATTTGCAAGATTACCCAGTACATGTGCAGCACTTTCACTATCGCCAATATGCAGGCTGATGGCTAAAGAACGGGAATAATAGTCAAGTGATTTTGCCGTATCATGTTGTTGATAATAAATATGAGCTAAATTTTGATAGGAATCAGAAATTCCACCGCTGTCGCCCGTCTTCTGAAAAATAGATAATGCACTATTGTAGTTTTCCATCGATTTGGAGAGCTCACCCAGAAAGATGTATGCATTGCCCATGTTCTGATGGCATTTGGCCTCCCCATCTTCATTTTTAAGATCTTTGAATATTCCTAAAGCATTAAAATAACATTCAACTGCTTTTGAATAATTACCTGTACTTTCATACGTAATCCCCAGGTTTCCATAGTCGCGTGCCGTGCCCAATTTATCACCCATTTTCATGAAAACATCAAGACTTTGGGTATAGTAATTTAATGCATCATTGAATTTTGCTTCGTCTTTATAATTATTTCCGAGCATCATTAAAGCATTCCCCTTGCCTTTGTTATAACCAATTTTATCGGCGAGTGTGGTGGCGGTATTCGCATATTTTATAGATGAATCGTACCTCAATTTAACCCAATTACTTACGCTGATAGAAATTAGAGTTTTTACCTTATTGGTATCTTCTTTTTCTGAGCTAAGCACCTTGTAAATGGAATCCATTTCATGTTTTTGTGCCGGTAGTGAAAAACCTGTTGCTACTATCAATCCGGTAAAAAGCAATCTCTTATAATTCATGGGTGAGTAATTATAAGAACAAATATAAAAAGTATTTACAATTTCTAACGTTCTATCACAAATTTGCCGCTACCAAGAATACTTCCTGTTTGGGTTATTACTTTGTAAAAGTAAATTCCGGCAGGCTGATTTGACATATCTATAGCACTCTCATCCTGAGTGAATCGAAGTATCTCAGTCAGCACTTTTTTCCCTAAAACATCATATACTTCCACTTCGGGCAGAGATTCTTCTCCGCCAGCCGGCGGATCAGAATGACAAATAACATTGAATTTGCCATTGTTTGGATTCGGATAAATTTTCACATTCTCGCTTTTCTCTGACACTTTATTTACAGAGGTTGTTATTGGTTGTGGATAAAATGAGAATCCGTCAACCCAAAGTGTGAAGCCATATCCCCATGTATCACCTATAGCTTCCGCATAAGTGATGTCAGACATGGAAGGATTACCAACGGTTGTCTTCAACCATGCTGCATTACCTGCAATTGGAATGTCATAAGTATGCCAGGTCGTATGGAACACCGTATCTGCGGGGTTGTCGTATTCAAAATAATTTCCGCAATCATCACCAATTCGTATAGCCTGTTGCTGAAATCCGTAAATATTTGTGTCTTGCGCTTTGAATGAAATTAGGATATCTGTTACTCCGGTCAGATTCCACGAAGCAATACTATCATTAGAAGGATAATAATGTAATTGCACCCGGAATCCGCTACTGGTAATACATTTCAAGGAGGCTGTTCCAGCAACAAAAGTAGTATTGTCCCAACTTAATGTGGTAGGTTGACCATCTTGCACAAACTTTCCCCAGGCTGCAATATTGGGTTCACATAAATCTGCCGGAGGGGAATATTGAAAAACCGTTCCCGCTGAAATGGTGTATGGATTCCAGAAAACATACCCTGCTTTTACACTATCGAACTTGTCATAAATTTTGCAAGTGATTACGTTGGTATCTGTAGTTGAGTAATCATTGTTCTGCGCTTGAATATTCTGTATGCTGTTATTCCTGATATTGTATGACACGTTCATTAAAAATCGATTGCCGTGAACAGAATCATTTATACAAGTACTGTCAAATTGTATTCCCAATGAATTTCTGTTAAGAAAATTATTTGCAACAAAAGATGTATCCGTATTTTCCATTTCAATACTTGTTCTATTGCCAATAAAATAATTTCCAATTACTTTTTCATGGTGGGAGAGGCGTTTAGGATAACCTGAAATAGCCGGAGGGTTGGCCCATAAATCGGCCCCCACTGCGCCATTTGCATAAATTGAATCATTGCTTATCATGTTGTACAAACCATGTTCGATGGCAACTCCATCCTGAAAATTATTTGCAAATACGTTACTGTCGATTATAGAATGAATTGCATATCCGCCCCAGAGGCCATAATTACTGAATGATGCAGTATTGTGTTTGAAGGTATTTCCATCTGTGAAAACACTTTCAATGGCGTTGTTGGGTGAGTAAGAACAATAGTTGTAAGCAAAATAATTATTGTCGTGAAAATTGGGAATAGAGTTTGGATTATTAATATTCGCATTGGTAAATATGCCATCTCCACCATAAGAAAAATCACAGTGAGTTACGACATTGTCTTTTGCAAAATACAGCAGTATAGCCCCGCAATCGCTAGGGCTGGTATAACGGTTGACATAAGAGCAATCGTTATTAATTATAGTTGATGAATCGGTCTTGAACATTTTTATGCCATAGGCTGTGTTCCGGGAAAGTATGTTATCATGCACATTCATTTGATAGCAATCATACATGGCAACTCCGTCATTTTCATTTTGCATGGTATCATTCATGATGGTCGATTTGCCGCAATGGCTTAGACATACTCCACCTCCATCGGATCCGCTTTCATCCATCCAAATATTCAACCATCCAATAGTATCCTTTCTGTTTGCAGAAAAATTACAATTCTCAATCGTTATATCGGTAGAACTATCAGCGTGAATGGCATAGAAATAACTTTTCGCCGACCAAAAATTCTTTATCGTTACTTTTCTCGAGTTATGTATGTAGACAAGAAAACCCATGCTGTCCTTGCCTGAAGCAAATACACTATCGCCATCAATAACTACATTGGTATCATTCTTAATAATGATGGTTCCTTTGTAGGCACTATCTCCTAGATGATAATGCCCTCCCAAAATTTTAATGTTGGCGTTGTTTGAAACAACCATATTCCTCGTGAGAGGTAAATATGTTTGAGCCCATAAGGCTGAAGCAACGAGAAGAGAACAAATGGTTAGTAAAATTTTATTTTTCATGCACTTTATTTTTGACATTGAAACTGTTCCGGCCTGTAATCAAATTTAAGCAAATCGGCATTATATAAAGGTTTCTTGGCGTATGTTTCCGGAATTAACATATTAATCTCGTCAAATAACATTCCAATATCCTTTTGATAGCAATCTTCTATCTGGATATTTTTCTTTTTCCCATTCCAGTTTATTTCAATATAAATCTGCCTCAGTGAATCACAAGGTTTCTTTACACCCGAGATATATTTTGTTTTTAAAGAGTCGAGAGAAAAATGTTCCATAAAATTTTCAAGTGTGTGTCTTTGCGTTACACTAAATTTCATATCGAGCATGGGTTCAGATACATAATCTGAATCATTCATCTCGCCTTCCTCCGAATAATTATCAATATAAATAGTAGAATCAGTTATTGTATATTCCATAGAATTACCGCAATCTTACTGGTTATCGTGAATCGTAATCGTATTCTGGAAAGCGTGATGCTTTTTATAACTTTTGTTTGATGGAACAAAAGCCATAAGCGCAAATATTAAAAATGCACTTAAAGAATATCTCAAGAATTTCACAGGTATAAAGCTATCATATTAATCCGGAAATGGAATTAATAAACTTACGACAACTAATTCAAATCTACATATTCCGTTTGATAGGCCCCGCCGTTGCGGAAGTAAATATAAAATACAAACCCTTTCTTGCGGTTTACATCATACGATATAGAATCAGGATTTCCCGCTTTATCAAGCGTAATTTTGTTTGGCATTCCAAATAAACCTTCAACCTGTTTCAGATTGTATCCTGTAAAATTTATTGAGCCTATTGAAGTAATTTCTTTATTAAGATTCTTAGCCAGAAGTTTGGAGCGAAGCCCTAATGCACCGGTTGAATCTTTCGTGAAATCTATTTTTATTTGTTTGGGAGTATCCGAATTACTTTGAGCCGACAATGTGAAACAAGGCATTAAACCAAGAATACAAATAAGTAAAACAGACTTTAATAAGTCGAAGCTATTGGATTTACACATTTTGCAACCCTATCATTTTACCCTGTTCCGGGTCCCACACCTTTAATTTGAGACAGGCAATTATATCTTTGGGTCTAAGAGAAGTTCTTTTTACTTGTTGAAGTTCGGGTATTGCCTTCATAACTTCCGGCAAGCGATAAAAAGGGATACGTGCATTGAGATGATGGATATGATGGTACCCGATATTTGCAGTAAACCAATTCATAACCCTGCTCATTTTCATAAAGCTTGAGGATTCCATTGCGGCTTTTTCGTAAGTCCATCCATCCGACTCATTAAAAGTAACCCCCGGAAAATTGTGTTGGGCGTAAAAAAGGTATGCCCCTACCGCATCTCCTGTTAAAAATGGAACGAGGATTGTGAGCAACCAAACCTCCCATCCGCAGAACCAGAAGACAGTTACATTTAACAGAAGGTGAATGATCAATGAGACTAAAGAATCTCTATGCTTTTTAGGATTGCTTAAATACGACTGCATAGCCATACCAATCATAAACATGGAGAAGTAACCGAAAGCTATGGTAACCGGATGGCGGGAAACCAAATAAGCATATTTCTCAGCGCGGGAAAAACTTTGGAATTTTTCCTTTGTCACAATTTGATAGGAACCTATGCTTGATGTAAAGAGTTTTGAATTATGCTTATGATGATAATCGTGAGAGCGTTTCCAAATGCTTTCCGGGGCCATTACATATATACCAAAAGCTTGCATAATAATTTGTGCTGCTTTTGATTTATTCAGTATTGCATGATGCTCAAAATCATGGTAAATAACAAACATACGAATGGTTATTAAACCGGCCAGAATACTGCAAGCCAAACGAACCAAAAAGAAGTGGCCAATAACAGTTCCCGCAAGTGCTGCTAAAAGGAAAAACAACGTAGAAAGTGCATAATACCAAGACTTTGCACGATCTTCCTTTGCATAATCTTTAGTTGCTAATATGAGTTCTTTACCTGTTAACATTCAGACTAGTTATACTGCAAATATAGTTCAATTTTCCTTAGGTCTCTTATGCTTCCACCTTCGATGTGACCAGAGCCAAATCTCAGGTTGTGCAATAATATCATTTTCCAGAATATGAGTGTGTGATTTTGAGATTTCATCGGGTTGAGATTTTGCAGGATTTTCAAATAATAACTCTCCGGAAATTTCATAATAGCCTCGTTTTAATCGCTTTACCCTTCCGAAAATAACCGGGTAATTAAAACGCTGGGCAATTTTTTCGGTTCCCTTGAAGACAGGAGTATCCTGGTTTAGGAAATTGGTCCAAAAGGCCCCTTCGGGTGATGGGGTTTGGTCTGCAATAAACGCAGTAGCACTTACTTCGTTCTTTCTGCTTGCCATTTCCCTGAAAGTATCTTTCATGGCAATTAACCGGGTGCCAAAACGTGTACGCATTTTGTACATAAGTCCGTCGAAATATTTATTGCTTAACGGATGGTAAATTACATACAATTGATGTTTACATAATAAACTAAAACTGTTTCCTGCCCATTCCCAATTCCCAAAATGTCCGGTTACAAAAACAACCGACCTGTTTTGATCGGCATAGTTGTTAAATAGCTTTATAGTTTCCGGTTGAATGCTGCAATGTTTCAGCATTTTCTCTTTGCTTATAGTAAGTGTTTTAAAAGTCTCCAGGGTAAGGTCGCACAGGTAATGGAAATAATCCTTGCATATCCTTTTTATTTCTGCTTCGCTTTTATTGGGAAAGGAATTGCGCAGGTTTTGTAAAACTACTTGCTTACGGTAACCTATAACGTAATATAAAACAACGTATAGAACGTCAGATACAAAGTACAATATTGGAAACGGCAATAGTGATAAAAGGTAAATGAAAGGTAAAACTAAATAATAGCCTATTGCTGCCAAAGTATTAAAGCTTTTAGTTAATAGCTGATTCCGCAGACAAATATCGCATTATTAACAGAATTGGTTAAAACCTATCTTTGCCATATTGAATTTATTAGGTAAACAAAATGGAAAAACTTCAGAATTATATTGATGGTGTATTAATTGCACCTAAAAGTGGAAAGTATATTGATAACTATAACCCTTCTATTGGAAAGGCTTATTCTTTAATTCCAGATTCGGATGAGGAGGATGTTCAACTAGCTGTGGAAGCTGCTAATAAAGCATTCCCTTCATGGTCAACTATGCGCAAAGAGGACCGTTCCAAATGGATGATGAAATTAGCTGACCTTTTGGAAGAACGATTGGAGCAGTTCGCCTTAGCTGAATCTATTGATAATGGAAAACCGCTTTGGTTGTCACGTTCAGTGGATATTCCAAGGGCTGTTAGTAACCTTCGTTTTTTTGCAACGGGTATTTTGCATTTCCCATCTGAGGCTCATAATATGGACGGGCATGCTATTAACTATACGTTGCGTGACCCTGTTGGAGTTGTTGGTTGCATATCTCCCTGGAATTTGCCGCTTTATTTATTCACATGGAAAGTCGCTCCTGCTCTTGCTGCCGGATGCTGCGTAGTTTCAAAACCATCTGAAATTACACCAATGACTGCTTATATGCTTTCGCAACTTTGTGCCGAAATCGGTTTCCCTAAGGGAGTATTTAACATCCTTCACGGATTGGGAAGTAAAGTTGGAAGTGCTATTGTTTCACATCCTGATATAAAAGCAATTTCATTTACCGGCGGAACAGCAACAGGTAAAGCTATTGCTAGTGTTGCTGCACCCATGTTTAAAAAAATGTCGCTTGAATTGGGTGGTAAAAACCCGGTTGTTATTTTCTCCGATTGCAATTGGGATAAGATGATGAAAACTACTTTAGATTCTTCTTTTAGTAATCAGGGGGAAATTTGTTTGTGTGGTTCTCGCATTATGGTCGAAAAGAATGTGTATGAAAAATTCCGCGATGAGTTTGTACAAAAGACAAAAGCATTGGTGGTCGGCCCGCCACTTGACGAAAAAACTAAACTTGGTGCTATTGTATCTAAACCACATTTTGAAAAAATACTCTCCTATATTGAAATTGCAAAACAAGAGGGTGGGAAAATTCTTTGCGGAGGAAAGGCTGTTAAAATGAGCGGAGAACATAGCGAAGGCTGGTATATTGAACCAACGGTAATTGAAGGACTGCCGCAAAACTGCCGCACCAATAAAGAAGAAATTTTTGGGCCGGTAGTAACGATAATGCCTTTCGAAACCGAAGAAGAAGCCATTGAATTTGCAAACGGCACAGAATATGGCCTCACCTCTATGCTATGGACTGAAAACCTTACTCGTACCCATAAAATGGCGGCACAATTTAAGTCTGGTATTGTGTGGGTAAACTGCTGGTTGCTGCGTGATTTGCGCACCCCGTTTGGAGGAATGAAAAACTCCGGTGTAGGCCGTGAGGGTGGTTGGGAAGCACTCCGCTTTTTTACCGAACCAAAGAATGTGTGTGTGAAATTGTAGGCATAAAATGGGAAAAACATTTTATAAAATTCCCCTTGTTTTTCTCTGCCTGATTCTACTTTTCTCCAATTATTGTACGGGTCAAATACAAATGGATTCACTTACGTTAAGTAAAAAAATTCATGACACTGCATTTTCTCATCACACCCAGTATTTGAAAATGACTAGGAAGCAATTCAGAAAATTAAACCTGAATTTTTGCGATACCTTTTCTTTGGTATTTACCTGCTTCTATCCCATTATCGATACGTTGATGAATGCAGAAAATGAACGAGTTTATTTACATCACATTCTTCTATCCAAAGGCTTTACCATGGTTAATTGGGGCCGGGGGAACTGGGAAAATGGCCCTCGATTTATTGATGAGGAATTCAAGAAGGATAGCTGTCATTGTACGGTTTATAAAATCTATTTCAACTACCATAAACAAAAGAACGGGTATTATAACCTTAAAGTGAAAGAGAAAATATTTTGCAATGAAAAGGACCCCACTTGGCTCGGAGAATAATATTACTAATTTCACCTAACATGTACGCCACCCTCTTAGCCATACACTCCCTTGTCCGCTGGCTTGTTTTGGTGAGTTTGCTTTATTCGCTCTATCGGGCATACAGAGGTTGGCTTGGCAATAAATTATTTACCAAGCACGATAATTTTGTGCGGCACACTACCGCCACCATTGCACACATACAATTGATATTTGGGCTATGGCTTTATTTTGTAAGCCCATTAATAGATTACTTTTTGCATCATTACAAG
>CAIUPO010000113.1 GCA_903901055.1 uncultured Bacteroidota bacterium
CCGAATGGAGATGGCGTTAACGATGTATTTTTACCAAAAGGCAGTTACATTAAGAATTATGAAATGTATATTTTTGACCGTTGGGGTATGAAACTTTTCTATTCGAATGACATAACAGTTGGATGGAATGGTAAATCTGGCGGCGGAAGTGGTATTGTTGCACAAGAAGATACTTACGTTTATCTTATAAATGTAACTGATAGTAAAAACAACAAACACACTTATAACGGTAAAGTAAACCTGATTAAATAATTTTGAATTAATTTAAAAACCTTGCAGGCTGATTACAGCATAGCCTGCAAGGTTTTTTAGTTTTTGTATCCTTTCATTCAAAAGATTAAAATTACTGAGCATATCATAATCTGCTTATAAAAAAATCAGACGAAAGTAATTAAGATCTCTTGGTCCGCTGGCTGGGGATTGACACTCAAAAAGGACATATATGGTATATCAGAGTAGATTCGTATGTAATAATTTCAGGGGGGTTTAAGGCACTTGCAAGTATTAGGACTAATAAGGCTATATTATTTTTTTCTCCGCTTTTTTGCTGAACGTAAATATATTAACTTTTTATTTTAGCTTTGCATATACTAAACCCCCTGTTCGCTTGTTATTATATATACAAGTAAAACCGGACTTTTAATAATGATAAACTTATAAAGAGAAAAACATGAAAATTAATTACTCAATTTTTGTATTTGTATTTGTTTTAATATCAGGACTTTCAAATGCGCAATCAACATCTAATTGGAAGGGCTTATACCTCGGTTCTCCCGACGGCACGAATGCTTTGAATGGAATTGAGGTATATTATACAATAACCACTTGCAACAGCAATGATGTGATTTTATTGAGCATGACAAACCACAATGCTTATACTGTAAAGGCCGGCTGGCAGGACTTTGTTATGTCAACAGCAAACAATAAACTATCCAGCACAACTGTGCAGGATTCAGTTACAATTCTTCCTAAAACTACTTTGGCCGGAGATTGTACAAACAATACCGTGCAACTTGTTTTAAAACTTACCGATTTTGGTATACTAAAAGAAGACTTTAAGGAATTTATGGTTTCCAAATTCGATTTTATAATTCTCCACTAATTCAAATTTTGATTTTATTCTTTTTTTCAAACCTTCATCCCTAAAACAAACAATTTAAAATGAAAAAAAAATATTTAACCCTTTTGTTTTTACTGCTCTCAGGCTACGCTTATTTATTTGGGCAAACAACTTTCAACTACACAGGTGCTGTACAGTTTTATACTGTTCCATGTGGTGTTACTCAACTTATTGTTGATGTAAAAGGTGCTCAGGGAAATATAAATGCCAATGGTATTAATCTTGGCGGAAAGGGTGGAGAGGTTCAGGGAACAATGACTGTTGTGCCTTGTGAAATTTTACAAATTTATGTTGGCGGCGGCGGTACCCAAGATACTAACGGAGGATGGAATGGCGGTGGTAATGCTGGTGTTTCTGACGCACAAGCACAGTGGGCTCCTGCCCCACGTTGTCCTTCAGCAGATGCAGGCGGCGGTGGTGGCGCTTCTGATATTCGTACTGCTCCGTATTCATTGGCTGACAGGCAAGTTGTTGGTGGCGGTGGCGGCGGAACAGGAGGTGATAGAATGGTAGGCTGCGGGCCTGGTGCAGGAGGCGGTGGAGGCGCAGGTTATTATGGCGGCGGCGGCGGCGGCGGATATAGTGGTTTGCCGGGTGTTGGCGGTAGTCAGGTAGCAGGTGGTGCCGGAGGCCTTAGCCCCGGATGTTCTATTTTTGGAGGTCAGGCTGGAAGTGCTGGCGGATTTGGATTTGGCGGTTGGGGAGGCTTTGCTCCAGGCAATAATCAGGCCGGAAGCGCTCCTGGTTGTCAGGGAGGAGATGGCGGAACACTTGTTGGTGCAACTGGAGTAAATTGTACAACAGGCGGTTGTCCTGGTACCTGGTCTGGCGGAAGCGGAGGAGGAGGAAGTAACTGGCAGGGAACTCTTACAGCTGTATTTCAAACACAAGGCGTTCAAACAGGAAATGGGATTATAACAATTACCCCCATAGGAGGATGTATTCCATTGGCAATTACTTCAACTGTTGTTCAACCAACCTGCGGTAATTGCAATGGTAGCATAACAATTACTGCAACCGGCGGAAGTACACCTTATACATATTTATGGTCTCCCGGAGGTCAAACTACTGCAACAATAACAGGACTTTGTGGTGGTTTTGATAGTGTTACGGTAACAGATGCATGTGGCAGTCTTCAAACTTTTTCGGTTACCTTAAATTCAGTTAATTTATCTGTCAATTCTACTGTTACTGCAAATGAACCATGTAATGGTAATTGTGTCGGTAGCGCCACTACTACAATTGTTGGGGGTGTAGCTCCTTTTACTTATGCCTGGACCCCAACTGGTGGAACCAATGCAAATGCTTCTGCTTTATGTGCAGGAATATACACAATAACGGCAACAGATATAAACGGATGTAATGGTACTGCAACGGTAACCATTACACAGCCTGCTTTATTAACTACTACTACCACATTTACAAATGCACTATGTTTCGGTGGAAACTCGGGTACTGCAACTGCAGTTCCTGTGGGCGGTACACCAACTTACACTTATTCATGGTCTAATGGAAATACCAATGTAACTGCTACA
>CAIUPO010000114.1 GCA_903901055.1 uncultured Bacteroidota bacterium
ACTTCCCTTTTTAATAATTGTTACCATACAATATTACGTTACTATACAAAGATACTCATTTTTCTACTGCTTAAACAACCCCTCCACAAACTCATCCTTGTCGAACAAGCGGAGATCATCTATCTTTTCGCCTATGCCGATGTATCGCACGGGAATTTTAAACTGGTCGGAAATACCAATAACTACGCCGCCTTTGGCGGTACCATCTAATTTTGTGAGGGCAAGCGCGGTAACGTCTGTTGCTTTAGTAAATTCTTTGCATTGCTCAATCGCATTTTGTCCGGTGGAGGCATCCAACACCAGCAATACCTCGTGAGGTGCAGTAGGGATAACCTTTTGCATCACCCTGCGAATTTTTGAAAGTTCAGTCATCAGTCCCACTTTGTTATGGAGACGGCCTGCGGTGTCAATAATTACCACATCCATTTTTTGTGCTACGGCTGATTGCAACGTATCAAACGCCACCGCCGATGGATCTGCATTCATACCCCTGGAGATAACAGGAACATCTACCCGTTTACCCCATATTTGTAACTGGTCAACTGCCGCAGCCCGAAAGGTATCGGCTGCGCCGAGCATTACTTTTAATCCTGATTTTTTGAAATGTGCTGCAAGTTTGCCAATGGTAGTTGTTTTACCAACTCCATTCACTCCTACAACCATTATCACATAAGGTTTTTCTTTGGGAAGTTCAACCGCTGTGCCATTGTTGCTGTTTGCCAACAGATGGGTTATTTCCGCTTTCAGCATGGCATAAATATCGGTGGTCTTAGCGCCTTTTGTTGCCTCGACTTTCTTCTGTAAACTTTCAATAATTTTTACTGTTGTAGCAATTCCCACATCTGAAGAAATCAATGTTTCTTCAATGTTCTCCATTACCTCCGCATCAATGGTAGATTTGCCCAAAATGGCAGCAGCAAGCCTCGAGAAAAACCCTTTACGGGTTTTTTCGAGCCCTATATCAAAGCCCGATTTATTTCCTCCACCAAATATGCTCCTTAAATTCATTTTGCTTTACCAAACAACTTCTCGTTATATTCTTTTGACTTCCCTTTGGGAATAGATAGCGAATTCCAATCCTTCTCCTTACAAACTTTAGCAATATATATTATTTGTCCGATGTGTGAGCTGTAGTGTGCAGTCTGACGTTGCAAAGCTTCCATTACGCTAAACTCCTCAGCTCTTATTGTAATTTTCTTGCCTAAATCTTCATCCGTTAAAGAATAAAGTGTACGGAAAAACAAGGCCCAGCCATCTTCCCACATCCAATTGATTTCTTCGCGGGTTAAATTTTTATCGCTTACAAATTCAGCATCCCGGTCACGCCATTCTTTTTCGCCATCGGTAGTAAGGAAGTCAGTCCAACGGCTGAGCATATTGCCGTAAAGATGCTTCACAATTAATACAATACTGTTCGATTCTGCCGATGGAGCCCAATTCAATTGTTCTTCATCCAGTTGATTCATGGCCTTTTCGCCCAACTCTTTATACTGAGCGAAAACTTTCCTGCATATTTCTAAATAGTCCTTCATTATTTTTTCTTTTGCGATTTAGTGTCTTTGCTGCTCCTATCCGCCCAGGCGGACTTTGAAATGCATCCTAAACTAAAAAAGCTTTCCCCCAAGTTAAGGAAGAAAGCTTTTCAATAGGAAAATGAATTTATTACTTAGCAGCAGCCAACCAATCCTTAACGTGGTCTTTGTGTACTATTTCCGTTTTAAAGGTAATTCCACCTTTTGGAGTTTTAATGGTCTTTACCACCTTTACAAAATCTTTACCTTTTCCGGTTTTAAATGTCGCAACTGTTTTCTTTGCCATG
>CAIUPO010000115.1 GCA_903901055.1 uncultured Bacteroidota bacterium
AGATTTAATAGAAAATGGAAAATTAATTATTGAGAATTAGAATTCATACGCCCATCGGAATATTAGATGTAATGATTAAACCTTTCCAAAGTATAAGCCTCTCAAAAGTGAGGGCTTTTGCATTAACTTAATGCAGAAACTTCTTATTCAAAATATACATACAATATTTTTCAACAAAATGTTATTGGTTCGAATTAATTTTTATATCTGAACATTATTAACCTATAAAACTTTGAATTATGATAGTTGTTGCTAATGCTCCGAATGCGGTTTTATTTAATACATCCTCCCCAGTTGCAACAGGTAGTATTGACTGGTATTGCAGTTGGGACATTAATCCAATACCTGCTGGTGCTGGTCCAAGTGTAGATTATCTTAATGGAACCAGCCTTGGAGGCCCAACAGTTATTACTGGCCCGCTTCCTCCAGCAACTGCATTTGTAATAAAGGAAATTACAATTTGGAACAATGATTCGATTGACAACACTATTTCAATATTAGTCCAACCGCCAGTCGCAGGGTTTGTAATATTCCAATGTATTTTGCCTCCTGGGTATTTTCTCAGGTACAATAATACACCAGGTGATAACAAGGGGTGGCAAGTATCTGCTCCTTTTGGTAATTGATTATCAATACTTAAATCTATTGCGATATTCAATATATTAATTTTGATTGCGGTATTTTGCAATGATTAATGAAATTCATATTTAAAATTGCTTTTGTAAATAGGGCTGAGAGGGATTGATTTCGGGATTTTATTATTTTCGCTTTGCTTTAAAAATACACATTCACCATTCATGCCTTCAACAATATCATAAGATACCATCTCGGATTTATTAGCCATAGCAAATTCAGTAGAAAGTTCAAGCAACTCATCAAAACTGCAATGTATAAAAGTATAACCGATATTATTTTTCATTCTGACGAGTTTATTTCTCGGGTCGGAATAATCTGTCCTGACATATAATATATCCTGAATATTTATGCTTATTTCATTCTTAAATTCTTTAACATGAAATAATGCATGTACTTTATGCTTTGCTTTAGTTCCAATTACAACATTAAAGGCAGTCTCAATACCTTCCACAAATCTTTTCTTAGTTAATGGCTTTGGCATAGCATCCAAAGCGCCGACAGTCCTACAAGCTTCCACAAATGAACGATGTTTTGCAGAAATAAATATGAAGTGCTTACCAATTTCCTTAAGTTTAATAGCAACATCAACACCATCCTTTCTATCATTAGGAAATAAACAATCAAGTAAAACAAGGTCAAAAGAAAAATTGTCCATTTGTTCTAAAAATTCTGAACACTTTTCAAAACAATAATTTACTTCTGCTTTAGTACTCCCTCTTAGGAATCCCTTTATTAGTGCATGAATCGCTGAATCATCATCCACAATAGCACAACTGAGTTTTCTTTCCATACTTCTTTTAACTTTAATTTGGAACTAAACATCTCAACACAAAAATATAAAATAATTTGCAATACAGTATTAATTATCAAGTAATTAGGGAAAAACCGAAAAAAAATCATATTTCATTACCCTAAATTCTCATTTCATTACCCTATTTTACAGACTCATTCCCTATGTGATACAAATCACAAAATTGTAATGTATTATTGTTAAAGTTATTTTTATTTTTTAACCTTAATACTTCATACCCCATGAAAACACTTAATTTCAGAACTGGATTGATTGTAAAATGTTTATTTCTTTTAATTTTTATTATTGTGAATGGCAAAGTTTATTCACAAGCAAGCAATGGCTCTGGTGATGGTGGCGCAATAGCAGCAACGTCAATATTACAACCTCCTCCGGTTTTGCATTGGATATATACAGCCCCGACCACATTAAATAATCACTTCAGTTGCAGTAACACTTGTGCGGACAATACCCAAGGCGAAGATTGGATATATAGTATTACAGAGGTTCATGACCAGTATGGCGGTTATATTGCATCTGGTTATTCAGAGGATGCTGCTTGCTCCTGTCCAGGCACTTGCGCTTGTTATAAAGGGGTAGTGTTGCGATTTTCTCCCTTGGGAGTTTTGTGGTGGGAAACGAATTTTCCTACAATAACTGCCCCCAGCTACCCCGTAAATGGTCCCGGAACACTTAGTGAAATTCACGAGTTCAAAGATATGCAAGGACCTGCTAGTGATAACGGTTATCATTACGTTGCATCGAATAATAATGGTTCAATGGCAATCGATATAGCAGATGAAGGACCTTCGGGATTTCAAATTCGTCACGTTTTTTATCCTACTACCGGAGGTAATTTCTATTTTAATTATAAAAATATAGGTTCTCCCCTCACTGAACCCATAATTGGTACTGGAGGAGACTATGGCGGACTTAATGAAATAATTGACCAAGCGGGAAATAATTGTGGATATGTTTTTTGTACAGGGGCTATAATGGATGATGTTGCATTTCCTACCATTCCATCTAGGCTTGCCTTATTGATAAGGATTGATAGTACCATGACATTACTAAATAACCTTAGTTCAGGATGGACCATTACACCCTATTTGAGAGATCAAGGTAATAGTAACCATGATTGTGGTTACGGGCTTTATGCAAATAGTTTTAATTTGAATGGTGGTGACCTTTCATACGCACGAAATGTAATTCCTTACTGGGATGGTACGAAAACCAATATTATTTTCACTGGTTGGGAACAAACTCCTAGCAATTATGCACTTAATTATGCTCATACCGCTGTCTGGCATGGTACCTCAAATGTTGAACTAACTGATGTGTACGTACAAGAGGTAAATCTAGACGGAACATACGGTACTTGGGGGTACGTTTACCCGGGAAGTGGAACGACTAATAGTATATCTTATTCACTAACTGGTTTAACTACGACAACCTTGCCGGTTATTAACTTTAAACCAGGAACTAATTCTACCATGCTAGGTAACTATAATGACTACAATTCTTCCTCTCCAACTTGGGCGACCTTTTATAATTGGGGAACAGGTTTAACTATAAATAATGGCATTCTTTACATAAATACTGAATGTAATGAGGTTGCACCTATTGGTTCGACCGGATATATTTATCATGATTTTGATTTCAAAGCTTTTCAAGATATTGTATTAAAAATAGATCCTTCAACTGGTTTATTTATACCCGGCACTTCCGGGTCTCCCTATGGTGGAGTATACGCGAGGCAATTCGATGGTATAGATTTTATGTCGCAAATTACAGCTAATGATAGTAGGTACGCGGTTGGAAGTAATATAATATATAATTTACCAAGAGTACCTGATGCCAGTAAGCCTCGTTATTTAGGCACTTGTTTTGACATTGTGCAATTTGATGCAGCCACTGATAACAAGCAATTCGATCAGCCATATTTTGCAAAAGCTGAAGCATATATTCCCACTTCTTCAACTACTAGATTGAATAAAGGTGTAGCCTTGAATTGCTCGTTTGGATTTGCCCCCACTGACGATGGAGGGTTCATTTTTGGAGGCACGAATGACATAAATGATGAAGATTATACTGTTGTTAAACTTAAACCGGGCTGCAATGGTACAGCCATTTCACAAATTAATAATCCTCCAATGGGATATACTGTAATTCCAAACGGAACAACTGTTTCTACAAACCTGACATGGTCATCCAATATGCTTATTCAAGGTTATGTTACTGTTAGAAAAGGTGGAACACTAAATATTAACAGCCCAGCAATACTTAAATTTGCAGAACCAGAAGAAACAGGAATTGAAACCCAAATTGTGGTTGATACTGGGGGCACTTTGAAAGTTAATGGTGCTACTCTGACAAGCATTAGTTCCTGCGATACTTCCATTTGGGACGGCATAGTGGTTGAGGGAACTGTAGGATTTAATCAATCCACAAACCCGACCTATTTCGGAAAGGTGACATTTAACACAGGCAGTACCATTTCCAATGCTGACACTGCAATTGAGGCCGTGAAGAAAAATGTTGATTTTTCTTTGGATTTGACACATGCTGGTGCAATAATAACTGGAACCTCAAGTAACTATACCGATAACTTTTGTGCAGTGAAATTTTATCCATTTTGGAATAGTTCTACTCCAGCCACCAACTTGTCAAAGTTTACTCTTTGTACTTTCCTAACCGATAATAATATTACTTCAATAAACGGATGGAATCTTTCCTCAACAACTAATCCTTGGGGCAGTGCCTACTTTTTCGCTTGGTTAAACGGTGTAAGAGGTATTAACTTTATTGGATGTAACATGGAAAATACAACTGCTTGGTCCGCAGCAAACGCCCCCGACCCTCTTCCGCATCATGGCAGTGGAATTTATGGATATAATTCTGCTTTTAATGTGAATTACTATTCCGCGACACAATTGTGCAATTTTTCCGGTTTAAAGTATGGAATATATGCAACAAGTATAATGACCTCTGCCGCGGCGTTAGTTAATGTGAAAGGATATAAAACAAATCAAAACACTTTTACCGATAACTATGCTGATATTTATTTCCTCAATATTAATCACAATGTTATTCAGAATAATATATTCGATAAAGATTATGTTGGTGGATGGCAACCCGGAGCAGGTAAATATTTCTACGGCATATTTTTAGACCAATGTTTTGGATATACTAACTGGTTTAATATTTTTAATGTTGGTACGAATGTTTACAAATCTTACGGTATAGTAGCAAGTAATTCAGGGGCAAATAGTAATCTGTTACATAAAAATACATTTAACGGAAACCTTGCTTCGGTATCTCCTAACGGCATGTGGATAGCTGAACAGGCGCAGGGAACGAATACCAAATTGCAGCTTCAGTGCAACACTCATACTGCACCTATTTATTATGGCGATATAACACAACCTAATCCTGGGGGCACACTTCCTACTCAAGGAACTTCTACAACATCTACTGGCAACCTACTTAGCCAAACCCCATGTGGATACCCACCGTATAGTATTTTCAATAACAATATTA
>CAIUPO010000116.1 GCA_903901055.1 uncultured Bacteroidota bacterium
AAAATCATGGAAACAAATAACAACAATCAGGAATTACAAAAGGTAGAAGTAAGCGGAAACGCTTTTGCAACAAAAGATTCATTTGAGCATATTCAAAGAGTTGCAACAATGTTCAGTAAATCGGATATGATTCCGAAAAGGTATTTTAACAACGTAGGTAATTGCATTATTGCTATTGAAATGGCAACCCGAATGAATGCCAATATTCTTATGGTAATGCAAAATCTTGATGTTATTCAAGGTAAGCCAGGATGGAGTTCAGTGTTCTTGATTGCAACCCTTAATTCATGTGGTAAATTTTCACCTCTTCGTTATGAGGATTCAGATGCGAATGGTGGAAGTTGTAGGGCTTGGGCTATTGACAAACTGAATAATGAAAAGGTATTTGGTGCTTGGGTTTCAATGGATATGGCAAAAGCGGAGGGATGGATTGATAAGAATGGCAGTAAATGGAAAACTATGCCGGAATTAATGAGAAGGTATCGGGCAGCTTCTTTTTTCACCAAACAATTTGCTCCTGAAGTATCAATGGGTTTGCAGACAGTTGAAGAAATAATTGATATTACACCGTTTCAAACTGCTGTACCATTACGAACACAACAGGAAATAGAATTGGAACGTATCAACCATTTAATAAACGACTGTAAAACATTGCAGGAGTTGGAAGACTTGCAAATCATGAATGATACTATTGACTGGTCAACAACTACCTTTGAAAACAAAAAAGCATCTTTTAAAAAATAGTAATAAACAAACTTTAACAATCAAAATAAATATGGAAAACGCGGATAAATTACTATTCAGATGTTCGGCACTTGGCAACTTAATGACTGAACCTCAAAAGAAATCTGAAACTATATCAGAAGGCACTAAAACCTACTTAATTGATGTGTTTATTGCCGACAAATATAAACGGAGGGAAGAAATAAAATCCAAATTTCTTGACAAGGGAAATGAGAGGGAGGAAGATAGCATTACACTTCTTTCCCGAATACATAAAAAGTTCTATAAAAAGAATGAATTACGTTTAAATAATGACTTCATTACCGGAATAACCGACTGCTATCTTGGCGAAGAAATAGAAAAAGCAACTGAAACACTGGACACAAAAAGTAGTTGGTCAGCACATACTTTTTTTAGAGCGCAAAAGGATAAACTAAATACTATGTATAAATGGCAAGGAGTGGGTGCGATGTGGCTCACTGGCGCAAATAAACATACTGTTGCATACTGTTTAGTAAATGGCACTTCCAAAGCTATTGATGACGAAAAACGCAAAATGAGTTACTCCGTAAATGCTATTGATGTTCAAACTTCGCCAGATTATATCGAAAAGGCAAAGCAAATAGAAATTAATCACATATTCGACATTCAAAGTTTTTATGATGAGAATCCAGGTTATGACTTTTGTAACGAATTAGAAATTGATAACGGAGTTGTAACTTGGGCTTTCGATATTCCAAAGGAAGAACGTCTTTTTACTTTTGTTTTTGATAGGGATGAAACTGAAATTGAAAGACTACAAAATAGGATAAAAGATTGCAGGGTATGGATGAACGAGAATTTATATAAGTAACTATGCGAACATTTGAAGCTATTAACAAAAAGAAGTTTCCAGAACCAAGACCTAAACTTTGCAAACATTGCGGATCACAATTCTTCCCAAGGACAACTTTTCAATCGTGGTGCAGCAGTGAATGTGGTTATGAAATTGCTAAAAAGAAGAAGGCAAAAAAGGATAAAGAGCAAAAGTCTAAGGACAGGAAAGAACTCAAGGAAATGAAAATTGAAACACATTCGAAAGAATTTAAAGCAGATTTTCAAAGGGATGTTAATAGACTTGCCAGGTTAATTGATTCACATTTCGAATTAACGACTTGCATTGATTGCGATAAACCTTTCGGGAAACAAACGGATGCTGCACACTTTCACAGCCGGTCGGGTAACAGTAGTTTGCGGTGGAATCTACATAATCTACATTCGGCAGCTTCTCACTGTAATCAGTTTTCGGATAAACATAAACAAGGATATGAAGTTGGACTTTCGAAACGATACGGACCTGAATATTCGAAATATGTAATTGATGAGTTACCTTTAATTTATAAACGGATTGAAGTTTCGAATAAACAGATTTATGAAAAACTTGCTTTAGTCCGTTCCTTAATTCGAAACTTTAATACTTTCGAATTACAAAATCCGATTCATGCAAGAAATCTGTTCAATATTTTAATAGGAATATACACAAACAATTTTAAATAAAAAACCATGCTAAAAACAATCGAAAAAACAGAAGTAAGTCCAAAGTTATTAACACAATGCGGAAAGTTAATAATGAATTATAACAATCTACCTTCCAAAACTACAAAATCTCTTTATGCTTTTGTCGGGGCTTCGGATTACGCAAAGAGTAAACCTACCATTACAGAGGTCATACATGAGTACTGTAACCACATAGGAATATCCTTTGAGCAACTATCCGCAAAGTGCAGGAAACGCGAAGAAACGATTAAACACCGGCAAATAATTCAGCACTTTATCGCATCCAGGATAAATCAATACGGACTGAATTTAAACGGATTTAAAACGTCTTTACAAAAGATTGGAGAAACAACAGGAGGCAAGAATCATGCTACCGTTTTACATTCAAAAAAAACAGTTCAGGGACTTATCGAAACTGACAAGGCTTTTGCTAACTATTACAGAGGGATTGAATCCTATTTAACTAATAAGTTCGGAATTGAGTAA
>CAIUPO010000117.1 GCA_903901055.1 uncultured Bacteroidota bacterium
GCCAATATCAATCAACACTACACCAGCTTCCCGTTCTTCGGGAGTAAGCACCGCATCGGATGAAGCAAGGGCTTCAAGCGTCAGCTCACTCATGTGAAGATGAGACTTTGTAACACATTTTTCAATGTTACCTGCTGCCGCAACCTGACCTGTAATAATGTGGAAATTGGCCTCCAATCGAGCACCACCCATGCCAATCGGGTTTTTAATTCCCGTTTCATTATCCACAATATACTCTTGCGGAAGCACTTCAATTATTTCTTCTCCGGGTGCCATGGCAAGCCTCTCCATGCTGTCAATTAAGGCATCCACGTCGTCCTGAGTTATTTCTTTATTGGCATCCACACGGGTAATTACTCCACGATGTTGAAGGCTCTTGATATGCTGTCCTGCTATTCCGACATTCACATATTCAATCTTCACTCCAGACTTTTCAGAAGCTTCCTTCACAGCCTTTTCAATTGAAGCAACTGTTTGGTCAATATTACGCACCATGCCGCGCGCAATTCCGAGGGATTCGGCTTTGCCGACACCCATTATTTCTATTTTGTTTTGTTCATTTTTCCGTCCAACAATGGCTACAATTTTGGTAGTGCCAATGTCCAAACCGACGATGATGTTTGATTTCTTTTCCATAGAATTTACTTTTTGGTGCAGATTATTTGGTGTTTATATTTAAGGTTGATTGTTGCGTATTCATTCCATTTCCCGTTGTTGTTGAAGCCTTCTTTATACAACGTAAACAGCTTATCGAATTTTGATTTCAGATTGGTTGTATCCCCAAGCAGAATGCGATGTCCGCCTACACGGGGAATTAATACAAATTCCTTTAATGTGTCCACATAAACCTGTGTAATCTGTGCTTTCCAGAATGGATCACGATTGATGAATGATGCTATTTTATATATCCCTGGAAGAACAGAATGAACCGCTGTATCAGTCATCATTTTCTTTGCGTTGCTTTTATAATTGGTTGTGTAACTTTCATTCACATCTCCATTCACTACAAGTACTCTAGGAGTGCAATTATCCGTCAGCGGCATAAAGTAACCGGCAGAGTCAACATAAAAACTTTCGTCATTACTTGCAATAATTCTCGCAATTGGATTTTTTTGAGAAACCTTAATTTTTATATCCCCATCTAACGTTGCGTACACCTGAGCATTCGTTACAAAAGGATTGTCCTTCAACATCTGCTCAATTGCAACAAGATTTATTTTGTTCATTGTCTTGCCTTGCACTTCTCCTTGATCCTTTGTAATGAGCGCACGAATTTCGTCGGAGGTGATAAAGAGGTCGCTGCCTTTTTGAGCAATGGTTACATCTACAGATTTGCAGGGAGTATTATTCCTTTTGGTCTTTGCAAACCCAAGCAGAACTGAAGCTCCGGCAACCAGCACAACCCATCCCGATATGATTAATATGCGTTTTATCATGCGGTCTTTTTTAACAAAGCATTTTTTAAAGGTTCAACAAGTCGGTCAATATCGCCAGCACCCATGGTTACAAGCACCTCAGGAAGATGAGAAGTAACTTCATCAACCAGTTCTTCTTTCGTGCACAGCTTTTTATTTTTGATATTCACTTTTTCCAATAACATGGATGAAGTTATTCCTTCAATAGGCAGTTCCCTCGCAGGATAAATATCAAGTAATATTAGGTTGTCTACCAACTCAAGGCTCCTCGCAAACCCATCTGCAAAATCCCGAGTACGAGTATATAGATGCGGTTGGAATATTCCTGTAATTTTCTTTCCGGGATACATAGCGCGGACAGAACTTAAACAAGCTCTTATTTCCTCAGGGTGATGCGCGTAATCATCAATATAAACAAGACTGGAAGTCTTTATCTGATAATCGAAACGGCGTTCCACTCCGGCAAATGTGCCTAGTGCTTTGCGGATATTATCATCATCCACATTCAGTACTTTTGCGACAGCAGTTGCAGCAATTGAATTCTCCACATTATGTAATCCTGCCACACCCAGCTTCACCGATTTTATTTCTCCGAATGGAGTAACCACATCATACTTATAAAACCCTTCTTCCACAGCAATATTCCTGGCAAAAAAATCCGCCTTTTGGTCGAGGGAATAGATATAAGTTTTACCACTATGCTGAATAATTGATTGCACCTTTTCTTTTGTAATCAAGCATCCTTCAGCATGTGTACGATTAGCAAACATGGAGTAAGATTCTTCCATCGCAGCCTTATTATTATAGATATCGAGATGGTCAGGATCTATGGATGTTATCACAGAAACGTCAGGACTTAAAGTGAGGAAGGAACGGTCATATTCGTCAGCTTCAACAACCATTACTTTATTTTCATTTCCAGATTTACCCAATAAAATATTGCTATGATAATTCTTTGAAACCCCACCCAGAAAAGCCATCGGATCATTTCCTGAGGAGCGCAATATGTGAGTTATTAAAGTTGTTGTGGTAGTTTTTCCGTGCGTACCGGCAACCGCAACTGTATAGTGTCCCTCAGTAATCCAACCAAGTACTTCTGCCCTTTTATGCAGATTAAATTTATGTTCAACAAAATATTTTAATTCCGAATGGTCAGATGGAACGGCAGGCGTGTAAATCACTAATGCTTCATTGGAAGAGTTCAACAGTACTTTATTAATCAAAGCAATGCTATCTTCATAATGAATTTCAATTCCCTCATTTTCCATTTCATGCGTTAGAGTTGAAGGGGTCTTATCATAACCACTTACTGACTTCCCAAGAGATTTGAAATACCGTGCAAGGCCGCTCATACCGATACCACCGATACCTAATAAATTCACATATTTTATTGAATCGAATCTCATTTTCCCGATAGTTCAATTATTTCTTTCGCAATCTTCTGCGCTGAATCTTTTATGGCAAGAGCATGTATATTTTCACTCAACGATTTTCGCAATCCCTCATTTTTTGAAAGCTTGATTATTTCCTGTCCCAATTGCTCCATCGCCTCATTATCTTTAATAAAAATGGCTGCATTTTTCTCTGCAAAACTGTTTGCATTCATAGTTTGGTGATCTTCGGCAACATTCGGCGACGGAATCAATATGGAAGACTTGCCTGCAACACAAAGTTCGGCAAGTGAAATTGCGCCTGCCCTAGAAACCACACTATCACTGGCAGCATAAGCCAAGTCCATCTTGTAAATAAAATCATGAACCCTTATGTTGTGAAATATTTTCACCAACTCGTTTGCTTCGTTATAGAAAGCTTTTCCAGTTTGCCAAATGACTTGTATGTTATTATCGGCAAAAAGCTGAAGCGATTTTTTAATGCTTTCATTTATCGTTCTCGCACCCAAACTGCCCCCAATAACCAAGAGCACAAAACCGGATTTCAAATTAAAAAACTCTATTGCTTCTGCGCGTTTAGCATCCAATCCGCTAATATCTTGCCTGACCGGGTTTCCGGATACAATAAGTTTCTTTTCGGGGAAATACTTATCCATACCAGAGTATGCTACGCAAATTTTATTTACTCTGCTTCCTAAAATTTTATTGGTAACTCCGGCATAAGAATTTTGTTCTTGTATTAAAGTCGGAATGTGCTTTTTAATACCCGCCCAAAGTGTAGGGCCGCTTGCATAGCCTCCTACTCCAACTATAACGTCAGGCTTAAACTCAGATATTATTTCTTTTGCTTTGTTCACGCTTTTCAATACTTTCAATGGCAAAGAAATATTCTTCAACATATTGGAACGGGAAATACCGCTGATCTCCAACCCTACTATCTTGTATCCGGCTGCAGGCACCTTTTCCATCTCCATTCTTCCAATGGCTCCTACAAATAATATTTCCGTACCGGGTCTCATTTCTTCTACTGCGCGGGCTATAGCAATGGCGGGAAATATATGCCCACCTGTGCCGCCTCCGCTAATTATTATTTTAAGTTGTTGCGACAATTGGTCCTTTTTGTTTTTCAGTTTCTGATTCTGTTTCTCCTTCTCTGCTAACACTTAATATTATTCCCACTGCTATACTTGAAAACCATATTGAAGTGCCACCCATACTCACTAATGGCAACGGTTGGCCTGTTACCGGTAAGAGATGTATGGCTACGCACATATTTACCATGGCCTGCATTACAAGGCTTAGTGTAAGGCCTATTGCCAATAGGCTTCCGAATGTTTTTGGGTTTCGAGTACCAATTCGCACACCTCTGAAAAGGAAAGCGAGATAGAAAAACACCATCGCAACCGCCATTACAAATCCATACTCTTCCACTAGAATGGCATAAATAAAATCCGAAGAAGCTTGTGGTAAAATATTTTTTTGAGTGCTGTTACCCGGGCCCTTTCCAAATGTGCCCCCTGTAGAAATGGCAATCATAGCTTGATCTGACTGGTAGTTGCTGCTCTTATCTCCCTTCACAAAACTCTCTATACGAGCCTTGGCTGTGGCAATTCGATTGTTGATATGGGGGAAGGCAAATATTATAAGAATGAATAACAAGGCCCCAGACAATGCAATTCCTAATGTTGATAAAATCAACTTTGAACTTGCCTTACCAATAAACATTATAAAAATGCAATTAATAAATAATAAGCCTGCTGTTGAAATGTTCGAAGGGAATATCAATCCGCAAATGAGCATTATCGGCAAGGTGATATTAATGAGCCCTTTTTTCAAATCTCCCATCTCATCTTGCAACAATGTTAATGTTCGTGCGACATACACAATGAGCGCTAATTTTGCAAAATCGGATGTCTGGAAGGTGAGCCCCAATCCTGGTATTTGCAGCCAGCGAGTAGCGCTTCCTTCATTCACTCCTTTTAACATTGTAAATAAAAGCAGAGGTACAGAAAGTATTAAACCGATTTGGAAAATTCGTGAATAATAAGTGTACTTGATATTGTGTGTCACAAAAATCAACAGAAACCCAAACAATAAAATTATGATGTGTTTGATAAGAAAATAAGAAGCATCATTAGACTTGCTCCGGTAAGCAAGTGTAATAACCGAGCTGTAAACAGCAAGAATGGACACCACGGATAATAGCAGAACTATTATCCAGATTACCCTATCGCCTTTTATATGGTTGAATACAGCTTTCATCCTTTTACAATGATCTTACAGCTTCTTTAAATTGATTGCCTCTGTCTTCATAATTCTCAAACAAATCAAAACTTGCACATGCGGGCGAAAGTAAAACAGTATCTCCTTGCTTACTAGCCTTGGATGCTTTCATTACAGCTTCTTTTGCTGTAGATGCCTCTGTAATAAATGGGACCAATGTTGAAAATGCACTGATGATTTTCCGATTGTCCTTCCCAAGGCAAACAATAGTGTGCACTTTTTCTTTAACTAAATCTTTGATGATATTGTAATCATTACCTTTATCAGTACCACCTACGATCCATACTACAGGCCTACTCATGCTTTCAAGAGCATACCAAGCAGAGTTTACATTGGTAGCTTTTGAGTCATTTATAAACTCAACACCATGAATGGTTGCAACATACTCTAAGCGGTGCTCGATATTCTGGAAGTCAGCAAGGCTTTCCCTGATGCTGTCTTTTCGGATATCCATCACTTTAGCTGCAATTCCTGCGGCCATTGAGTTGTAGATGTTGTGCTTCCCTGGTAATGATAATCTGTTTGCCGGCATTGTTAGTGTTGATTTATTTACGTTTAGAACTATTTCCTGGTTTATAAGACTGGCGCCCTCATTAATTGTTTGTATAATTGAAAAGGGATATTTTTTTGTTGGTATACTTCTTTTTTCTACTTCCTTTTTAGTGATTTCATCATCTATATTGTAAATGAAAGAATCGCTCGAAGTTTGGTTTTGTACTATCCTGAATTTTGAATCGACATACTCTTGTAGATTATAATTATAGCGGTCCAGATGGTCGGGAGTTATGTTTAGAAGTACGGAAATATCAGCCTTGAATTTGTACATGTCATCTAGCTGAAAACTGCTTAGCTCCAAAACATAATAATCGAAACTTTCGGTTGCCACCTGATAGGCAAAACTTTTTCCCACATTTCCTGCCAATCCCACATTTAATCCGGCTTTTTTAAAGATGTGGTAGGTCAGGAGTGTTGTAGTAGTCTTGCCATTACTACCTGTAATGCAAATCAGTTTTGCATTTGTATAACGAGATGCAAATTCTATTTCGGAAATAACAGGAATATTCTTTGCTTTCAGTTTCTGAATCAATGGAGCCTTTTCGGGGATGCCCGGGCTCTTTATAACCTCATCAGCATTCAAAATTATATCCTCTGAATGATTTCCCTCTTCGTAAGGAATAGCTTCCTTTTTAAGTATCTCTAAATACTTAGGTTTTATCTTTCCTTTATCCGATACCCATGTCTCCATGCCATGCTTACGCGCAAGAATAGCTGCCCCAATACCGCTTTCTCCGGCACCCAATACAACTATTTTTTTAGCGACGTTCATTCTTATCTGAGCTTAAGAGTTACAATTGTGAATACTGCGAGCATGATTCCCACGATCCAAAAACGAGAAACTATTTTTGATTCATGTACATTTAATTTTTGATAATGGTGATGCAATGGAGACATCTTGAAAATGCGCCTTCCGTCTCCAAATTTTTTCTTAGTGTATTTGAAATAGCTTACCTGAATCATTACTGATAAACTTTCAATAAAAAATATGCCACACAAAACAGGAAGTAATAATTCTTTGCGTATCGCAATTGCGAAAACAGCAATGATACCTCCTAGTGCAAGACTACCAGTATCTCCCATGAATACTTGCGCAGGATAAGAATTGTACCATAAGAATCCAACACATGCACCTACAAATGCAGCCATAAAAATCACAAGCTCACTGCAATTTGGGATGTACATTATGTTTAAATAATCCGCGAGAATGAAGTTACCTGACACATAAGCAAACAGCATAAGTGTAACGCCAATAATAGCTGAGGTCCCTGTTGCGAGCCCGTCAATTCCGTCTGTTATATTGGCACCATTCGATACCGCTGTTACAATGAATATTACTATAGGTACAAAAATTAACCAAGCCCATTTTTTATAACCTGTACCCATGAATGAAATCAGTGAGGAGTAATCAAACTCATTATTTTTAATGAATGGAATCGTAGTCTCCAACGATTTAGTCTCTTTGGATGCGTATTGCGGTAATGCACTGATACCTGCAGCCTGTCCACCAATCATTGTTTGCGGAGCACTTGCAACTTTTTCCTTAACAACAACATTACTGTTGAAGAATAAGGTGAATCCAACAATTAACCCAATTCCAACTTGCCCAATTATTTTGAATTTTCCACTTAGACCTTTTTTATCTTTTTTAAATACTTTTATATAGTCATCTATAAAGCCAATAGTGCCTAACCAAATTGTAACAGCAAGCATCAACAGTACATATACATTCTCTAATCGTGCAAGAAGAAGTGTAGGAATTAAAATAGATGCAAGAATTATTAAACCACCCATTGTCGGTGTTCCTTCTTTCTCCTTTTGGCCTGTTAATCCAAGGTCACGGATGGTTTCACCAACCTGTCTTCTGTGCAGCATCCTTATAAGCTTTCTGCCAAACACCATTGAGATGAGGAGTGAAATAATGATAGCCAAAGCCGCACGGAAAGAAATGTAATTAAACACATTCGCGCCAGGCATGTTATAATGTTCTCTTAAATAATGGAAGAGATAGTACAGCATTAGCTTTGTAAAAGATTTAAAGTTTCCGTTAATATTTCCATATCGTCAAAAGGATATTTCACCCCTTTTATTTCCTGGTATTTTTCATGTCCCTTGCCTGCAAGCAGAATAATATCACCCCGCTGTGCCAGTTGGCATGCGGTTTTTATGGCTTCTCTTCTATCTGCGATTGACAATGATTTCTTTTTATTCATCAGACTTAAACCCTTCTCCATTTGATGAATAATTTCAGCAGGTTCTTCTGAGCGCGGGTTATCCGAAGTAAGAATTACCTTATCGCTCTTTTCACATGCAATAGAAGCCATAATCGGGCGTTTGGTTTTATCACGGTCTCCACCACAACCTACTACAGTTATTATTTTTTCTTTGCTTGCGCGAACATCTTGAAGTGTAGAAAGCACATTACTTAATGCATCCGGTGTGTGTGCATAATCAACAACACCAATAGTACCATTCGGTGCTTTTGTATACTGGAAGCGGCCTTCAACAGCATCAAGGCTACTCAATGCTTTCAGGATTTCTTCTTTATTTTCCCCAAGCAATCTTGCGACTGCATATATTCCAAGAGCATTGTAAGCATTGAAAGCTCCAATTAATTTTATCCAAATCTCTTGCCCATCTATTGTTAAATCAAGTCCTGAAAAAGTATTTTCAATGATCTTACATTTATAGTCCGCCGCATTCTTTAAAGAAAATGTTTTCTTAGTTGCTTTTGTGTTTTGCAACATCACCATTCCGTGGGAATCATCCTTATTTACGAGCGCAAATGCAGATGATGACAGGTCATCGAAGAATTTCTTTTTTGCTTTGATATACTCATCAAATGTTTTATGGAAATCAAGATGATCATGGGTAATATTGGTGAACACGGCTCCCGCAAAATTTAACCCTACAATTCTTTTCTGAACAACTGCGTGAGAACTAACTTCCATAAAGCAATGAGTGCATCCGGCAGCAACCATATCCCTTAATAATTTATTTAATTCAAGCGCATCAGGAGTAGTATGGGTGGCCGGAATTATTTTATCATTAATTTGGTTTTTAACTGTAGAGAGCAAACCAACTTTATATCCGAGCTTGCTAAATAATTTATATAATAATGTTGCAGTTGTCGTCTTACCATTTGTTCCGGTAATGCCTACCAGCTTTAATTTTGAGGAAGGCTGGTCATAAAAATTTGAAGCAATTATTGCAAGTGCCTCGCTCGAATCTTTAACCTTAAGATATGTAATACCTTTATACTTTTTCTTCGGGAATTCTTCGCAAATAATGGCTATGGCACCTTTCTTAATAGTTTGATCAATGAACTCGTGGCCATCAACAGTCAGGCCTTTCACAGCAATAAATAATCCATCTTCTTTAACTTTTCTCGAATCAAATTCCACTGATGAAATTTTAGCATCGGTCAAACCAATTACTTCTGTAAGTGCAACTTTATATAATATGTCCTTCAATATCTTTTCCACTTCTTACGAAAGCTTTAAGGTTATTTTTTGTCCTTTAGCGAAAACTGTTCCGGGTTCTAATGACTGCTCCTTCACCGCTCCGGAGCCTTTTACTGTCACCTTCAAATGCGCACTCTCCAAAAGATAAATCGCATCTTCGGCATTCATATTTTTTAAGTCAGGCATAATTCCTTTTTCCAATTGTTTCTGGGGACTAAAACCACTTGCTGTTATTGTTGAATCCTGAACATTAAATTCGACCCATGATGAAAGACCATTTGGAGATTTGCATTTCATGTCAAGAGCCTTGAACACTTTATAGGTGTCATCGGTAAAGCCATTTTTCACAAAGAGGTTATTGTTGTTTCCTTTGTGTGCAGTATCATTTATTGGTGGATCAATTCCAATGCTGCTTGCATAAACCTTATCTGCAATTTCACGGAAAATTGGACCTGCAGTTATGTTGCCGTAATAACCATCAGTGCTAGGCGAATTAACAATTACTATACATGAGTACTGAGGATTCTCCGCAGGAAAATATCCAACGAATGATGCACGGTAGTTTGCTTTCGACTCAACTTTGTATTGTCCTTTTGATGCAATCTGTGCTGTACCTGTTTTTCCAGCGATAGAGTAAACAGTATTTTTTAAATTGCTTGCAGTTCCTCTTAATACAACGCCTTCAAGCATCTTGCGTAATTTTTTTAGTGTAGATGAAGAGCAGATTGAAGGGTTCATAATTATAGGCTGATATTTCTTAATGGTCTTTCCATCTTTAGTAATTGCATCAACTAACTGGGGTTTTACCATAACTCCATTATTTGCAACTGCGTTGTAAACAGTTAATGTCTGAAGAGGAGTAATTGTAAGTCCATAGCCCACAGACAGCCATGGAAGCGTAGTTCCATACCATCCATTAGTTCCGGGACTTGGAATAGTTGGATTGCCTTCGCCGGGAATACTTAAATTCAGCGGCTTATTAATCCCAAGACGGCAAAGCCCGTCAACAAATTTTTCAGGTTGCGAAGAATAATGTTTATAGATAACTTTTGAAATACCAACATTGGAAGAAAGTTCAAATGCTTTCTGGATATTTACTGTGGAATTTTCTTCATCATTATGCTCAGCATCTTTCATTACTCTGTCGTAATAAATATGTTTACCACCTTCCAGATTCACTGTGTCATTAGGGCTTACAAGGCCATCTTCCATAGCCACTAACAAAGAGAAAAGTTTGAAAGTTGAACCTGGCTCCATGGATTCTCCAAGAGCGTAGTTGTACATTTCTTCATACTTTTCTGAAGCAGTATCCTTGCGTGTAAGATTTGCAATAGCAAGTATTCTTCCGGTTTTCACCTCCATCAAAACCACGCAACCATGATCGGCATGGTGCTTCATCAACTGTGTGCGTAACGCACTTTCCGCTACATCCTGGTAATTTATATTGAGGGTAGAAATTATGTCGCAACCATTTTGTGGCTGAAGGCTTTCGTCATTATCAACAGGTACCCAAACACCTCCGGCGGTCTTTATCATCAAGCCTTGTCCGTTGACTCCGGCAAGATAAGAACCAAAAGCACCTTCCAATCCGACAGGTTGAACATTTTCCCGTTCATAGCCAATAGTGCGTTCAGCAAGGTCTTTGAAAGGAAGTTCACGACGGTTATTTTGTTGTACTATAAGTCCGCCTTTATTTTTTCCTAAACGAATAAGCGGGAATTTTTTCAGCTTAAGAAGATCATCATAAGGAACACCTTTATGTAACATAACATATCGCTGTCCATTATCCCTGGAGTCTTTCAGGATCTTGTAATATTCATTTTCAGTTTTATCTTTAAACAAAGATGAAAGGCACATACTCAACGAGTCGAGATTGGAATTGAATATATCGTCAGTCATATATTCCGTATTCACATCCATAGCGATGTCAAAATAAGGGAGTGACGTAGCAAGCAAACCTCCATCCTCTGCGTATATATTACCACGCACAGCTTCAATAGTACGAAACGACGTAGTGAAGTTCGCTTCTTCTTTTTTCCATTTGGCACCTTGAACATGCTGAATATAAAACACACGCCCGCAAATTGCAAGCCCCAGAAAACCCATCAGAGTGTATAAGAGGTAAGTGCGAACTACTATGTCTTTCTTGGCTTCCATTAGTGTTTCTTAACGTTATTATATACAACAATTTTCCCGGGAGGAATAACAGATATCTTAGGCCCTTGATCTCCGGCCGCCTTATTAACTTCGGATTCTTTACTCAAATACATCAGTTTATCTTTTGCTATAATGTATTGCGTCTTTAGTTCAGTAATGCTGTTATCCAATGAGTCTAAATCCTTCAATCGGTTATGCGCATAGTATCCATTTGCTATGTAAATCATCCCAAGAAAAGCGATATACAAGAGGAATGGCAGCTTGCTTAAAGCATTTTCTTCCGCAAGAAAACCGCCGCTGATAATAGAGAGCACGCCACGCTTAACCTTATTGACAGGCTTACGTGTTTCAGGCTCCCCCATATCGGCAGCTTGCATAACTTCTTCTTGTTCTATGTCAGTTATTAACCTGTTCATGCTGTTTTTTCTGCAACTCTAAGTTTGGCGCTTCTTGCCCTGCTATTGGTTTCAATTTCTTTTTCAGATGGAATTATTGGCTTACGTGTTATCGGATTGAATGGGCGTATATCATGCCCATACATATTCTTAGTTGGAATTCCTTCAAAATTTCCTGCACGCATAAAGTTCTTCACTAACCTGTCCTCTAAAGAGTGATAGGAAATAACCACCAACCTTCCGCCCACATTAAGTAATTCGGCACTTTGTTTGAGCAAGTCTTTAAGTGCGTCCATTTCTTCATTCAACTCCAAACGTAATGCCTGAAACACTTTCGCCAAATATTTATTAGCATGCAGTTTAGGTGTGCAATCTTTTATGGCTTCAATTAATTCTCCTGTAGTGTGAATTGTTTTCTCTTTTCTTGCGGCATCAATTGCATGTGCGAGGCGGTGAGCATTTGCAATCTCTCCGTACTCGGAAAAAATTAACGTAAGTTTTGAAATGGAATAAGAATTAACAATATCAGCTGCAGTTTGTGCTTCGGTAGCATTCATCCGCATATCGAGAGGTGCATCAAAGCGAGTAGAGAAGCCGCGTGCGGGGGTGTCAATCTGGTGGGAGGATATTCCCAGGTCGGCAAGGATGCCGTCCACCTTCGTGATACCTTTTGCATTTAACTCTTCTTTCATGTACCTGAAATTGGCATGTATTGTTTGTTGGCTTTTATCTTCTTTACTATTTTTAAGTGCATCTAAGTCCTGGTCAAAAACAATTAATTTTCCGTCTGTAAGCCTTTCCAATATTGCATTTGCATGTCCTCCTCCTCCGAATGTTGCGTCCACATATACTCCGCCTTTTTTAATATTCAATCCATCCAGACTCTCCTCGAGCAGCGCTGGTTTATGATACATCCGCTTTGCCTTTATTAGGTATATTACCCATTACCTGCTCTGCGAGCGCAGCAAAATCATCCGCTCCTTCCTTCATGAACTTATCGTATTCAGCTTTCGACCATATTTCAATCCTGTTGGAGTGAGCAAAAAGAATCGCTTCCTTATCAATCCCTGCATATTGCATCAGGGTTTTAGGAAGGAGTATACGGCCCGAGCCATCCACTTCCACTTCGGTAGCGCCGTTATTGAACTTGCGCACAAACTCACGGTTTTGCTTAACAAACAGGTTTAATTCATTTATCTGGGATGAGATTTTTTCCCACTCCTTTTGTGGGTACATGTTCAGTTGCTTTTCAAAACCCCGGTTCACCACAAACTTCTTTTGCTCTTTGGCGGGCAGCTGCTTCTTCAGACCAGAAGGCACCATCAAGCGGCCTTTCTCGTCCAATTTGCATTCGTATTCTCCTATCAGTGCGCCCATGTATTTTTTATTGCGTGGTAAAAGTATAACATTTTTTCCCACAATTTACCACTTTCTCCCACTTGTTGAAAACTTTTAACAATCGGAGTTCATGTTTCGTTAATACGGAAAATGGTGAAAAGCCCATAGATGAAAGGCTTTGAGGCTATAATTAAGAGCGGTGAAAAGTTTAACCTGAAATGTTACCCATGAGTTATGATTGTTAAGAACTCGTTATTCCGGCATATTGGAAACCCGCTAAAAAAGGGCTGTTTGGAGAGTGAAAAATGTGAAGTGGGAGAAAGTGCAAGATTGGGGCAGCAAAAATATTTGTACAATATTAAGATAGAATACTCTAATTAATTTCCTCATTAAGTTCGTCTATTCAAGAATTATTTTATAAAATACGAATCCAATAAATAGTAATTTAAAAAGAATGATACATTTGTATTAAGCAACCACCAAATATTATCATGAAGAATTTATTGAAAATCTCAACTACAGTCATTGCGCTCATATTCACAATTACTTTTTTCCCGATTAAATCATTCGCTCAAAATATAGATAACCCCATTCCAATGGATGATTCCATACGAACCGGAGTATTACCAAATGGGATGACCTATTATATAAAGAGAAACGTTAAACCAAAGAACCGTGCTGAATTACGTCTTGCCGTCAATGCAGGTTCTATGGAAGAAAATGATGACCAGCAAGGACTGGCCCATTTCACCGAACACATGGCTTTTAACGGCACCAAAAATTTTGCAAAAAATGATCTCATCAATTTTCTGGAATCTTCAGGTGTGAAATTTGGAGCTGATTTAAATGCATATACCAGTTTTGATGAAACAGTATATATGCTGCAAGTGCCTACTGATTCGGATATGGTATTTAATAAAGCTTTCCAGGTATTGGAGGATTGGAGTCATAATTTAGCTTTTGACTCCGCTGAAATTGATAAAGAACGTGGCGTGGTAATCTCTGAAAGAAGGCTCGGACTAGGCGCTTTCCAACGGATGCGTGACCAATACTGGCCAGTGCTATTTAAAGATTCACGTTATGCAAAACGTTTGCCAATTGGTAAATTAAACATACTTGAAAACTGCAAACATTCCACATTAAAGCAATTTTACAAAGATTGGTATAGGCCAGAATTGATGGCTATTTTTGCCGTTGGAGACTTTGATATAGACAAAGTTGAGGCAATGATTAAAGCAAGATTCTCCTCTATTCCGAATAAGCCGAATGCAAGGCCACTCGTGCCATTTGAGGTGCCTGATAATAAAGAGTTGCTGATTGCAAAAGCTACAGATAAAGAAACCCCCTATACAATTATCGAGCTTGAAGTGAAGCATGCCAAACAGCATACCCGCACCCTTGCTGAGTTCAGAAGGGATATTACTTATGACTTATTTTCGAGTATGTTGAATAGCCGCTTGCAGGAGTTACAAAAGCAAACCACGCCTCCGTTCCTGTTTTGTAATATGGGGATTGGCGGCCTTGTCAGGACTAAAGATGCCTTTACTTCTTTCGGTGTTGTAAAAAGCGGTGGTGTTGAAACTGGGCTTCTGACGCTACTTACAGAGGTTGAACGTGTAAAAAGATTTGGATTTACCTCTACCGAGTTGGAACGTGCCAAAAAAGAGTTATTACGAAATAAAGAAACTGCGGTAAAAGAAAAAGACAAGACCGAATCGAAGAGTTATGTGAATAACCTTGTGCAAGCCTTTCTGGAGAAGGAGCCTGTGCCATCGGCGGATTTTGAATACAACTATTGCCTGAAAAATTTAGATGGTATTAAAGTGGAAGAAATCAACAATGTGGCTAAGACCTACATTACCAACAACGGCGAAAACACCGTCATCATTATACAGGCACCCCAGAAAGACAGTGCCAGCCTGCCTTCCGACGAAACAATACGCAACATATTTAATACTGTGAAAAAGGAAAGCCTTACTGCTTATGTAGACAATACCAGCGACAAGCCGCTAATGGCAAGCATTCCGAAGGCGGGCAAGGTGGTTGAAGAGAAGATGAATAAAGATTTAGGCATTACCACCTGGACACTTTCTAACGGAATTAAAGTTATTTTAAAGCCAACAGATTTTAAAAACGATGAAGTTGTTTTCGGTGCATACCGCCCCGGAGGCACGTCTCTGGCTTCCGACAAGGACTTTATGTCGGCGGGAGTTGCAGCGCAGGTTGAGGATGAGTCAGGGATAGGTTCATTCAGTTCTACCATACTTGAGAAGATGCTTACCGGAAAAGTGGTAGGCGTGTCGCCCAGTATTACCGAGCTTTTCGAGGGGTTCAACGGGCAGTTCTCGCCACAGGACAAGGAGACAGCCTTTCAGTTGATGAACCTCTACTTTACACAGCCTCGTAAGGACGATACCGCCTTCTCTGCCTTTATGGACCAGACCAAAGGCATTTTGCAAAACCGCAGCGTTGACCCCAACAGCGCTTTTGGCGACACCATTCAGGTTACTATGGGCTCATACAACTTCCGTCGCAGGCCTTATACAGTAAGCCTTTTGAATGAGGTTGATGAAAACACCGCTTACAATTTTTATAAGCACCGCTTTTCCGATGCAGGCGATTTTACTTACGTATTTGTAGGCAGTTTTAAACCCGAAGATCTGAAACCCCTTGTAGAGACCTATCTCGGCAGCCTCCCCACCACAAACACCCCGCATGCATGGAAGGACGTGGGAGTTAAGGCACCCACAGGTGTTATAAACAAAACGGTTGTAAAAGGCAAAGAGCCCAAAAGCTCGGTGCAGATAGCCTTTTCGGGGCCTGCGCAGTTCACTCGCAAAAGCACCCGCGATATGGAAGCCCTCTCGTCGCTGCTAAGCATAAAGCTGCGCGAGCAGTTGCGCGAAGAGATGAGCGGTGTGTATGGAGTGGGTGCCCGTGGCTCGTTATACCACTATCCTAACGAGGAATACCGCTTCACTATTTCGTTCGGATGCGCTCCCGAACGCGTGGAGGAGCTTGTTGCCGCGGCTTACAAGATCATCGATTCGGTGAAACAGTTTGGCTCCGGCCCTTTAAACATCCGCAAGATTAAGGAAACCTTCCACCGCCAGCGCGAGGTGGACCTGAAGGATAACAAATTCTGGCTGAATGCCATCACCGGCTCCTTAAAGGATAACCTCGATATTAACGATGTGCTTAATTACGATGCCTGGGTCGACAGCCTCACCAACGACGACTTCAAGCGCCTTGCAACCCAGTACCTCAATATGAACAACTACGCGAAGTTTGTCCTGAATCCGGAGACGGACAAATAGTAGAAAGTGTAAAGTAGAACGTAGAATGGCGGACAGGGAGTATAAAGTGTAAAGTAGAAAGGTAAAAGGTTTTGTACTTTCCACTTTTCCCTTTATACTTTCTACTGATTTTGGCGTGCCCCTCCGCTCTGCTACGGGTCGGGCTATTCGCTACAAAGCCTGTCCCGCAGTAATTGCGGGAGCCTCACTTTTTAACTACGGCGTTTTCCGCTGCTATCCCTCACGCTTCCATATCGAATCTAAGGTGCTCCGTCATGCTGAACTTGTTTCAGCATCCCAAACAATCGCATTAAAACTCTCTATGTTGTTCCGTGCTCTCCGTGTCTCCGTGGTGCGTATTTTCTCCTCTAACCGGACTTGATTTCGCCCAAAAACCACCCAAAATAACAGGAAACTATCAGGAGCAATAACAGAGGCATAACAGGACAGGAACAGGAAAAATAACAGAAAGGGCTATTTTTTCGCCCCTTGATTATGAATAACTTATGGAAAAATTTCCTGTTAATAACAGGAAAGAACAGAGAAACGATAAATAGAATTATCCCCAAATTTATTTCCAGATATGCCATCTTTTGTTTCATGATGTAAAGATACTTCATCAAAAAGTGCTTTCTGAAAAAGTCATTGACTTGTCGGAGCCCGACTGGCAAATATTTATGAACAGTGGTATTTTCGGAAATACATTTTAATGCGAAGACAAAATGGCTTTTTCAAATAACAGGGATTACAGAGAACAAAAAGACACTAATTAGTGGTATCTAATTAGTGGCTATTTTATAGCTAATTGTTATTTATTTATACATTAAGTATGTAATGATGGTTAATAGACATATTTTTACTATTTTTAACTTCTATAATTAA